>NZ_QMED01000014.1 GCF_003286125.1 Algibacillus agarilyticus
AGAGTGGATACATTGGCGATACTCATGCACAACATTTTTACGGCAAACATTTGTTGAATGGGCAGGTCAATCGGTGCGATATTCGTTTTGGGCTAAAGCTTATTATCAACAACAAACAGCGAAAGGAAAACCACATAATACCATCATCAGAGCGTTGGCATTTAAGTGGATCAGAATATTGTTTCGGTGCTGGCAAACCAGCACCGCATATGATGAATCAACCTATCTAGAAGCCTTGAAAAGTAAGGGTTCACCGCTCTTAAAATATGCGGTAGAAAGTAAAACTTAATGCTTGCTGTCCACCTCAGGGCGTGTTGTTAGGTACCCTTTACGCCAACTGTTCCTGTACAAAGATTCTCATTGCACCAATAGAGCTTTGTAGCTGTTCATCAGTATATGGTGCATTTTCAACATTTTCAGGGTGGTGAATTTGGTGTCGTATATATTCACTAACAATTTTTTGTTCTTCTAATAGCTCACCATTGCGCTTCACTCTGATATACGTGATCGTAGGCTTTCCATTTTTATAATCATTGAGTAGTTGTTCGCTTTCAATATAGCCATATAGTTCGTTGTGATATTCATCATTGGATTCACCAAAGGCTAGAAAGTTTACTTCATTAAGCGAGGGGTAAGGTAGCTCACTTCTCTCTACACTTACGACTTCTTTAATTGGTTCTTTCTTAATAAGCTTAAGGTGTTCAAAATCAAGAAGTTTAACTATTGATGGACTATGAGTTGTTAACAATACTTGAGTGTTTTCACTCTGAGAGAGCTCTTTAAATGCCTCTATGAGTTTTCTTTGATGGCTAGGATGCTGAGACGTTTCAGGTTCTTCAATAGCATAAATAATGTCAGGCACATTACTTTCATTTTTTCTTCTTTCAGCTTCAGCTCTGAAAAAGTTTAGTAAAACTAGCCTTTTAACACCACTTCCTCTTTTATTAATTGGGATATCTTCGTCACCTGTAATTGACACACTTTTAAATACATCTACCCACTTCAAAGATTCTGCACTAGGTATCACAGGAGTTAAGCTGTCAGCAATTTCAGGATTCATTTCGTTAAGTTTTTCTAAGGTTTTACCAGCTACTTCATTTAACTTAGCCTCAACTTCTACAGCTACTGCATTTAAACTATCCATAAGCCGCTGGTCTTTTAAAATCTCCTGAACAGCCAACTTTAAAGGGTTTTGGATTTCACTATCTCCATCACTATTCTTACGATCAGATTGAAATAGAGCATACATTGGTAAATAGCTTTTTAACTGTTCCCATGAATTCTTGGCATCTATTTTAGTTAATTCAATATTAATATCATCTAATTGAAGATCTTCAGCGTGATGTGACCAAATGGCTTTTCTAACTTCTGAGTTTTTTGTTTTGTCTGCGCATTCCATTTCGTCAGTTAATAGTTTCTTTAGTTCTGCTTGTTTTTTTAAATGGAGGTTGGCGCATGCTGGATTTGTAGGGTGGAAAGCTTTAACAAATATTTTTTCTTTGCCTGCATTTGGAAACACTTTTATTACTTCTAATTTGTCATCTTTATTAAGTAAATATTCTTCATCTAACTTAGTTGGGTTAGTTGCATCAATAGTTAAAGTTGGGGGTAAGTCACCGAATACGACACCGATCTTGATGTCTGTATCCTCTTCCGCTTTAGCTTGCTTATTTACATCGTCTTTATCAATTTTGATGATGCCTTTATTTTCATTAAAGAAAATATCCAAAGCTTCCAATATTGTCGATTTACCAATATCGTTTCGACCGACAAATACATTAAGATCATCAAAGTCGATTTCAATTTCATCTTTGTATGAGCGAAAGTTTGCTAGTATTATTTTTTCGATTTTCATAATTACACTATGTCCTTATAGATGAAAGAATACGAGGGTATTTTGGGTACCTAACGAGCTTGTAGAATTACTCGTTTTTATTGTTATTTTTAATTGCGTTAAACAGTATCTGAGTTTGTCAGCTGCTTCAATCTTATTTACCGTATTTTTTGAGGGTATTTATGCTGGTTAGCTATTTCAAGCGAGTGTGATTTGGGTGGCTGTTATGCTGGTTTTTACCGTAAATAGAGGCAGTTTTGCACTATTAATGTAGTTTGCTTCTTAACTTCTCAATATTATGCACTAAACAATACAGTTGCCATTGGGTATTCACTTTTTCTTGACCCCGTAACGTGAATTTATTCATACCTTTATTCACGGTAATGTTACCAAAAATGGATTAAGCACCATGGATGGTGTGAATGTCGATAATGCAGGAGCAATTATCAACCTATTGTGCCTAACCTTTTACTGTATTCTCGTCGCCCTACGGCGCTATCTATTTTTATCTTCATTCTCGCTGTGTGATTTAATTGTGTATCGGCATTTAATTCAAATTGCACTTGGCGTCCTGTTTTTTGCGGTGGTTTTCGCATACATTGGGCTTGCAATGGACACGCTCGACAGTCTTTTAAATACCCCGTAAACCTAACATAGATTTTATCGCCCGTTTGAATATGCTTGCTTTGTCGCCACAGCTTTTTACCGGCTGGACAATGGCAACTTCCGTTGTCATTATCAAAATGAAATGCAGCCGCTGTAAACAACTTAGGCTTGCCGCCTCGTCGTTTAGAACGTCGTTTTTCTTTTTCTGTTTGGTATGTTTCACTCTTTTGAAATAAAGGATTTCGACTTCTAAACTCCGTATCTGCGATATAACTGTCCAAGCCAGTGTGGCTAAACGCTAAGTTTGCTTCACTGTGAAACTAAGTAAGTACAATAACCATAGAGATACTTATGACAACAAAGAAACCACGTAAAAATCATACGACTAAATTTAAACTAGAAGCCGTTAGATTGGCTGCAAGTATCGGTGCTGGGCCAAGGCTAGAGATTTAGATTATTCATGAATCATAAATCCACGATTGGCGTCATAAATTTCAGCAAAAGAAAAGCGAGAGCATACATTGAGGATCATTAGTGCTCTTACTATACAGACGGTAATCCTCCAATAGCTCTAATAGTTGATCAAGAACGAACAATTATTTATTTCAACTTAAGGCTCTTATATCTAAATTTTATCGGTCGCGAATTATTTATTCTGATAAAAGTTCAACGTTGAACTTTTCTTTCATAGGGTAAATATATTTCATGTTTTTACAAAATAACATTGTAGAGTGCTATAAAGGTGCTTGATTTTTATCCTTGATGAAATTGATATACATAATCAAACAAATGTTGTTCAAGATTACCAACATTTACCTGTTTCACTTCAAGCTGCAGGACTGCGCACTTAAAAATTATTATTTCGCACATGTTCGTTGATCATTTTCAAGGCAGCTCTATGGGATCCAAATTTAGACGGTAAGGCGATAAATAATGAATCGTATTGTGTTATTTTACTTAACCCTTAGCCGTATTAGTTCAGTGGTATGCCTGCGTCATCTAAAATTAAGTGAACGTGTTTTTTACTCTGATGTTGACGGATTTCACTAAAAATTAAAACTCATGCGGGAACCATGCGAAACAGACACTAATAAACCCGCAGCTCGGCGCACGGACTGCTGAGATAATTCTACTAAAATCACAAAATATATTACTACACCCGTTTTACTCAAGGTGTAGCTGTATTATTTTATTGATTAGCCCACTGTCGTCCTTCATCAGTTCGACGCCACTCAAAGTACTCATCAAGTGCGTTCAGCGCTTTAGCATCTGGCACTGGACCCACTTTGGGTTCTTGCTGAAAGTACATGACTTTTTGCGATTTAGACTCATACTTAGGCCATGTTGCTAAATTTTTATTACCATTAGGGTTACCAAACTTAATAAAATTGACCCAATAATTAGAAATTGAATCCGACAACGCTAAATCAGCTTTTGTAATATCAGGGTTATTGCTATCCATATTTTGAAAAACATAAGCAATATCTTGTCCATGAGGTGAACCATAATTATATTTTTCCGAACCTTTAGGATGGTTTGGGTGCTGATCAAAGAAATATAAATAAACGGGTGATTTCCCTGTTTCGGATTGAAGTTTTGCCCAGCTCCAACTATGCCAACCAAAAGCAGCATCACGAATTATGTTACGCCCAGCACGTGTGATTTTTTTATCTGTCATGGGATAAGCTTTAAGTAAACTATTTGCGTATGGGCCAAAGCGAGTTTCTAATCCCTCAATGAAGGCCTTAGCATCATTATTCCACACAAAACTTGCGCCTTCATCTGAGTTATATCCAACTAATACAGGTACATCATTGTACTCACCTCTTTGATATAGTTCATGTTGATCGTCTTTGATCACATAACCATCAACGATTGGCCACCCCCCCGGTAAAGACCAGCCTTTAGGGATAAACGTTTCAGCATCCATTTTGCGTAACTCAGCAATCGAGCTAGCACCAAATTGCTTCACATACTTTTCACCTTCAGCTTCAGCTTGACTTAATAAAATCATATTTTCGCCTGGGTAGCCGCGCTTTCTACTTGGACCAAAAGAACCACCACTTTGTGAAATAGCACCATGAAATAATCCTTTAGCCTGAGGTGAAGCCGCTAACATGCTAACTGAAATACCACCAGCGGATTCGCCCGCAATGGTAACTTTATTTGGATCGCCACCAAAAGAAGCTATATTTTGTTTAACCCATTTTAACGCTGATATTTGGTCAAGTAGGCCGTAATTACCAGAAACAACATTAGGATTTTCTTTGCTTAATTCTGGATTAGCTAAAAAGCCTAACTGCCCTACCCTATATGCAATAGAGACAACTATGACCCCTTTTTTAGCAAGATTGCGACCGTCAAAAATAGGATCGGCAGAGCTACCAAAACTGAACCCCCCACCGTAAATCCAAACAAAAACAGGTACTCTCTCATTACTTGTTTGTGCAGGTGTCCAAATATTTAAATATAAGCAATCTTCACTAATGCGAGAAGGCGGATTTCCCGCCTGAATACATGAAGGCGAATATGTGAAAGCTTGCTTTACACCTTGCCACTTTTCCGCTGGCAAAGGTGCTTTCCAGCGAAGATCGCCTACCGGAGGCTTAGCGAAAGGGATACCTTTGAATACCGCTAAATTGTCAATTTTTTTGCCTTCAACGATACCTTGCTCAACACTAACTGTTGTTAAGCTTTTTGCAGCAAGATTTAAACTACAAACAGAAATGAGAGAAGCAACAACTAGCTTATTGATTATGTTATTTTTTTTCATTTAAAAATCCAGTGACACCCATGTAAGTATAATTTTGATTAAAAGCTAAAACTGTTTAGCTTTCATAGTCCAGCCTGGGAATTGAGATAACTCACTTTGTAAAAAGACTTGCGCTTGGTCTGTTTTTCCTTTCAACTGCCAATCAAGCCATTTTAATGTCATGGCTGCATATGACCCGCCAAACTTTTGATCAAATGTGCCACCATGCCCTGCTGTCAGTAAGTTTGAAAATGCCACAGGAACATGGTTTATTCGCGCATAATCTAATTCAGCATTCGCAGTTGCAACATCGGTCTCTCCTCCGACCATATACAGTACAGGACCATGAAGATTTTTAAGAGATTCACGGTTAGCATCAGCCATTATCATGTCACCAATACCAGAGTTAAACATTATGTAAGTTTTAACTCGATTGTTTGCACCCACGGCTAAAACTTGGGCACCACCGCATGACTGCCCACCTATAGCAATATTATCAAGATCAAGTTTTTGGTAATACTCGCTCTTTTGTTCATTATTTTTTTGATTTACCCAGTTAATCGCTTCTAGCATCATGCCATTTGGCGCTTTATTTAACTCTCTGTCTAACAAAGTTCGCTGTAACGATCCTAAAGCAACAACAATATAGCCTTGCGAAGCAACCTCAGATAGCATTCGCTCATGAGGTATAGACGTGTTATTACAGCCGCCATTAGCAAAAACTAAAATAGGTAACTTGTTTTCCTGTTGGCTAGCAACGGCTAAATCCTCTGGTCGATATACGACAAAATCCACTAGGCTAGATTCTTTAGCGGCAATTGATTTGTAAGGACCACTCCCGCCATTATCGATTAATCGACTATCAATAATTTCGGTTTTAGTGTCTGCCTCTTGTGGTTGCTCACTAGAAGCATCAATTTGACTTAAATTAATACCACAACCAAGCAATGCAGAGGCTAATGAAATACCTCCAAATATGTAAAATTTTCTGATGAACATCCAACACCCACATTAAAACTATGATATTACTATTTAAATAGTATTACATACCTGCCAAATTGACAATTATTTAGTTCTACTATGGTTAAATGATCTGACGTGCGCATTTAATTCCTGAACCTAACAAAATTGAGTGATATTTATCGTCTAGCCCTGCGAGCTTCTTTTTACATGCCCTACTGGCTGATTTTGTATTATTTTGTTTGTAACGATTCAGCACTATTTTTCTCATTACGTTAAACGCTCAAGCTCCACTTCCTTTTCTAAATCGGCACTCACCTTCTGTAAGCGTCATGCCCAATACTTTTTTATATTTGCCAATGGCTTCTAACGTATTAAGTGCTTGATCTGTATCTAATTTAAGCGAGCAGGTATACCCGCAGATTTCTAAAGTCAACTTACCGGTTTATTTTTCAACGACTTCAAATTTAATTTCAATCATGATTTTTAAACCCGTCCTAAGCACTGATCCTTTCTTAACCATCTAATATTTAACAATATTCATTCGAATTTTCTCGTTTTATCCCTCCATGGCCATTATCAATGTTTGCGTAGATTTTATAATTTTCACCCGTAATCCTTCTCGTGTATTTTATGTCACCAAGCTTTAAATTTGCTTGCATACCCAAATAATTACCTCTTAATGCTATTTTCAATACTCAGCAAGTTAAGTAATTCAGGTATAACTGTAATTTCATTTTTCATCAACGACGACCAGCCCTAAAAAATTGATGTTGAGGCTCCAAGCTCTGACCGCATGAAGTACTGTGTTGCGCTCTTTGATTTTAAAAATAGCTCGCTGTTTCTATCTATCGATATCACAGCACTTATATTCAACAGTAAAATATCAAGCAAGAGATGATGTTTAAGACGGTTTATATGGGGGTATTCGATTTGATCAAAGTGATTAAAATCATAATCCGATCGTGACTAAGCTAAAAAGTTCAACGTTGAACTTTTATAATTTTAACCTTTATGTGTCCTCCAATATTAATAAATATGTCAGATACCTAAATTTAATTATTAAGCTAAATGAACTCATTAAATTTACACTTAAAAATTGAACATGAATTACAACTCTGCGATATCTGAACAAGTTTGCTTAGAGTAAGGCCTACTGGCAAATAGGTGAGGGCAGGATCGTGTGTAACTAATGCGGGACAAACAATATTAAATCTATGATTTCATTTAGTTTTAAGTCTTCAGTTAAAGGGAAAGATGCTTGCCCACACGATTTTTTTACAGTGTAGACAAAACAATCGTATTAAACCGGCGATAAAATCCATATCAGCTTTACAGGTTATTCAACCGACTACCGAGTGTGTCCTTTTAAAGCCCAATACATGTGAAAGCCACCACAAAAATCGGTAAGTAAGTGCCGTTTGAATTAAATGCCAATACACATTTAAATCACACGGCGAGAATGAAGATAAAAATAGACATCCCTTCAGGCCGACATATTACAGTAAAAGACTTGGCACAATAGGTTGATAATTGCTCCTGCATTATCGACATTCACTCCATCCATGGTGCTTAGCTAATTTTTGGCAACGTCACGGTTAATATAGGCATGAATAAATTCACGTTGTGGGGTCAAGATAAAGTAAATACATAGTGGCAACTGTATTGTTTAGTACATAATTTTGAGAAGTTAAGAAGTAAACTTCAATCATAACGTAAAACAGCCTCTATTTACGATAAACCCCATCAAAACAGCCACCCACATCACACTCACCTGAAATAGCCAATCAGTATTAAGCCCCTCAAAAATACTGTAAATAAGATTGAAGCAGCTGACAAAATCAGATACTGTTTTAACAATTATAAGTAACCATAAAAACGAGTAATTCTACAGGCTCGTTAGGTGCTTATGAAATATCGTCTTATTGCGGCAGTTTTATGCACAGTCCCTTCCTTCTTAACTTTGCTTATTACGCAAACAATGGGGGCGCCTTTATTTATTGCAGCATGGGTTATGTATTTTGTCATTTTATATTTCTGGATTAAAAATAATGACGCACCCAAATGGTTACTTATTATTGGTACAGCTGTAGGTGTGAGCTCGGTTATTGCTTCATACCTTGTTGCACTGTTATTGACTTTCTCATCAATTGTATTAATGATACATGTGATAAAGTGCTCTTTTTCAACGAAAAAGCACCTAATACATAAAAATAGGTGTCGCGACGCCGGCACTTAATCCAATTGTTTAACAAGCCCGATCGAGCAGATGATACTATTTATAGGAAATTGCTTTTGGTAGAGTAGGCTGATTTATAGCATTTTTTCTGACTGAGTTTTACAGCACGCACTGAGCCTATGTCACCTATTTTACGCTTTTTGGCAACGCTCCAATCTAGACTTTATATTTGATTTCTTAATTCATTTACACCACCTATTTTATCTCGCTTTGAATTTACACCCTGTCGAACATTGACCGAATAACTTCAAGGTCGCGTCTTGAATTATGCATATCAGCGTAAACGGATCGATAATATATTTTTCGCATTACAACAGGCTAATTTGATATAGAAAAGAGGGGAGAGGAGGGCGAAGGCAATACAACTATTTATAAGAATTAGCAACTTGAGTTTATTTAATATTTCTTAGATAAACGAATGGTATTAATTCAGTTTAAATCTCAAGACCGAACAATTAAGTATGTATAGTCAAAGCGATCGGTTTTTAGGGGCAGGTTTCTAGTTCCAGACGAAACCGAAGTACTTACATCCATGATAAGCAAAGCCGTCAAAGCTACCGCGTCCTACTCTCGCCCCTTACCTGCATGCAGGCAAGCTTCGAGACCCCATGAGCATATGCTCTACTATTAGATTGGGGCGAGTAAGCGCTGACAATGCCCCCTAAAACCTGAGCGAGAAGACTATATTTAGTTCGATTTAAGGCGCTTACATAACAAAATTTTATCGGTCGCAAAATATTTATTTTTATAAAAGTTCAACGTTGAACTTTTCCTTCATAAGGTAAATATATTTCATATTTTCAACATGTTTTTACAAAACAGGATTCATTCGAACAGACACGAATAAACCTATGATTTCATTTAATTTTAAGTCTTCTGCTAGAATGCTAACGATGCCTTTCGCACACGATTTTTGATACATATTTATATTTTGTAATTCTCTAAACTATATTCGATCTTATAAGACCTACTAAATTAAAATATTTATAAAATTTTCAAGGTACAGCATTAGAAAGACGACTTGCCGTTATTTTATTATTCATGGCTGTATTTATTAGCCACCTAAATTATCAAAAAATAGAAACTGAGCAGGGGAGCCTTAACCAACAGTTACTTTTGAGTCTGGACTCGGTAATGATATGACTACTTGGGAACCTATCATTAATCAAGTAGAAAAAGTTTCGCAAGCTTTTGCCTATAACAGAGCCGGCTTTAGTGGAAGTAAAAGCAATATCGTAAAAAGAAGTGGGCAAGTTATTATTAATGAGCTCAGAAATTTACTTAAACAAGCAAACCTCTCACCGCCCTATATATTGGTTGGTCATTCCCTAGGCGGCACATACATGGAGTTATATACCAAAACCTACCCAGAAGAGGTTTCAGGCGTAATTTTAGTAGATCCTTACCCTTCCAAGTATCCTGAACGTTGTATAATCGAAAAACTGAATTACTGTAAACCGCCTTCATCAATGCCGTATTGGGCGAGTTTGATTTTACCTCCTGCTATTGAGGGAGAGATAAAGGGTTTTGCTAAAACACTTGCGCAAGTGAATGCAATCGACAGTTTTCCAGAAGTACCTTTGGTTGTTTTAAGTGCAACTACTTATGAAAACCCCAAAAACGATATACAAAGAAGACACAACATAGTGGATGTTGAACTTAAAAAAGATCTTTCTTCAAAATCACCAATATCGAAACATATCATTTGTGATACTTGTAGCCACTACATCCATGAAGATGATCCAGCTTTAGTTATAAATGCGATTAAGTGGGTGATAGACAAGAATAATAGTAAGTAGAGTATACGATTATATAGTCAAAGCGATCGGGTTTTAGGGGAAGCAGTCAAGCTTCGAGACCTCATGAGCATATGCTCTACTATGTGATTGGGGCGAGTAAGCGCTGACAATGAACCATAAAACCTGAGCGAGAAGACTATAAATAAGGGTAGGTGTCACAAAGCTGGTACTTAATCAAATGTATAAACAAGCCCAATCGATCAGATGATAATATTTATATGGAATTGCTTTTGTAGGGAAAGCCTGATTTATCGCCCTTTTTCTGATTGAGTTTTACAGAACGCACTGAGCCTATGGTACCCATTTTATCTCGCTTTAAATTTATTACCCTGTCTATCATTGACCGAAGAACGTCTAGATCGCGTCTTGAATTATGCATATAAACGTAAGCGGATAGATAATATATTCTTCGCATGACAACATGGCCTATCAGATGTAGAAAAGAGGCGAAAGGCAATAAAATTTTTTATAAAAATGCTCCTCTTTAGACTATTTATAATTACTTAGATAATCTAATGGTATTAATCCAGTAAAACCCTCAAGACCGAACATTTATGTCTTTATTTTGGCTTAAAGCTCTTACATAACAAAATTTTATCGGTCGTAAAATATTTATATTTATAAAAGTTCAACGTTGAACTTTTCCTTCATAGGACAAATATATCTCATGTTTTCAACATGTTTTTACAAAATAATATTGTAGAACTCATCAAAGATGCTTGATTTTTATCCTTTATGAAATTGATACACATAGATAAATACACTTAGCTCAAGACAGCCAACATATACCCGTTTCACTTCAAGTTGTAGGAAAGTTGCAGGACACGCACTTGAAAATTATTATTAATTGTACCTCCCTAATCACTACCGATCTTGGGAGTTTATAGTCTTCTCGCTCAGGTTTTACGGTTCATTATCAGCGCTTACTCGCTCCCAATCACATAGTAGAGCATATGCTCATGGCGCCTCTAAATTCGCTAGCGGTTGAGAAATACATATTATTTCGCACCTATACGTTAATCTTTTTCCCCAAGCAGTTCTATGGGATCTAAATTTGGACTGTAAGACGGTAAATAATGATTCGTATTGAGTTATTTTACCCTTGACCGTATTAGTTCAGTGGTATGCCTTCGCCATCTAAAATTAAGTGAATTTTTTGTTCCATAATGTTGACGAATTACACAGATTAAAATTGAATAGTTTGCTGTACATTTTTTTATATAGGCTAACCTGATGCGCAGCCATGTCATCATTTAATTTAATAGCGCTAATTAAGTTTATACATGTTCGGCGACCAGTATTTAAATCGATTTATTTTGACCTTTTTTAATCAAACGGTAGCTGGTTTTAACCAATCACCCATAAATAATATATATTTATCAATAACTTGTAATGTTAATAAATTCAGCTTGTTTATCCGCACAGAATTAACAAGGAAATATTTGGGCTGTGTATAGCGAAAACAGCTTTTCTGAAACCTCTTTTTTAAACTTTAAACCGAAAATTTCACACTATGTTTTGTCCAAATATCTGCAGTCATTTGATAATCATACCGATAGGTGTCTTATGTGATATGAGCAACCACTTGCGCTGTTTGCTCTGGTGTAAGGCAAGATTGATTACTGTCATTTTCAGGCTTTAGTTTTTTAGGTACATAGTTATCGATACGCATTACTATTGTTGTTTTGTGCAAACGCAGGGGTTTTGCGATTATGGCAGTAAGCCAACCCTAAGAGGGAAGTAAGAAAATGTATTTTTCAAAGTAGTACCAAGAAAGAGTTATTTTAAAGCAGGAGCGTTTTTAAGTGTACCTAAAGTTATATAAGTATTTTTTAATATGTTTTTTTTACATCTATCATCATATAAAAAGCTTTAAAATCAATTGATTATAATTATATACACATGAAGGTACCCAAATAAACGTACTTCAGCTTGATTAATACTGGCAAGTGATTACTAAATAATTATCTTTTATAAGGTACCCAAATAAACGCAATTTTTATAACGGTATTAGTTTTTTGGGGTACCTATCGCCAATAAATAACGAAAGGTCAGTCTTAAACTCAATAAGGTACCCCAAAAAACGAGCTGAAACCCATTTTTGATCGTTTTAGAGGGAACCTAGTTAAAGAACGGTATCAAAATCATTGCTTATTTATTATATTTCTCGATTAACCGTTTTCTTGGGTACTTAAATTGTGTTAATAGCTAATGTATACCAAGCTAATTAGTCGTTTAAATGGACACTTTGAATAAAAATCGTATAAAAAGCCATTTTTTAGAGTTTTTAATAATAAATGAAATAAGATCAATAGATCTTTTAATTAAATATTAAAAGAGTTGATCTGATCGATCTGAACATGGGGTCAATAAAAACAATAAGTTAAAGGTCAAAGGTACCTTAATAAACTATAAAGTACACATATAAACGGGGTTTGGGTACACTTAAAAACGTTTAGGGTACCTTCATAAACGACTTTTTCTATATTTAAGTACCTTTAAAAACGACCTAAGGTACCCGTTAAAACGGGCACCTTGTGTAGAGGCTCGTTTATTAAGGTACTTTCCTCGTTTATTAAGGTACTTATAGCGTTTTTTTGGGTACTTTGACTCATTTGTTAACGTCTTGTCCGTGTTGACCAAAGGTACCCTTTGGTTTATATTTCGGGTACCTTAGATAGCTCATGATTTTTATGCCTTTAGAACCAGAAACAGATGCTGATAGTAAAATTGTTCAGTTGATAACTAAATCAGACCGTGTTGTATTAATGCGATCTGATCGTGGTGCAATTACTGGATCAGTACATAAATGTTTTAATGCATTATTATTTCATCTTCAAAACTATGTTACCGAAAGGTATGGTGATAATGAAGTCATCGAGTCTGCGCTGGGTGAATCTATTTTACAAATTTCAATACCATGGCCAGATTTCTGCGACACAATGGGTTGGAAAAGCTCCAATCGAAATAATGCAAAGAAAGTCATCCAGGCATTAAAAAAAGCTCAAGTTGAATGGGGGATGAGTGACGAGGTTGATAGCATCGGCTTTCAACAGTTAATTTCTGGTGCAAATGTAAATGAGGGTTTTTTAAACGTTCGTATTGACCCTGTTGTGCGACGTGAATTAATTAACTTTAAAGGATTTGATGAAATAACATTCAACTTAGGTGTAACCAATATTTGGAGTGATAAATATACGCCTAGAATGTATGAGCTCTGCATGCGAAATTGGAGGGATGGTGTTAGGAACGCTGCATATTCAATAGACAATATGCGAACCAATTTAGATCTCACGTATGATATTGGTGATGGAGGAGAAAAAGTCTGGGTCTATGGAGAATTTAAAAAGTTCAAATCTCGCGTGCTACAACCTTCAATTGATAACCTAAATAAATCCGATTTTGTTGAGTTTGATGTATTTATGGCTGTGAGGGGAAGACCCGTTCACACAATTTTACTGTCGCTAACGAGAAAGCGTAAAATAGAAAAAGTTGAATCAATTGCTTTAGAAAAAAGAGTTAGAGCCCATTTAAGTGATCTTGGTTTAGCTACCGTAGCGCAAGAATATTATAATTCAAAATATAATGATGATGCGTATTTTGATAATAAAATGTCAGAAGAAGAGTTGCACTATCTTGAGTTCAATTGTCAACGTTTTATTAAATATAAAGCGGGACACAAAAGTAATCCGGGTTCGTATTTTACTAAAATGTTAAATGACAATAGGACGGCATTTGAATCTATTTGGGCGCAGATCCAAAAAGATTATCTTGAAAAACGACAACGTGAAGAAATGAGCAGAAGAGAAAAAGAACAAAGAAAGCGAAACGTTTATAAAAAAATTGCTTCGGAAGTCACTCAAGAGTTTACTAAAAAAGCAGTTAAAAACTACTTAAATTCAAAAACTGAAGCTGAACGACAGGCGATATTTGAATTAGCAGCAAAAGCGCAAAATAAACAAAATCCAAGTGCCGCGTTTAAGAAGTTGCCTGAGCAAGCGAAAGAGGCGATCGTAAGATTATATATTTTAAACACGCATAGTGACGAATTTATTGACGAAAAAGAATTAAAACGAGCAATTAGTAAAGCTCAAGAAGCCGTTAATATAGACTGATTTGTGTGGAGTAGGGCAGATAGACGTTTTATTAGATTGAGTAATTATAGTCTTCTCGCTCAGGTTTTATGGTTCATTGTCAGCGCTTACTCTCGACTTTGGCTCCTGCGTCGTTCTAACACCTAAATCCATTTAGGCGGCCCCAATCACATAGTAAAGCATATGCTCATGGCGTCTCGAAGCTTGACGGCTTTGCTTACATGGATGTAAGTACTTCGGTTTCGTCTGGAACGAGAAACCTGCCCCTAAAACCCGATCGCTTTGACTATATTCAATTTTGAGGCATATATTGCTTAACTCTCGCAGTGATTTTTCTAAGATAATCTGCAGATGCCTCATAAACCTCATATTGTACTAACGATCCTTTTTTAGCAAATTTAACCTATTTACGAGCATAGCTAGTTTGTTATTCTGGTGGCAGGTTAATGAAGGGAAATCAGTAGAAATTATCATTTTTTAAATATAAATAAAAAGTATTATTTGATTTAATATGCCACCGGTGGCATATTGTTGGGAGGTAATATTTGTCGGAATAAATTGTTAATGAATATAGATAACCCCGTAGCCCAGTTTTTTGGGGTACTCAGTTTTATTATCGCAATTATTTGCTACCTACAAAAAAATGACCTGTATTTCAAATATGCCATGCTCACGCTAAATGTCGTTCACACCTTGCACTATTTTCTACTAGATGCCATTGCATCCGCTTTATGCACAGCGATCGCTATAGTACGTACTTACACGTCGATAAAAACGAGCTCGGTTTATGTCGCGTATTTTTTTATTGCATTGGTTGTCTTTATTAATGCTGTATGGGGGATTGAGCAGTGGTTTGATTGGTTAAGTGTTTTAGGTTCATGTTTAGGCACTTATGCCATGTTTTGTTTAACAGGTATAAAAATGCGCTTAGGGTTTTTATTGGGTTCATTTTGCTGGTTAATTAACAATATTATGGTGTTTTCAATTGGGGGGATAGCGTTAGAAACTCTCGCGATTATTGTCAATTTAAAAACAATTTATGGCTTATATAATCCGCCTTCTATCACCAGAGAAATAACAATTTAGTTAAAATAATAAGGTAAAAATATATGCTTGGTTTCTATCATTTAATTGTCGGTTTTATTTTGATAAATCTATGTTTAATCAACAATTGCTTTGCGGCTAATCCATTAAATTTGGGTGCGCATATTCGAACGGCAGACCCCTCTGGCCATGTGTGGCAAGATGGCAGAATGTATATCTATACGTCTCATGATCAAGAATGCCAACTTGATTTTTGGATGAAAGATTGGCATGTATTCTCATCAATCGATTTAGTTAACTGGACTGCACATGGTGCTATATTTTCAGTCGATGAATTAACTTGGGCCGATAACTATGCTTGGGCTCCTGATGCGGCCTACAAAAATGGTAAATACTATTTAGTTTTTCCTGCAGGCACTGGCCATAAAGATCGTGTTAATCCCAAAAACAGCACTAAATGGATGGGTATTGGCATCGCAGAAAGTAACAGTCCTACTGGCCCGTTTGTTGATAAAATAGGAGCCCCATTATGGCGTCATCCTTATGCGAATGACCCTTCTCTATTTATCGATGATGACGGTCAGGCATATCTATATTTTCATGCCAAAGATCAAGATTACAACGTGATAAAAATGGCGGATGATATGCGAAGCACCCAAGGCCATTTTATTAAAATGGATATGGGCGGGCACGAACCAAAAATGGAAGGGCCATGGGTTTTTAAACGTGGTCAATACTATTATTACACTATGCCAGAAAACAATCGTGAACTTGCTTATTACATGGCTACTTCGCCCTCCGGCCCTTGGCAATATAAAGGCGTATTTATGGCTCAAGAGCATAAGAGTAATAATCACCATTCAATTGTAGAATACAAGGGTCAATGGATTTTGTTTTACCATCGTTGGTTAGCAACTCCAGAATCAGCATGTAAGGCACGTAAACGTCAGCGTCATAGTGCGGCTGAATATTTGCATTTTAATGCTGATGGCACCATAAAACCGGTTAAACGTACTCTCAACGGTGTGGATGATTTTTCAAACTTAAGTAAAAACAAATAAATTAAACCAATGTAGTTAAATTATTAATCGTGATCCAATTTAACATTTATTAACCCATATATGATGTAGGCGTAAAAATGAAAATCGCACTGATGAATGAATTTAGTCAAGCCGCTAAAAATCCAATTGTGTTAGAACAATTACAAGCAGTAGGGCACGAACAAGGCCATGACATTTTTAATGTCGGAATGAATGGTGACAATGATCACCGTTTAACGTATATCCATTTAGGCATTATCGCGAGCTTATTATTAAACAGTAAAGCGGTAGATTTTGTTGTATCGGGTTGTGGAACTGGGCAGGGAGCATTAATCTCATTAAATGCTTACCCTGGTGTAGCATGTGGTTATTGTATTGACCCATCAGATGCCTTCTTGTTTGCACAAATTAATAACGGCAATGCTCTCGCATTACCTTTTGCTAAGGGATTTGGTTGGGGGGCTGAACTCAACATTAAATACATTTTTGAAAAAGCATTTGGCGGCGAAAGAGGTCAAGGCTATCCAACTGAACGCAAAGAATCACAAGTCACTAATGCCGGTATTTTAAATCAAGTGAAATTGGCAACGGCTAAAAGCTTTTTAGACGGGTTAAAGTCGTTAGATCCGGAATTAATAAAAACGGCTGTCGGCGGAGAACGCTTCCAACAATGCTTCTTTGAAAACTGTCAAGATGATAAAATTGCGGCATTTGTACACCCGTTTGTTTAAACCCGTATAAGATCGCATGTTTGTTTTATTTGTAATACAATATGGTTTTATGTTGGTGCTACGTGTGGGTAAATTAAAATGCCTGAAATGAAGAGGAAGTAAAATAATGTATGAAAAATTTAAAGCCATTATTTTTGATATGGATGGCACATTAGTTGATAGTGGTAAGTTGCACGAAAATGCGTGGAGTCAAACGCTTAATCATTATGGCATTCCGATAGACCCCGTTTTAATGCGCTCTCTTGCAGGGGTACCCACTAAAGAAACCGTTATATTTTTAGCTAAACATTTTAAAATAACTTTATCTGCTAGTGCTGATGAAGTGAATGATTATAAAGAATCGATAGTTAAAGCAACGTTGCATACTTACGTAAAACCCACCAAACTAGCTGAATTTGCTAAAAAAAATATAGGTAAACGCCCAATGGCAATTGGTACTGGTGCTTATACCGAAGAGGCAAAATCTGTATTAGAAGCTTGTGGTTTAATTGAATTGATTGATCATGTGGTAGGGGCTGATCAGGTTAACAATCCAAAACCTGCACCTGATACCTTTTTAAGATGTGCTGAATTAATGCAAACTGCACCTGAGGATTGTATTGTGTTTGAAGACGCACAAGCCGGCATTAAAGCGGCTAATGATGCCGGGATGTTTTGTATTGATGTGCATGAGAGTATGAACATAGTAAATGATTATTTTTTAAGTTAAATGTATTGAAGGTTGCTTATACCAATCCGTAATAATAAGTGCCCACTCAGCGAGCGTTTAAATGCGCTTAAATGAAAGAAAAGTGGTGCTCTTTTGAGTTCCAGCAACACAGAGTAAGCGCATTTAAAACTCGCCTGAAAGGAATGCCCCAGCGGCTTTTGACCTGCGTTATCGGTATTTGAAAGGGAACAACCATTCCTGTACACCGACGCCTTGTTCAAAAACCGCTGGATGCATTCTGAGAGATCACTTATTTATATGAATTGGTATTACTTTCACTAATATAAAAAAGTACAAGCTGAATTCGCTAACCAATACAACATGCCGTGCTAAATTTAACCAGATTTGTTACTTATTAATTCTATCTATCAATCTGGTACTCATTTAGACGGTGTTATAAATCATCTTTTTCCTGATCTTATCAATAAATATGATGCATGCCAGTAATAAAAAATTAGCTTGAGTTGTCAAGCGATGTTAAGCCAAGCTCCAATCTTGTTTAAACCTGATTGTTATACAATTTTGGCCGGTATTGCGCGCTTATTGTAAATAGATGAACAAATTGATATCTAAATTGTCTCTCATTAAGCAATAATTTTATTTATCCTTAAAAAAATACTATCATAATAGTATATAAAAGAGATGGGCAACCAAATGCTAGAAAATAAACGAAATGTCAATAAACGCAGTTTGTATGGTCAAGTTGCAAGTGCATTAGGCGAGCGTATTGTTAGCGGTCATTACAGCCAAGGTGCTAACTTACCTCAAGAAGCTAAAATAATGGAAGAGTTTAGTATTTCGCGCACAGCACTGCGTGAAGCATTTAAATTATTATCCGCTAAAGGCTTAATCGAGTCAAAACCAAAAACCGGGACAAAAGTAAGCATAAAAAAACAATGGAATATGCTGGATGCTGACGTGTTGAATTGGTGTTTTGAATCCGATATGGGAAATGAAATTCTGGCCGATTTATTTCAATTCAGACAGGCTATAGAACCTCGCGCTGCTATGCTTGCCGCTAAATCTGGCTCCGATGAGCAATTGTTGAAAATTGAAGAAGCTTACAATAAGATGGAAGCAGCCGAATATGGCACTGAGCAAACCTTACTAGCTGATGTTGAGTTTCATCAATCTATTTTAACGGCATCTGGAAATGCGTTAATGGACTCATTTGGTACTATGTTGGCAGAAGCGCTATATCGTTCGTTTGATATTACAACACATCGCGGTGAAGAATATTGGCAAGCTTCGTTACCTATGCATAAAGCGGTGTATTTAGGCATAAAATCCCGTAGTCCAGACAGAGCTAATTTTGAAATGATGGCATTGTTAAACGTAACGGATGAAGGTGCTAAACAAACATTTTAATCCATAACGTAAAAAAAAATTACTGACATACATGTAAATTTATTTTCCTAATCTCTAATAATAATAAACAATAAGAATAATCTTTTATTCTTATTGTTTATTAGGACGTGAGAGCGAGATGAAAAATTTGATCGGTCGCCAGAAAATTAATAATTTATCCTTCTTATTATAAAAAATATTAATAATAGCAATATTGTGAAAACTTCAAGCTACTCACAATACGTTAACTTTTACCATATCATTGCAATTACCACTCTCTAGTTTCATATAAACCGGTATACCTGACTGACTTTCACCAATGAAGCTAAAACTAATTTAGTTTTGAACTTGGCGCTCAACGTCACCACTTCCTTCTTCAACTATACACTTACATAAAGTAGTACTAATTGCGTTATTTATTACTTTTATCGCAATTTATCGACTGAAAAAGTCAATTTAAGGGTTAATAGTCATACTATTTTCTAAAACTCGTGTGTAAGTTATTGTATTTTTCATTAAGTAATACTATATTAATATATATTGAAAGCGGTATTTTATTGCAATATTAAATGATGGTGAATATATGACGTCCTATGTATTAGGTTTGGACTTTGGCTCGGATTCAGTTAGAGCTCTTTTGGTAGATACAAAAAATGGTAAAGAGATCGCGACTCATGTGGTTTATTACCCAAGATGGAAACAAGGCTTTTATTGTGATCCTACTAAAGACCAATTCCGCCAACATCCTTTAGATTATATTGAAAGTTTAACTGCAGTTGTACAAGGTCTTTGGTCACAAGTTCCCGTTGAAACACAACAGTCAGTTGTTGGGATTAGTTTTGATACAACAGGCTCAACACCGATCGCAGTCGATGAACACGGTACCGCTTTAGCGCTTAAACCTGAATTTGCTGAAAACCCCAATGCCATGTTTATATTATGGAAAGATCATACTGCGATCACTGAGGCTCAACAGATAACACAAGCCGCTAATGCCGCCAATGAGAATTATTTGAAATTCGAAGGTGGTGTCTATTCATCTGAATGGTTTTGGGCTAAAGCTTTACATACATTACGTCAAGATAAAACGATAGCTGATGCAGCCTATAGTTGGGTTGAACATTGTGATTGGATGTCAGCGTTAATAACCGACACGTTGCATCCAACCGTATTTAGATCAAGCCGGTGTGCGGCAGGCCATAAGCAAATGTGGCATCAAAGCTGGGGAGGATACCCACCCAATGAATTCTTCACTCAAATAGATCCTCTCTTAGATGGCTTACGCGATAAATTACCCAGTGAAACATTTACAGCTGATCAAATTTGTGGCGAGTTAAGTGCTGAATGGGCTGATAAGCTCTCTTTACCTGTGGGAATTGCCGTTACTTTTAGTGCCTTTGATTGTCATATGGGCGCAGTAGGCGCCAATGTAAAACCGGGTGTATTAACTAAAGTAATGGGCACTTCAACCTGTGATATTACAGTGGCTACTTATGATGAAGTCGCCGATAAAAATATTAAAGGTATTTGTGGACAAGTTGATGGCTCTGTTTTGCCTGGTTTTATTGGTTTAGAAGCGGGTCAATCTGCTTTTGGTGACTTATATGCTTGGTTCCGTCGTTTAATTAATTGGCCACTGCAAAACATTGTGCTTAGCGATTTAATCGATGATGCAACCAAAGCTAAATTGATCCAAGAGGTAGAAGATAAAACATTAATCGCGCTAGGCGAAGAAGCGGCTAAGTTGCCGATCGGTTCGTCGGGGCTTACGGCGCTTGATTGGGTTAATGGTCGGCGTACCCCTGATGCTGATCAGACCGTGTCGATGGCTATCGCCGGATTAAAAATGGGTAGTCAAGCACCGCATATTTACCGAGCTTTAGTCGAAGCAACGGCGTTTGGTTCGCGTGCAATCATAGAGCGCTTTAAAAAAGAAGGCGTTCGCATTGATTCAGTCGTCACTATTGGTGGGATCTCGAAAAAATCAGATTTTGTTATGCAAACATGTGCTGATGTTTGGAATAGTCCAATAGATGTACTTGAAAGTGAACAAAGTTGTGCTCTTGGTGCTGCCATATTTGCCGCGGTTGCTGCGGGTATTTACCCTGATGTCGCAAGTGCACAAGCT
The DNA here is from genome assembly GCF_003286125.1 of Algibacillus agarilyticus. Classification (GTDB taxonomy): domain Bacteria; phylum Pseudomonadota; class Gammaproteobacteria; order Enterobacterales; family Alteromonadaceae; genus Algibacillus; species Algibacillus agarilyticus. Next base: position 21,284 of record NZ_QMED01000014.1, read on the forward strand.
CAAATGGCTTCACCTGTCTGTAAAACGTATCAGCCTAATAGGCAAAACACAGAAAAATTTGATGAATTGTACCAACGCTATATAAAACTCGGTGTATTCGTTGAAGGAGGAATTAAATAATGAGTTATAAAGAACTAAAACGTGAAGTTTTTGAAGCCAATATGGAACTAGTCACCCGTGACTTAGTTATTTATACCTTTGGTAACGTTTCACAAATAGACCGTCAAAAAGGCGTTGTTGCTATAAAGCCAAGTGGCGTAGCTTACGAAAATTTAAATGTCGATGATATTGTCATTGTTGATCTCGAAAACAATATTGTTGAAGGTAATATGCGCCCGTCTTCAGATACTAAAACGCATACTTATTTATATCGTCATTGGGATCATGTAGGTGGGATCACACACACTCATTCGACTTATGCTACGGCATGGGCACAATCAAGATCACCGATACCTTGCTTAGGCACAACCCACGCTGATTATGTTTATGGTGATATTCCTTGCACCGCTGTTATACGTAATGATCAAATTGATCGTGATTACGAAGAAGAAACGGGTGTGCAAATCACAGACTGTTTTATTGATCGTGACCCAAATGAATCACCCATGGTTATTGTTGCTGGCCACGCTCCCTTTACGTGGGGTGTAGATGCCGCCAAATCGGTTTATCACGCTGCATTATTGGAAGAAATAGCTAAGATGGCCTATTTAACTAAAACCTTAACACCACAAGTTACTGATTTAAAACAAGAGGTTATGGATAAACACTACTTACGTAAAAATGGAAAAAATGCATATTACGGACAAAGTAAATAGCACTCATCAATCATTTAAACGTTTAATGTACAGCATAATATAGAGATAAAAATATGAATTTTTCACAAAAACAAGTTTGGTTTATCACAGGATCTCAAGATTTATATGGGCCAAAGGTGTTAGAACAAGTGGCTAAAGACAGTGAGCTAATGGTTGCCGGTTTTAACAAATCAGCACACATCCAGTTTGATGTTGTTTGTAAACCGACCGTAAAATCGCCATCAGAAATTCATGCTGTTTGCCAAGCAGCAAATGCCGATAGTCAATGTGTTGGGGTTATATTATGGATGCATACCTTCTCACCTGCCAAAATGTGGATAGCGGGTTTAAGCGAATTACGTAAACCATTCATGCATTTACACACGCAGTTCAATGCCGCATTACCTTGGGCTGATATCGATATGAACTACATGAATACACACCAAAGTGCACATGGCTGTCGAGAATTTGGATTTATCGGAACAAGACTACGTAAAGAACGCAAAGTAGTTGTTGGCCATTGGCAAAATACACAAGTACAAACACAAATCGATGAATGGTGTCGTGCTGCTGCAGGTTGGAACGAAAGCCAAAACCTAAAGGTAGCCCGTTTTGGTGACAACATGCGCCAAGTAGCCGTAACCGAAGGTGATAAAGTCAGTGCTCAAATTCAATTTGGTTACGAAGTTCATGCCTATGGTTTAGGTGAACTTGCTGAATTAGTTAACAATGTATCTGATGCTGATGTTACTGCACAAATTGAATGTTATAGCCAAGAATATGCAATAAATGATGCATTATTTAAAGATGACTACCAGCTAAACATGCTTAAAAACGAGGCTCGTCTTGAATTGGGTATGAGTCAATTTTTAACCGATGGAGGCTTCGGTGCATTTACAAACTGTTTCGAAAATTTAGCTGGACTAACCGGTTTACCAGGGTTAGCTACTCAACGCTTAATGCAAAATGGTTTTGGTTATGGTGGAGAGGGCGACTGGAAAACATCGGCTATGGTTCGCATAATGAAAGTAATGGGTCAAGGTCGAAAAGGAGGCACATCTTTTATGGAAGATTATACCTATAACTTTGGAGAGCGCGATCAAGTTTTAGGAGCGCATATGCTTGAAGTGTGCCCATCAATAGCAGCAGAAAAACCAAAATTAGAAATACATCGCCATACAATCGGCGTTAAATGTGATACCGCGCGTTTATTATTTACCGGTGCTGCAGGACCGGCAATCAATGTATCACCAATTGATTTAGGCAATCGTTTCCGCATTATTGTTAATGAAGTTGATGCTGTAAAACCACCTGCAGATTTACCTAAATTACCGGTTGCCAATGCATTGTGGGAGCCACGTCCTAATTTATCGATAGCCGCAGCAGCATGGATTTACGCTGGCGGCGCACATCATACCGCTTATAGCCAAGCAGTAACGACCGATATGATAAATGACTACGCAGAAATGGCAGGGGTTGAACTTGTTGTTATCGATGCGGACACCAAAATTCGTCAGTTTAAGGCTGATTTACGAAACAACTCAGCTTATTATGGTTTAGCTAACGTTTTATAAGAAGAGCATATTAACTCCATTAAAATGCCGCGTATATCGCGGTATTTTTTATTCTTAATCTAGGGCGTCCAAAAATCTGTGTCATTCGCTTTAAGTTCATACCACAGTCAACATAGTCTATTTACTTTATGTTTATTTAAACTAAAAAATATAAACGTAATAAACAAATGTAAGTACTCATCTTGTGTTAGTTTTATTAATCACTAAGCTTAATGATAAAGAAAACTTAGTTTTGTTAAGTTAAATTATCTTGAGATTGGTTGAATGCATTTTATCTGGTTAGTTATTATCTTGTGTATGTTCACGCATAAAGTTCAAAGCTGTACGTTAGATAATCAATCAAACTTAGCCGTAGTTTATATTCCCTATCAAGAACCATCCAAGCGTATCCACAATCAATATTTTTTGACCTTACTTGATGCGATATTAAAACGAACTGAAGCAGAATATGGTAAATGTAACGTTTTAGAACATAACATACCTTTAACCCATCAACGTATCGATGTCTTACTGGGTAAAAATGAACATATAAATTTAACCTGGACCTCAACATCAAAAAAAAGGGAAGCACAAAATCAAGCAGTTAAAGAACCTTTATTAAAAGGTTTAATGGGGTATCGCGTTATGTTAGTAAACAAAAATAATAAACACATACTTCAAAATATAAATAGCATAGAACAGCTTCGCCAATTTACATTTGGTTTAGGTAGAGGTTGGCCAGATGTTGAAATAATGAAATATAATAAATTTGAAGTCATACAAACATCCACCTTTGAACAACTCTATAAAATGTTAGCAAGGGGGCGATTTGATTTATTATCTCGTGGTTACGCAGAAGCATTGCCAGATGTCAATTTACATAAAGAAAAGGGGCTGGAATTGGATCCATATTTAAGTTTGATTTATCCAATGCCCGTATATTTTTTTGTTAGCAAACAAAATCAAAAACTAGCCAATAGATTAAAATCAGGTATTCAGTCATTGCGAGCAGATGGTACATTTGATTCCATCTTTTACAATGATCCAGATATTAAAAACAGTTTGAAACAGCTAAATATTAACAGTCGTAAAAAATTATATTTATGTAACCCGACTTTACAGATTGATAAGGCTATGCAAAATGAAGCTTTCTGGCATTATCCTATTGATAGTAATGCTTGCGCACATTAAGTAAAATGAGTTAACACGTTACGGCTTAACTCATTTATTTTAAAAAGTGTATCAACTAAAAATTAGTATTTTGGCCAACCACTTGAATCCCAATTAAGTGTGCTTATCATTAATTTAGGCGTACCGTTATCTGATGCATCATAGGCATGGCGCACAATAACGTCTGTATTTAAAATATCTTGTCCACCAGGGCCTGCCCAAGCACTATTACCTGAATCTAAAATAGAACCGCCACTGTTTAACATATCGGTGCCATTTTTATCTAAATATGGACCTCTGATATCAGTCGAACGACCATAAGCAATTTGATAAGTACTATCAATACCTGCACAACACTTACCGATAGAAGTAAATAAATAATAATATCCTTGACGGTAAACAATCGTTGGCGCTTCAATACCACCCGAACGGGCAGCCAATGAATATAATGAGCCATAAGGTTTCATTGTTATTGGGTTGATTCGTTTAAGCTTGATCCCAGAGTTCCAAGAGCCAAATACTAACCAAGGTGCACCGTCTTTATCAATAACCAGATCGGGATCAATTGCATTATAATCGTCATTGGTTGTCGTGTTTACAACAAGACCATCATCTCGCCAATCACCTGCTGCAACACTACTTGCCGATGTTAAGCCAATAACTGATTGTCGTGAACCAAATGTCGAAATAGAATAATACAGCCATGCTCGACCGTTATAATGTTTAAGCTCTGGTGCCCATACATCATTGTTTGTATTACCAGGTACATAATTCGTCCACCAACTTAATGGATTAGGGAAAATAGGAGACGCTTCATTCCAACTAACACCATCACTTGACCATTTACCATAAATACCCGGGCCCGTTTGAAATAACCACCAAGTACCGTTTTCATAGCCAATAGTAGGGTCGTGTGTGACTATGTTACCTGTTAGTGCCCAATGATTAGTTGAACCATTCGTCGTGGATGGGTCCCAAGGGCCTGATTCAATTGAACCGACCTTTTGCATCGACCAAAATTGTGAATCACCTCCCCAATATGTCCATTGACCAATATTGGCACCATCAACGGTTTCAAAATTTAATAGATCTAATGTCTTGCCACTATGACGATTAGTAAAGGTAAAATAACCATTATTTTGTTCATTAATATCCCACTGTTGTGTTATTCCACCCCAGTATTCCCACTGGGTAATATTACCACCGTCGCTATTATCAAAATTGTAAACCTCCATCGCTTTACCGCTACTTAAGTTAATAATCGAATAATATCCGTTATTAAGTTTTGTAATTAACCATTTTTGCGCATCTTCATTGTTGCTTGACCATTGATTAATATTAGCGCCGTCTTCAGGTGATCCACTACCCACTTCAATCAATTTACCGCTGTGCTTAGACTTAATAGTATAAACCCCATTGTCTATCGCAAATACTTGGCTGCTTATTAAACAAAGTAAACCACTGAGTACTTTTATAATTTTGCGTGCTTGTAACATTTCGCCTCCAAAAAAGCTTTTATGTGTGTGCATATTAAACAGCCAAGACTTTAAACAATGAGGTAAACTTTGATAAAAAGTGTTTGGCGTTTTTTATAAGTTTGATTTATTAAATATGAATAACATTATAAAAATCACCATTAATACTACTATCATAATACTAATTAGATCAACAGAAATGTTACTTAAAAGTTAATATTTTGTTTAAGTGTTTGATCGTGTTTGAATTTTAGTGGTGAAAAAGAATCATCGTTTCATTTTTGAATAAATGGATGTAAAAACGTGATCAGTTAAAGAAATGTTAAGTAAAAAAAGAAATGATAATAGGTGATGAGCTATTTTATCTGTATGCGTAATGTAAATTGTTTTAAGCAGCATATACCCAAGTTATTTAGGTATAACGCTGCAATAACTTGAGTATAAATATAGACCCGTTGATTATTTAACGGGTTTGGTGATCCCTTCTGTTGTCATTTGAACGCGTTTAAGCGTGCCATCTTTGTTGTAATGTAGCGCTTCAACGGCGACTGAACGTCTAAAACGGCCGCCGCTTTCTTGGCCTGGTTTAGGTGGTAAGCTTCCCGTATGATAAAAGAAATAATCTTGACCTTTAAAGCTAATAATCGCCTGGTGATTGGTTTCGCTATTACCGGCTAGCTCATTTAATATGCCTTTATATTGCCAAGGACCATGAATACTTTTGCTCATGGCGTAGCAAATTTTCTCAGGAAACTCGCACGCGTAGCTTAAATAATAATTATCTTTGTTTTTGTGCACCCAAGCTGCTTCAGTGAAATTAGGTACATCGACAACTTTGATAGGCCCGTCAAGTTCAATCAGGTTATCTTTAAGTTTTACGTATTTAGGCACTAAATTACCAAAAAACATATATACGTCGCCGTTTTCTTCAACATGTATCGCAGGGTCAATGTCATCCCAATCATTCGACGTGTGCTTTGTCATATCATCTGTGATTAAGGCACTGCCACGGGCATCTTTAAAAGGGCCATAAGGTGTATCTGCAACGGCTACCCCCACTGCAAATCCGGGTTTGTCATCTTTGTGGCGTACCGTCGTATAAAAATAAAACTTGCCATCACGCTCAATCGTGTGAGCCGCCCAAGCTTCACCTTTGGCCCACTTAAAATCATCTGCGCGCATTATTGAACCATGCTGTGTCCAGTTAACCATGTCTTCAGATGAAAATAATAGCCAATCATGCATTTGGAAAAACACATTATTACTGGGCGATTCGTCGTGCCCTGTATATAGGTACACTTTTCCGTCGTGAACCATGGCGGCAGGGTCAGCGGTAAACACGTTATCTACGATCGGATTTTTAGCCGAAACGTTCAGTGTGGTCATTAGTGTTGCTGCGAGTGCAAGTCGTTTTAAGTTTTTCATTGTGCCTCTCATCTATTTTAAAAATAATAACTGAACAACTAGAATAAGATCTCTCTTATTAGTATTACTATATAGCTTTATAGTAAATTTTTACTTAAATGTAAATTAAAATAGATTTTTTAGCGTAATAAATATCAAATAGTATTACTATATGTTTTAATTGTTGATATGTTGTGTTAAATTATTTAAAAATCGCTTGTTGCTTATTTATTATCGTTCCCATTTATAAGGTCAATCTATCTGGGCATTATTTGATATCAAGCTGAGTAATATAAAATCGTTACTCAGACAGAATTAATATGCAATAGACACTAATATTAAGATATTCATTGCGTTATCTTGCCTGTACGCAGAGCAATTTAGGTTACTTAGGAAGTAAATATGAGTTTGATTAAACTTACACGATTAGAAAAAGTCGGTTTCGGCGCAGGCGATATGGCCGTTAATGTGGTGATATCGTCAATGTTTTTAATCATGACGTTTTTCTATACCGATATATATGGTTTAAAGCCTGAAGATTTAGGCATTATGTTTTTAGTGGTTAGATTGATTGATGCGGTGACCGATCCATTAATGGGTTTGTTGACTGATCGAACAAACACCCGCTGGGGTCGGTATCGTCCTTATTTTTTGTTTTTAGCCATACCGTTTGGTATTTCGGTGTTTTTAACCTTTAGTACGCCCGATTTTGATTATAACACCAAGCTTGTTTACGCCTATGCGACCTATATTTTTGTCACCATTATGTTTACGAGTGTCACGATCCCTTATATTTCGTTAATTGGTGTACTGACCGACGACCCTAAAGAGCGCTTGTCAGCGAATGGCTATCGTTTGTTTTGTGCCAAAGTAGCTGCATTTTTAGTAACAATTGTGGTGCCTATTTTAGCCGATGCCGATTATTGGCAAGGCGATAAAGCATTAGGTTATCAAGTTGCGATGGGCTTAATGGCGTTTATTGGTACTGCATTGTTACTTTTTTGTTTTGCTACAACAAAAGAACGCTTAACTCATAAAGTAGATTCACGCAGTTTATGGCAGCAAGCTAAGGTGTTGTGCCGAAATGATCAGTGGCTTATTTTAGCCTCTGTATGTTTATTTGGCACAACGGGTTATGTGGTGCGCTCAGCTGTTGCCTTGTATTACGCTAAATATTATCTCGGCGGCGATGCCGCTTTTCAATCTTTGTTTTTATCTGTTTCGGTTGGTGCGGCTATTTTAGCGATGGTTGCTTCAACTTGGATCACCAAATCGTATTGTAAAGTTAAATTATTTCGCCTGAGTCAAATTGCAGTTGGCATTATAAGCGTTGTAATGTTTTATGCCGTCTCGCCGGGTGATTATATTTTAGCTTTAATTTTATACTTTTTATTATCTTTTGTTGTTGATTTACATGCGCCTATCTTTTGGTCAGCTATTGCTGAGTCGGTTGACTATGGAGAGGTGAAAAATAAAAACCGAGCATCAGGATTAGCTTATGGCGGTATCACCTTTTTCCAAAAAGCCGGCATGGGGATTGGTGGTTGGTTAGTCAGTTCATTATTGGCTTACTACGGTTACCAAGCCGATCAAGAACAAACCTCACAAGCCTTGTATGGCATCGCATTGATGCTTTGTATTATCCCTGGTTTTTTTCATACCGTGGTCGGTTTCATTATGTATAAATATGTGATCACGGATCAATATTACGATGAGATCAAACCTGAATTAAAAACGATAGCGCTAAACAATTAGTTATTTAGGGCGTGTTGTTACCTGCATGGATGCAGGTATTTGGCGTGACCAAGATGCGGAAGCTGTGATCGGCTTTTACATAGAATAATGATGTAAAAGCCACGCACCGCAATCTGAAAGTGTTCCGATAGAACAACAATTGTTAACTAAAGAGCAACACGCCCTAGCGATTCGCTGTCATTATTTTCGCATTTGGAGTATTTATGAATTTTATTAAGCCGTTAATTGAGCAACGTGCCGATCCTTTTATTTTTAAACATAGTGATGGCTATTATTATTTTACGGGCTCTGTGCCAGCCTACGATCGAATTGAGATCCGCAAAGCAAAAACAATTGCCGAATTGAATCAAGCAACGCCGGCTGATGTTTGGCATAAACCTGATGAAGGCGTTTATTCTGAACTCATTTGGGCGCCAGAATTACATTATGTAGAGGGTATCTGGTATGTCTATTTTGCTGCCGCGCCGAACCGAGATATTGTTGATGGCTTATTTCAACATCGTATGTATGTGTTGCAGTGTAATGACGCAGATCCGGTTTCTGGCCATTGGTTTTTTGTGGGTCAAGTGGATACGGGGATAGATACCTTCTGTTTAGATGCCACTCTTTTTTCCCATAAAGGTATACTATATTACTTATGGGCGCAAAAAGCAGAAGATATCACCGGTAATTCCAACTTGTATATTGCGCCAATGGCAACGCCAACCGCCATTTCGAGCGAACCTGTTTTAATTAGTAAACCTGAGTTTGAATGGGAAACACGTGGCTTTTGGGTTAATGAAGGCCCTGCCGTATTAATAGGCAATAACAAAATATTTGTTAGTTATTCCGCCAGTGCGACAGATGAAAACTATTGTGTAGGCTTGCTATCAATAGATGATAATGCGGATGTACTTGAGCCGAGTAATTGGGTAAAAGCCGAAGCACCGGTCTTTAAAACGGTGACTGAAGCCAAGATGTTTGGCCCTGGGCATAACAGTTTTACTAAATCTGAATGTGGCCAGCACGATATGTTGGTGTTTCATGCCCGCCAATATACCGAAATTGAAGGTGATCCATTGTGGAACCCTGACCGTCATACTTTTGTTAAAAAAATCAATTGGCATGATAACGGTTTTCCTAATTTTGGTACACCCGCTGATCAAGCCGAGTTAATCAGCGGTTAGGAGAATAGGCATGCGATTTCGTGTTTCACGTAAATTAGTCGTGGTTTTGCTATATCTATTTATACAAACTGTTAACGCGGCGGTAGATAAAATTGATTTTAATAATCGCTTAAAAATGCTGCCGTTATCAAGTGTACAGATAACAGATGGGCCATTTTTACAGGCTCAGCGTGTTAACCTTGATTATTTATTAGCTTTAGAACCTGATAAATTATTAGCGCCGTATTTACGTGAAGCAGGGCTTGAGACCTCGTCTGACAGCTACGGTAATTGGGAAAACACCGGTTTAGATGGTCATATGGGAGGGCATTATTTAACTGCGCTCAGCTTAGGTTATGCGGCCTCAGGTGATGAGCGTTTATATAAACACTTAATCTATATGCTTGCACAGCTAGAGGTAATTCAAAAAACCAATGGTAATGGTTATTTAGGCGGTATTCCTAATGGTTCTGCTATGTGGAAAGACGTAGCGGCAGGAAACATACAAGCCGATTTATTCTCGATGAATAAGCGTTGGGTGCCTTGGTATAACGTGCATAAAATGTTTGCTGGTTTACGCGATGCCTATCTTATTGCTGAGATCCCGCTGGCTAAAAAATTATTACTTAATTATGCTGAGTGGCTCAAAATATTAACTCAAAAATTAAGCCGGCAAGACATTCAAACCATGCTGATCACTGAACATGGTGGTATGAATGAAGTCTTAACTGATATGGCAGAAATCAGTGGTGATAACACTTATCTTGATTTAGCCATAGCGTTCTCGCAGCAATCTATTTTAGCACCATTAATTAAACAACAAGATCAACTGAGTGGCTTACACGCGAATACACAAATCCCCAAAGTTATTGGTTTTTTACGTGTGTCTGAATTATCAGGCGATAAAACCTGGCAAAAAGCGGCTGAATATTTTTGGGATCGTGTTGTTAACCATAGATCAACGGCGATGGGTGGCAATAGCGTAAAAGAACATTTTCATGGTTTGGATGATTTTAATGCCATGATCACCGATGTTGAAGGCCCAGAAACGTGCAACACTTATAACATGCTTAAGCTGTCTAAAATGTTATTTTTTAAAACGCAAGATACGCGCTACCTCGATTATTATGAACGAGCGACTTACAACCACATATTATCGTCGCAGCACCCTAAACACGGCGGGCTTGTATATTTTACTTCGATGCGCCCTGGTCATTATCGTAAATACTCGGCGGTAGATAAAGCCATGTGGTGTTGTGTTGGTTCCGGTATCGAAAATCACAGTAAATATGGTGAGCTTATCTACAATACTGATGCCCAAAAAGGTATCTACGTAAATATGTTTGTTGCGTCTGAGATTAAACTACCGGCGTTAGGGGTCCATTTAAAACAACACACTTTATTTCCTGATCAGGCGCGCTCTAAACTCGTGATCAAAGGACAAGCGCAATTCAAATTACACATTCGTAAGCCGTCTTGGTTAGCGGGTAATAAAATGAATATTCGCTTAAATGGTAACCCTGTTACCTTTTCCATCACTGACAATCATTATTTAGCGTTAAACCGCCATTGGCAAAATGGCGACACAATCGAGTTTGATTTACCGATGCAGATTAAAGCTGAAGCGTTACCTGGCAATACTCAACACTATGCTTTGGTTTACGGACCTGTTGTGTTGGCTTCAAAAGTCGACCCTTTTCCGAATGAAAAACTTGAATATATTGCTGATGATAGCCGCATGGGGCACATCGCCAATGGGCCTATGTGTCCGCCCGAAGCCTTGCCTGTGATTTTAGATGACCCTGATGAATTTGTTAAAAAGATCAAAGCTGTTACAGGCAGCCCATTAACATTTGTGGCCGAACAACAGTTATCAAATCCTTTAATGTCGCCTGTGATTTTGGTGCCTTTTTATCGCTTACATGATACGCGTTATCAAGCCTATTGGGCGAATACCACCCCAAAAGCGTTAACAAAATTTCGTGATCGGGCGGCTCAAGCCGCTGCAGCGATAGCAGAGCTTGAGGCATTAACCATTGATAAAGTAGCCCCTGGTGAGCAACAACCTGAATCCGATCATTTTTTTAAAGCCGAGCAAAGTGAAGCTGGTGTGCATATGGGACGTCATTGGCGACATGCACATCAATGGTTTAGTTATGAATTGAACGATAAGCAACAAGACGCGGATTTTTTACGTATTACCTATTTTGGACTCGATGCCGGCCGCCAATTTAGCCTTTGGTTAAACGAACATAAACTGGCGGATGTTGAACTTAAAGGCGACAAGGGGAATGATTTTTTTACTGTCGATTACCCCATTTCTAATTTGATTGCTAGCACAGCCAAAGGACAATACACCTTAAAGTTTGTTGCGGCTAACCACTCAATTGCCGGTGGCATTTATGGCGTACGGTTAATGAGAAACGATCAAAGATAAGTCATTTCTGCTCACATTTAACTATTTTTAGATGATTTTTTAGTCTATTTACGCTAATATTTCTTAATAGTAATATTATTTTATTAATTAAAAGGTTGAGATCGAGGCGATAACACGTGGTAGCAAAGAAAGCATTATCGGCAGAACATTTGTCATTTATTGAAAAGATAGGTTATGGGGCTGGCGACTTCGCTATTAATATCGCGTATTCGTCAATGATGCTGCTAATCACTTATTTTTATACAGACATTTATCATTTAACGCCCATTGATCTGGGTATTATGTTTGTTGTTGTGCGCACCGCTGATGCGATGTTGACACCAATAATGGGTTATTTAACCGATACTTTTAGCTCTAAATGGGGACGCTATCGTCATTATTTTATCTTGCTGGCGCTACCATTTGGTGCTTCCATTATTTTAACGTTTACGACTCCCGATCTCGATTACGACGGAAAACTACTCTGGGCATACTGTACCTATGGTTTCTTTTCACTCATGTTTACTGCGGTGACTATTCCGTATATTTCGATACTCAGCGTGATGACTGAAAACCGAGAAGCCCGTTTATCAGCCAGTGGCTATCGTTTATTTATGGCTAAGTTAGCGGCTTTTTTGGTAGTAACAATTGTACCGATCATGACTGCATCAAATTATTTAAACGGTAATTTATCGCATGGTTACCAAGTTGTAATGACGACGATGGCGTTGATTGCGGTTGTTTGTTTGATTTTTTGCTTTGTATTTATACAAGAGCGTGTGCAACTCGATAATATGCGTATAAATATGCTGCAACAAGTTAAGTTAGTATTGGCAAACAAGTTATTGATGTTGCTTTCAGCTAGTTGTGTAGTGAGCACGATGGGCTTTATGATCAGGGGGGCGCTGGCCATTTATTTTGCTAAATATTGTTTAAACCTTGGCTCATTTGGGCAATCACTTTTTTTAGTTACCAATGTGCTAGCGTCAATTTTAGCGATGGTGGCTTCAACCTGGATCACTAAGCGCTATTCTAAAATTAAGTTGTATTATAAAAGCCAAATTATTGCCGGCTTATTGAGTTTAGGCTTGTACGTGTTTGCGGGTCAAGATGCGGTTGTGTTCGCTTTTATTGTGTTCTTTTTGCTTAGTTTTGTGGTTGATTTACATGCCCCTATTTTTTGGGCCGCGATTGCTGATGCGGTTGATTATGGCAGCCGAACCTTAGGCACACGTGTAACTGGGCTTTCGTATTGTATGATCTCGATGAGTCAAAAATTAGCGATAGGACTGGCTGGCGCCGTGGTTGGCTTTAGCCTGACATACTTTGGTTATAACGCTCAAGATCTTGAGTTAAGCGTAACGACATCTCAAGGGATCGTGTTTATGTTTGCTTTTATTCCGGCGGGGTTACACATCTTAGTTGGCTCAATCATGAAGCGTTATCAAATAGTAAGAAAAGAAGAAAGCTTGGCTAAGCATAAATTTGAACTTTTAATTAATGATTAATGTCAAGAATAACGACACCGCAATCGCTCTGCCTTGTATAAATCGTGCAAATACGGCTGGCAAAGCATACACAAAAGATAAACACGCCCTAACTCATCATGGATGAATTCAGGGTATTGAAAATAAACAGATAAATTACCCATTTTACTTCCATAGTGGGTGCTCTCTCCATTCTTTTGATCATTTATCAGCCTGCATATCCAAATGATAAAGCGCCTAATAACATTACCTCAGTAAGCATCCAGATAGGTACGCTTGGAAATCCAGTATATTTGATTTGTAGTGACGAATAATATCAATCAGTAATAATAAGTGCCCACTCAGCGAGCGTTTAAATGCGCTGAAATGAAAGAATAGTGGTGCTCTTTTGAGTTCGAGCAACACAGAGTAAGCGCATTTAAAACTCGTCTGAAAGGAATGCCCACCGTGGTAGGTCAATTGTGTTTTAACCGCTATCTCTGTACGTTCGATAGCATCTAGAATTAATGAACGTAGCTGCCTATCCCATTCATATAAAAAAATAACTTGATTGAAATCAGAATTAACTTCAAATAAGTTTGAAACATTATCACGCTGATTTACAAGGTAAATATATAAAAAGGTGTTTTTATGTTAAATAAATGTTTGTTTTTCGTCCTTAGTGATATATAGTTGCCACCGGTGGCAATTGTTGAAGAGGTGTACAAAATGACAAAAAAACCGGGTTATTCAGCAACACTTGTACTTTTATTACTGACCTATTTGGTTGCAATGAATGTAAAAGCAGCAAGTGAAAGTGTAATTATCAATAAAAAGTCTAATACAAAAGGGGTCTATATGACCGGCTTGCTGACGTTGGCTTTATCTTATTCACATCGCGAGTACCAAATTGAATCAACTGATCAAGTTTATTCAAAATCTAAAGTACTTGAATCAATGAAAACGGGCGCTATTTCGTTAACGTGGGGTGGCACGTCAGATCAGATGGAAGCTAATTATATTCCTATTCGCATTGATACTTATCGAGGTTTAATGAGTCATCGCTTAATGTTAATACGTGAAGGTGAGCAAGCTATTTTCAGCCAAATTAAAAATACAGAAGATTTAAAGTTAATTCGGTTTGGCCAAGGGCGTAAGTGGATGGATGCTAAAATTTTAGAAGCTGCTGGTATGCAGGTTATCAAAACGAATAAAAAAAGAAATTTGTATTACATGTTGGATGGTGACCGATTTGATGCGTTTCCTCGGGGAGCCAGTGAAGCGTTAACAGAATTAAGTTCTTATTCTGATTTGCCGTTAACCGTTGAGAAAGATTTAGTTATTGTTTATCCGTTACCGACTTACTTTTTTGTATCTAAGGCCTATCCTAAGCTCGCAGCAGACATTGAAGCCGGACTGGAAACTATGTTGGTTGATGGGCAATTTGATGATTATTTTTATAATAGCCCAGAGATTAAAGCAACGCTTGAACAAGCCGATCTTAAAAATCGTCGTGCGATACGTTTAACTAACCCTTATTTACCTAAAGCGACTCCGCTACAGCGTAAAGAGCTTTGGCTAAATTTAACTAAAGCTGAGCCCATTGAAGCCTCATCATAAATTTTAATATATACCTTAGTACGTAACTAAAAGTTAATATTTTTAGTGGATTACGACTGAAATAGTATTATTTATAATACAATATCATTAAATAAATTAAAATATTTAACAAAAACTATACAAAAAAAATTTTAGAGCTATATAATGGAAAACAACCTGCCACCGGTGGCAATTATGATAAAGCAGAGACTTAGGCGTAAATAAACTGAATTTTCGATATTAAGAACATAAATACAGAGAACATCGATAGATAGAACACAGCGTGGAGCTACACTTTTAAGGGCTCTATATAAATATAAAATCATATCAATAATATGAGGACTAACCGCATGAGACGTTGGGAATTAAATGCCATAGCCGCCGCGATGATGCTTGGCTACTCAGCCGTGCCGCTCGCAGCTGAAAATGAAGACGCTGCAGCAGCAGAAGAAGCTGAAGTAGAAGTGATTGAAGTACGAGGTATTCAATATAGTGACCAAAAAGCGCGCATGATGGAGCGCGAAAAAAGTCAATATAGCTCGGTTGTATCAACCGATGATATTGGTAACTTCGTTGATCAAAATGTAGCTGAATCGATGCGTCGATTACCCGGTGTTAGTTTACAACGCTCTGAAGGTGAGGGTAAATTTGTTACTGTGCGCGGTTTAGGTCCGCAATTTGTATCCGTTAATATGAACGGCGCAGAAATGGCTGGCGCGGGTGAAGATCGCAAAGTTGGGCTAGATGGTATCGCTGGCGATAGTTTAGGGTCGATTGAGGTTGTTAAAACCTTAACCCCCGATATGAATCTAAATTCGATTGGGGGGGCGGTTAACGTTAAATCGATATCTGCTTTTGATCGTCAAGGGGATTCACTTAAGCTCAAAATTCAAGATTCGTATTCAGAGCTGCGTGAAGAGCATTCACCCAAATTTACCTTGGACGGTACGCAGTTATTAGCGGATGACACAATTGGTTTAGGCTTTGTGTTGTCAACCGAAGAGCGTGCGTCTTTAGTAAACGAGCAGCGCCACCATACAACAAATACTTATCGCACAATTCGCCAATGGGATCCCGTTAACGAAATGTCTATTGGTGAGGCTATTTTAGCGCCTTATCAAGTTGAGACACGTCAAGAAGTCGCTGATCGTGAACGTGATACGGCGGCGCTAAACATTGAATACCGTCCAAATGATGCTCACCGTTTTTACTTAAAAGGCAATTATGTTCGATTTGCCGATAAAGATGTCGCCTATCGTGAATATTTTCGTTTTGATAAAGCCGACAAAGAAAATGAAATTGTTTTTGTAAACCCCAACACACGTGAGTTTTTGATTACCGATGCCGAAATGCAACACCAATATTTTATTCAAGAATCGGAGCAAATTGTTAAAACGTTTAATTTTGGTGGTTCTCACATTTTAGGTGATGCTTGGACATTCGATTATGATTATTCATCGTCTAGTGCACGTGAAGATTCAGTTGATGATCGCCGTGTACAGTTCCGAGAGCAAAATGTATTAATGCACGGGCGTGCAACTAAAGAAGACGTTTTTTATGGCACGTTAACCCCAGCCGAGGCAACTGAACGCTATGGTGTCGATTTAACCCTTTTTGATAATTACGATGGTGATGCCGCCAATCGTGATAATTGGGAATTCGATAACATGTTTTTAGAAGACAGTATTCGAACGGATGAAATCAACACGTTCAAAGCCAACTTAAAATATGATTTTGATTCAGATTGGTTGTATTACGTTAAAGCCGGTGTGTCATTTAGTGAAAGGACTAATGATTTAGATAAAAATCGCTGGAGCTTTGTGCCAACAACCGATGGCTGTGACGATACATACGATATAGGCAGTGAAGCGCATTCAGCTTGTTTAGCAACTTATAAAGTGTCGCAGCAAACGGTAGCAACCTCGGTAGCCGAGGGTGGGTTAGGTTTTACTACCGAGATGCCGATCAATAGCAAGTTCCAACATCCGTTTGTTGATAACGCCGCTTTAGAATATTTAACCAAAATTGTTGGGCCAACCAAGTACGCGGTCACCGGATACGATGGCACCGACAGTGCGTTGTCTTTTGAAAGCTCGGCCAGTGATTACACGTTACAAGAAGATGTAAGCGAAGCTTATGTGATGGCTGATATGGAAATTGCCGCAGACGTAAAGTTAATTACGGGTTTGCGTTATGTGACAACCGAATATGCTTCAAATGGGAATATGGCGTTGTCTAACGATGAATTTGCCGTTGGTGATGGTGAGGGTGCGCAGCTTGATGTATTTGAACCATTACCGGCCGCCTCGATTAAATACAGTGAGTTTTTCCCGAGTGCGCATTTACGTTGGGAAGCCGCTGATGATTTATTAGTGCGTGCCGCCATTTGGACCAGTTATACCCGTCCTACTTTTAAACAGAACCGAGCAAAGGCTCAGTTTAAAAATGATATTGAATTGTGTTTGCCGCCAACGGTTGAAGGCGAAATGGCCAGTTGTTATACCGATAACGACACTTTAGGCGCATCGGCACTTGATTTACAAGACATGGTGCTGGGAACCAATAATACATTAGATTTGGGTAACCCTAATCTTATCCCGATGACATCAACTAACTACGATGCCTCTGTTAGTTGGTATCACTCAGAAGACTTATTTATTGAAGCAGCGGTTTTCTACAAAGACATTAAAAATTTCATTGTGGATGTGCAAGGCGTTTCTAAACGGTTAGATGAATTGCCATTAACATTGCCTGTTGGTCAAATTACTGAGTTTATTATTGCTGAAGACACATTACTTAACGACATTAACTATACGCTTAACGGTAAGAGTGCAACGGTTTTTGGGGCAGAGCTTAGCTATAACCAGTTTTTTGATTGGGGCGGTTTTGTACAAAGTAACTTAACGATTCAACAAAGTGACGCAGAGCTTGATGAAAGTGTGCGCATTGGTTCAATTGCGTTACCTGACCAAGCCGACATGATGGCTAACTTAACACTGGGTTGGGAAAACGATGATTTATCTTTCCGTGTTATTGGTAATTATCGCTCAGAAATTTTAGAGCAAATTGGATCTTGTTCGACTTTACCTGTTGAAGGTGATGATAATTTTACTCGTTATCAAGCTCAACCGTGGGAATTTTGTAAAGCCTGGTCAGATCAATATCAAGACAAGATCGCCACGGTCGATTTTAAAGCTAAAGTTAACTTAGCAAAAGGGCTGTCGGTTTATTTTGATGCGATCAATCTTACCGATAATGTTGATTTACGTTACTACGATGGTAACGCATTAACCGGTGGAAAAGTGTTGGCGCAAAGCGAAGCATATGGCCGAACGTTGCAAGTTGGTGTGAATTACAAGTTTTATTAACCAACTGACATTGTATTTTTGTAACAGGGCTGCTACCGGTGGCTCTGCGAAAGGAAAAAAATCATGAATTATAAATTATCAATATTGAGCAGTGTTATTGGTGCTGTTCTCGTTTCAGGTTGCGGATTTGAATCTGAGCAAAATGTATCAGCAGTAACAGTCACACCGTTACAAGGCCAATTTTTAGATAGTGGCGTGGGTGGAATGCCGTTTCGTCGAACCAACATTAATGGCGAAGTGACTGAAGGTGTAACCGATGCGGAGGGGCGTTATGAATATGTCCGTGGTGAAAGCATCGAATTTTATATCGGCGGGGTCACGTTTCCGGCGGTTCAAGCTAAATCGATCATTACGCCTTTAAGCTTTTTTTCAACTAATAATCCAAATGCCGAAAATGTCGCTAACGTAGCGCGCTTTTTACAATCGCTTGATAGCGATAATGATCCAAGCAATGGCATTACTATTGATAGCGCATTGGGTGGTGTCGCAACCGTTAATAACGATGACGAAGGTAACCCGCTTAGTGCCAAAGACTTTTTTAACCAATCAGGCAACGCATTCGCAGCCGCAGTTGAGACATGGTTAGGTCAAGCCACTAATAACACTCGGTCTACTTTGGTGTCTTATGAAGATGCGGTTTCGCATTTTGTTGCGACTTTAGCGGCTGAATTAGGTGAATACAAAGCGCAAGCATTTAAGTTAGCTACACTAACCGGCCCCATTACTCATATATATGTTGAAAATGGTACCGTCGTTAGCCAAATTATCAATTTTGTACCAGAAGCCAGTACGGATAATTCAGCCACTAAAGGTTCATACACCATTAGCCAAGATGATGTTGAAGTCGCATCGGGTTTATATGAATTAAGTCGCAGCCGCCAAGTATTGATGTTAAATCAAACGGATGCAGATACGGATTATTTAGTCTCGTTAGCCAATCGTTCTGAAGGTGAACTTTACAGTGTTTGTAATGCCGCCAATGTGTCAGGTTTACAAACACTGATCAATGCCTGTGAAACTGCAGATGATCGTAAAAGCAACATGCTCATTTTAAATGCTGAATTAGTCGCTGATGAAGTGGCCGCTATGCAAGAATATGCCGCGACGATAGATGAACCCGAACCCGCTTTATTTGAAGAGTTTGAAGTGGATAGTGTAAACACATTCTACTCATCTACATACAAGCGATTAGCCGAATCAACGAGTAGTGGTCCACTATATTTTAAAACCGGCGGGACAATCGAAATCGAAAATGGTGAGCTAAAACTCGCTGGTGATCGTTTTTCTATCGGTAATGCTGAGCCCGCATCATCAACAACCTCTGCCGATACAAAAGGCACGGGTATATATAACTTGAGTCAAGGGTTTACCATTAGCTTTGATGTGATTGATCACAACAGTTCTGGTGGTTTGAGTTTATATGTCGACAATAATACAACCAGTGCTGGCAACTCGTTACATGGGAGTGGATCTAAATTTGTTGGCAGTTCAATTAACGACGAAAACTTCCCGAAAGGTCAACGCTTTAGCTTTACGCATGATGGTTTTCCGGCCACAACGAACTCATTCTTCCAGTTACGTACCGATAGTGCAGGTAGTATCACGATTGATAACCTGAAGATCGAAACGGTTGCGAGTGCGGTTGTTAAAGAAGCTTACGAGCCGGTGGCATTTAGTTGTAGCGACATGCCTGCTTTATATTTCTGTGATGATTTTTCACAAGGTACGTTAGACAATTGGAATATCTTTGCGTCAGAAGGTAACACCGCTGGACCCGAAGGCGTATTTGATGTGCTCGATATTAAAGGTAATAACGCAATGCGTTATACCGCCGGTAGCCTAGGGGGGGTATTAGCCACGGTTAAAGACAGTGCCATGGCCAATGTACCGGATGCCGATTATTTTGTTGAGGCTAAATTACGCCCGCGCCAAAATGGCACAACAGCTAATAAACATTTATATATGTTAGGGCGTTATGTTGATCAACAAAACTGGTATGGCGGCGGACTTAATTTACAAAATAGTTCTGCTTCAACACAATCTGAAGTCGCAACGCTTATTGCTGATTCACTTTCGCGTCCTGTGCAGAAAAAACAACCGTTTATTCTCGGCGAAAGAGATGCAACCGACGATGGTGTTTGGTATACCGTGCGTTTTGAAATGCTGGGTAGCGATTTAACGCTATATATCAATGGTGAATTAAAAGGCACGTTTGCGGATACAAATTTCACAGCTAAAGGGTTAGCCGGTTTATATACGTATAATCGATCCTTTGAATTAGATGATTTCAAAATTGGTGCGGCAATGGACAAGCCAATTCAAATATCAACCGATTTAGCCGAATCTAGTTTGATTGGTGGTGTTAATGGTGATCCGTTAACCTTTAATGTATCGGCTTTATTAGGTGATGGCTCAGCTGATTCGGTTACGGTTCATTCGGGTGATGGCGATATTGCAAAAGCCACGATTGATGGCTCAACCGTTACGGTTAATCCATTAGAAGAAGGCATGACGGCAATTTATTTGGTCTCGGCGACTGATCCAACCGTGATACAAAAAATTGATATTACCGTTGCCCCCCAATTTGTTGATTCAACAACAGACTATGGTGATTTAACCGCTAAATTAAGCCCAGCTATCAACGAAATGTCGGCTTATACCGATACCTTAATCAGCGTAGCGTTTGATACCGCGCCGACTTTAGGCGAAAACGGCATGGTCCGTATTTATAATGCCAATACCAATGAGCTCGTTGATGAACTTAATGTGGCAGGTGATTTAGATACGATCAAGTCAGCAACGGAAGGAAAGCTTCGTAATGTGCGTTATCAAGCCATTTATGTTGAAGGTAACAAGCTTGTTATTAAACCTCACAGCGGTGCATTAGCTTACGGCACTGAATATTACGTTGTTATTGGCAATGATGTTGCTTTAAACACTCAACTTAATGGCCTTGATTTTGATGGTTTAGGCAGCTCAACGCAGTGGTCATTCACGACTAAATCAACAATGCCTACCGGCACGGCTATTTTAGTTGATGATGATGGCGCCACGGCTGATTTTAGAACGTTGCAAGCGGCGATGGCTTACGCGATGACAGATAAAAACGCGAGCACAACGATCTCTATCCGTGATGGTGTTTACAATGAAATTTTATATTTGCGCGATAAAAACAACTTAACCATACAAGGTGAAAGCCGCGATGGCACGGTTGTACAATACAACAACTATGAAGGTTTAAATGGGGGTTCAAGTGGGCGTCCGGTATTTTTAGTTGAAAGCGCCGATATGTTAGTGTTAAACAACTTTACGTTGAAAAATACACACGAACGTTCAGGCTCGGGCGATCAAGCTGAAACAATTTACTTTAATAGTCCAGGCAAACGCCTAATCGCGAACAATATGAATTTTGTGAGCGAACAAGATACATTGCAACTTAAAGGATATACCTGGTTCTATAACAGTTTAGTTGCGGGCAATGTTGATTTTATCTGGGGGTATCCAGAAGCGGCCTTGTTTGAAAACACTGAAATTCGTACGGTTGGCCGTTCAGAAAAAGCGCCAGCAGACAGCGAAGGCGGTTATATATTGCAAGCCCGTGTACAAGAAGGTGATAAAGACAATGCCGGATTTGTCTTCTTAAACAGTGAATTTACCAGCGGAGCAGGGCCAAAAGGCAATGGCGTATTAGACAACTCAACTTATATCGCGCGAAGTGGCGGCAGTACGAGTTATTACGACAACGTATTGCTTATTAATAATAAACTAGGTTCACATATTATTAATGAAGGTTGGGCTACACAAAGCAATACTGACCAAAAGCAACCTGATCCAAATCCTTCTCCGGCGACTAATACAATGGGTTGGCGCGAGTTTGGTAGCATGAACGCAAATGGTGATGCACTTGATTTAAGTGGTCGTGATCCGTTGGCTTCTGTATTAACTTCAGCTCCGTTTAATGACCGAGCTGGTGTATTTTCGAACTATGGTGCTGGCTCCGGCTGGGACCCTCAGCCACTCGCCATACCTGATTTTACGAATTTGCCAACAGATGGTAGCGATGGCGGAAATAATGGCGGCGGCGATGTTATTTCGACCCCTGCGATGGGCGATGGCGGTTTTGCTGGCGACAACTACACCTTAACGGGTGGTGAAGGCGGAACGGTCGTAACGGTTGCAACCGGTACCGCTTTAGTTGCCGCACTTGATGCCGCTAAAAGCGCAGGTTCACCCTCCACTATATATATCGACGGTACTATTACGGCCGCTAATACGGGCAATGCAACACGTAATATCGGTATCAAAGATATTAAAGACATTACAATTGTTGGGGTTGCTGACCGAGGTGAATTCAACGGAATTGGTTTGCAAATAGAACGCGCTCAAAATGTTATTATTCGTAACTTAAAAATGCACGAAGTACCAAAAGATTTCGGTGATGTGATTGGCATTGAAGGTGATGAAAATGTTGGCACCAGCCGTATCTGGATTGACCACAACGAGCTATATGGATCATTGGCGGTTGATAAAGATTTTTACGATGGTTTGATTGATAGCAGATCAGGTGCTTCGCACATTACTATCTCGTATAACTACATACACGATCACTGGAAAACCATGTTAAATGGTTCATCAGACGATGATGCAGGCGATCGTTATATTACGTATCACCATAACCACTTTGCCAACATCAACTCCCGTGTACCGCTATTCCGCTATGGTTTTGGACACTTGTATAATAATTATTTTGTCAATATAAACGGTTCGGTGATTAATTCACGCATGGGTGCTCAACTCTTAATTGAAAACAACGTGTTTGAAGATGTTAAAAACCCGATTGTTTCAATTGATTCACGAGAAGTGGGTTATTGGTATGCTCGTGGTAATAGCTTTGAAGGAACGGTGACTTATAGCGATAACGATACTTTTGGTAGCACAGAAGACAGCTACAGTATTTCGGGTGCGATAACCGGTACGTATGATGATGTCAGTTATGATTACGCGACTCATTTACTTGATACGGCCGATGTAAAGGCCCATGTTAAAGCCCATGCCGGTATTGGTAAAATTGATCAATCCAATGACACTATTCCAGCTGTTGATGCGGGAACTGGCGGCAACGATGGTGGTTCAGGCTCAGACGCTAATACGGGTACGCCAAATTTAGCAACGGCTTATGTTGAATCATTTTCGGCAACGGATGCTGATGCCTTTTTCACGTCGGCTTATCGCGACATTGAAGGTGGAAGCGACGGTTCTAAAGATCCAATGTATAGCATTGCGACAGGCGGTAGCCGTATATTTGTGACTAACGGGGCACTTGAAATGACCGGTGCACGTTTTAGTGTGGGTAATACGGTTACAACCTCAACTACTGATGCTGATACCGCCACAACGGGGGTGCTCGATTTAAGTTCAGCTTATACGGTTAGCTTTAAAGTGACTGCTGTTGGCGGTACAACGACTAAAGGTTTCCAAATTTATGTTGATAATAATACATCAGGCAGTGGCAACTCTATTCATGGCTCAGCGTCAAAATTCTATTCAGCTGCACTAGATGATTTAGTGGTTGGCCAAACCTATACCGTTGATGGGTTAGTCGCGACGTCTACCTCGTTTATTACATTGAGAACTGAAACGGATGCGACAATTACTATCGATGATTTAAAAATCGAGAAAAAAAGCGTTGAGTTGGCAAACTCTGGTGCGGTTGATTTAACGACACCGTATGTTGAAGTGTTCTCGGCTGTCGATGCGACCGCCTTTTTTACCTCAACCTATCGTGACATTACAGCGGCAACAGGTACTGATGGTACGAATGCCGCGATGTATCGTATTGCGACAGGCGGTAGTCGTATATTTGTGACTAATGGCGCATTAGAAATGACCGGTGCACGTTTTAGTATCGGTAATACAATTGATACATCGACAACCAGTGCAGACACCACAACAACCGGTGTATTAGATTTAAGTGCTGATTATACCGTTAGTTTTAATGTGGTCAGTGTGGGTGGAACCACCACCAAAGGCTTCCAAATCTATGTTGATAACAATACTTCCGGCAGTGGAAATTCAATTCATGGTTCTGCGTCAAAATTTTACTCAACAGTATTAGATGATTTAGTCGTAGGTGACACCTACACTGTCGACGGTTTAACCGCGACGGCAACCTCATTTCTTACTTTTAGAACAGAAACCGATGCAACTATTACGATTGATAACGTTGTTATTAGTAAAAAATAAACGCTTAATGTCGAGTTGAGCATTTAGATAAACAATACCCACTAAGAGCGATTTTAGTGGGTATTTTACATTTAAGACGTTGCTTCAAATAATGAGAAAAAGGTGAAAAAAAACATGAAAAAAAGCACAATCAAGAAACGTATTATTCTCAGTTTGGTTGGGGGAGTATTGATGACCTTAACCAGTCAAGTTTTGGCATTAACCATACACATGGCGGGTGATTCGACCATGTCGATAAAAGACCCTAAAGACTACCCAGAAACAGGATGGGGTGTGCCTTTTGCTACTTTTTTTGCCGACGATATAAACGTTGCAAACTATGCTAAAAATGGTCGAAGTACCCGTACCTTTATTGAAGAAGGCATTTGGGGCACATTAATTAACACCGTAAAACCACACGATTATGTGATTATTCAATTTGGTCATAATGACGAATCTGCCCGAAAAAAAGATCGGTTTACTACACCAAAGCAATATCAAGAAAATTTACAGCGCTTTATAAACGACGTAAAAACTAAACAAGCGTATCCCATTTTAATGAGCTCAATCACCCGTCGATATTTTGCAGATAATGGTAAATTAAAAGAAACCCACCCTTACGCGCCATTGGTACAAAAAGTGGCATTGCAAAACCCTGATGTTACTTTTATCGATATGGAGCGCTTAACTCGCGATTATTTTAATCAATTAGGTGATCAAGCATCCGCTATACGTTTTATGCACATTAAACCGGGCTTGCATCCTAATTACCCGAATGGCGTAAGAGATGATACCCATTTAAATCAAATGGGTGCGCGCGAAGTGGCACAACTCGTTTTAGTGGCGTTGCGTACTATGCAGCATCCACTCGCGGCTAAAACACGCCCCGTTGACCCAAAACATTTAAAGCTAAGGTATTAAACATGAAAATTTAAGCCGAGTGAGGCGAGGTCATGCAGCAGAAACAAGGCTGTATTACGCCATTTAGTGCTGCATTTATTAAAAAAGAAACAAGCGTTAAGAAAGGGTTAAAAGCTAAACGATTTAAAACCGCTTTAGCTAGTGATTATGCAGATAAAGTCTTTCAGCTTGTTTTTTTAAGTTCACGTAATCTTACCTTGGCAAAGTGATTTATACGACGAATGCCGTTGAGGCTGTGCGTCGTCAGTTTAGAAAATTGACGAAGGGGGCCGAATGAACATAGCCTATTGACGCTGTTTTATGCTGGCATGTTGAACGCCACCGAGAAGTGGATAATGCCCTCCATTCATCATTGGCGTTTTATTTTGAAGGGCGTTTAGATTGCCCTTAATATTTAAAAAAATTAAGCTGATATCGATTTCTAAACACTACCTATGTCAAATCATCATGGTTGTAATCTTGTTACCATTTCTTGGATCATTTTATAACGAATCTCTCTTAGCATATGGAGTTCACCAGCCTTATTTGTTATCCCTTCAAGCTTAGTGACATTCTCAATAATTTTATCTGCTTCTATTTCTATTATTTTCAACATTTTATCAAGCTCACGTTGAGTGATCGTTTTATTTAAACCTAGCCCTTCGCCAAACTCTAAGACATCATTACGAGTAAGTTTCCCTAGTACTTTTGCATTTCCCATTGGTTGAGATAATTCAGCGTGCAAATGGCGGCCTTCATCATCGTATATAGCGGTACTTATAAGATCGTACATTGGTGATAGCACCATTCCATCAGGAGTGACTAAGCAAGATAGATTTTTTAAATGTGCATCGGTATTTCCTACTATGGCGTTAAAAATTGCCCACTTTAAAACGGTAATTTTTGCTTTACCTTTGCCTCTTAAAGCTTCTGTAAATTGCTTTAATTGTACTACATTGCTTTGTGCATACTTAAGTGAGCGGCTTAAGCCCAGTAATTGGCACCCATCCAATGCGTGCATCCTAAGTTGATCCGGAAATAAATTTTTTCTATCAAATCGCTCAATAATATATACAGGCTTAGGGAGGTAACAAACCTCTGTATGAGGCACATCCAAGCCAACAGCTTCCGCTAAGTTCATTACAAACCACTCATTCCTGACCGTTTGCCAATAAATATCGGGTTTTGAGTGCTCTGGTTTTAATATATGTGAAGATGGGGTCGCCCCTACAGGCTCTAAAAATTGATTACCCTGTTTAATAATCAACATTTTATGCTGTGCCCCAGCAATAGACATTCTTTTACTTTTTTGATTATTTAATGGAACATCCGGAAGACTTTTAATTCGAGAATTTAACTCAGAGTAGGACAACTCAATAACGCCTTTTTCAGCATTATCATTTTCTGATTCTAATAATGTAATTGCACCCGCAGACTCAGCACCAGTAATAGCTAAAATACCAAACGAATCGGCTTCGTTTATTTTTATATCTTTTGCTAATAACGTTCTAGCTCCTTCTTCAGGTAATAAATTATCAAAAAACCATTGAATATATCGCTTTGTTGAACCGTCTACCTGCTTCTCAGCTTGTAGTGGAATTTGAGGACAAATAGGGTGCCTCTCTAGGTGGTTAAGCCACATATCATAATATTGAAAAGCCCATATATCATTTTCTTCGAATAGCGAGCCTACTTTTAATTGATTAATGAATATATTTAGCTTGCGCATTTATTCACCCTACATCCATATTATGCAACGCCTTTAGCTTATCAATTGTTTTTTCAGGTAGGTTTGGAGGTAAATTAATTTCAAGCTCTATGCCTAATTGCTCCAATAGAGTAAGCACCCGGCCAATTTCCACTGTCTCTTTTCCATTTTCAAATTGGCTCATAAAGGTTAAGCCATTTCCTGATAATAGCCCTGCGGTTTCTTGATCAAGCGATTGGCTTTGTCTTACAAGCTTAGATACAGCGCCTAGCTGTTTTATATTTCTTATTTTAACTTGCATTAGAACTACCTTATTTATGCGAACGCATGAATACTACCATAAAACACCGCTAACACTATAATTTTATACGAACGCATAAATAAAGGGTGATAATGAAAACGCTTTCCGTTATTTATACGAACGCATAAATAAAGGAAGGTGTTTTTTATTAGTTATAGAGAAAATTATTCTCTTGCGAAGAAGGAACGGGCCTTTTATGTGCTTATTAAAATTAGAAACAAGCGTTAACAAAGGGTTAAAAGCTAAACGATTTAAAACCGCTTTAGCTACTGATTATGCAGATAAAGTCTTTCAGCTTGTTTTTTATGCACACGTAATCTTACCTTGGCAAGGGGATTTATACGACGAATGCCGTTGAGGCTGTGTATCGTCAGTTTAGAAAATTGACGAAGGGGCATTTCCGAATGAAAATAGTTTGTGGAAGCTGCTTTATGCTGGAATATCGAACTCATTCATTTAAAATACCCTAACTAACCCGATTGCATTTAACTAAGATGATCAGCAGCCAATTGAATATGTCAAATAATCATGGTTGTAACCTGAGCCGCTACAATATCATTTAAGTTAATCGCGTTTGGCTGCCCGTTGTTTCAATCGCTTTATTTTGACCTTTTTTAATCCAACAGCAGCTGATTTTAGTCGATTGCGTTGGATGGAAAAGTTCCAAGCGGATTTCATGGTCATCATATTAATAGTGTAAAAGATCATCCAACTCAGGCTGGAGATCCTAACAATATCGAATTTTTGACTCCTGAAGAGCACTTT
Source organism: Algibacillus agarilyticus (assembly GCF_003286125.1). GTDB lineage: Bacteria > Pseudomonadota > Gammaproteobacteria > Enterobacterales > Alteromonadaceae > Algibacillus > Algibacillus agarilyticus. The sequence goes on from NZ_QMED01000014.1 coordinate 49,325, forward strand.
GCTAAGCATGGTAACAATTGGAGAAACCAGACAGTTGGTAGTCTAATGGATAGAACTTTCTCTATAACATTGGGCGTAGGTATTAGCGTTCTGGAGGTGATGGATACTTATAGTCCAGAGGGATTGATGATGATGTCTGCTGGAGCTGGTTGCGCTGCTGGTGACGCTGCTATGTGTAACTCCTATCAAATTATGGGCGGTGAAGTTAATGATCCAAATGCAATATAAGTTAAGAGATTAAGAATGAAATTTATCGAATTTATTAGGCTATTAAAAGAAAAGTATATAGATAGCCCTAATATAACAACGGAAAATGGATCTGTGTTGTTAAGAAATGTTCCTGATATAGCTCCAAAAGCATATTTACACTCGTTATATGCTCCTTTGGATGAAAGTGAGATTGAAGATCTAGAAGCACAAATTTCATACGCTTTACCTGAAGAACTTAAACAGTTTTACATGACGGTAAATGGATTAGATTTTTATTGTGGTACGTTATATATGTATGGATTGCGCAAAGATAAAGCTAGGACTGTTTTGGCTACTATCCAGCAACCGTTCGATATAGCTATGCCAAATAACACTTCTTTTGGTTATCACATAAGTAGAGCTATTTATATCGGAGCATACAAATATGATGGTTCTGTAGTGGGTTATGATATAGATAATGGGAAGGTCTTTAGACAATCAAAATCAAACAAAGAAATTTTGAATCAGTGGGCTGATCTCCATGAGTTTATTTATAATGAATATGATAGGCTTTTTAAGCTTATTGACGTTAATGGAAACAAACAAAAGGGCGTAAAGTCAACTGTTCCAGAGCGTCTAATTCATTAAAATCAAATCAATAAAGTCAGGAATAAATAACGGACACCCACTCGAAATTAGATGGGGTCGGGCACAGGTTGTTTCGATTTAGTTAGATAAATGGGGCAGGTAAACTTTATTTTGATTTCAAGGCTAGTTGCCCGAAGGTTTGGCTTCTTTGGGAGCAAAGAAAATAGCCCTATTTAACCTATAGGGCTTTTTGTTGCGTAATATCAATTGCACGATTTATACAAGGCAGAGCGATTGCGGTGTCGTTATTCTACATAAAAGAGCGATAACGTAGTAGAAATAGTGCAAATTCGCTACCCTTTGGGTTCAATCCAAAACGTTTTGCTCTTTGTTATTGGCTTTTGACGTAGAACCACTATGCCGTCAAGCCAATGCCGCGATCAAAACGCTTTGGAATTGAACAAAATATATACGACAAAGATAAACACGCCCTAGCGGCGGTGGATTAATATCAATACCTCTTTATTTTAAGCGGCGTGGCTCCTGTTGAAGTGAATTGAGTGTATATAGCGCTAATTACCGTTATTTAAGGTTAATTATCAATCACTTAAATTTAGTTGTTTTATTTAAATATAATTATTTTGTTTTTTATATGAATTTATTACGGTTGCATAGGTAATTATACATTGACCTTATTACTTATAATTGCTAGATTGCCACCGGTAGCAGTGTTTTATGTATTGTCAAAATTGGAAAGAATTGTGAAATTAAATAATTTTAATCTGGCTAAATTAGCTGAACAGCAAGGTGACGATAGTGGTTTAACCTTGCCAAAATATGATCGCTCGCAAACGGGGATCGGAATTGTCCATTTGGGGTTGGGGGCTTTTCATCGTTCTCACCAAGCTTATTACACCGAAAAGGCGTTAAATGAATTTGGTGGCGATTGGGCTATCTGTGGCGTTTCAATGCGCAGCACTCATACGCGTGACGCGATGGCGTCGCAAGATAATTTATTTACGATCGCTAAGCTTGATCAGCAAAATGAATTTCAGGTTGTTGGTGCCATTAAAGAAGTGCTTGTTGCCGCTGAGCAATTAGATCAAGTGCTAGAACGTATGACTGCCGCAACCACTAAAATCGTGTCGCTTACCGTCACTGAAAAAGGTTATTGTTTAGACAGTGCAGGTAATTTAGATTTGGCGCTAGCCGGTATAAAACATGATTTATTAAACCAAGCAATCCCTTCAACCGCGATTGGCTTAATTAGCAAAGCATTACAAACACGAAAAGAAAACGGCATTGCGCCTTTTCAAGTATTAGCCTGTGATAATTTGCCTGCAAATGGTAAAAAATTGAAAGCGGCGATCGTGCAATATAGTCGTTTTATATCGTCGGAATTAAGTGATTGGATTAGTGAACAAGTTAATTTTCCCAATACGATGGTTGATAGCATAACGCCTAAAACCGAACAAGAAACGATAGATTTGATCACTAACAGTACGGGCCTAGTTGATAGTGCGCCTGTGCAGCGTGAATCGTTTACCCAGTGGGTGATAGAAGATTGCTTGCATGCTGATATTCCGCATTGGGATAAAGTGGGAGTCACTTATAGTAACGATGTGGCGGGCTATGAGCATACCAAACTGCGTATTTTAAATGGTTTGCATTCTGCGTTAGCTTATTTAGGGCGAGTTGCGGGTTACGATACGGTTTATCAGGCGATTAACGACAGTATTATTAAAAAGTATTTATTGCGTTTAGTTGATGAAGAGATTATTCCCTCTATTGCGGCGCCTGCCGGCTTAGATTTGCATGTGTATTCTCGCGACATTATTAAGCGTTTTGAGAATGTTAAAATTCAACATCATTTAGAACAAATTGCTTGTGATGGTTCGATTAAAATTGCAGTGCGCACCTTAGAACCGATCACTGAAAACTTGCAAGCAGCGCGCAGCATTCAATTATTGTCGATAGTGGTCGCTGCATGGATCCAATTTGTGTATTTAAAAGCGCAACAGCAACAAACGTTAAATGATCCAAATGCAACTCAATTAATCGCGATCGTTTCAAGGTTTAACAATAATGCAATGAATGATATCGAGTGTTTTTTGGCGGAGGAAGGGATTATTCCTGAAACATTAAGATCGAATGTGCATTTTAAACAAGCCTTAACGTGCGCCTATCAAAAAATTATTGATGCTGGTGATTCATTGCAAAGTGCTTTAATTTAAGTGATAAAAACGCGCTACCCAAGTGACTTCAAGACGCTGAACTAGCCTGTTGAAGTGACTTGTGGGTATATATTCTTAATTGAATATTTATAATACGTATGCAGATTTATTTTGGTGGCGTGGTTGATTCTCGCACAATCACTTTTGGACTAAAAACTGATTTTTCTTCGATAATGGCAGGGTTGCCTTTTTCAACAATAGTAATGAGCTTTTTAGTGGCTGATATTGCCATATCGCGCACTGGGCGACGCACGGTTGTTAGTTGTGGAATAATACGCGAGGCGAGTAAGTTATCATCGAAACCACAAATTGAAATGTCGTTAGGCACTGAATAGTCCATTGATAAAGCGACTTTCATTACCCCCGCTGCCATTTCATCATTATTAGCGATAATGGCCGTTGGCGCCGAATCTAAATTCAACAGCTGATTACCACACTCTAAGCCATTCACATATTGGTTAGTGCCTTCAACAATATATTCACTGGGCATGTTTAAGTTGGCTTTTTCCATTGCACGTTTAAAGCCACCAAACCGTTCTTTCGATGAACGATAAATCATTGGACCGGTGATCATGGCTATTTTTGTATGATTAAGTGAAATTAAATAGTCGGTTAATTCACCGATTGCGCTGCCATCGTCTGACACAACAAAGCGTTCAGAGCGCTCGTCGGTTCCCGAGACTAAACGCATGTAGGGGATATTATTATCGTCTAGCGTAGCACCTAACTGATCAACTTCAGACGCGGGCGGTAAAATAATGACACCGTCTAATTTTGAACGTTTGACAAAAGAGATCACATTGGCAATTAAGTCATCACTTTTATATTCGCAAGGGTGTACAACGAGCTCGTAGCCACGTTGGCTGCAGTAGCTCAACACACCGCGTTGTACTTCATCAATATAAAGTGCATCGGGATTGTCATAAACTAACCCTAGCAAATACGAGCGACTAGAGGCTAAGCCACGCGCTTGTTTGTCGGGCACAAAGCCTTTTTCTGCTATTATTTTTTCAATCATTTCTTGGGTTTTTTTACCGACTTTATCTGAGTGGTTGATAACTCGCGAAACGGTTCTTTTTGATACGCCAGCTAATCTGGCGATATCATTAATTGTGACTTTTTCCTCACCCATTTTTTTTCCAACAATACTCTATTGGCCTCACGACTGATCAGCGTGTAGGCGGGGTTATTTATGTCGCTACTTAAGCAAAGATACCGGTAGCATACATTAGCTTTAAGCCAATTGTAATCAATCAGCCATGGTTTTGGTAGACCTAATCTGTTTAAGGCGTTTGAGGTGTCGTTAAGAACACTGGCACTGGGTTTTAATATACGTTTAACGATTATTCGCCATTTTTATGCTGCTTATGTATCCATTTCGGCGATTCTAGATGCCTATTGTTTCGTGTTTAATCGATGACTAGCTCGGTAAATTACACTTTTATGTTACTTAAGTGTAAATAATAGTGCATAGTATTTGACATTGCCACCGGTGGCATATAGTATTTTCGCATTCTACAACAGAGCTCGAGGATTAATTAAATGATTTATATCGTTATGGGGGTAAGTGGCTGTGGCAAATCGTCGATTGGTCAAATGCTTGCTGATCAATTAAAACTGGCTTTCTATGACGCAGACGATTTTCACCCTGCTGCCAATATAAAAAAAATGAGCAGTGGGGTCGCATTAGACGATAACGACAGATGGCCATGGCTCACGCGTTTAGCTGATCAAATGTCTGGTTGGTTGCAACAAGGCGGTGCGGTTTTAGCGTGTTCTGCGTTAAAACAAGCTTATCGTGATGTATTAGTTTCTACTCAAGCAGAACAAGTTAAATTTGTTTATTTAGCGGGTTCAAAACAACTCATAGGTGATCGTTTAGCGCATCGTCAAAACCATTTTATGGCCTCTACATTATTAGATAGTCAGTTTGAAGCACTAGAAGCGCCTACAGATGCAATCACGGTTTCAATTGATTCTACGCCTGATGTCATTGTTGCGCGAACGATAGAAGAGATAAAAAAATGAATTACCCAATCCATAAAGTCGACACCGATAACACAATCTCAGATGAACAGTTAAAAGCGATTCTTGATGAGTTTATTGCGGTTAAGGCTAAAAATGCAAAGCGAATTTTAATTTTACCACCTGATATTACACGGTTTTATTCTAAAGCGGGTTTCATTTCGGCCTATTTATATGCTCAATTAAAAGACCAGGCCGAAATTTTCTTTTTACCGGCATTAGGCACACATGAGCCGATGCCGGCACACGAAATTGATGCGATGTTTGGTACTGCTATTCCAAAAGAATTATTTTTGCCGCATTTATGGCGTACCGATGTTGTTAAGTTGGGTGAAATATCGAGCAGTAGAATGTTAGCGCTTTCTGAAGGCAAACTCGATTACAGTATGGATGTCGCGGCCAATAAACTGTTGGTTGAAGGCAATTGGGATTTAATTATTTCTGTTGGCCAAGTGGTCCCGCATGAAGTGATTGGCATGGCTAATTACACCAAAAATATCTTGGTGGGTACCGGTGGCTCAGACACTATTCATAAATCACATTTTTTAGGTGCCGTTTATGGCATGGAGCGCATCATGGGGCGTGTTAACACACCTGTGCGCCAAGCATTAAATGAAGGGTATGACGCATTTTTAACACACTTGCCGATTGAATTTATTTTAACGGTATTAGGTAACAAACACGATAAATTAGCATTACAAGGTGTGTATTGCGGCTCAGGAAACGAAACCTACGAAGCGGCTGCCGAGCTAAGTCAAAAGCTTAATTTAAATTTATTAGATAAACCGATCAACAAGGCGATTGTGTATTTAGAACCTTCTGAATTTAAAACTACATGGCTAGGCAATAAAGCGATTTATCGCACGCGTATGGCGATGGCTGATGCCGGTGAACTGATTATTTTAGCGCCAGCTTTACATCGCTTTGGTGAAGATTTAGAGATTGACCGTTTGATTCGCGAGTTTGGTTATAAAACAACAGACGAAACATTAGCCGCGGTTAAAGAAAACCCTGAACTTGCCAATAATTTATCGGCTGCGGCACATTTAATTCATGGCACCAGTGATAAACGTTTCAACGTAACTTATTGCCCTGGCGATGGTGTTTCTCAAGCCGAAATTGAATCCGTTAATTATGGCTATTGTCACTATGATGAAATGCTTAAGCGATATCCAATTGGTGAATTAAAAGACGGTTGGAATACGATGCCAGACGGTGAAGAAATATTTTATGTGAGCAACCCCGCATTAGGCTTATGGTCAACCCGAGCCCGGTTTGAAGCTTAACAAGGTTGTGGTTTGAATTGATTTTAATATCACTATTCAGGTCAAAATTAACACGAATTTTAACTCCATCAGATTAATAAAATATTCATAAAGGGGGATTGCATGCTTAAATTAAACCCAAAAAAACATATACATTTAGATGTCGTTGGCGGGATCGCTGGCGATATGTTTGTCGGTGCAATGTTGGATGCATTTCCTCGTTTAGAAACGATTGTTCTTGATAAACTAAAAGCGATTATGCCGGCGGATGCGGGTGACGTAAAAACGTGGTTTACGGTTAATGGTGGCATGTGTATTAAACGTTTTGCTTTAATGAATGATGTTGTTGCATCCGAGATTGATTTAGCTAAATCAAGTGGCTCTGAGGCCCAACCGGTTCATAAGCATCAGCACGAACATTCTTATACACAAGAACATACACATCAGCATGAAAGTGCCCATATCAAAACAACGTGTAAATATTTATTGTCGCTTATTGCCAAAAGTGAATTGAGCGAAGATGAAAAAGACATTGCCTGTGACTTACTGACCATATTGGCAACCGCTGAAGCCAAAGTACATAACACCACATTAGATCGCGTTCATTTTCATGAATTAGCCGATTGGGATTCTTTAATGGATATCGTCGCGGCAGCCATTATTTTTTCTCAGCTGGCAGAGGTGAGTTGGAGTGTATCAACGCTACCCATGGGGCGTGGTTTTGTTAAAACACAGCATGGTTTATTACCCGTTCCTGCGCCTGCAACAAGTGAATTATTGCAAGGTTTTTCTTTTAGAGACGACGGCATTGAAGGTGAACGGATCACACCAACCGGTGCCGCTATTTTACGTTATTTAAAACCCCAATTAACACCGGTTGAACAAAGCGTGTTATTAACCTCGGGCTATGGCGGCGGCAATCGAACCTTAAACGGCCTGCCTAATATGTTGCGCGCAATGGTTTATGAATACGCAAAAGAGGAAGAAGCACAAGAAATCGCGATCATTCATTTTGATATTGATGATATGACCGGTGAAGAAGTGGCATTAGCATTAGATAAATTAAGAGCAACAACCGGAGTATTAGACGTTAATGTGTTTTCGGCACGTGGTAAAAAAGGTCGTCACGTAGAACAAGTTCAGATACAAGCGTGTTTAAGTTTACATAAACAAGTGATTGATCAGTGTTTTATTGAAACATCGACAACGGGGTTGCGCTGGCGTTTTGAGCAACGACGCTGTCTTGAGCGCACATCAAATACCGACAATATTGTAACCGTAAAAAAAGTACAGCGGCCAGATGCGACCACTACATTAAAAATCGAACATGATGAGTTGATTAAATACGATTCGTTGGCTCGACGTCGTGCAGTTAAAGCGCTCGCAGAGCAAAACTCACCGGCGGCTCAATTAACAAGGATTGTACGATGAATATAGCGGATAAGTTGAATCGACTCATTGATTGCTTAGCAAAGTACCCCCAATTAACTATTGCGGTGAGTGGCGGTATCGACAGTATGTTGTTGAGTTTTGTTAGCCATTTATATTTTCCTAAACGCACATTAGCGGTACATGCACATTCACCTGCGGTACCTAAAAAAGCGTTGCAACGCGTTTTAAACTATACACATCAATATGAGTGGAATTTAAAGGTGCTGGATGCTGGCGAGTTTGCCGACCCAGATTATTTAAAAAATCCAATCAACCGTTGTTATTTTTGCAAATCTAACTTGTATAGCCGTTTACGAGGCGTTCGAAATGGCGTGGTTATGTCAGGCACTAATATAGACGATTTAGCTGATTTTAGACCGGGTTTAAAAGCGGCTGAAGAACAACAGGTTGTGCATCCTTACATTGAGGCTGAATTAACTAAAGCCGATATTTATGCGTTAGCGGCCGAGTTTAATTTAACCGATTTAGAACATTTACCTAGTCAGCCTTGTTTAGCGAGTCGGGTTGAAACGGGGATCACTATTGCGGCTCGTGACCTTCAGTTTATTGATCAAGTTGAAGACTGTGTTCGTCAATTATTAGCTGATAACGGTGATATACGTTGCCGGATCACGCATCAGGGCGTATTTGTCGAGATTTCACCTTTACCGAAAAGTGAACCGTTAGCGGTAATAACAGAATCAACAAAAATGTTGTGTCAGCAGCAGGGGTATCTTTTTAGCGGCATTAGAACATACCGCCAGGGGTCGGCTTTTATACAACCGGAGCCTTATTATGCAGCCGTTTAAATGGGATGCAGAACGTAAAATGCGCACCGGTATTGCAGAAGCGGTTTATTGTTCAGGCAAAACGGTTTCTCAAATTGAAGCCATACTCGTTTTTCATCTTAAACAGAAAACCGCGGTGTTGTTAACCCGCTTAACCGAAGCAACATGGCAACAAATTGATTCTGCTTTATGCGAAATAATTGATTACGATGCGGCTTCAAATACCGCGATATATCAGCCTAATAAAGATAAAAATGATACCTTGCAGCAAGGTGTGCTTATTGTTGCCGCGGGTACTTCTGATATGGCTTTAGCACAAGAAGCGGCCAGAACATTAAATTTTAATGGCTTCTCTGCCCCGATTATAAGTGATGTTGGCGTTGCTGGTTTATGGCGCTTAATGGATAACCTTGAAGAGATAAGACAATACGCATTAGTGATAGCCGTAGCGGGGATGGAAGGCGCATTATTTAGCGTGTTGGCGGGGTTAATTCACGCTCCCGTTATCGCTTTACCTAGTGCGGTTGGTTATGGCGTCTCTGCTGATGGACAAGCCGCACTACAAAGTGCTTTAGCGTCTTGTTCACCCGGAATTGTAACCGTGAATATTGGCAATGGTTTTGGGGCAGCAGTGGCGGCCATTAAAATGATGAATATGCAGGAAAATGAACAAGAAGTGAGCAAATCATGATTAATGCTGAACTCATCTCTATTTTATGGATGGGGTTTATTATTGGGTTAGTGCATGCTTTTGATGCCGACCATATTATGGCTGTGTCGGCTATGGCTCAAAAACGAAGTTCACAAGCCTCTAGTTTATTTTATGCGGTTAATTGGGGGTTAGGGCATGGCGCCATTTTGTTACTGGCTGGCATGTTAATGTTTGTATTTAATATTGCTTTACCCCTGTGGTTAGTCGTTTTAGCCGAGCAGGCCGTAGGCGTTTTGTTGATCTTTTTAGGACTGGCTTTAATGTGGCAATTTTATCGTGACCGAATCACGTTGGTTGCCCATAAACATGGGGCGATCACGCACGTGCATTGGTTAAATAAAACAGACCACAATATGCTGATTAATCATGAGGTTATGAGTGATAATTGTACTCAAAATACCCACCGAGAGTCGTTAAAACATAAACCCATTTTGGTGGGGATGCTACACGGGTTAGCGGGGAGTGCCCCGGTGATTGCGTTGATCCCCGCGATGATGCAAAAAAATGGGTTATTAAGCTTGGCTTATATGGTGTTGTTCTCGACCGCTTGTGTTGTCGGTATGACATTATTTGGTTATGGTTTAAAAAATAGTCAACAATTTATGGCGACTAAATTAAATAACTTTAATCGTATTTTGCGTTGCGGCATTGCATTTATGTCGATTGGTTTAGGTGTGTTTTGGTTATTTAACTAGCCGCCTAAAATAATTTTTTATGTCGTCGGTATATTGTTATTTATGCTACCGGTGGCATATTGTTTGTCATGTTCATGCCTCATCACATTAAGGTGCTGGGTATTTATGGCATTTAAATATGTTGAGTTGGAGAGAGTGTTATGAAAAAAATTCAAAAGTTTACGATGGGTGTTGGTGATCGTTTTGGCCATCAAGCTGAAGCACAACTACAGGCGATGATTGATGCAAAAGAAAAATTTGGTTTAGAAGTTTACCCGGTTTGGAATAAATCAAACCGCGAACATGAAATTATTGGTACCGTGCCTCAAAGTTTACGCGACGAAGCCGATGCAGCCGTAAAAGTAAAAGCTTGGGACTTACCTTATTATGTCGATGCTGATCATATTCAATTAGGGACCGTAGACCGTTTTATTTCGTGCAGCGACTTTTTTACGTTAGATGTAGCAGAACAAATTGGTTTAGCAGCACCACAAGCCGACATTGATGCGTTTATAGCCTCACAAGAGAAATACATCGGTCAATTGTCGATTCCAGGTATTGAAGCCGCTTTTACCGTAACAAAAGAAACGATCGAAGCGGTTGCTAAAGAGTTTTTAGGTGCCGTAAAACTGGCAGGACAAATTTATCGTAAAATTGATGCTGAAAAAGGAGCGCCTTTTGTCACAGAGGTGTCGATGGATGAATGTGAAGATCCACAAACCCCCTTACAGCTATTCTTTATTTTAAGTGCGATCGCCGCAGAAGGTATTCCTGCTCAAACAATCGCGCCAAAATTTACGGGGCGCTTTAACAAAGGCGTTGATTACGTTGGTGATGTTGAGCAATTTGATAAAGATTTTGATCAAGATTTAGCCGTTATTAGCTTTGCAATTAAAGAATTTGGTTTACCCGAAACACTTAAATTAAGTGTGCATTCAGGTTCTGATAAGTTCTCTATTTATGCTTCAATTGGTCGTAATCTTAAAAAGCATGATGCCGGTATACACCTTAAAACGGCTGGCACAACTTGGTTAGAAGAATTAATCGGTTTAGCTGAATCAGGCGGAAAGGGTCTTGAAATAGCGAAAGAGGTTTATGCCAAATCAATTGAAAAATATGACGAGCTATGTGCGCCTTATGCCACCGTTATCGACATTGATAAAAACGGTTTACCCAGTGTTGAAACCGTAAATAGCTGGACCGGCGAACAATATGCTAATGCTTTACGTCATGATTTAGACCACCCTGAATACAACCTAAATTTACGTCAGTTATTACATGTGGGCTATAAAGTCGCAGCACAAATGGGCGAGCGTTATTTAATCGCATTAAAAGCCAATAAAGCCATTATAGATAAAAACGTAACAGAAAATATTTTAGACCGACATTTAACGCGCATTTTTGGTTAATACACAAAAGTAGCGTTAATCAATAATAGGGGAAGCATAGGTTTCCCCTATTACTAGGTGTTATATCGCTGCGTATCCCTGCACACAAGTTATAAATTGTTTTGGAGTAAATTTTAATGAAAGATAAGTCAGATATCGGCCTTGTTGGTTTAGCGGTAATGGGTGAAAACCTGATCCTCAATATGGCGAGCAAAGGTTTTACTGTAACGGCATACAACCGCAGTTACGACAAAGTAGAACGCTTTTTAAAAGGCCGTGCTGAAGGTCAAAGTATTCGAGGTGCCGACAGTATAGAAGCGCTTGTCGATTCATTAGCTTCTCCTCGTCAGATCATGTTGATGGTTAAAGCGGGTCAACCGGTTGATGATTTTATCGAACTATTGGTTCCGCACCTTGATGCTGGCGATATTATTATTGATGGTGGTAATACACACTACCCTGATTCAAATCGACGCACTGAACAGTTACACGCTAAGGGTATTTATTACATTGGTGCGGGTGTATCAGGCGGTGAAGAGGGTGCCTTAAAAGGTCCATCCATTATGCCAGGGGGAGCCGTTGAAGCTTGGCCGGCCGTAAAAGCTATTTTTCAGGGGATTTCAGCTAAAGTAGCCGACGATAAGGGGCAACTCACCGTACCTTGTTGTGATTGGGTTGGCGATGCTGGCGCAGGACATTTTGTAAAAATGGTTCACAATGGCATTGAATATGGCGACATGCAGTTAATTTGTGAAGCTTACCAACTCATGAAAGAAGTACTGGGTTTATCGGCTGATGAATTACATGACGTTTTTGCCACATGGAATGAAACTGAATTAGACAGTTATTTAATTGAGATCACGCGCGATATTTTTGCTTATAAAGACCAAGATGGCTCGGCGTTGGTCGAAAATATTTTAGACACCGCAGGCCAAAAAGGCACGGGTAAATGGACCGGTGTAACGGCGCTTGATTTAGGTGTGCCATTAACACTCATTGGCGAAGCGGTATTTGCCCGTTGCATATCCGCTCAAAAAGCCGAACGAGTCGAAGCTGCAAAAGTATTAAAAGGCCCTGCTATCCATTTTACGGGTGACAAAAAAGCGTTTATAGACGATATTCGCAAAGCGTTGTTAGCATCAAAAATTGTATCGTATGCTCAAGGTTATGTACTGTTTCAGCAAGCGGCTAAAGAGTTTGATTGGAACTTAAATTACGGTGCAATCGCCTTAATGTGGCGGGGGGGCTGTATTATTCGTTCTGCATTTCTTGGTAAAATTAAAGAAGCGTTTGATGATAACCCAGAGTTACCTAACCTTTTGCTTAATCCATACTTTAAAGACACCGTTTTAGATGCTCAGCAAAGCTGGCGCAATGTGGTGGGAACAGCCGTTGCTAATGGCGTACCGGTACCTTGTTTAAGTGCCGCATTAACTTATTTTGATGGATACCGTACCGAGCGTTTACCGGCAAACTTACTACAAGCCCAGCGCGATTTTTTTGGCGCACATACCTACGAGCGTACAGACAAGCCACGAGGCGAATTTTTCCACACAAATTGGACGGGTCGAGGAGGCGATACCGCTTCAACTACCTACAATGTCTAATCGCTTTTAATACAGAAAGTGAATGTGGAAAACGAGTGTAGTTGATACTTGTTTTTAGGCCTCCTACGTAAAAGTAGTGAGGCCTTTTTAGTTTGCTAATACTGACTCATTATTTTATCTTGCCTGCCATTTAACTAAGCGTTGAGGCTTTACTATAGTCAAAGCGATCGGTTTTTAGGGGCAGGTTTCTCGTTCCAGACGAAACCGAAGTACTTACATCCATGTAAGCAAAGCCGTCAAAGCTACCGCGTCCTGCTCTCGCCCCTTACCTGCATCCATGCAGGCAAGCTTCGAGACCCCATGAGCATATGCTCTATTATGTGATTGGGGCGAGTAAGCGCTGACAATGAACCATAAAACCTGAGCGAGAAGACTATATTACGCAATGTTAATCGTTTTTATAAGCGCGTAAACTCGGATTAACTATGAATTATTGTGAGATTAATAAAAAGCCATCGTTGCCCGTTAGCGTTATCTGGGTATCGGCTGTCGCCTTGATCATTTGTCGTTTGAAGTTGCGATCTGTTGTGCCACGTGTAATGGCTTGTAATGATTTACCGTTAATAAAACTTAAATCGAGTGATAATGTTTTACCGTGGGTTTCGCCGTTAATACCGGCTATATACCAACGTTCACCTTGCCGACGTGCAAACACGGCTAATTTACCAGGCGTGCCAGCAATATAACGAGATTCATCCCAACTGGCCGGTAAATTATTGAGTGCATCTTTAACAAAGTAGGGTATGTTTTTTATGCCTTGTGGTGTTTCGACTAAATGCTGAATACCCGATACAAACAACACGCTTTGTGCAAGTTCGAGTGCATTCGTCGTTTTACGTTCTACATTGGGAATATCATTGAACGCCATGGGAGTGAAATCCATTGGATCAAACAAATTGCGTGTAAATGGCAAAATGGTTGAATGACTAGCAGACTTGTCTGCGGCATTTTGGAAGAATGTGATCATCTCAAAACCTCTAACCGCTTCGGCTGTCATCAGGTGTGGATATGTTCGGTTTAAACCACGAGGGAGTGTGGCACCATGCACGTTTACTAATAATTGATGCTCTGCGGCTGCTTGTAAAATGGCATGGTAATAAGCAATCATTGATTGACCATCGCCCGCGAAAAAATCAATCTTTACGCCTTTAACGCCCATTTTATGTAAACGGCTAAAGGTTTGTTGACGACGTTCTGCTGTTGTTAAGTGATCTTTAGGGGTGTAAGGCGTTGTGTTCCAGTTACCGGCAGAGTTTAACCAAACGATTATATCGATGTTTTTTTGGGCCGCGTATTGCACAAGGGTCGCCATTTTATCCCAGCCTATTTTTCGATCCCAATCGGCGTCGACTAATGTGTATTGCCAGCCCATCTCGGCAGCATGATCAATAAACGCTTTTTGTACTTCAAAGGTGGTGAAATCATCTTTAAGTAACCCCCAGCTCCATGATGAGATACCGGGTTTTACAAAATCGGTATTCATTGTTATTTGAGGTGCCGCTAAATCGGTGCCTAATGTTGATTCGGCAACCGTCGCTAGATCACCTATCGCTAAAATACGCCAAGGTGTTACGTAATTTTGTACACCATTGCCTAATAAGCCATCTTGCTTAAAGACTTCAGCGGCCATGGGCAAGCCAATATGGTATTCGCCGTTTACTGATACCGGTTTTAAACGTGAGGCATGACTATTCGCATGCATATTCGCTTCGCTAATGGCGACCCATGTATCATTTGATTTAAACAACGCGGGAAAAACCCAACCGGCTGGTGAAGGTGAGGGGGTGCCAACGGGGATCGCTACCTCATAATGTTCTTCATATGATGGGTTGGTATGTTCCCATCCTGTTTGCGCTTCGGCTATTGGCTGTAACCATGCTATCGCATCTTGTTTAAAGTTAAAGCTGGTGTGCTCAGCAATAAATTGTAATTTTTCATCGGGCTTGCCTTTAACGGTGTATTTAAAAGCGACGCCATCGTTTGATAAGCTAAACGTTAATTCAAGTTGTTGTTTTTGTTTGTTTTCTATTAACCAAGTTTGTTGATTAGCCTGATAGTTTATAGCGTGTTGTTTAGCTGAAAATAAGGTGTAGTGATCGTTGACGACCTTAACATCGGTTTTATTGACAATAGAGAGCGGTTGGCTAAATTCATACCCACTGAGGGTTAGGCCTAATTCAGATGTTTCGATCACGTCGGTTTGTTTATGACTGACTTGATAGTGTAATTCGCCATTTTCATTAGTCAGCGTTAACTTTATTTCGTTATTGGGGCTATTTAATGTATGGCTGTTTGTTCCGTTACAGCCGAGCATAAGCCCGATTAAGCTTATGATAATTAACTGTTTTATGTGCATGAAAAGTCCTAATTTTTATACTTTATATTTACGATGTAAAAAAAAGCGAGCAGGCCGTTAAGCTTTGCTCGCAAACATCGGGGGATGTGAGTGTGTGTGTTTTTATTATGGTGACCTTATTTACGAGCCTTACTGATGAGTCAGAACGTGTGAGTGTATCCCCACTTTTTGTTTGACTCGCAATATAAGCTACCGGATCGAAATTCAGTCACTAGGTTGTTATTTATTTACGCTAAAGCGATAAATCATTTTTGTTGAATAGGTATCGCCCGCTTTTAAAATGGTACTTGGAAAATGTGGAATATTAGGTGAATCAGGATAGTGTTGAGGCTCTAAGCAAAAGCCGTTTCGGTGCTGATAAACAAGGCCTTTACCTTTAGATTGACCATCTAAAAAATTACCTGAATAGAATTGAATACCTGGCTCTTGCGTTAATATTTCAAGTACACGGCCACTAAGGGGTTCAACAACGGTTGCGGCTAAAGTGAGTTCGCCGGCTGTTGGTTTATCTAGCACATAATTGTGGTCGTAACCTAAGCCATAAGCGAGTTGAGTGTCTTTTAAGTTGATGTCTTGACCGATTTTTTTGCTGGTTCTGAAATCAAATGCGGTCCCTTCTACCAACTGAAATTCACCTGTTGGGATCAGCCCTGAATCTACGGGGGTTATGTTACTCGCGGCGATTGTTAATTCATGTGACAAAATGTCGCCTTCACCCGCAAGGTTAAAGTAGGTATGTTGAGTTAAATTCATAGGCGTATCTTGGTCTGAATGCGCTTTGTAATCGATAATCAGTTCATTGTTGTTGGTTAATAAATAATTGACCTGAATTAACGCATTACCTGGATAACCTTGATCGCCATCTGGACTCAATAATTGCAGTTTAAGTCCGGGTTGTTGGTCTTGGGTGTAAGCGGTGATAAACCAGTTCTTTTTGTCGTAACCTTGGTGGCCTCCATGTAAATGATTATCGCCATTGTTTTGAGGCAACGAGTGGGTTTTGCCATTTAAACTGAATTTACCTTCGCCTATGCGATTACCAAAACGGCCAATTAATGCACCAAAGTAATTACTGTCGGTTAAGTAATCTTCTAATTTATCGTAGCCAAGTACGATATCGGCATATTCACCGTGTTTATCGGGGGTTTTTAATGCGGTAATAATCCCACCATAGCTGATCACACTCATTGATGTGCCGTGTTTGTTAGTCATGGTGTACTCCGTTACGACTTCGCCGTTAGGTAATGTGCCGTAAGGTTGTTGTTCAATCATTGAATTGAGCCCTGCTGATAAAGTCTGGTTAGATTGCGCGGGTGTAGTCGATTGATTACAAGCGACTAAAAGGCCTACACAACCCAAGACCAGTAGTTTGGAAGAGAAAGTCGTTAATTGTTGTAAATTCATTGTGATTAGCCTTGAGTTACTGAAAATTGATTAGTTGACGCCATATTGATAACCGAGTGGTGATTTTTTAGATCATCAATATGTAGCCATAAGCGCTTGTCATCAAACGGAGTCTCTTTAGGTATAAATGGGTTTTCTATTTCAAATATTTTACGGTTTTCGAGGTCTGCTTTACGAATAACATCACGGATCATGGGATTGTTAAAAAAGTATTCGTCAAATTTGCCATCTTCAATCGCACTGATTAAGCCCGTTTTTATCGCACGAGCAAGCTGAGTGTTATTTTTGCTTACAAAGAAGTAAGCGGGTAAAGGGTATTTAATTAATATTCGTTTTTCGATAGTAAGAGGTAATTCACTGTGGCTAGCGACTTCAGACCAAGGCTCGTGCACACCGCGCGGAAAATAATCGTAACGACCGCCTTCAAGCATATAAAACAAATTGTCGTATGTACGTGTCCCAAAAACGCGGATCCCTGCGTTACGTAATATCGCGGTATCAGCCCATGTGCGTTCTTGTGCTGCGGTGAGTTGTTTTAAATCTTCAAAAGAATTAACTCGGTCAAATTTGTACTGATTGTCGGCTCTAATAATAAAAATACGGTGCCCGAGCAAGCCTTTATATAAAGGTATGCGTATAGGTTGTAATTTTTCTTCTAAATCAATTGAGGTACCCGTCCAGGCTATTTCTAGATTGTCTGACATGATGTCTTCAATCATTCTTATTTGTGGTAAATAGCGAGTTGATTCTTCAAATTCGTAACTATTTTGCTTGTCGTACGATAACGCGAGCTTTAATAAACCATATTGGTATTGCTCTTTAGCACCCATATCGGTTATGCGGTTATGGCGCACCGTTATTGTTTCAGCGCTTGCGTAAGATGACAGCAATACCATGAGGGCAGAAGCGATAAAAATGACGTTTTTTAATCTATATAACATAATTACACCACCAAATTATTAATATAGTATTACTATATGCTTTAATGTTTTTTATTGCAACAAATGAGTAACAACTTATTGTGTGAATTTCTTAGCTGATTGTTATTTAAACTAATTTAGTGTGAGCTTTATCGACCGATTGAGTGATGATTCGGTGTTTTTTTGAATGATTGTTGTTCTATCGGACAATAGACAAGGGTAAAGAACATACGACTCTTGTTTTGATAACTGTACATAAATACATACATTAATATCGTTAAGCGCCATATGTTCTGGGTTGTGTAACGTTATAAAATTATTTTAAACAAATACGCTATTTTGTCGCCCAAAGCGCTACACCTGATTGATCAAGCGCAGTGAATGTGGTGACTAACTGGTTAATGCTGCTGTTCCATTGCCAACTGGCGACACCATCAAATGTACCCATGCCATTTAAGGTTATTTGGAATTTGTTATTGCTTTGCAACCACCATGTTCCACTATGTGTGCCACTTACCGTGCCATCGCTATTGAGTTCAATCGTTGAAGATTGCTTAGCAGAAGTATTGATGTCTTTACCATGATTAACTAATTGATAAAGTCCGAGCATGTCATTACTATCAACTTTATTTTCCCCGTTTAATTCAACATAGCGTTGAGGTGCGACAACGGGCCAGCCATCATCATTTAAAAACATTTCATGCACCCGCACTGAATGATATTCACCGCTATTTGGAAAGCGTGTATGAAAAACTAAAAAACTTTGCCCCGTTGCTGCATTATGAACCGCAGACTGGTGCCCCGGCGATAAATAGCCATATTGGCCTGCTAATTCAAAGCCACCCATCAACTTAACCCCATAGGGGGCGATCGCGTTACGATCTCCTCTTACATTGGCCATATTATTGCCTTGAGCATCGTAATAAGGACCCTTAGGCGAAGTTGCTCGCGATACTCTGACGTTGTAGCCGCCATCGGCCGCTAATCCCCCATAAGATACAAACATATAATAATAGGGTGAATCAGGTTGATGCATAACAAATGCACCCTCAATATGACTGTGATCGCCCCCTTGTAAATGTTGACCATAACCCTGACCCGCATAAGGTTTACCCGTACCTGGGTCAACTTCGAGAATAAATATACCGCCTGAATACGAACCGTAAACTAACCATAATTTACCCTCTTTATCGTAAAAAGTATGTGGATCAACTGCATTTGGGTGAATAGTGGGATCATATATTTCACCGGCATTTTCACTTTCTTCCCCCCACATGCCCGACTTTAAGAGCAAGCCTTGATTATAATAAGGCCCTTCAATTGAATGACTGGTGGCAATACCTGTGTATCCTCGTGGAGCTGCCATGAGGCTTTGATTATAATAATAAGCATATTGGCCATTATTTAGTTGCACAACATCGGCTGCCCACAGTGATTGCTCGCCTGTCCAAGCAAACCCTTCTGCGAGTTCATTGCTAATGTTGTAGCCAAATAAAGGGTTATTGTTGTTTACGCCATCCGCTACCGAAGTCCAGTTCATTAAATCGGTTGATTTAGCCGCTGCTGCAAAAGAACCAAAAATATAATAGGTGGTTTGGCCATTAACAGATGTTTGATAAATCGATGGATCATGAACGGATATATCACTGAATTGCACATTATTAGCGGTTGGGTTTACATAGGTTGCGGGTTCTAATGCCCATTGCTGCGGAGTGCCCGCCCAATAATGCCATTGTCCGATATTGGCGCCGTTGCGGGTATCAAAATTAAAAACTTCGATCCCTTTGCCCGAAAAGCTGTTGATTAGACCATAGTATCCATTATTTAGGTTATCTAATTGCCATAATTGTGTTGCACCGCCCCAATAATTCCATTGCACAATATTAGCGCCATCGGTGGCATCCCAGTTATAAACTTCGAGGGCTTTATTACTGTGTACCGAAACAATTGAATATAAATTATTACCTGTGTTGGTTATGTCCCATAATTGATTGTCATTATTATTTTGTTGATATTGAATAATATTGGCACCATCGGCGGTGGACCTACCCGAGACATCCATCACTTTACCGCTAAAGTTATTTTTTAATACGTAAGTTCCATTTGTAACCGCAGAAACAGGGCTTAAATAGCTTATTCCTATCCCTAAGATCATCGTTGTTATACGATTTAGATTATATTTTTGCATAAATTTTCCATTTGAATTGTTAGTTATTGTTGTTATATCCCCGCCATTAAAGGCCTGTAGAGACACTTGTTTTATATATTGATGTTAACGTTTAATTAACATTTATATAGTAATTAAGTATTACTAATTATTAAAGGTATAAATTTTTATATTTTTAATTATTATTTTTACTAGGCAGCGTTGTGCGTGCCTTTTATATTTTAACTGGTTTGATCTATATAGCTAAACATGTTAAATATCAGTTGCTTAAGGTGGGTTTTGTTTGTTTTTTTACTCTTTATAAATGGCGTAAACTTAAATTTATAGATTAAAAATAAAACAATAAAATCGTTAACATTGCATTTACTTTTGTCATTTATCTTTGACAAATATTAAAAAGTATTATTAAATTACCATATGCGTTTGGGTACATGTTTTTATACAATAAAAAGTGCAGTTCAAAATTAACGCTAGAATAGATATAGCTAAGTGTTTCAATCGGCAGAATGCGCATTTTGATACAACTTAGGTATGCATAATTAGAATTAAAAGATGCGAGGACACAGATGAATAGATCAAAAATTGCTTTCGCCATAATGAGTTTGCTTGGTATAGCAGGTTGTGGCACAGGTGGAAGCGACATAGGGGCTACCACACAAGCACCTGTGATCGTTAAAGAGGCTGCTAAACCAACCGTAGCGCTAAATGTTGATTTTAATAACGTAGATGATATTGCCGTGCATGATCCTTCTGTTATTAAAGACGGTGAGCATTATTATATTTTTGGGTCGCATTTAGCCGCGGCTAAATCAACCGATTTAATTAACTGGGAATACATTTCTGTTCTTGAAGGTAATGCAACGGTTGATGGGAGCCCTTTATTTGATACTTACACATCTGAAATTGCCGAAGGCATCGAATGGACTGATGGCTTTACGGGTAACTGGGCGGCAAATGTAATTAAAGCGCCAAATGGTAAATATTGGTTTTATTACAATCATTGTGCACAAGATAACCCAGACACAACCGATGTTGTTGATGAAGTTTGTTGGAATCGCTCTTATTTAGGCTTAGCAGAAGCCGATAATATTGAAGGGCCTTATATTGATAAAGGTGTCTTTTTACGCTCTGGTTATCGCAGTACACAAGAAGCCGTTCTTGATAGTAACGGTAATACGATCCCGGTACTCGATGATGCGGGTAACGCAGTGGTTGATGGCGAGGGTAATGCTGTTGTTGAGATGACAAGCGTATTCCCTGAATTTGCGCAATACCCACTTGATAATGGTCAGGTAACTTGGGCAGGTCATGTTGATCCGAACGCTATCGACCCCACCGCATTTTACGATAAAGAGGGTAAATTATGGATGGTTTACGGTTCTTATTCTGGTGGTATTTTTGTTCTTGCATTAGATGAAACAACAGGTAAACCCGAGGCCGGTCAAGGCTATGGTAAACATCTAGTGGGTGGAAGCTTCCGTGCAATGGAAGGTGCATTTGCCTTTTATAGCCCTGAAAGTGAATATTATTACTTGATGTGGTCGGTTGCTGGTTTTGCGGCTAATGAAGGTTATAACATCCGAATGGCGCGGGCTAAAAACCCTGAAGGCCCTTATTATGATCCGGCAGGCAACGATATAGCAAGCGGTGAAGGTTTAGCTGTTGGTGCTAAATTAATGGGTGGTTTTGAATATACGCAAGAGATTGGCGAAACGGCTCCAGCTTGGGGTTATTTAGCGCCAGGCCATAATTCAGCCTATTTTGATGAAGCAACTGGTCGTCATTTACTGGTTACGCATACTCGCTTTCCTTTAAACTCATCTAAATTTCCTGAAAACCCAGAGGCTCATCAAGTTCGCACACATGAAATGTTTGTCAACAAAGATGGTTGGTTAGTCGCTTCACCACAACGTTATGTGCCATTAGCCGGTGATAATGTGGTTGCGGTTGATGATGTCATGGGTTACTACAAATTTATTAATCACGGGGTCGAAGTTAATACCGTGGCTAATAAATCGGGTCATATTGCATTAAATGAGGATCATTCAGTTACTGGGAGCGATCCGGGCGTTTGGTTTATGCTTGACCCTCAAAATATTAGCCTAGAACTCGCTTCTGGTCGATACGTGGGTACAGTGCAATGGCAATGGGATGATGGTCGTGACCAACTCGTGCCGACCTTTTCATTATTGGCTAAAGATGGTTCTACCGTTTGGGGGAGTCAGGTTAATCCGATTGATGCCACAGGCACAACCTTATCAGATATTCAAACCGCATTAGTTATTCCGAGTGAACTAACGGTAGCCGATGTTGATTTTACCTTACCGACTCAAGCTAAAGACGGCGCGACGATTAACTGGCAAAGCAGTGATGAATATTACATCAGTAATACGGGCTCTGTTTTTATACCAACGCCTGATCGCGGCGATAAAACCATTACGTTAGACGCGACGATCTCGTTAAACGGTCAAATGGTTAACAAGAGCTTTACGGTTACTTTAAAAGCGCGACCTGAATTTAAAAATGCGATTGCGCATTATAAATTTGAAAACAACGTTAGCAGTAGCTTAACGGGTGTGGCTGATGCCACTGTGACCACGGCTAACATGCAAGTGGCGGGGGGGACCGAAGCGTACACGGCTGGTCAAACCGGTAACGCATTTAGTTTAGATGGTGCGACAGGGGTTAAAATTCCATCAGATTTAGTTAAATCAGATGCTTATACCATTGCATTTTGGAGCAATCCGACAGAGTTAGCAGTGCATTCACCGGCTATTTTCTTATCGCCGGTTGATAACTTTGACCGTTGGATGACGCTCGCACCAGAAAATGTTTGGTTTACATCTAGCACTACGCTTTGGAGCCGTTATTTAGCGGATGATGGCGCTGATTTATGGAATCAAATTGTAACCAGCAGCAATGCAGCTTATAACGATTGGACGCATTATACCTTGTCGTATGGTGAAGGTGTGTTGAAGCTTTATATTAATGGTACGTTAGCGGGTTCAATGCCGCGCCCTGATTTCTTTAGTGCAACGGGTGGCGATATTGCTCTCGGAACTGGCTACGGTTGGGATCCTTCATACAAAGGTTTAGTTGATGAGTTGATCGTTTATGACTACGAGCTAAGCAGCTTAGATATAAACGGTGCTGCGGTTAATAACTTAACAGACCCTACACAATTTACCGGTTTTATTAAAGATGCACTTGATTTAGGCGATTTGTCAGCCGTTAAATCGAGCTTTGAATTACCACGAGTGGGGCCTTTTGTATCGGGTATTAGCTGGAGTGCTGACGCTAACGATTATTTTGTGATTAAAAATGGTCAAGCGATCGTAACGCAGCCAGCTCCGGCAGAAGGTGATCAGCAAATTACCCTAACGGCAACAATTAACTACAAAGGTTTTGTTGAGACTAAAACCTTTGATGTCATCGTCAAATCATTAGCACCAGCAGAATACAGTTTTGAAGGTGACTTAAGCGCATTTGACGCGGTAGCGGCTGCGGGTAAGGTAACCGGAGATCGCATCGGTAATACAGGTGGCAATATTTCGTTCACTGATGGTGTGGTTGGTCAAGCGTTAAACTTAGACGGTACTAGCGGTGTGCGCTTACCTGACAATTTAATTACGTCAGAACAATACTCTATCTCTGTATGGTTAAAACCAACCGTCATTACGGATTACACCACTGCGTTATTTGGCGCATCAGATTCTAGTCGTTGGATCAGCTTTGTGCCTCAAATCAATAATGATTCTGCCGGCCCGCTTAATTCATCAACCATTTGGGCGAGTAATGGCGCTTGGTGGAATGACTTTAATTTTGGTGAAAAAGTGATCCCTGCTAATAGCTGGACTCATTTAGTTGTCACGGTTGATGGTACCAACGCTAAAGTGTATTTAAATGGTGAGCCTAAGCTATCAAGTACTGATTTCCCTAACTTGTTCTCTCTTGGTTTGACTACCGAATGGGGTATTGGGGTGAATTACTGGGATACGCCTTATAACGGCGCCGTTGATGAACTTAAGTTCTTCTACGAAACCATCCCAGCAGACAAGGTTACTGAGCTTTACAGCGAGCTAGCGCAATAAAAATATCATAACCACAAAGCAGAGGCAGAAGCCATTTGGCTTCTGCCTCAAACACTGAATCAAGTCACGAATATAATCATTTTGGTTCGAGTAACCAGAATAGAGTGGAGAACACTATGTTTAAATGTTCATTAATAACAACGGCAGTTGCTGCGGCACTGACCTTATCTGCGCAACAAGCGATTGCGGCAGATGTCGAAAATGAAGCTGAAGAAATCGAAGTTATTGAAGTTTCAGGTATTCGCGGAAGTTTAAATAAAGCCTTAAATAATAAACGTTTTGCAATGCAAATTGTTGATTCTATTGTCGCTGAAGATATTGGTAAATTTCCTGATAATAATGTTGTAGAAGCCTTGCAGCGTGTAACGGGTGTGCAAGTAACAGGTCGTGGCGGCGGAGAGATCAGTACCGTATCGATTCGGGGTTTAAATGATGTTCACACCACGGTTAATGGTCGTGATGTTTTTACGGGCACGGGGCGCTCAGTTGCGATTCAAGATATACCGGCTAGTTTGTTATCGACGGTCGATGTTTATAAAACACGTTCTGCCAGTCAGGTTGAGCGCGGTATTGCCGGCTTAATCGATATTAAAACCCATCGTCCGTTTAATTTTGATGGTTCAAAAGTGGTACTTGCAACACGAGCCAATTATGCTGACCAATCCAAATCGGTTGATCCTAACGTGAGTGCATTATTGAGTAACCGTTGGGATACAGATTTAGGTGAGTTTGGTGCGTTGGTTAACTTCTCATTTATGCGTTCAAACACACGTGATGATGGCATGATTGCAGGGGCCGCATTTCCTTATTTTACGGCTAATTCACCTTCTGAACATCAACCTTATAAAATTATGAATTTTGGTCCTGCTAGCGGTTATTGGTCAGCGGGTTTAACTAATGGTTTACCATCGGCTGCGGGCTCTACGCTTAATGTTGGTGATGAACAAGTTGAATATTTATTAGCACGTGATGCTGTTTTTGGTAATGTCGCGGAATCAACACGCGAACGTCCTGCGTTTAATATTTCATTACAATGGGCGCCAACTGATGAACTTGAATTATTAGCTGAAGGTTTTTATACCGGTTATCGCAACGAGCAGCAAACATCGATGTGGTTCACAAATACCTTTGAAGAAAGCGGTAATAATGGCAATTTACAAATTGATACACCAAGCGTTGTTGAGGGCACCAATGTCATCAATTCACGTCAGGTATATGCGCCAAATGGGTTCCAAAGTGGTGATGCATCAACGGGTAAAACCGATAGTTATTTATACGCTTTAGGTGCCAAATGGATGCCAACCGATAACTTTACGTTAGATACTGAATTACTTATTCAGCAATCTAAATTTCACTCAGAATTTTTAGCTCAACGGTTTGATCGCAAGGCTTACGGTTTAGATGTTAACTTTAATGCTGGTGATGGCACGCCCTCTATCGCTTTTTGGGATGATCCGGCCACCGCTAATATTGATGAGTCGAATATGGCTGACACCGCTAATTGGTTAGCCGGTACGGTTTATGATAATAGTGGCACTGGTGAAGGTGATTCGATCACCTTGACTATGGATGCGGAATGGACACCTGACATTGATTTCATTGATAACATTAAATGGGGTCTTAAAGGTGAAAAACGCGGTGCGCAAAATTATATTCGTGAGCAAAGTGGTTCGCCTATTTCGATGACCGCAGATCAATTTTCGACTGCTTTAATTGCTCAAGGTGCGGCCAGCGAAGGTTATTTTCGTACGGTGCAAGATTACATGTTTGGTCGTGCTGATGTGTTTGATAGTTACGTAGTGGCTGACGGGTTATATCTTGTTGCCAATGGTGACGCGATGCGCTCTGTGATTGGTTACGAGCGAGAAGCTGAAAAGCAAACGTTTGATATTCAAGAAACCTCTTATGCGGCTTATTTAACTTCGCAATATCGTTTTGGTGAGGTTGTTACCGGTGAACTGGGTCTTCGTTACGTTAATTACGAGCAAGATATGAACTTTGGCACGTCGAGTGCGATTGGTGAAGCCTCTAAACTATTACCGAGTTTTTCTTTAAATTGGGATATTACGTCTGAATTAGTCGGGCGTGTTGCTTATACACAAACCTTGCGTATGCCAGAATTTACAGCATTAAATTCAACTCAGTTTTGGTACGACCCTTTAACTGAAGGCGTTTCGTATGGTACGGGTAATGGCGGTAATCCGGATCTAAAACCGGTTGAATCAACCAACTACGATTTATCGCTTGAATGGTATTTTGCTGCGGGTAGTTCAGTTTACGGTGCGGTATTTAAACGTGAATTATCGGGTATCGTGTTAAACGGTTCTAAAATTGTACGCCGTACCGGTGAAGATGACGTTGAACGTGATTATATTCTTAATGCTCCGGTTAATGATTCTGAAGGGGAGTTATCAGGCGTTGAAATCGGTTTAGTTTATTTTCCAACCGACTTACCAAAAGTGCTTGATGGTTTAGGTGTGCAAGCAAGTTATACGCAGCTAGATTCTTCACAATCAACTAAAGATTATAATGACGATGGCTCGGTTAAAAATATTATTCAGTCTAAAATGGCGGGGGTATCGGATTCATCATATAGCGTAGTAGGTATTTATGATAAAGAGTTGTTCGATATACGTATATCTTATGTGTGGCGTGAAAAGTTTTATACTCATGATGAGGCTAAATTTTTCGCTAATCCGTTGCAGTTTTGGAGCTTGCCAGAGCAAAGCGTAGATTTTCAGCTTAACTACGATGTTACTGAAAATTTAGCGATATCGTTTGATGCGCGTAATCTTTTAGATGATAAATACCAAAACCATTACGGAGAAGATACGCCTGAGTTATTTAACTTTTCTTCTGCCATTTATTCTCGTGAATTTGGTTTAGGTGCTAGGTATACATTTTAAAAAGTCAGTTTAGGCTAAAATGTGTCTTTTCGGCACAGCTCAAATTGATTGTTTTTTATAAATAATAGCCGATCTTTTAATAGATCGGCTTTTTTGCTTTATTTTTTTTACATTTTATTTACAATTAGATTAATAACGTTTTTAATGAACCCCGCTATACTTCCAACTGTACTATTGATATATCGTTTTAATTACATACAACTAACCTTGCTTAGAGACTTAATATGCACGATACAAACTGGCATGACCTTGCAGCCGCATTTTCACCTAATACCCACGCTATTATTGCTGGCGAACCGCATTTAACGACCTCAAATAAATTTATCGATAAAATAAGTCCTGTTGATGGTAGAGCGCTACCTAAAGTTGGGATCGCCAATGAAAATGATGTTGATCTTGCTGTTACTGCGGCTAGACAGGCTTTTGCGGATAAACGCTGGGCAGCATTGAGCTTTAAAGCACGCCGGAATATTTTATTGCGCTTTGCTGAGTTAATTGATCAAGCGACGGCGGATCTCGCTTTAATGGATTGCCTTGAAATGGGTAAATCAATTGAAAATTTGGTTTTTGATGATATCCCTGTATGTGCCGATAGTATTCGATGGTTTGCTGAAGCGCTCGATAAAGTATATGACCTTTGCTCACCTTCAAGAGACGGCGCAATGGGCACAGTGACTCATGAACCGCTAGGGGTTGTTGCATGTGTAGTGCCTTTTAATTACCCCATGATTATGGCTGCTTGGAAAATTGGACCGGCATTAGCAATGGGGAATTCAGTGATTTTAAAACCAGCTGAAAGAGCATGTTATTCAGCAATTAAATTAGGTGAACTCGCTTTAGAGGCCGGCATTCCTGCTGGTGTGTTAAATATTGTGCCTGGCGATGCTGAAACGGGGCAAGCGTTGGCGCAACATATGGATGTAGATGGTGTGTTTTTTACTGGGTCAACGCCTACCGGTAAAAAAATAATGCAGTATGCGGGACAATCTAATATGAAACGCCTTGCACTTGAATGTGGTGGTAAAAGCCCATTTGTTGTATTGGATAGTTGTCGTCAGTTACCATTTGCCGCACAAACGCTCGCTCGGCATGTCTTTTTTAACCAAGGTCAAATTTGTTCAGCTGCTTCGCGATTAATTATACAAGAAAATCTAGTTGATGAGTTTTTACCGTTATTGATTGAGCAAGCGGCTTTGTATCAACCTAGCGATCCTTTAAATATTAAGAGTAAAGTTGGCGCGTCTCATTGTCATAAACACCTTGAGCGCGTGCAATATTATGTCGATTCAGCGATTGAGCAAGGCGCTAATTTATTAGTGGGTGGTCATGCTGTACAAACGGTTGCTAATGGCGCCTATTATGCACCGACTATATTAACCAATGTGACTAATGATATGACCGTTGCCACGGATGAGGTTTTTGGTCCGGTTGTTGCTGTTATAACCGTTAAATCAGAAGCTGAGGCAATTGCCGTGGCTAATGATACGATTTTTGGGTTAGCTGCTGGTGTATGGAGTGATGATTTTTCAACGGCTCATCGCGTTGCACACCAATTAAAAGCAGGTAGTGTACATGTTAACTCTTGGGGTGAAGATGATGCGACTGCACCTTTTGGCGGTATTAAGCAATCGGGCATGGGTAAAGACAAATCAATATTGGCCTTGCACCAATATGCTAATGTTAAAAGTACGTGGTTTAAGTTTTAACCCATCTTTCGCTCTTTAAGACTGTCGAGACCATCCGTTTTCAATGATTTTATTGGCATACCAGTAGTCTTTTTGACATATTCTATTGGTAAAGATAAATGTTGTGCTGTTGCTCGTATAGCTTCCTCTAGAGCTTTTTGTCTTTGTGTAATAACACACTGTATTCCTTTTATTTTTTATTGCACGTTAGGTGCCAGTGACTGCCAGCATTTTTCCATTTATCCAAATATGAAAAACTGTATTTGGATGTTGGATTTAATGATTTATGTAGCTTTTCACTGAAATAGTCTAAATAAGTTTCCAGAAAAGAGCCAAGTAATGCTTTTGTTCTTTCTGTATATGCCTCAACGGCAATATTTTCCATTTCTTTTATTTTATCTGACGAAAGGCTTTTCAGACGTAAAGCTAACTTTGAAGCCACCTCTTCAATTTCCGCATCTGGAATTCTATCTATATTTTTGAGTACATCTAGAAATTGCAGCACTTGAATATTATTCTTTGATACTTTCTTATATCTAGAAGGCGTTGTGATTATTCTTAATCCAGACAGTTCAGCCTTTTCACGCTTAACTATCGACCTTGCAATATTCACTTCCGCAGGTATCTGTGTAGTTAACCCCCATTGATAATACAATGCAGGCCCTGTGACATAACCAACAGTTCTTTGCTTATTAGAAGTAAAGTAGTGAATAACATCACTACTTTTAGGGGCCATTGGACCAAAACGACCAACTTCAGATTTATAAAACAAGCCTTTTTTGATTTTCACTAAACCCAGTTTTTGCGAATTTCGACTAATAGCTTTAACAACAGCATCACTGTGTTCGGCATAGCTAGATATATCCTGATAAGAAAATAACTTACCTGGTTTCATTCGTTCTATCTGTTGACTTACTGTTTGTGTGACATTCATATTCTTCTCCATATCCAAATTATAATTGTCATGGAGTGTTTTTGTCTAGTTTTATTAAATAGTTCCTGACATTTTTAGCTTTGTATTTTCATAACTCTGTTATGTTAAATCGAAATAATTTACATCCATTTTTCTTGATTGCTCATAGTTTGAGAGATTTAATTAAATTGGGAAGTAACGCGACAGCCATCTATGGGTATATTGCACTGGTTAATGCAATCCATTGCTTGCCTGTGTTGGAAGCAAAAGCATTAAGTTTTTCAATTAGCGAAAACTATCGAGCACAGCCTTTCTAAGAAAAAGAAGTATCAAAGCGATCTTGGCTATATTGTGTTTGATAAATGAGTGAGTTGATCGTGTTATTTATTCACTTTGATGGCTTTAAATAAGCGCAAATTACGTTTGATTGATGAAGTTAGCTGATCGGCATCAATGTTATTAGGAGATCGCGATGCATGAAAATATGCATTTTCAGGAGTGGCTATTTTCATCATTGCAGATGTTCTACATTTTAGGTTGCTAAATCTTAAATTAGCTAAGAGAGTGCGGCGGGGGGGGGCGTAGTAGCGTTTTACCGATTTTAGTTTGGCTATGCGTTTTATGTTTACGTGTTGACTATATGTACGCATTCTTTGTTCTGCGCCTAGGCTAAAACCAAATTGGTCTTCAATATGGTTTGAATACTCAAGCCTGTTATCGACTGTTATGTTCAGTCGTTTTAATATTTCTGGTGTGTTGTCATTCATTTTTCCGCGTTTATTTATGCCTGTCCGGTATGGTATCGATGACGCTTATAAAGCCATTGGGTTAATTTACCCGGGAATGCTTTCGCTGGTGCGTCATCAAGTTTATCGGTTTCGATAAATTCAATACCAGCTTCGGTGGTGTTCGAAAAGATTACCTCAAGCGTCTCACATTCAGCCAACGCCATGTACTTATCAAATTCCTTGTAAACGAGGATTTCTTCGTTAATGCATTCAATAATATCTACTTGTTCCGTCGTTTCACCTTGCTCATTAATCCCCCGAACAATTGTCGTATACAGGTCACTTGGGGTATTTAACAAGGGGATAGCGTCGTAATCGATTGGACGGATCACGCTAATACCGGCGTTTAAATCTGTGGTTTTATTAAGATGGTTAATTTGCAAACGATAAATGCGCGTAAAAATTACCCTCACCAAA
Source organism: Algibacillus agarilyticus (assembly GCF_003286125.1). Taxonomy (GTDB): domain Bacteria; phylum Pseudomonadota; class Gammaproteobacteria; order Enterobacterales; family Alteromonadaceae; genus Algibacillus; species Algibacillus agarilyticus. Next base: position 79,873 of record NZ_QMED01000014.1, read on the forward strand.
CTGCATGATTTTAGTTGGGTGTTGTTGAGTTTCAAAACTCTGTCTATTGAGCTGTTTCATTTGCCACCAAGTTTAACTAACTAAGGATTACTAATAATGATTATGCACTATAATTAAATGCTACCGGTGCCATTGTGTTGTCCTGTTTAGACACATATGGACAAAAAACACTAGGTGTGAAGTGTATATCGAATTGTAAAGTGGGTTGAGGCTTTAATGTCACCATGAAAACGAAATAAGGTATTCTGCTTTCATGGTGTTTTGAACTTAAAGATCGAACTTAATCTCATCGACCAGTTTTAACGCTTGTTTTTGATATTTAGCTATTGTGGTAAGTGGTAAGGTCTCAGATTTGAATTCTCCCCAAGATGCGACTAAAGGGGATAGTGGAACACCTGTTTTGACAGGGTATTCCATATTCCATGTTGCATACAACTCCTGAGCTTCAGATGTTGTTAAGTATTCGACGAGTTTAAGCGCACTTTCGCTATTTGGCGCATACCTAGTAATTGCAATACCGCTAACATTGATATGAGCGCCGCGATCCGCTTGGTTAGGAAAGTTGATATTAACGGCTTGAGCCCACGCTTTTTGATGCTGGTCTTTCATCATCATGCCATAGTAGTAGCTGTTCCCTAACGAAATATCGCAGAGACCTTCTTTTATCGCTTTTACTTGTGCTCTCTCATTACCTTGTGGTCGCCTGGCTAGATTTTGCTTGACGCCACTTAGCCAATCTTTGGTTTTTTTAGATCCCGAATGAGCAATCATTGAGGCAATTAATCCTAAGTTGTAAGAGTGCTTGCCGCTAATGGTGCAGACTTTACCTTTATATTTTGCATCAGCTAAATCTTCATATCTGATCGTGTGATTACTCATTAACGTTTTAGCGGTATAGATACTGCGTACGCGTTTAGTTAAAGCAATCCAGTGTTCGTCGGGATCTCGATATATGTGAGGTATATTTTGTCGCACGGCTTCACTGTCTATTAGTCTGGTTAAAGCCCTATCTTTAAGCTGCAATAATGTTGCAAAGTTAGAGGTTAGAACAATGTCGGCTTTGGTGTACTTGTCTTCTCTTTCTAAGCGTTCTATTAGCCCTTTTTTTGCAAAAACAATATTGGTTTTTATACCTGTTTGTTGAGTAAATTTATCTAATATAGGTTCAATTAAAAAAGGCTGCCTGTATGAGTAAATATTAAGGCTTTGTTCTGTTGTTGCCCAAGATAGCTGACTGAGTGCCAGCGTTGTTATTAATAGTATCGAGTTAAATATAGATTTCATGTTTTGCTCTTTTACATTTGGAGTGCGTAGCTAAATTTAGCGAAAAGGTTTCGTTTATTTTGTTCTAGTCCCGACATATCTTTTTCTTGAAACGCGTTGTTTGAATAGCCAATGTAAAAGAGTGTCTGGGGGTTTACTTTGTAGGTGTATACAAGCTGTGATGAGAATGATTTATAGTTGGAGTCTATTGTAGATCCCGTTACTACGTAATTTTCAGGGTTGCGGTTTATGTCAGTATATTGCACTACCAATTTTGCGAGGCTTCTTATACTAAACTTATAAGTGAACCGCATATCTGTTAAGTTTGCGCTATACAGCTCGCCTGCATCAATATTGAGCTGGCTAAAATTGTGAGATAACTTAAGGTTTAGGTGTTCGTTTATATCCCAATAAACAGCAGGTTCTGCTTGAGTTATTTTACCTAGCTGGATATTGGTAAAGTCTACCTGACTACCGTATTTTGCGTTCAGATTTAGCTCTAGACCAGAACCCGAGATAAACTTGGCTTCTGTACTTAATTGAATCTCTTCAAAGTTAGTATTTTTATAGACTCTTTCTTTACCAAGCAGCGTTGATTCAACTTTAAATTGTTTGTTGCCGTGTATCCAACCTTTTAGCTCTATATCCTGGGTTAAAAGCTCTCCGTTTCTATCAAAGGATTTACTGACTCCCGTATCGACCCCCCATACTTTGAACAAATCGTGCTTGTGACCAAACCAACGCATTTTACCGCCTGCAAATACTTTTCGGTACCCCACTTGACGATGGAACCCCATATCGGCTCTAAATTCGTTGCCAACATCTGCATAACCCATGCGTAAGCTGTAGTCTCGCAGCTTTCGGTTGTATTGCATTTTAAATGCATGGCCTTGTTGTGCCTTAGCCAGATTATAATCTGCTTCGCCATTAAGGATATTTGGGTTATATAACACCTCGGGGTTGTCTGTATCTGAGTGGCCAGCTTGGTAGCTAATGCTGTCCACTTTTGTTAGCCAGTGGCTACCGTCAAGTGACAGCATCGTATTGCTATAATTTGTTGCTTGTCGATGGGTCATTAAAACCCCGATTGTACTTCTGTTGCCAATATCTTGCTTATAGCGAGCAATTAAATTGTCAGATTTACTATTAAGGCTAACGATATTGGAACTCTGGGTATCCGGGATAACAAAGTTGGTGGTGTGATCATTGGTTAGCATAACACCAAAACTATGCTTGCCCGTTTTACCTGTTAGCTTTAGCCCATAGTCGGGAGAGTCTATGTTTTTGGTATGGACAAACTTGAAACGTTCAGCAAAAAAGTATGAAGCGCCATCGAGGAAAAACGGCCGCTTTTCTTTTATAAAAAGTGAAAATGTGTTGTTGATATCCAGTTGACTGGCATCGGCTTCTACTTGAGAAAAATCTGGATTGAGTGTTGCATTGAAGACAATATCTTTAGTTATTCCCCAACGCACATCCAAGCCAGCATCAGACTTCAACTCTCCCTCTTGCCAATCGGTGCCTGGTTCCGGTCTTATATCACCGCGAGAAAAAGTTAAGGTTGGTGTTATCTGAAGCGCGTCATCGACTTTTATACTCTCAAAGCCACTTAATTGATCATATTGGCATAAGGTACAGTCTATATTTCTGTTTTTTTGGTAGGTTGCTAGTTCAAACTTACTATCTCTGGGGTAGTTTCGAATACCTGCTATATTCCAGTTTAATTTTCCATTTGCAGAGGGGAACCTTAATGAACTGTATGGTACGCTCATTTCAACCACGTAACCTGAGCTAGTAATGTTTCCAGCACTTTGCCATATTGCATCCCAGCTATCGTCTTCACCCCAAGTGTCAACATCCTTTACTCGGTAGTCGGCTTGAGCACCCAATGGATTGGCTAAAAACATATACCCGCTGCGTTTATCATTGAACGTATCAACGACAATGCCAACCCAATCATCGTTTCCGAGTGCGTCGCGGTCTCTTAATGATGCTCTAATGTTTTGGGGGGCTGGGTCCAGTGCTTTAAATGCGATATTTAAATGGGTTTGATTTTCATAAAAGTAAACTTCGGTGTTAACAGGAGCTGGGCTGCCCTCCGTTGGGCTATTTTCGTACTTTAATTCTAGTTTGGTCGCATTTAGCCAAGCGGGTTCATCCATAATGCCATCCAGATGAATTTCATCTTCATTAAAGGTTAAGTGGTACTTGTGGCTGCTAGCAAAAGATGTTGTCGTGTACATTGTCAAAGAAAGTGCTAGGGTTATAAACGCTTTCGTTTTCGGTAAGGCAAACATAAATATCCTGTTAATTATTATTAGTCTTAGACAGGTCCCGGATCTGAGATACTTTCTTGTGTTAGTGTTGTTCAAACGCTTTGTAGTTGGTTTGTTGTAGCTGTAGAGTTTGTTTTGGGGTTTATTGTCCGCTTAACCTGCAGTAGAAAAGTGCCTAAGTGATTAAACCCCTAGGCACTTTATTATCACTTGTTGGTAAGGGGATTTATTTTTCTAGTTCAACACTCGCAAGTATGAATGCACCTACACCGTGAGGATCATTCGTTCTTACTGCTTCCTGAACATAGTATTCAAAAGAACCTGAGCGATAAGGCGAGTTACCTAAACCAGTACCACCGACGGTATGGGTAAGATGCAGCTCATGATTTAGTTCATCTATTTGAACATACCCATTTATAATGCCGTTATAGGCTTTATGTGCGACTTTGTTATATTTCTTCGGTAAATACCCCAGTCTTACACCTTTCGCCATGGCGTAACTGAACATGGCTGTTCCTGATGTTTCTAGGTAGTTGCCAAAACGTTCACCTTTGTCTGTTACTTGGTACCATAAACCACTTTCGTGTTGGTATTTCTCTAGCACTTTACAAAGGCGTTCGAGAATGGCAACTAATTCGGCTTTGTCTTTATGATCTTCAGGGAATACCTCTAAGGTATCGACTAGTGCCATTGCATACCAGCCAAGTGCTCTTGACCAAACGTGTGGTGATTTACCAGAGTCGTCAGCCCACTTTTGAATGCCACTTTCATCCCAGGCATGTGCTAACAAACCTGTTTCTGGAAGATAGGTTTTTTCTTCTGCTAGTTTAAATTGGTGCGCAATATCATCGTAACTCGCTTGTGGCTCGCTAAAGTACTTAGCGTATATAGCCCAGAAAGTACTGCCCATATAAAGCCCATCTAACCACATTTGATATGGGTAGATCTTCTTATGCCAGAAACCACCAGATTTGGTTCTTGGTTGCCATTCAATTTGGGTACGTAACTTTTTTAATGCTTTTAGGTAACGTTCGTCACGGTATTTCTCATACAACGTAAATAGAAGTTTACCGCCATTTAGCATATCTAAGCTAAATTTGTCGCCTTTTACATTTTTTATATTGCCCTCGGTGTCGACGAGTGTGTCGACATATTCTTTGCCGTATTTCAGGTAAGTCTCATCACCTGTTTTCTGGTAGAGATTTTGGAAAGACATCAACACTAAACCATAAGTGTAGTCCCACTTCGGTGATGAAAGAAGTTTATAATGCATCATTTTCCAAGCTTCAGGGCTTTGTTGCATTATGGTTAGCGCCATGCGCTCTCCCCAGGTTTTATCTGAAGGTATTTGAGACATGCGAGGCTCATTATTGGGCAGGGCGTGGCTTTCTACTGCAATCAGCGGCAGGCATAAACTAGCTGCGATAATTGTCCGCTGCATTACTTTTATAATTGGTTTTATTTTCATCTATATCACCTTTATTGTTGATGAGGTTTATATTCATATAATTGGTTTTATCGTTAACTAAATAAGCGAAACGGTTTGCTAGCTATCACACATTAGGTTTATCCCTATTTTTTGCAGTGCAAATACAGTTTCGGTATGAATGGGAACGTTGAGATTATTACGTTGCTGGGCTTGCCAACCTCTGGAGCCGGGTAAACGAAAAGCGGGTGCGTAATGATTTAATTGCGCAGTAAACTGTGTACTTGCCGATGTGAAGCTATTTAACGAAGTTATTGTAGGTACATGTATAGCAATAAATGTTTTACTTGAATTCGCGTCAACTCCTTTTTGTCCATCTACGCCTAGATCAATACCTGTTCTTCCCTCAGCAAGAATTGCTGTTAAGTATTCAAGCATCACTGCCAGGCTTTCTCCCTTGTACCCGGCCATAGGTAGCACTGCGCCATCCAGTATTTTATTTGGATCTGTGGTTCTATTTCCTTGCTCGTCTATACCCCAATTATCAGGCACTTTTTGCCCATCTCGCTTTGCGGTTACTACTTTACCAACAGACGATTGAGACATGGCCATATCTAATGTGATCGGACATTCGCTATTTTGATCGGGAACAGCAAAACCTATGGGATTATTGCCTAAGATCGCAGAGTGAGCATTGCCAAGTGTCATTGAGGGTAGGGCATTAGTGGCACATAATGCTATACACTCCTGCTTAGCCGCTCTGGCTGCATATGCATGAGCTCTTCCCCAATGAGTGGTATTCCTTGCTACACATAGCCCAATACCGTATTTTTTAGCATTGTTTACGGCTAAATCGATCGCGTACATAGATGAGGCGCGGCCTAAGCCATTATTGCAATCAATAATCGAACAAGCGCCTTGGTTTTTAATTAGTTTAGGTTGTGCTGTTGGCTCTAAGATCTCGGATTGAATACCTTGCGCTATTTGGCTAAGCATTTTTATTCCGTGTGAGGGAACTTCTTGCAGATCGGCCTCAAGTAATACTTGCGTTTCTAGCTCGGCAAAATTTAAGCTCGCCCCCCAATTTTGTAGGGTGTGGCTAACCATAGAGAATACAAAATCATATGAGTAATATTGAATCTCTTTTGTCTCTACATTCGGCATTTCTCGGTCTCAAATTACTAAATTTTTTACATACCTAGTAATTGAGTTTATGAACCAATCTGCTTCTAGGTAGTCGTTTCATTAAGGGTTACGTTCGTTGACTCTATTAACCCCTGCTTAACATTTTATCAATATACACACAAATGCTACCGGTGGCAATTACTCCCCTTACATTTTGATAACTTTTAAGAATTTAAAGTAGATAAATTTGAAATTTAATTGTGTGACTCTCGTTCTTATTGCATATCTCTAACCCCTTGAAATGGCGATGAACAGCGCTCATGATTAAAATGATAAATAACCATATGATAAATATATATTTTTATTTTTTAGTTGGAGGTTGGTTATTTAATTACCTTACAATTAACGTTAATTTAAGATCGCGTATTGTGTTTTGTTTTTATTCGATATAGCATCTAAAAAAGAAAGGGGTTTACTCTTATTTAGATTGCCACCGGTGGCAAAGGTTGGATTGCAAAAGACTGTATTGCCAATTGTCTAGGCTATCGGTATTTAACATAGTGACTTAAAAACGCATGCATGTATGAATCTGTCACGCTCAGAACAACAATAATGTTGTACATAGCTAACATGCATCAGCTGTTAGTTACTTAAAAAGTAAAAACATCTTTAACGCATTGAAATTCTTTAAAAATACAAAAAATCAATAAGGATTAATTAAAATGAATAAATGGCGTTTTGTGATTTCGTTCATAATCGGCTTTGTTTTTTGCTCGCCACCATATTTGGCTAATGCCATTGAGCATACAAAAAGTGCTAAAGCGAAATTGGCATTGGCAAAATTCAAAGCCAGAAAAAATCGAGGTTGGGCTTATAAAAAGGTTAAACAAGTTAGGTTACCCAGTGTCGACGATCAAAGCTGGACGGCTTCAGGTATTGACTACTTTATTCTGAATAAATTAGAAGAGAATAATATATCACCCTCGGAAGATGCGGCTAAAAATCAATTTATCCGCCGTGCCACGTTAGATGCTTGGGGGATGGTACCAACACCCGAAGAAGTCAATGATTTTCAGAGAGATACGTCAGATCAAGCCTACCAAAAGTTAGTCGACAGGCTTTTAGCATCTCCACGCTTTGGTGTCAGACAAGCAAGACGTTGGCTTGATTTAGCACGCTATGCTGATAGTGCGGGTTATGAAAGTGATGATACCAGAGCGAATATGTGGCGCTATCGAGACTATGTGGTCGATGCGTTCAATCGAGATAAGCCATTTGATCAATTTATTCTTGAGCAATTAGCCGGTGATGAGCTCTGGCCCGATAATCAGGAAGCGATGATAGCGACTGGCTTTCTCGCTAGCGCGCCTGATAGTGGTACGTTCCGTGATTTTTTAATGCGAAAGTATGTGTTAGAAACGGACATGACAAACATGGTTGGTGAAACCTTGCTTGCTTCTCGTGTTGGATGTGCAAGATGTCATGACCATAAGTTTGATGATATTAGCCAAAAAGAATACTTTCAGCTGCAATCATTTTTTGTAAACTCGGCATCGCATGAAGAGCTTGTGCTCCAGCCTGGAACAGAAACTCAGTGGGACATCGAATACCAAAAGCAGCAAGTCATATACGATGAAGCAACCTTAGCTATACGTCATCAGCAAACATCTATACTGGATCAAATTCGAGAAGAGGGGTTTGCTTGGCGTCGAGGGCGCTATTTCCCGAATGCCAGAGCATCAATCTATAAGCCGAGAGATGAATGGACGCCGCTCGATCGTTGGGTGAATCAAAGAGCTGACTTTGTCGAGGTCGATGCGCAAATTATGCGTTATTTACGAGCGACTCAAACAGAAGAACATGCAGCATATAAACCCATCTATGCTGGGTTATGGAAAGAATATCAAAAGCTACAAGCCCAGGTCGATGAGTTTAAGCATCTTAAGCCTAAAAGAGGTTCAACATCCTATACGGCAATTTCTGATGTGGGCGCTGAGCCTGGCAAGACCTATATTAGGTACAGTGGCATTCATGAACGACCAACAGTAGCGGTTGAGCCTGCCATTCCGTCACTATGGGACAGCAAAGCTAAGTTAGATATCCAACCAACAGAAAACTCGACCGGACGACGTTCGTCTTTAGCTGAGTGGATCGCAAATAAAAATAATCCCCTTACAGCTCGTGTATTTGTAAATCGCATATGGTCGCACTATTTTGAGTCAGGCATTGCGGCAAATGTGGGTGACTTCGGTAGGGCAGGGTCTCCACCTACTCATCCCAAGCTACTTGATTATTTAGCTTATAATTTTATGGAAAATGGTTGGAGCGTGAAGTCACTTATTCGCGAGATCATGTTATCTCGCACCTACAGACAAGCATCTATTGAAAGGCCAGAATTAAACAGCCTGGATCCGAAAAATCAATTATTGGCGGTTTATCCACGTAAAAGGTTGGATGCCGAACAAGTCCGTGACTCATTGTTATATGTGTCGGGTCAGTTAGATGAAACATATGGCGGGCCTGCGGTTTTTCCTAAAATGCCGGATCATATGGTTAAAGGTAATAAATTCTGGGAGGCTGATGCCCCTGCATCCGATAGTAAACGCCGTAGTATTTATACATTTGTTCGCCGAGGTTTACCTTATGCATTCACGTCAGTATTTGATTCTGCAGCAGCAAATAATCCTCACTTAGAGAGAGACGTTAGTACAACACCTTTACAAGCGCTGGCCGTATTAAACAGTGAAGAAGTCTTTAGCTGGTCGCAGTCTTTAGCCGGTCGCATCATCAATGAAGTCGGTATGGAGGGCAACGACAAGTTTAAACGTTTATATGAAATTCTTTTTTCACGATTGCCCTCGCGCATTGAAATCAAACAACTGAAAAAATTCTTAACTGAGCAAGAATCACTCGTGATTGAAAAAAGTTGGTCTGATCAATTTGCTATTGCGGTTCCTACAGGCGTAGACGCCGTCACTAAGCTCAACCCAATCAAAGCTTCTGCTTTTGTTGATTTAGTGCATGCAATGTCAAACTCAAATGAGTTTATTTATCGATTTTAGACTTGGTTTGTAGATCAAGCTATGGATATTTTTTAAGAGAGCTAATAAATCTCACGTTAGCTTCGAGTTAAACATTACAACAATAAGAGATGGTTTATGAATAAAAATCGCCGAAGTTTTATTAAAAATGGCAGCCTTGGTCTCGGGGCCGCCGCTACATCCGGTTTAATGCCGGGTGTCGGTTTACCGGGAGTGTCGACTGCTTTTGCGTCGGAGTTAGCCGAACCATTAGCGCCGAAACAACCACATTATCCGGGTAAAGTAAAATCAGTCATTTGGTTGCATCAAAATGGCGCGCCTAGCTCAATGGACTTGTTTGACCGTAAACCTATGTTAGAAAAAATGGCTGGCAAACCGATCCCGCCATCGTTTCTCGAGGGTTTAACCGTCGCCACTAAAGGTGGGTTAGGGAACTTATGGGTCGATAAAAATCGAACATGGAAGCAATATGGTGAGAGCGGAGCCTGGTTCTCAGATTTATTGCCTAACCTAGCTAAGCACGCAGATGATATGACGTTCATTAAATCAAGCAAAACCATAGGTGCAACCCACAATATATCGATTATAAAGTTGAATACTGGGGAGCTGACACCAGGTAGGCCATCGCTAGGTGCTTGGGTATCTTATGCCTTGGGGTCGGGTAATCCTGACTTGCCCTCTTACATAGTTATGTATAATCGCAGCCAACCACGAGGAGGCCCTGTTAACTGGAGTTCAGGTTTTTTACCCGCAGCGTATCAGGGCACGACTTTCTTATCGGGCTCTTCACCGATACTTTTCTTGAATAGGCCTGATTTAGTCTCCGCTGCTCAGCAAAAAAACTCGTTAGAGTTGTTAAGAAACCTAGACATTAAAGGTTTAGCACAAAGGCATTCAGATACAGAGCTTCAGGCCAGAATCCGCTCTTATGAGCTAGCCGAAAGAATGCAGTATGCAGCACCTGAAGCAGTAGACCTTGGAAAAGAATCTGAGGCAACGAAAGAAATGTACGGTTTAAATGACTCGACGAGTAAAGGCTATGGTAATTTATTGTTAAGAGCCAGACGTTTGGTGGAGCGCGGTGTTAAGTTCATACACATTGTAAGCGGTAGCCCAGAGGGTGAGACTCAGGTTGTCGATTGGGATGCTCACTCAAATTTACCAAGAAATCACGGAATTATGGCGAAGATGGTCGACAAACCCATCGCAGGCTTATTGACGGATCTAAAAGCTAGAGGTTTATTGGATACAACCTTGGTTGTTTGGGCATCTGAATTTGGTCGTACGCCATGGGGAGAGTCTGGCAATGGGCGAGATCATAACCCATGGGGATATACACAATGGATGGCTGGCGGCGGTCTTAAAAAAGGTTTCAGCTATGGCGAGACTGACGAATTGGGGCTGAAAGTTGCAGATCCAAGCTTTGCGGTTGATACCTATGATATTCACGCCACGGTTTTACACCTACTTGGTTTGGATCATTTACGCACTACTTATGTACACAATGGGCGGGCTGAACGGCCTACGGTTAACTTTGGCAAAATAGTGACAGATATTCTCGCTTAATTGATTTTAGGGTTAAAAAATGAATATAAAAAATCAATTTACCGGCCTGAATAAGGTGATCCGAACAACGACTATCTTAATTAGTTTCTGTTGTGGGTTAGTGTTTAGCAGTTATGCTGAAGACCAAACGCCTGATTTGGGCATTGATATCGATTTAATGAATTTTATGGAAGAGACGAATGATAGTTTAACGTCCAATATATCGTTAATGAACAGGGACGGCGCATTGGAAGATGTTGTTTTGTTGAATGAGCTATTTGTCATGCTAGAGGAGCATTTTGCCGAAATAGGTGATTACCCTGAGGGAGCTCGTTTAGCGAAAAAAAGTACAACTTTGACTGCTCAGTTAAACGACGCTATCACGACTGATAACTATAACAATGCAACAAAGCTAGGCATTGAACTATCGAATGCCTGCAAGTCGTGCCATGAAAAATTTAAGTAAAAAACATTAACTCAATGCCCCGTATGCTGCTAGAGGTAGGGTGCAATTACCACATGATTTAACAATCGAGTCTGATCGTCTCGTTAACATTTTTAATTCTATAACTATGGGCGTTGTTTAGCGCGATTGAACACGCAGTGTTCACCACCACTTTTGTTTAACGATACTGGGATTTAGATTGATGGAGCCAAAAACATATGAACAATAGAAAACGCTCATTACGAGCAGCCAGCGCGACTTTGGCACTGGTCACACTTATTTTTGCTAGTATTACGCAAGCTAAGTCGCAGAGGTCGTTAGCCGGTTTAAACATGATCAAAGAACGGCAGGCCGCATTTGTACTCATCCAAAGTAACTTTAAGTTTTTAGGTGATGTAGCACGCGGTAGAGTTGATGCGACAACAGAGAAGATTGAAGTACATGCTAGTCGTTTAGCTTATTTTAGTAAGCTATTAAATGAATCATTTCACAAAGTGTCTAATTTGGGAGCCCCACATACAAAAACGACAGAAAGAGCGTGGAGTGAGTCACAAGAATTCAATAGTATGATGTCGGATTTTCAACGCAACACTGAGAATTTAGCGTTACTTGCTTCATCGGATAATTTTGATCATAAGTCGTTTCGACGTGCAACTGCACAGGTTGGGAAAGACTGTAAAGCATGCCACAGACAATACAAAGCCAGATAAGCGACAGTTGTGCGGATCCAGAATTAATGAATACTGATATCAAGCTACACATCCAGATTACGGGTGCGACACCTCGCAATATTTTAGTCTGGGATATTCCAGTTAGGGTTATTCATTGGTTGTTAGTCGTCATGATGATAATAGCCTATTCAACCCATCTGTTGGGTTACGATTACTATGAATATCATGTTTGGTCTGGGTATTGCGTATGTGTATTAGTAGCTTTTAGGATTGTTTGGGGGATAGTGGGTACCTATCACGCTAGGTTCATTAACTTTATTAAAGGTCCAAAAAGTACTTATCACTATCTACGAAAGATATCCCACAAAGAAAGTAAGACTTATATGGGACATAATCCTTTAGGCGCATTAATGGTTGTTGCTCTATTGGCTGGGCTTTTAGTCCAATCAATCACGGGATTGTTTGCTAATGACGAAGTATTTAATGTTGGCCCACTCTACCTGTATATTGATGAAGAGTTAAGTTTACAATTGACCTCCCTGCACCGGCTGTTATTTTATTGGATATTTGCCGCGGTAGTGATACACATATTGGCAATATTTTTACATAGAGTGTTAAAAGGCGAGCAGTTGGCCAAAGCCATGCTAACAGGGAAAAAATTGACTTATTTGCATAATGAGTCGAGTATCCCATCTTCTAAACTTAAACTCGCCTTAGCCATTTTATTGGTTATTTTAGTCGGGTTTATTAGCCTTATACAGCTTGCGTAAAAAAGTAATCACTGGGTTAAAGCATTAGGGCAATATTGCCCTAATGCTTTATAAATTGTGTTGGCGCAATTGCTTTATGGGAAAATCGGATTTTAGCAATTGCCCCATTAAACCAATATACTGAATTAAGTCTAGCGCCAATTGAGGTTTTTGCAGATTTAGCAATAGGTTTATAGGTAATTATGCCTTGTAACTCTCTATTGTCGTTAACATAGGTGGTAAATTACTCATCTTTATAAGTAATGGCTACGTGAAACCATTTATTGACCGGGTGTACCAAAGTTTCATCTCACTTAGTTAAGGTGAGAGTAATGTTACGCGAGACGAACCTCATTTAAAGATGGCCTAAAATGATCGCTTACTTTATTTTCTATCTAAAACACATTCAGCTAGTGTTTTAAAAGGAAACGGCAAAACAGTTGCGGATTTATTCCTAACATAATAAGTAGCTGTAAGCTCAACGCATTTTTTCTTTAAGTAATCAGGCCCATCTAGAAATCTAACATGGTTGAATTGGCCTCGACTAAACTTGAAACCACCTTTCGGCATACCAACAAAATATGCCGAATGCTCTGCGTCATAAAAATGCCCAGTTTGTGATTCTAAATACTCGTTATGCTGACCTTTTAAAGAATAATTTAGCAGTACACCTGTTTCTTCAAAATATTCATCAAATAACTGTTTCTCTGCATTTGAACGGTATTTTATTTCTGCTTTTTTAAAGTCGTTTTTATAAATAAATTCAGAACACAAAAATGTTGAATAATTAATATCTGCTGCATTTTGAGCATAGCCAAAACTATGTTGAAAATTCTCTTTTGGAAATTGAGGTGAATCAGCCCTTAATCGCAATGTTCCTTTTGCTCTATAATCAGGAAACTTAACATTATATAACCATTACAATCCGCAAGCCTCATGATGTAGCTTTCTAGAGATTCATCAGGAAATGGTAAAGGCCTAATAAGTAGCAAATCAGTAAATCACATTAAACAATCACTGTATTTAATTTAACCTAACATTAAAGATTATTCCAAGTTATCAGCTAAATATGTTAACTGAAATAAATCTAGCTTTAGTTGTTTCACTCGATAACATTTTTACTGGCGTATAAGGCACCATGGCCTCACTCAAAAAAGTTACATTAAGATTACTTTTAAATTTCACGTACACTTTTAGCTATATTCAACTTTTAAAGTAAATCCTGAGTAATTGATGGATGTAATAAAATTTAAAAGCTAAGTATTTTATATATTGAATAGTATAAAATTGACAATGTTATCGATTGGAGGCCTCATGAAAAAAGTGTCAGCTAGAAGTAGCGCCAATATTGATCCACGTGTAGGTATTCGAGCCTGTAATAAGATACTTGATAAATGGGGATGCACTACCTCTCAAAAAGTTGCTATTTTGGGTATAAATGATACAAAACTTGAAACTTATCAAAACGATAATTCCCCACCTATACAGACAAACGAGCAACTAGAAAGATTGAGCTATATTTTAAATATCCACCTTTCATTAAAGGCAATGTTTTCAAATCCCGAAAATATTGATAATTTTATGTCCTTGAAAAAAAATAACGCTTATTTTAATGGCCGAACTCCAATTTCGTTAATTGAAACCGGTGAACTAGTTGTCTTGCGTGAAGTGGCATCACGACTGAACAGTATAGGAAATCACTAGCAGTTTTATACAACGGTTTCCACTGACTTTCACCTAAACCGATTAGATTTTGAGTTTTCAACAGAAAATTTCTTAAGTTTTTATTTAACTGTCTAACGACTTAATTATCCCGCAAGCCCCAATAGTATTATCTGAATTACAAGTGCTAGCCATTTGTTGTAATTCATTTTTTAGGGCTTTTAATTCTTTCATGCGCTTATTGACCAAATCTAGTTGCTGCTTAATCAATTTATTAACACTAGAACAGCTTTCTTCAGGTTTGTTTTTTAACTCAATGAGTCGTTTAATATCATTCAGTGGGATATCTAGACTACGACAATGTTTGACGAATTCCAACTCCTTTAATGACTTATCAGAATACAGTCTAAAGTTACCTTCAGAACGTTCAGGATCCGACAGTAAGCCTTCTCTCTCATAATATCGGATAGTTTGTACTGAACACCCCGATGTTTTCGATAACTCACCTATTTTCATAAAATATCCAAACAAGCTTGACTCTATAGTTACTATAGATTTTATAGTTGAAGCATACAAGTTAATTGGAGATATAAAATGAGTGGTTGCGGATGTGAAGTTGAGCTAAAAGATAATCAACAAAAAACGGTCTTGTATTGGCTGTTAGCGATTAATGCTTCGATGTTTGTTTTTGAAATTGTTTTCGGCTGGTTATCAGAATCAACGGCACTAATTGCAGATTCACTAGATATGTTAGCGGATGCTATTGTCTATGCCATAGCTTTATATGCTGTTGGTAAGTCAATCCAACATAAAGCCAATGCAGCTTTAATAAGTGGGTATTTCCAACTAGGGTTAGGTATTTTAATACTGCTAGATATTGCTAGAAGGCTTTACGGTGATAGTGAGCCTCATTCATGGTTTATGATTAACGTTGGTTTGGTTGCGTTAGTGGCAAATGTGATTTGTCTTATCCTTATTCGCAAACACAATAATGGTGAAGTGCACATGAGGGCTAGTTGGATGTTTTCAGCGAATGACGTCATAGCAAACCTTGGTGTCGTTATCGCAGGTATACTTGTAATGATGCTTGAAGAGCGTTGGCCTGATATTGTCATAGGAAGCATTATATCAATACTCATTCTTCGTGGTGCGTATCGCATTTTAACTGATGCTAAGCAAGAGTTAGCTAATGCAGAAAAATCATGTGAAACATCAAATCAAAATAAACAATCAACCTCGTGTTGTTCAAAGTGAGAACACATAGATGAAGAGCCAATATTTGGAAAAAACCAAGGTCGTAGATTTTGAACACCCCGCCATTCAATCATTAATAGCAGATCGTAAATGGCAAGGTCTTGATGATTACGACAAAATCGGTGCCGCTTATCAGTTCGTCAAAAATGAAATTATATTTGGTTACAATGAGAGTGATGATATTTCAGCAAGCAGTGTTTTAGCCGATGGTTACGGACAATGTAATACCAAAGGTAACTTACTGATGGCCTTGTTACGAGGGTTAGGTATTCAATGTCGATTTCACGGATTCACCATTGATCAGCAATTGCAAAAAGGTGCTATTCCAACGTATGTCTTTTGGTTAGCGCCTAAATACATTATCCACAGTTGGGTAGAGGTTTACTTTGATGGACGTTGGATCAACTTAGAAGGCTTTATCTTGGATGAGCAATACCTCACTTCGTTACAACAGAAATTTAGCGAAGAAAAAGATAACTTTTGTGGTTATGGTGTTGCGACAAAATGCTTCTCTACTCCAGATATAAATTGGCGCGGAACTGATACCTATATTCAAAAAGAAGGTATTCATGATGATTTCGGACTTTATGACTCTCCTGATAAGTTCTACCAAGAAAAAGGCACTAATTTGTCAGGCGTTAAACGTTGGATGTATCAACGAGTGATCCGTCACCTGATCAACTTCAATGTCGCCAACATAAGAAAAACGACAGAACTGGAGGTACAAAATGCACAACCATAATCATAGTCATCAACATGGTAAAGATGACCGTATTGGTTGGGCATTTTTCCTTAATGTGACATTCACTATTATCGAATTTATAGGTGGTTGGCTCACTAACAGTACGGCGATAATGGCAGATGCAGTTCACGATCTTGGTGATAGTCTTTCAATAGGTTTTGCGTGGATTTTAAGTCGTTTTTCAGATAAAGAAGCATCAGATAAGTTTAGTTATGGTTATCGTAGACTTACTCTCTTTGGCGCATTGATAAACAGTATTGTTTTAATCATTGGCTCAATTTGGATTTTATTTGAAGCAATTCCAAGGCTGTCCAATCCTGAAATGCCTGTAGTCGAGGGGATGTTAGGGCTAGCGATACTCGGCGTTGCCGTTAACGGATATGCTGTATTAAAATTAAAAGCGGGTGAAACATTAAATGAGAAAGTGCTGACATGGCACCTTCTTGAAGATGTACTTGGATGGGTTGCCGTTCTTATAGTCTCTATCGTACTGTTGTTCGCTGAACTGCCGATATTAGATCCCCTTTTATCAATAGGGTTCACGCTGTTCATCTTGTTTAATGTTTTCAAAAACCTGAAATCAACACTCGTTTTATTTCTTCAAGCTGCACCCGATAAAGAGACTCAAAAGCGTATTGAACTATCACTAATGGAATTTCCTGAAGTTAATGGTATCCACCATATGCATTTTTGGTCACTGGATGGTGAAAGTCACGTTTTAACAGCGCATCTTGAGCTAAGTGACAACTTTGACGTTAAAGAATTAATTAGACTTAAACAAGAAGTTGCAGCTAAATTATCTTCCTATCACTTATCGCATACAACGATAGAGTTTGAGTTTTTAAATGAAAATTGTAGAGATGAAGCGCAGTAAGCTTTATCAACCAAAAGTTAGGCATAAAATATAAAAAGCAGCTTAATCAGGCATAACCAAGCAATTAAGCTGCTTTTTTGTTTTTAAATTTCGTCAGATTGCTGTTTACTACTCTCAGCGCCATGCGCCCATTGATATAAAATAGGCAATACAAACAAAGTTAAAATGGTAGAAGATATAATACCGCCGATAACAACTGTTGCTAGTGGTCGTTGTACTTCTGCACCAATTCCAGTGTTTAACGCCATTGGAATAAAACCTAAACTTGCGACCAGTGCCGTCATTAAAATAGGTCTTAAACGAATGATGGCACCTTCAATGATTGCTACGTAAAGGTCGCCTTTTTCATGCCAAAGATCTCGAATAAAAGCCAACATAACCAAGCCATTTAATACGGCGACACCTGATAATGCAATGAAGCCGACACCTGCCGAAATTGATAAGGGCATGTCTCTTAAATAAAGTGAAAATACGCCCCCAGTTAATGCTAAAGGCACGCCACTGAAAATGATCAATGCATCTTTTAATGAACCAAATGCAAGAACCAAAATACCTAAGATAACAACTAATGTGATCGGTACAACTAAGCTTAATCTTTTACTCGCTGACTCTAGTTGTTCAAACGTTCCGCCATAATCAAGCCAGTATCCTGCGGGGATTTCTCCCTCCTGATTAATCTTAGCTTTCACTTCTTTGACAAAACTGCCTAAATCTCTACCACGAACATTGACGGTAACTACAACTCTTCTTTTTCCGTTCTCACGGCTAATTTGAGCAGGTAAAGACTCTGATTTAAGCTCGGCAACTTCTTCAAGTGGCACATAATTACCATTCTCAAGAGGAAGCGGCAGATACTTCAAACCATCGATATCCGTTCTTATTTGCTCTGGTAAACGAACAACTAACTCAAACCGTCTGTCACCTTCATAAATGATCCCCGCAGATTCACCGCCTATTGCTGTGGCAACCCAGTCTTGCAGTTCGGTAACACTCAAACCATACCTACCAAGCGCTTCGCGTTTAGGGATTACCGATAAAGATGGAACACCTGTGACTTGTTCCATTCGGGCATCTGCTGCACCATCGACGGTTTTCACAATATTTAGAATATCTTTTGCGGTCAGTAATAACCGATCCAAATCATCGCCAAAGACTTTGATACCCACGTCTGCTCTAACGCCAGAAATCAATTCATTGAAACGCATTTGAATAGGTTGAGTGAATTCATAGTTGTTGCCAGGAATGTTTTTCAGTACCTTTTCCATTTCTTCAACTAATTCACTCTTCGGTTTTGAAGGTTCATTCCAATCTTTGCGTGGTTTTAATATAACAAAGATATCGGCAATACTCGGTGGCATTGGGTCGGTTGCTACTTCTGGAGTACCGATGCGCGAAAATACTTTATCAACCTCAGGAAATGCTTTAATACGTTGTTCAAGTACCTCTTGCATTTTTACTGATTGCTCTAAGCCAGTTGATGGAATTCTTAACGCCTGTAGCGCAATATCACCTTCATTTAATTGTGGAACAAACTCTGTCCCAAGCGTAGTTGCTAACCAAAGGCTATACCCTATTAATAGCGTTGAAAATGAAACAATAATCCAACGAAATTTCATTGCCATAATTAGTAATGGTTTATAAATAGACTTGGTTGAACGAATAACAACACTTTCTTTTTCGCTGATTTTACCTTTCATAAATATCGCAACAGCAGCAGGAACCAGTGTAACTGAAAGGATCATGGCTGATATTAACGCCATTACGACAGTTGCCGCCATAGGATGGAACATTTTCCCTTCAACACCAGTTAGGGTGAAAATGGGTATGTATACCACTGTGATAATGGCTACACCAAACAGGCTTGGACGTATGACTTCTGAAGTGGCTTCAAAAACAGTATTTAGTCGTTCCCTTAAATCTTGCCTATGGCCGTTGTGTTGCGCCTCTGCTAACCGACGAACAGAGTTTTCAACGATGATCACAGCCCCGTCCACTATCAAACCAAAATCCAATGCGCCAAGACTCATTAAATTGGCAGATACTCCCGCTTGTACCATACCTGTGATTGTCATTAACATTGATAGTGGTATTACAGCGGCGGTTATTAATGCGGCGCGTAAATTTCCAAGCAATAAGAAAAGTACGACGATAACTAATAGCGCACCTTCAACGAGGTTTTTAGTAACGGTTGCAATCGCTTTATCTACTAACGTTGTTCTGTCGTAAACAGGCTCTGCGGTAATGCCCTTTGGCAGAGATTTTTGTATTTCGCTAAGCTTCTGTTCCACTGCTAAGGCAACGGTACGAGAATTCTCACCAATCAGCATCATGGTTGTACCAAGCACTGTCTCAATGCCATTACGAGTAGCAGCCCCTGTTCTAAGTTCTTTTCCTATAGCAACATTGGCAACATCACTTATTTTTACAGGAATACCATCGTTCTTTTTGATGATGACATTGAGGATCTCATCTATTGTCGCAAGTTGCCCAATGGAGCGCACTAACACCTGTTGTCCGTTTTGCTCGATATAACCCGCTCCACGGTTATCATTATTTTTACGTAATGCATCAGATATTTCTTCAAAGCTCACACGATGAAAAAGTAATTTTTCAGGTTTCGGTGTTATGTGATATTGCTTGTTGTAGCCGCCGATACTGTTGACCTCAATGACGCCTTTAACTTGAGCCAATTGCGGTTTAATGATCCAGTCTTGTATTTCTCTTAAGGCAATAGCGGTATAAGGATCTCCATTAGGCATTTTAGCGTCAGGAGAAGCTTGTACGGTATACATAAATATTTCGCCAAGCCCTGTCGAAATAGGACCCATTTCTGGCTCTAAGCCAGAGGGAATAACGCCTTTTATCGCAGCTAGTCTGGCATTGATTAAGTTGCGAGCGAAATAAATATCGGTTCCCTCTTCAAAAATAACGGTTACTTGGGATAAACCATATCTTGAAAGAGAGCGGGTATGAGACAGCTTTGGCAATCCAGCTAAGGCGGTTTCTACAGGAAAGGTTACCCTTTGCTCTGCTTCTAAAGGTGAATAACCGGGGGCAGAAGTATTTATTTGTACTTGTACGTTTGTTATATCTGGAACTGCATCAATGGGAAGTTTTTGATAACTCCACATACCAACGCCGATGATTACCATCAGCAAGCTTAATACTAAATAGCGCCTATTTATGGCTAGACGCAAAATTGATTCAATCATATTGCGTCTCCTAATCGTCGTCTTCTACTTCAGATTTCAATATATCTGCTTTGATCAGATAACTGTTTTTGCTTACATATTCAGCGTCTTTACTGAGGCCATCAATGACCTCGATATAGTTTTTGTCTGAACGACCTAGAACAAGTGGTGCAAACTCGTACTCTTCGTCTTCTTTTACAAAGACACCTAATTGTCCAGCCAGTTCTTGTATAGCAACTTTCTCCACCGCTAAATCCACCTCAAATCGGTTTATCTTTATGCTGCCCATTAATAATTGGCCTGAAGTTAGGTTTAGCTCAGTGTTATTTAAACGTACACGTGCTAAAACATAAGGTTGGTCTTTAGCTGGAATAATATTGGTGATGACGGAGTTGAATGCTTGGTCACCATGCTCAATGTCAACAGACTGACCGACTTTGATATGATTGTACTGGTTAGTAAAAACCTTAAATTCGGCCCACAACGTGTCAAAATTGACGATTTCAAACAAGCTGGTGTTTTGCGTGATACCACCAATATTTCCATTTCGGTGTAAAACGACACCAGAAACAGGCGATGTTATTTTATAAGTATTTAAGCTTTCGTTAGATTCAATAACGGCTAATATATCGCCTTTTTTTACGTTATCACCAACAGTGGAGTTTATTGTCTTTATAACGCCATTATATCTAGCGCCAACTTGAAATAATTGTTCAGCGCCTATCGTCGTAGCGCCGTATACAGGGATAGTTTGGTTCAACGTTTTTGAAGCTAAATAGGCTGTTTCAACACCAACCCTTTTTGCCATGTTATTGTTAATTTTGCTAATGCCTTCTTCGCCTTCATGTTCATCTTCACTAGCGAAAGCACTTTGAATGGGTGATAGATGCCCGATAAAAATCAATAGTGCGAGTAAATAGTTTTTCATTTTTAATTCCTAAACGATTCAGTTAATAACTGAATCAATAAATTATTATTAAACTTAAAGTGATGCTTTTTAGAGTGACAGCGCTTCGTTTGTTAGTTTTTCTATCTCTGCGCCGTAAATCAGGGCAGCAGATGCCGCATCAATAAGGGTTCGCCGAGCATTCAACAGCTCTTGTCTAGCCGATACATAATCAAGGTAGCCATATCTACCTTTTTGATAGGCGTCTTGAGTATCTTCCAGTGCATCTTCAAGCATTGGAATAACTGACTGTTTTAATGAATTTGCCGTTAATATGGCTTGTTTTCTATTAGAGTATGCTCGCAGTAAGTAATTTCTAAATCTTAACTTAGTCGCCTCTTTTTCTATGGCAACTTGGTCACGTTCTGCTAAGGCACTAGCGATTGCGCCAGAATTTCTCTTTTCAGCAAACAAAGGTAAGCTAAAGCCAGCAACCAGTGCGGTATCATTGGCTTCTTGAGAGCGCCTAACACCTACAGACCACTTGATATTGGCAGTTGACTCTGTTTTGGCTAACTGTATCTCAGCCTCTTTTAGTCGCTGTTCGCTTGCATAGATTTGAAGAGCAGGGTTCTTCTCTAACTTCGCAAAAAGGCTGTTAAAGTCACTGTCGCTACCAAACTGAAAAAGATCACCTTTTACTTCAGAGAAGGTTACAGAGTTTTCCCCCCAATAGGCTGCTAATGAGAGCTTTAAATATTCCAAGCGCTTTTGTTCCGATTGAACGGTTAAATTTGCCTGAGCAATAACTGCTTTTGAACGTTTCACTTCAGCCTCAGGAGTAGCACCTGCGCGGTTACGCTGAGATACAATCTCTAACGTTTCTTTAGCTAAACTCAGCGCATTTTCTGCCAATATTACTCTTTGTTGGGCTGCAAGTACTTCCACGTACTTCTCAGTGACTTGAGCCATTAAGTTAAGCGCTGCCACCTCTTTTTCAGCATTGAGTAGTGCTCTGGATTTTGAAACAAGTCCAATTCGCGCTGAGCGTTTATCTCCCATTTCGATAACTGAAGATAGGGCAATGGTTAATTCAGCACTGTCGAATGCATTAAATTCACCTGAGCCTGCAAAGTTCTCAGCTTCAATTTCTAGTTCATATGCGGGATTTAAACTTGCTGTTTGTTCTTGTCCTGTTAATGCCGTTTGCTTGAAATCAAATATTTTGAGTTCTGGGTTTTGTTTAAGCGTCCACTGAATTGCCTCTTGAAGGTTTAACTGCTTTTCAAACGCATAAACATTAAATGTAAAAAGTGACAAAGCGAGAAACGCGATATATTTAAGCCGAGGTGTTACACACCTCAAAATTGCTATCTTTCGATGCACATAGGTATTAAGTGCCATGTATACTTTCCTATAAATTTATATTGTTATTTAAGCCAATTATGTTGACCTTTGTAAATTTGATATAAAAATTAGACGTATTTAGGGGGACGAAATGGCACTGACATATAGCCTTTTAGCTCAGAAGAAACTAAGGCGTTGGTGGGAAAGTGATTTATTACTTGTAAAACATTACAAGAAGAATCTGCATTTAAAAATAGGTGGCAACAGCAACAAAAATTACAATTATCAATTGAACTGTTGTTATTATTTACTTCAAATACATTGGAGGTCTCTGAAGCTTTTAATGGGGTAATTGGCTCAGCTAGTGATGTTTTAAAAGAACTTTCGTTTAAGTTTATTTCAAACTCCTCTAGCGAAAAAAATACAGACTGCACCGCGATTAAAATCATTATCAAGTATGATATATATGGTTTAAGATACGATGGGTGCGTTAAGTTCATTATTCTTTATTTAATACTTTAGCTGTAAGATACGACGAGCACCGTTTAAAACGACAAGTGCAATTATCAAACCAATCACTAAATCTGGATAACGGCTGTTTGTTACTGTAACTAATAAGCCTGCTAGGATAACGCCAACGTTTGCGATTACGTCATTTGCAGAAAAAATCCAACTCGCTTTCATATGAGCACCATCTTCTTTATTGCCAAAGATTAAAAACAGACAAGCAATGTTAGCGATTAGTGCTACTCCACCAAATATCATCATTAAAGAAGAGATCGGTTCACTACCGTAAACAAAGCGTCTTACGACTTCACTCAAAGCACCTAGCGCTAGAATAATTTGCAGTACACCAGATATATGTGCAGCTCTAAGTTTCATTTTGATGCTTTTACCGACAGCATATATAGCTAAACCATACACCGCAGCATCAGCAAACATATCTAATGAGTCGGCAATAAGGCCAGCAGACTGTGCAATAACCCCTGCAATTACCTCTACAAAAAACATAACTCCGTTAATAGCCAACAACCATTTTAGTGT
The DNA here is from genome assembly GCF_003286125.1 of Algibacillus agarilyticus. Taxonomy (GTDB): domain Bacteria; phylum Pseudomonadota; class Gammaproteobacteria; order Enterobacterales; family Alteromonadaceae; genus Algibacillus; species Algibacillus agarilyticus. Next base: position 103,414 of record NZ_QMED01000014.1, read on the forward strand.
TGATGCTTCTTTCATCTCATTTTTTTGGGCTAGCTCTTTTGCTTTTGCAGCTTCTGTGCTGCAACTTTCGTTAGTTGATGCTAACTCTGCACCGAGTTTAAGTTGTTGTAACTTTCTTGTTATCTCATCTAAATTTTCATCATGATAAACTTTGACTAATCGACTAGGAATATCAAATTGCAATCCAACGGAAGGTTCAATAGAGTCAAGTGCTAACCTGATCAACCTCTCTTCTGAAGGACAATCCATTTGAGGCACTTTATATGTACTGACAAACGCGCCACTATAGTTATCTAATTGTGCATCAGTATTTACGTCTTCATTGGTAGAAGATGATTGACACTGACCACTACATTTTTCTGACATATTTAACATTCCGTAACAATATTAAAATAAGTATAAAATCTATAGTGGCTATAGAGTCAAATAAAAAAATGATTTAATGTAAAGAGTATGGAAATAAACAGGGAAAGCTAGTTTAAGTAAATAGTTTCTGCTAGTATTTTAAATACTATATTTAACTGGCGATAACTTTGAACCTTAATGTTGTACTAAAAATGCTCTTAGTTATTTCGATTGTTTTACAATCGTTAACTGCTGTTGCATCCGCAACATCTGAGAGTCATCAAATAGATATAGAGCATCTGCAAACTCAACATGATCATGCCAATGATCGAAGCAATTCAAATGATAGTGCCTCTGAACAGCATAATGAAAAAGATTGTCATCATTGCGGACACTGTAGCGGAAGCCACTTATCGACAATCCTAGTTAATGATTCAAACAGCTTTGATAAATTAATAGTTGTTAATAAAACGCCATATCAAGTTGAACAAACGAATAGCTTTCTTGAAGCGATACTTCGTCCTCCCATTGCTTAATTAGATTGATTTTTAGTGAACTGTATATCCCCCGAAAAGGATAAATAGTTCGTATTTTATAAATTAAATAATTAAGAAACCTTATGTATATATATATTAAAAATGCAGGTGTAGGCCTGTGTTTACTCATAGCTGTTAGCTTTTCTGTTACTTCTTATGGCAAAAATAGTCCTGTTTCATCGCATATTAGCCACGAACCAAATAAGCACACTGAGCATAGAGATGAACATGTAAAAGAAACTAATAAGGAACCAGATAGCCATGTTGACGTGGGACATGACAACCACGATCATGAAGATGAAAGTAAAGGAGTTGAAGAGGATGAGCACGAGGAAGGTATAACACTGAGTGCTAAGAAAATGTCACTTGCTAATATCAAAGTCGAAAGTATTAAACCTGAATATCAATTTAGTACCGTATATGCCCCTGGCGAAATAAAAGCAAATGGCTATAAAAGTTACGTGGTATCACCTCGCACTGAATCAGTCGTAATTCGTCGGCATGCTGCTTTAGGGGATCATGTAAATAAAGGGAAAAAACTGGTCACTTTGTTCAGTGAAGCTGTAGCCCAAGCACAGGCTGACTATTTAATTGCTTCAACCGAGTGGCAACGAATAAAGAAGCTAGGTAATAAAACTGTTAGTGAAAGTAGTCTTTTACAAGCAGAAACCACGTACAGTGCAAACTACGGCAAACTCATCGCTTTAGGGTTAACTGCAGAAGCCATTCAAGGTATTTCTAACAAAGACATTAATGCATTTGGACAATACACGTTAACAGCTCAACGTGAAGGTGTCGTGTTACAAGATGACTTCATCCAAGGGCAACGAGTGGCTGCTGGAGATACCATTATGCTATTAGCTGATGAAAAAAATCTTTGGGTTGAAGCGCAAGTATCACCTAATAAAAAGATAGAACTGTCAGTGAACTCCCCTGCGATAATAAAATTAGAAGATAACAATTATGAAGCTAAAGTCATTCAAGAAGCTCATACAATCGACCCACAAACACGCACAAGGGTAATTAGGTTATCGGTAGAAAATGCTGAAGATCAGCTCCATTCGGGCATGTTCGTTAAGGTTTACTTTCAATTCACGACTTCAGAAAAAATTATGGCAGTTCCGGAAGAAGCCTTAATTCGGAGTGCTGATGGTGATTGGACTGTATTTGTAGAAGATCACCCAGGGGAGTTTAAAGCGATTGAAGTTGAATTAGGGAGAGCTTTAGGTGATTTCAGAGAAGTCATCGGTCTTGAGAGTGGTACGCGTATAGTCACCCAAGGTGCGTTTTTTGTTGCATCTGAAATTGCCAAAGGCGGATTTGATCCGCATAACCACTAGGGGCTAACTCATGTTTAATAAATTAATAGATTGGTCAGTAAACAACAGGCTTCTTATTTTAATTGCACTATTTGCTTCTATTGCTGCTGCAATTATGGTTATTCCAAAGCTCAACTTGGATGCTTTCCCAGACGTTACCAACGTTCAGGTTGCTGTAAATACTGAAGCACCAGGGTTGGCAGCTGAAGAAGTTGAACAGCTTATTACTTATCCTATTGAAGCTGTGATGTATGCCTTACCTGATGTTGAGCAAGTTCGTTCAATATCTAAAACGGGTCTTTCTGGTGTTACAGTAGTGTTTAAGGAAGGCACTGACATTTACTTTGCTAGGCAATTGGTATTTGAACGACTTCAAGCTGCTAAAGAATTGATCCCTGATGGGGTTGGTACGCCAAATATGGGACCAAATACTTCGGGTTTAGGACAAGTTTTTCAATATTTGCTTATTTCAGATAAAGGCGCTGGTTTTGATGCTATGGCACTTAGAAGTCTTAATGATTGGATAGTGAAGCTACTTGTTATGCCCGTTGATGGTGTTACTGATGTACTGTCATTTGGCGGTATTGTTAGGCAATACCAAGTCAATATCGATCCCTCTAAATTGTTAGCATATCAGCTCACTCAAGAAAATATAGTCACTGCGTTAGATAGTAACAATGCCAATGTTGGTGGCTGGTATATGAACCGAGGTCAAGAGCAACTTGTTATACGTGGCACAGGCTGGTTTGAAAGTGGTATGGCTGGTATTGAAAACATTAAGCAAGTACCTGTCAAAACCATTAACGGGACCGTAGTAACTATATCTGATGTTGCCAAAGTAGAATTGGGCAGTGAAATTCGACAAGGCGCAGTCACCATGACGCGTAAAGCGTCAAATGGTGAAATTGAAGCATTGGGTGAAGTAGTCTCAGGCATTGTCCTGAAACGTATGGGATCAAACACCAAGGCTACTATTGATGGTATTAATGCAAGAATACCATTAATTAACCAAGCTCTTCCGCAAGGTGTTCGTTTTGAACCATTCTACGATCAGGCTGATTTAATTGAAAAGGCGGTCTCAACCGTTGTAGATGCTTTATTGCTTGCTTTTGTTTTCATCGCGATTGTACTTGCTTTATTTTTGATGAACTTAAGGGCTACATTGTTAGTGCTTATTTCTATCCCTATTTCAATAGGAATAGCGTTAATGATTATGGCTTGGTGGGGAATTTCTGCGAATTTAATGTCACTAGGCGGAATAGCTGTGGCTATTGGTATGCTTGTTGATGGCTCAGTGGTGATGGTTGAAAACATGTTCAAACATTTAAATAAACCAGATCCAACTCACTCAGAGAGTGTTCAGGCGAGACTTCCTATATCTGACTTAGATCCACATGACGTTGAACATGATAAAAACGGCATTAGGCTGCGTCTTAAACAAGCAGGTAAGGAAGTAGCTCGCCCAGTGTTCTTTGCTGCCTCAATTATCTTGGTTGTCTTTACACCACTTTTCAGCTTCGAAGGGGTTGAAGCTAAGCTCTTTCAACCGATGGCAATAAGTATCATATTAGCGGTAGTTTCGGCTATTGTCGTCGCTTTATTCATTGTTCCTGCTTTGGCAACATACCTGTTTAAATCTGGCATCAAAGAAAGAGAAAGTTTTGTACTAAAACCATTAGATAAGCTTTATAGAAAAGGGTTAGCATTCTCACTTAAACGTACAAAATTGATCGTTTCAGCAGCATTAGTTTTAGTTGTATTGGCATTTTCATTAATCCCATTTATTGGTACTGAGTTTGTTCCTGAGTTAGAGGAAGGTACGATTAACTTAAGGGTTACCTTGGCACCTTCTTCAAGTTTAGACACTGCGTTAACAGTCGCGCCGATTTTAGAGACAAAGTTAATGGCGTTTCCAGAAGTAACTTATGCACTTAGTCGAATTGGTCGCCCTGATATTGGTGGTGATCCAGAGCCTGTAAACAATATTGAGATATATATTGGATTAAAGCCTGTTTCTCAGTGGACAAGTGCTAATAACCGTTATGAGCTTCAAGCTCAAATGGAAAGATCTTTAGAAGAATTTCCTGGCTTATTACTCAATTTCTCTCAACCAATCGCTACTCGTGTTGATGAATTACTTTCAGGTGTTAAAGCACAACTAGCGATAAAATTATTTGGGCCTGAGCTAGAGGTATTGGCGAGTAAAGGCCTAGAAATCGAATCTGCCATTAAAGAAATTGAGGGTGCTAGAGATGTTGCGTTAGAGCAAATTGCAGGTGAAGCGCAATTAGTCATTAAACCAAACAGGCATGAACTCTCTCGATTTGGACTTTCAGTAAGTAACGTAATGGAAATTGTGCGCGACGGCATCGGTGGTGTCGAGGCGGGTCAAATCATTAAGGGTAATGAGCGTTATGATATTTATGTGCGGATTGAAGAAGAATATCGAAAAAGCAAAGAAGCCATTGCTGATATCAGGCTTCAGTCACCGACAGGCGCATGGGTGCGTCTAGGTGATGTGGCTTCTGTATCATTTGAATCAGGCCCACCGCAAGTAAGACGTGATGATGTACAAAGGCGTGTCGTCATCCAAGCCAACGTACAAAACCGAGACATGGGGAGTGTTGTTGTCGATATTAGAAAGGTAATTGATGAGAAAGTTGATTTGCCTTCGGGTTACTCGGTAGCAATAGGTGGACAGTTTGAAAGCCAACAACGAGCTCAAAACAGACTTGCTATTGTCGTTCCACTTTCTTTAGCGCTTATTGCATTACTGTTATATTTTGCTTTTGGCTCAGTTGGCCAAGCCATGTTGATACTCGTAAATGTTCCTCTTGCGGTAATTGGCGGTGTTTTTTCATTGTACATATCAAATCAATACCTATCAGTACCTAGCTCAGTCGGGTTTATTACCTTATTTGGTGTAGCGGTGCTAAATGGCGTGGTAATGGTAGAAAGTATCAACCAGCGCATTAGAGATGGACTAGATACATCTAAAGCCATTTTTGATGGCGCTACGTCGAGGTTGAGACCTGTTTTGATGACCGCAATCACCTCAGCTTTAGGCTTAATCCCCATGTTAATGTCAAATGGAGTCGGTGCTGAAATACAGCGTCCATTAGCAAGCGTTATTGTTGGCGGACTAGTTACAGCAACGCTTCTTACTTTATTTGTTCTGCCAGCACTTTATGAGTTTTTTTCGAGAAAGAAGATAGAAGAACTAAGCCGTTAACAATATTTATTAACTCTATAAAGGGTTGGTTTAATTCCCTTACATTGGCATATCAATGTAAGGTTTTTTCTAAGAAGCAAGTCAACCTAAAAATAGTTTTGGTTTATATATAAATTTATTAAATATTAAGATAGGTAACTAAATATGAAATATTCAATGTTCGTTTTAACAATCGTTTCAGCTTTTGTTCTCCTCAACCACCAGTAAAACACCGCGATACATTTGCATTTGGCAATGAAACACATATTCACCTGGCGTAAGGTTTGTAAAATTAATTTGTGTTATTTCTCCCAACTTCAGTTGTTCGCTTACATCTAGTGAAGGTATAAGCAATGTTTCTGAGCATGGGGATTGATCTTCCCGTAAAAACTTCAAAGAAAAAGGCTGATTCGCTGGTACTTGAATTGATGCAGGAGAATAAACACCACCATTTACTTCAATAATAATCTCACTCTTATCAACTACAGTTCTTACTGGCTTATATAGCCAAAACCACCACACAATCAACGCAATTAGCGCAACGCCTAGAATGTTAACTATCATCATTTTGATTTCCTTAGCGCTTTTGCGCTTTGAACAAACGAAGCCTATTCGCATTTGTCACTACTGTTAATGACGAAAGCGCCATAGCTACTCCTGCAATTACAGGGTTTAGTAACACCCCAAAAAAGGGGTAAAATATGCCCGCTGCAAATGGCACCCCAGCAGCGTTATAAATAAATGCGCCAAAAAGATTCTGTTTTACATTCCGTAACGTTGCTTTACTTATAGATATTGCATCGACAAGTCCATGCAAAGAACCTCGCATAAGAGTGATGTCTGCACTCTCTATGGCAACATCTGTACCTGTGCCAATGGCAAAACCAACATTAGCTAGTGCCAATGCAGGAGCGTCATTAATTCCATCACCTGTCATGCCAACGATTTCGGATTGGCGTTGTAGCTCCTCTACTTTTTTCGCTTTTTCTTCTGGAGGTACTTCTGAGTACACTTCATCTATTCCTACTTTTTTAGCAACGGCATTAGCCGTTGCTCTATTATCTCCGGTCAACATAACGACTCTGATATTATTATTTTTTAATCTTTGAATGGCTCCGATTGAATCTGCTTTAATAGGATCTGCAACAGCAATGATTGCCGCAAGCTTATTATTGATACATAGGTACATAGGAGTTTTTGCTTCTGCTGCAAGCTCTTGTGCTTTAGCCACATATCCATTTAAAGCAATTAAATTTTTCAGCATCAACTTATGATTACCAAATAATAACTTTTGATTATTGAAGGTTGCTTTAACTCCGTAGCCAGCAATGGAGTGAAAACTTGTCACCATTTCAGGATCAATCCCTTGTTCTATAGCTGATTCTACAATAGCTTGTGCTAATGGATGCTCTGAAGCACTTTCAAGGCTTGCTGCCACTTTCAAAATATAATTTTCGGTATAATGGTTATCAACAACGATGACATCCGTTACCTTAGGTGCTCCTTCAGTAATCGTTCCTGTTTTATCGAGGATCATAGCGGTGATTTTTGATGAAGCTTGAAGCGCTTCACCATTTCGAATAAGTACACCTGCTTCAGCAGCTTTACCCACACCTACCATGACAGACATTGGGGTAGCTAAACCTAAAGCACATGGACAAGCGATGATTAAAACCGTTGTTGCTGAAACGACAGCAAAAGCTAATGATGGATCTGGTCCAAAATTAAGCCAAAGTAGTGCGCTTACTATTGAAATAATCATAATGACCGGCACAAAATAAGCCGAAATTGTATCGGCTAATCGCCCGATAGGTGGTTTCGAATTCTGAGCTCGCTTCACCATGCCTATTATTTGCGCCAGGGCTGTATCTTTACCTATTCGTGTTGCTCTAAATTGAATAGAGCCCGATTTATTCAGAGTGCCCGCAACGACTTCATCTTCTTCATTTTTTTCAACTGGCATAGGCTCACCAGTTAACATTGATTCATCAATAGAGGTGTACCCTTGAGTCACCAATCCATCTACAGGGATTTTTTCACCTGGACGTACCCTAAGAATGTCATCAACTATGACTTGCTCAATTAGGATATCGATTTCTTTTTCACCTCGAATAACTCTTGCTGTTTTAGGCTGCAACCCCACTAAGCGCTTGATGGCCTCGCTTGTTCTCCCTCTAGCTTTCAACTCCAAAGCTAGACCTAAATTGATTAAACCTATGATCATTGCTGTGGCTTCAAAATAAACATGTCTTGCCATTTCTGGTAATACTGTTGGAAAAGTGACAACAACCATAGAGTAAATCCAAGCCGTTCCGGTACCGAGGGCAATAAGGGTATCCATATTGGCATTGTGATTTAAAAAAGATCTCCAAGCGCTAATATAAAAATGCTTTCCTGAAAAATACATAATTCCTAAGCATACTAGACCGATGGATAGCCAAACACTCCTCTCTAATACTGTTTCAACGGTCATAGCACCACCAAAAACACTATAAATCATCAATGGCAAGCCTAAGCCTAACGCAATCCACATTTGCCTAATTAACTGCTCTGAGTATTGTTGGTCGGCAATTTCTTTTGCATCAAATAAATCATTATCACTATTTTGCTTATTTAGTTTTGCTTTATATCCAACCGCTTCTATTGCTTTTATTAAGGGGGAAATATTAGCTGTTCCACTAATAGCAACAGTTCTCATGGCAAAATTCATTTCTACATCTTTAACGCCTTGAACATTACGAAGTGCCTTTTCAATTTTATTAACACAGCTTCCACAATTTGCCCCTTCAATAATAAGCTCTTGCGTAAGAGGGGCAGTTGGTTCTTTAGCTAATTTATTCATCATCTTCTCCCGCCGAATACGCTTCACCCTCAATTAAGTGACACACCATATTCCCTGTAGGTACTATGTCAGGCTTATTTTGCCAATCGATAAGGGTTTCTCTTAATTTCTTTCTTAATTGGAGTGTGGCTTGAAAGCGCTTTTCAGTCTCTTCTAAGCGTTGCTCTAAAATGCCTTTAACAAGAGGGCAAGGAATATTGCCATGGTCAGAAACAGATATAATTTTTTTTATATCTTCAACTGAAAAGTCCAGCTGCCGTGCACTTAAGATAAACTTCAATCGTTCTCGTGCTTTACGGTCATACACTTTGTATCCATTCACGGGGTTTTTAGTAGGCGTAATCAACCCGATTCGGCTGTAATATCTAACAGTGTCTACGGTTGTATCAAAAGCCTCGGCTAGTTCCTTTACTTTCATCAAATAAACCTTTCATTGATTAATTTCTTTCATCTTACAGCTGTGTCTAAAACACAAGTCAACCCCATCGATTTGATTAATAGTATCTATCAATCTAGTGCTGTTAATATTTGATACTGCTCAGGAGTTAATGTTGGTAATCGCTTTAGAAAAGCAACCATTGCCCATATGCGCTGTTCATCATGAGTTTTCCCCCAAGCAGGCATTCCTGAAGCTTTGATACCGTGCTTAATGACCCAAAAGTTCTTACGATCAGTTTGTGTAGAATCTCTATGTTTATGACCATCATGTTCTTCAGCTTTGATAGTTAAATTCGGCGGCGAAGGATATAAACCTAAACTCATATCACTTTGATTTCTTCCCGGTTTTAAATGACAGCTTGAGCACATAAACTCATAGTCCATACCGCCTGTTAATAACAACTCAGGATCACTTAAGTCAGGAACATCGATGTTTTGAGCTGCGACTTCAATTGATTTTTCTCTTGTTGTTTCTAGAAGCCAATAAACTAAATCAGTATGAGGTTCGTCTGCGGCTACATTTACAATCCCCGAGTACATCACTGCACTTATAGCACTAATAATTAAAAGTATTACCGCTATGAACAATTTAATAATTTTCATATATAGCCCTTAAAAAGAGTCACTTAACATTCCTTCAAAGTGACTCTGTAAGTTAATTAATGGTTATGCGATGAGTGACTATCATCTTTTTTTACTTTACTTTTTTCAGCGGACATTTTGCTGTGGTCCATTTTGCTATGATCAACTTTTATTTCTGTCTTCTCACTTTGCTGCATACATTTTTTCATCATTGCCATTGCAACAGGATCTTTCATATCCATTTTGCTGTGATCCATGTTTTTGCAATCAGCTTTTTCATTTGCCATCTTGTGCATTTCTGGATCATGAGACAAAGCTGCTGTAGATAAAGTGATTGTTGGTATTAAAACTAAAGCTATTTTGGTTAACATTTTCATTTTTTTCTCCTGTATATAAATAAAGTAATATGTGCATACCCCTCAATACTTGAGGGGTATGTGAATCTAGGTGTTAAGTATTTTTATGGGCTGATGACCTCCACAGATAAAATAGAGCTGGTAAAACAAGTAAGGTTAAGATAACAGCGCTGAGCATTCCGCCAACCATAGGAGCAGCAATACGACTCATCACTTCAGAGCCTGTGCCTGTACCGTACAATATCGGTAATAAGCCTACGATTATTGCAGCTGCCGTCATCATCACTGGACGAACTCTCATTCCGGCACCATGTAACACAGCTTCAAATAAGTCAGCTTTTAAGGTTACAATGTTCTTCTCTTTGTGCTCAAGGAGCATTACTTTGTAAGCTTGGTTTAAATAAACGAGCATGATGACGCCGATTTCAACGGCTACACCTGCCAAGGCAATAAAACCAACACCTACAGCAACAGAGAAGTTGTAACCCTCTATATACATGAGCCATATGCTGCCAACCATAGCTAACGGTAAAGTACCCATGATCATTGCAACTTCAATAACATTACGGAAATTCAAGTACAACAAAATCACAATAATAAATAGCGTTAAGGGCACAACGTAAGCCAATTTCGCTTTTGCTCTTTGCATATACTCATATTGACCAGCCCATGCTACTGAATAACCAGCAGGCAATTTCAATTTAGCATCTACCACTTGCTGTGCTTCAACGACATAAGTTCCAACATCTACACCTTCAATGTCGACAAATGCCCAACCATTTAAGCGTGCATTTTCAGATTTAATGCCTGGAGGCCCATCTTCAATAAAGACATTAGCCACATCTCCTAAGGAAATACGTTGACCATTTGGTGTCACAATTGGCAGTAATGACAATTGCTCAGGCGAATCACGATAATCTTGTGGATATCGAAGACTAACAGGATAACGCTCGAGACCCTCTACGGTTTTAGTTACATTCATTCCACCGATAGCTGTAGCTACGACTTGTTGAATTTCAGCAATATTTAATCCGTAGCGAGCGGCTTTAGCGCGTTGAATATCAACTTTGACATATCTACCTCCGGCAACTCTCTCAGAGTAAACTGACGCTGTTCCTTCGACATCTTGTAAAATCACCTCAAGCTGTTGGCCAATGTCCTGAATCACCGATAAATCAGGCCCTGCTATCTTGATACCTACAGGAGTCTTAATCCCAGTTGCTAACATGTCTATACGTGTCTTAATTGGCATAACCCAAGCATTAGTAACACCAGGTAACTTAACGAGTGCATCGAGTTCTTTTTTCAAGCTTTCGGTTGTTACACCTTCTCTCCACTGGTCTTGAGGCTTTAATTGGATAAAAGTTTCAATCATAGTTAAGGGGGCAGGATCTGTTGCGGTTTCAGCACGTCCCACTTTACCAAAGACGGTTTTAACTTCAGGCACTGTCTTAATTAACTTGTCAGTTTGTTGTAGTAATTGACGAGCTTGGCCAATAGAAATACCTGGATAAGTGGTAGGCATATACATCAAATCCCCCTCATCAAGCGGAGGGATAAATTCACTGCCTATTTTATCTAAGGGATAAAGACCAACACCCAACACGAGTAGTGCAGCTAACAAAGTTGTTTTAGGGAAATGTAAAACGGTTTTAAGGGCTGGTAGATAAATAAAAGTTAAGAAACGATTAACAGGGTTTTTATGCTCTGGTAGCACCTTACCGCGAATGAAGTAACCCATAAGCACAGGAACCAATGTTATAGCTAATGCCGCAGAAGCCGCCATTGCATACGTTTTAGTAAAGGCTAACGGTGCAAACATACGTCCTTCTTGTGCTTCTAAAGTAAACACAGGAACAAAACTCACCGTTATTATGAGTAAACTAAAGAATAACGCTGGTCCAACTTCACTAGCGGACTCCATGACAATTTGCCAACGGTTCTCATTAGTTAATGGCGTTTTCTCCATATGCTTATGCATGTTTTCTATCATCACAATAGCACCGTCAATCATGGCACCAATGGCTATAGCGATCCCCCCCAAAGACATGATATTGGCATTCAGCCCTTGAAAGTGCATCACAATAAATGCCGTTAAAATACCAACTGGCAAGCTAATAATGGCAACTAAAGAGGAGCGAACGTGAAACAAGAAAATGATACAAACTAAAGCAACGACACCAAATTCCTCAAGCAACTTGAAAGCTAAGTTATCAACTGCACGTTCAATTAATGCTGAGCGGTCATAAACTGGTACTATTTCCACGCCATCTGGAAGGCCTTTTTTAAGTTCTTCAAGCTTAGTTTTAACGTTATTGATAACTTGCTGGGCATTTTCACCAAAGCGCATCACCACAATACCGCCAACCGTTTCACCTTCACCATTGAGTTCGGCAATACCTCGTCGCATCTGTGGGCCAGTGCCTATTTCTGCGACATCTTTTAATAGTAACGGCGTACCATTTTGGTTGACCCCCAAAGGAATGTTTTCAAGGTCTTCAACACCTTTAATATACCCTGTTGCCCTGACCATATATTCAGCTTCAGCCATTTCAATTACGGATGCACCGATTTCTTGATTACCCTTTTTAATTGCCATTTGAATAAGTGAAAGCGGAATACCAAAAGCGCGTAACTTGTCAGGTTCAACTCGAACCTGATATTGTTTTACCATACCGCCAAGAGCAGTAACTTCTGACACTCCAGGAACGGTTTGTAATTCGTACTTCAAAAACCAGTCTTGAATGCTGCGTAATTGACTAAGATCTTGTTGTCCTGTTTTATCGACTAAGGCATATAAATAAACCCAACCAACACCAGTAGCATCAGGTCCAAGTTGAGGTTTAGCCTCATTAGGCAAATTAGGTGCAACCTGACTTAAATACTCAAGCACACGTGAACGTGCCCAATACAAGTCGGTGTCTTCATCGAATATTACGTATACATATGAATCACCAAAAAAAGAATAACCACGCACGGTAACGGCACCTGGCACTGACAACATGGCAGTCGTCATTGGATAGGTAACTTGGTCTTCAACAACTTGTGGCGCTTGGCCTGGATAACTTGTTTTGATTATTACCTGTACGTCAGATAAATCCGGCAGTGCATCAATAGGTGTTTTACTAACTGAGAACAACCCTGCACCCACTAATAATAACGTTGCTAGCAGTACAAAAAACCTGTTACCCACTGACCAACGAATAATAGAAGCAATCATAATAAGGAACTCCTATTTTAGTGGTTTGAATGATCAACAACGGGCACATCAGCTATTGAAGTGTTTGTTGATTCTTCAGTTAATTGAGAAATTTCAACAATAATGAAATTTCCATCGCGAACTTCAAAAGTGAATTTCACCTCCATGCCTTGGTTTAACCCTTCTAAGCTCACCCCTTCGGCAGTTATGAAGTCAACATTAGCAGCAGGTTTATTCCATTTATCTATAGCCGAACGATTGATGTTCACCATGCCGTGATTAATCATTAATGAATTAATTGTACCTGTAACTGTTGCGGTGCTAACCGTATCTTCTTGCGTATTCTCTTGTCTGCCGTCTTCTGTAAGGTCACTATCTGGCACATGAATATTACTAACGTGGTAATTACCGTCAGTTGTTTTAGAAACTTCAACATGAAGAGTTAAACCTGCTGAGAGTAGAGAGAAGTCAACTTCATCTGAAGCAATAAAATCCATTGTCATTTCAGGCCATGACCACTCCGGTATAGCACTATGTTGTAACGTTAACATTTTATGATCAGGCATCATTGATAAGACTTCAGCTTCGACCCAAACCGATGAGGGTGTTACTTCATCATCAACATTACTTCGATTCATACGCTTAAAGTCTGATGATTTACTTGATTCTGAATCGAGTAAAAATTGTGCTGAGCTAACGATACTTTCACCGTCATTAAGACCGTCTAAGATTTCAACATTATCACTATCAAATCGTCCAACTCTTACAGCTACCGATTTAAAGCTACCTTCGCCCAAGGCCAATACGACTCTATCTTGTTTACCCGTTCTAATTAGTGCTTCTTTTGGAATAAGCAGTGTTTGCTCATTCCCTGTAGTATGAATTGAAATTTGAGCAAACATATTTGGTTTAAACCTAGCGTCGTCATTATTGAAACGAAGGCGTACTTTTACTGTTCGCGTTTTTGCATCTAACGTCGGGTAAATATAATCAACTTGTCCCTGCCAAGTTTCACCTGGTAAATAATCAAGTGTCATAGTCACAGGTGTACTTTCTTTCACTTGTCCTGCTTGCCGCTCAAAAACCTCGGCTTCAACCCAAACTTCTGATAAATCAGCGATAGACAGCAATGTAGTGCCGGGTTTAACAAAAAATCCTTCTCGAATATTTAAGTTTTCAACTACGCCACTTTGAGGTGCATGAAAGGTTATGCTTTGTTGAACCTTTTTACTCTTTTTCACTTTAGCAATAGTAGATTTAGGTAACTGAAGGGAAATTAAACGGTTTTCAGCGGCTTTTATTAGTCGTGTATTGTTTCTATCTAATGCCAATAACAACTCTTCTTGTGCATTTACTAATTCTGGGGAATATATGTCATACAGTGCTTGACCTTGTTCAACAGGATCGCCCTCTGCTTTAACATGAAGCTTTTCTACCCAGCCTTGCACTCTAGGATGGATATGCACTAACTTATCTTCATTGTATGTAACATATCCAACTGTTTTGATTTCTGTATGTAGTGACTTATAGCCAACTTGAGTTGTACGTACTCCTAAATTGTTGACTACATCTGGAGAAATTCGAATAGTGCCTGCTCCTTCATCTGGGCCTTTACCACCATCATCATAGACAGGGACTAAATCCATACCCATTGGCGATTTACCTGGCTTATCTCGTTTATAGTTAGCATCCATTGGAGCAACCCAATAAAGTGGTTTCTTTGCTTCAGTTAAATCGTTATCTACATGCTCGGTACCAATTAATGTGAGTGATGCATAAGTAATAATCCCTCCCACTATCATGCTTAAAACAATTGGTTTAATATTTTTTCCTGAGTTATTACTGCTCATTATTTATCTCCATAAATAGCATTGTGCTGCTTGCTATCTTCAAAATTCATATCGGCTTCGGTTGTATTAAGATTGCCGATAAAAAGGTAATTTAATTCAAGGGTTATTTTTTGCTCTTCAACATTAAGGGCTAAGTTATCTATTTCTGCATTCAATACGGCAATGCGAGAGCGAACAACTTCGGCAAAGTCACCATCATCATTGGTATAGGCGGTCAAAGAAGCTTCTGCTTGTTCGTGTATTTGAGGTAGTAATTGAGAGCTATACAGTTTTTTTCTATCTTGTAACCTTAATAACCGGCCTTTAGCACTTGAAAAAGAGCCCAGCAATTCTCTTAACAATAAAATCTTTTCTGACTTCACCGCTTCAGTTTCCGATATAGCTGATTGAACCTCTTTATCTTGTCTGTTTTCTGTAAAAAGGGGGAGGTCAAAGCTAATACCTACAGAAAATAGATCTGCTCTACTTTGCCCCATTAAATCATCATCACGATACCCATAACTTGCGTTTACCCCCCACTCCGGTTTGTATTTTTGCTCCGCTAACCTAATACCTGTTTTAGTCGCTTTAATCTTCTTATCTAAAGCAATAACAGCAGGGTGGACGGATAATAATGGGATTAAATCATTTGAGTTATGCCAACTTTTTTTGTACACAAGCTCATGATTTAGCAAGTCTATTTGTGGTAATAGATTACTTAGCGGAACATTATGTAGTGAAGCGTCGTTTACAGATAAGTTATCCTCACTTTCTGTAGAAAACACAGATAACCACTGCATTAACATCCCTTCATAGCGACTTTTTTGTTGTCTTAACTTGTCTAATCTTTCATCTAGACGTGTTAACTCTAATTGAGCCCTAATAATATCTTGCTGCCTAGTCCTTCCATAAGAAGCTGAATAACTCGCTTCAGCAACATCTGATAGTTGCTCAAATAAAGCTCTGTCTTTCTCTATCAAAGCGATACTTTGCTGTATTAAGTAGGCATTCAACCATAAGCTTCCCACAGAGACAGCAACCTTAGCGCTTCGATCCTGTCTTTGGTAAGGATACGCTTCACTTTGGATCAAAAGCTGTTCGCTTTTTATATCTAAAGTATCTCCCCTTGGAAACATTTGAGTAATGCCGATTTTCGCTTGAGTCATGCCTTCTTGATTAAAATCGAAGCTATCTGTAGGCATGTTTACTAGTCCGACAGAAACCTTAGGATCGGGCAATGTACTCGTTGCAGTGCTCATCGATTCTATCGCTTTTTGTTTATGACGGTTTCCCGTCAACCAAGGATCGAATTTTTGTGCTAACTTTATCGTTTTTTCAAACGTTAATGGCTCCTGTGCGTATACATCAACTGAAAAAATAGGTATCAAAGTAAGCGCGATAACTTTTATCACAACGACATTAAGTCGTGGCTTTAAATTAGCTTTTTTCATTAATACTGTTCCTCTTTAGATTTTACGCTTCTATACACTTCATGTGTGCCATTAGACTTAAGCAATACAACGTCATAAGGCATAAACTTATCGTCATACTCCATTCCTGGTGATCCCATAGGCATACCTGGTACTGATAATCCAATAACTTCAGAGCTGTGTTTTTCATTCAAAAATTGCTTAATGAACTTTGCTGGAATATGACCTTCGAAGACGTATCCCTCTTTTGAAATGGCTGTATGGCAGGACTGATATTTAGGTTTAATACCTGCTTTTTCTTTAAGCGGCGAAAGGTTTTGGAAATTGTGTATTTTTGACTCAAAGCCGCTTTCATCGACATGTGAAATCCATTTTTCACAACAACTACACGTAGGACTTTTATAAATATCTAAAACTAATGGTGATATTTTTTCACTCTTAGTTTGCGTTGATGTATTAGCTGCAGTATCAGAGCAACTTGCAAGGGCTATCACTACAAGTGATAGTGAAATCATTTTGAATATAAATTTATTTGAAAACATATAACCTCCCCAATAGGGGCAATAATTAAAATTTTTAATTAATTAGGTTATTTTTGATGAAGTTAGTGAGTATTTTACAAAAAACGGGATCAAAAAAGCCTAATACAGATAATCTTTAATAAATGTCCCAAATTTTGGATACACTTATTCTGTATTAGCTAAGTATTGGAGGTCGGAATAAAGATTTTGGCTGTTGATTAATAGCCAAATGGGTGTTGGATTGTATTTTTTGTGAAAAATCTAAGATTATAGCATTAGTTGTCTCTTTCGTAATAGCTATAAAAGTAGAACAACCTGACGCATAACAGTCACATGCTGCTGGACAACAACTATCATTAGACTCTTCAGTTGCATTAGAGTCCATAGTACTCATATTATGCATACTGTGATCCATCATTTGCATTTCTTGTGATGCTTCAGACATATCCATACTCATCATATGATAAGGCATAACAGTAGATGACATTGCCTGACCAACAAAGGCCACACACATCATTAATACCATTAATGTCTTAGAGGAGAATGAAAGCACATGAAATCTCAAAAAATAACAATTAACTTGATTTTGGCATATTAGGTTTCGATATTCAAGGTTCTTCAAAGTGGATAACACTATTTATTTGGCAATATTGATGTAACACATTGTTATTCAAGCAAAGACTTTCTTGAGTTACTTTAGTTTCCTTTTGTTTAAAATGGAGACTCAAAATTAGATATAACCTGCTGACGAAAATTCCCAATGATATCTATAGAATCAAAAACCTGTTTAACATTAACCCCTATGTCATCTTGATCAAAAAGTGATATTACGGACTCTACTGTATTGTCTCCATTTTCTATGTTGCTAGGTGAACGTAACTTGAGTTTTGAATTACTTGTATTTGTTGATGATAAAGATTCGTTCCTTAGTAGATTATGGCTGGGAACCTCTTCGTTAAGCCGATGTGCGAACTCGCTTAAACTGGGTTCTGAGAAAGTATACAGCCACGCTTTTTCGTTACCTGTTTGAGTAATACGAAGAATTCTACCTAATATTTGCCTAAAATATAGCTCTGTCTTTACCCTACTTAAATGACAACAAACTTGTAGCCTTGGAATGTCAGTCCCTTCTGATATCATTCCTACACTAATAATCCATGCTTGTTGGCTTTGTCTAAAGTTACGAATAATATCAGTGGCATTAGGCTGTTTGTGCGTAACGACAATTGCATCTTGGTTAAAGTAAGATGTCATTAAATTATAAATATTATTCGCGTGTGTTACGGATGAAGCAACAATTAATCCTCCAGCCTTACCATTCACTAACCTTATCCTCTTAAGTTTTTCTATAGCGCGACCCAGAATATATTTTAAAGCCGTTGTATTTTGTACTAACTCGCTATAACTGATTATTTTTTTATTGAACAGTTCGATAAAACTAGTGAATGTTTGAGACTCGCTCTCTTTTTTAGTAATAACAATGTTTTCATTATCAACAAGTACGATATTAGGTTGCCGACAAACCTTGTCATTTATTGCTTGTGATAAGCCATAGATATAATCGCATTTAATCTTTCCGTCAGGATCTGAGTACTCTGATAACGTGATAGGCAGTGTATCTGAACGCCAAGGTGTACCCGAAAGAGCAAGGGTATATTTCGCCTTGTTTTTAATGTATGAAAGAATGGGTTCCCCCCAAGCGTTAACATTACCTTCTGAATCACCTGCGCAATGATGAATTTCATCGAAAACAACGAGTACATTAAAATTTTCTAATATTTCCCAAAACTCTTCATTTAAATAAAGCATCGATTGTTGTGGTTGAATTAACCGGACACTTCAATAAAGGATTATAATCCCATTATTGAGGTGAATATGATTAAAAAAACAAATAAACACTATACCGTAGAATTTAAACAAGAAGCGGTTGCTTTAGTGATTGAGCAAGACTATTCAATTGCTCAGGCAGCTTCTGCGCTAGGTATTACTGATAAAATACTTTACAACTGGGTTGCCAAGCATAAAAAACAAGCTGAGGGCACCACATTATCAACAGATGAGCGGGCTGAATTAATACAACTCAGAAAGGATAATAAACGCTTACAAATGGAACGTGAAATTTTAAAAAAGGCTTCAGCCTTTTTTGCGAAAGAAATGAAGTAAGGTATTCATTTATTGCTGAGCT
>NZ_QMED01000015.1 GCF_003286125.1 Algibacillus agarilyticus
ACTGAATGAGAATGTTGAATATTAAATCTTATCCCGCTTTTTTAAGTGGGATTTTTTTTGCCTAAATATAAAACTCCACTTTGGTTTTCAAACCTAACAAAAAGGTTTAATTTATCGTCAGGCGAATAAAATAGACTTGATGATCAAATAAGGCTCTACGATGACACGCATATTATTGTTATTACTGACGATCTCACTTGCATTGAACATCTATTGGTATCAACGATTTTCATCCGGTGATACTCATCCAGCTGAAAAATCAATTGTCGTCATTAGTTCCCAACCTGCTGGCTCGTCTTCACCTCAAGCTGTGGTTTCGCACGCTATTGATACAAAACCCTCTCTACTTTTAGTTAATGAAGCACAACAGGCTTTTGAAATGCAAGATTTTTATATTGCTGTTGATTTATTACACGATTTAGAGCATGAAGACGAAAAACAAGCACAGCGGTTAAAATATGAATGGTTAAAACAGTTACATTTATTAATCGCTAGCCAGCAATATCAGCAGGCGCATTTATTTTTAGATGCGTTATTAAATTTTTATCCTGATGATCCTATGTTTAAACCTGTGCGAGCTGAATTGTTTCAAAAAGCGGGGAAAATACACGATGCGATAACAATTTATTATGATTTATTACTGACTACACAGGACGATATTCAAGCTGCCACTTGGCGGCAGTTCGCCCGTGATCTCTCTGTGCATTATATTGGGCAATTGAAAGTTCGCGCGGATTGGCAACATTTGTTGCATTTTATTGATGACGTTGAACAAAGTGACCCCGATTTCACAACTTATGCGCTTGCTCGTATTCAAGCTTATTTAGCATTGCAGCAATTGGATGATGCCGATTTTGAATTGAAAAAATTAGCATACGATCCGAGCTTATCGTCTGTTATCGCTGAATTTCAACAACAGTTATTGTTAGCCCAGAGCGAGCGAAAAGCGATTCAGTTACAACAATTCGCAAATCAATTTTTTGTTTCAGCGCTGATTAACCGAGCCGATCATGTACAGCTCATGATCGACACTGGGGCGGCTTTAACCGTGATTAGTCGCGATGTTTTTAATCGGTTAAGTAGTGAATATGAATTTACCTTTGTTCGTGAAGCTGAAATGAATACGGCGGGTGGTTTAGCAATGGCGCAAATATACAACGCCAATGCATTTTCTATTGATGAATTTGAAATAAAAGATTTACGGATCGCCGTTATGCCATTATCGTTATCGCACCATGCAGACGGGTTGCTTGGTATGAATTTTTTACGCTATTTTCAATTCGAGATTGATCAACAAAATACGCAGCTATGGTTAAAACCGAATACCCCTAAATAATGTTAAATGGAGCTTGAATGCAGTTTTTACCTATTGATTTAACACAAACCACGCATTGCGATGCACTTTTATATTTAATGTCGCAGTATGCGTTAGATCCCAAAGGGGGCGGAGTCGATTTAAAATCAGACGTGAAACAAAATTTGATCCCACAATTAAAAAAACAGCCTAATTATTTAGGGTTTATTATCTGGGATGATGCCAAGCCGATCGCCATGGCGAATTGTTTTACAGCATTTTCTACGTTTGCCGCTAAGCCCTTAATTAATATTCATGATTTTGCTGTATTGCCTGCTTACCGAGGGCAAGGTATTGGTAAACGACTCATGAGCGAAATTACGGCGTATGCAAGCACGCATGATTTTTGCAAAATTACATTAGAGGTTTTGTCTAATAATACAGTTGCTAAAGCCGTATATGACAAAGCGGGCTTCAAACCCTATGAATTAGCCGGTGATGTTGCTTTATTTTGGCAGAAACCTTGTTAATTGACATGGGAACTTAGATCAAGCATTGGTACAATGCAGGTAATTAAATCTGAGTAATCAGATAATCCCAAAGATTACACGATCTCTTAATTAGAGTTCAGCTTGATCAATAAAATATGCGAGAACAGAATATGAATTTTCCAGATGATGAAAACGGTGAAGTGCTAAAAGAGATGTTTGAAGCCGGTATCGATTTTAGTCAAACATACAATGTCGATTTTTATGCTGCGTTCGAGTTTGAAGAGCGTGGACAAGAAGCTATAGATGCGTTACAGAAAATGACTTTTTCTGAGCAGTCGTTTGCTGATGTAAAACTTCAAAAACCAGAACAAGGTGGCGGTGTAGAGCTCGTCGCTACTATACCATTACAGCTTGAATATCAAACTATCACCGATATTGATAATGCATTTACTGCGAAAATTGAAAAGTTGCGTGGTTTTGCTGATGGCTGGGGTGTTGATTTGTAGTTGATTGTTTTACCTAACGAGATTCAAATGGTTTGAGTCTCTATTTGGGTAAATTATCACTTGTCGCTTAACTCGTCACGCATTTTACATGCTCTGTGTACTCACTGAGTTGCCAGAGCTTTTTATCAATATTCTTTCGACTGACCTTGTAGGATAATATTTAAGCATGTTTCAAATCGCTTTATTTGAGCCCCAGATCGCACCAAACACGGGTAATATCATTCGCTTAGCCGCCAATAATGGCTGTAAATTACATTTGATTGAACCGCTGGGGTTTTCGTTAGATGAAAAGCAAGTTCGTCGAGCCGGTTTGGATTATCATGATTTAGCTAATATTCAAATTCATAAAAATTTCTCTGAATTTCAAGCCGCGGTAGCAGGCAATCGTGTGATCGCTTGCACAACCAGAGGCACTTGCCATCATAGTGATATTCGCTATCAAGCCGATGATGTTTTATTGTTTGGTGCCGAAACGCATGGTTTATCAACAGAGGCGATGGAAAGTGTAGAACCGGCATTGCGTATTAAAATACCGATGATGGAAAGCAATCGTAGTTTAAACTTATCTAACTCTGTTGCTATTATTAGTTATGAAGCTTGGCGCCAATTAGGTTACGCTGGCGCTAATTAATGTGAATAGGTTTAACATTGATACTTAAGCTGTACTGATACCTGAGCGGCATTGAAACCTAAGTGACTTAGGTATCAATACCGCTCGATGCCCCAGCTTAATGGGCGTCAAAATAATTTATAATCTTTGTTAGCGCTGGCTCTCTGATTTTATCTTGTTCCATTAAAATTTCATGTTTTGCTTTTTCAATAATACAAAATTCAATCTCTTTTTTCTCTTTTCGTGCTAACGTAACCCATTTATTTTGCGCTTTGTTATTAACTATTTTTTCTGCTTCGGCCTGCAAGACTAGGCAAGGTACATTCAGCTTTGCCACGTTATTATGCAATTCTATTAGTTTTAGTAACGCTTGCTGCAGCCACTGATAAGTCACTCCACCTAGTTGTAATTCAGGTGTTGAAATCAGCTCTTGACCCATTTCAAAGCGTGACTCACTGCTACAAAGCGTGTTATCGGTAAAAAGGCTTCTATGATAAGGTTTTTGCCCGATAAAGTAATTAGGCTCGGTGACTCGCTTAATTGCCATGACTAGCTTGACGACTTTAAGTGCTAGTTTTGGCGTTAGCGGGCCTGCATTTATACCAAGCAATGGGGCAGACAACACCATGCTCGCCAATTTTGGTTGATAACGATAAGCGTAATCTAGTGCAATTGCGCCCCCCATTGAGTGAGCTAACAAGTTAACTTGTTTATAGCGCTGATAGAGTCGTGTTTCTTGGCAAATTGCATGCAAGTCATCAGCATACGTAGAAAAGTTGTTAACATGACCAAAGTGTAAGTTTGTACTTTCACGACAAGATTGACCTTGGCCGCGATGATCAAGCGTTACAATGCTGTAGCCTTGTTGAAAAAAATCGAAAATGAGTTCTTTGTATTTTAAGTAGCTTTCAACACGGCCAGGAATTAATAGCAAGCATTTGTCTGCATTGGGGTTTTCAATCAGAGCATAATGTACATTGAAGTCGGCTTGAGGTTGATAAACCCATTCCATTGCATGTTCATGCCAAAAAGGTTCTATTTGAGTTTGCCAGAATTGAGGCCAGTTTTGTTCGCGCGATAACATGAAAAGACAATGACTTACGTTAAATACCAGTGGCTAAATGATAACAAGCCTATTGTTATCTAGCCACTGTATTCTGCGTACGCTGGGATGAGTGCTTAAAGATCCAGCTCTTTAAGTTTGCGCGTAATGGTGTTGCGCCCCCAACCTAAACGTTTGGCTGCATCTTGTTTATGTCCTCGCGTGTGGTGTAAGGCACGGCTAAGCATTATGCGTTCAAAAACCTGTTGTGCATCGTTTAATATATTATTGCGTCCGGTTTTTAGCTCTTCATCAACCCAGGTCGTTAATAAATTCTGCCAGCTGCTGTCAGATTCTGATTCAACAACTTTAGGCTCATTATTTAAAAGCTCGGGTGGTAAATCATTAACCAGCACTTCTTGTGAGCTTGCCATCACGGTTAACCAACGACAGGTGTTTTCAAGTTGTCTAACATTACCTGGCCAAGGTAAATGGGTTAAATAGTCTGCTGCATCTGTTGATAAAAACTTCTCTTCCACTGCCATTTCTTTGGCTGCTTCTTTTAAAAAGTGACCTGCAAGGGTTGCTATATCTTCTCGTCGTTCAGCCAGTGTCGGAATATGAATGCGAATGACGTTTAAACGGTGAAATAAATCTTCACGGAATTTACCATCGGTAACGAGTTTTTCTAAATTTTGATGCGTTGCGGCAATAATACGCACATCAACTGACTGTGGTTCTTTACCGCCGACACGGTAGAATTGACCATCGGCGAGAACACGTAATAACCGGGTTTGCACTTCAAGTGGCATATCCCCAATTTCATCAAGAAAAAGAGTACCGCCATTCGTCTGCTCAAAGCGACCTTCACGAATGGTATTAGCTCCGGTAAATGCGCCTTTTTCATGACCAAATAATTCAGATTCGATGAGTTCATTGGGGATAGCGGCCATATTTAAGGCCACAAAGCGTTTATCTTTACGTGGACTGTGTTTATGGAGAGCACGAGCAACGAGCTCTTTACCGGTACCCGATTGACCATTAATTAATACACTAATGCTTGAGCGTGATAAACGACCGATAGCTCGAAACACTTCTTGCATTGCCGGCGCTTCACCAATGATTTCACTGCTATTTATCTCAGCGGCTTGATTACGCTTTTTGCTTGATGTTTCTTTGACATGCGTTAATGCTCGCTGGGTTAAATTAACGGCATCGTCAATATCAAACGGTTTTGGTAAATATTCAAAAGCGCCACTTTGGTAAGCGTTAACCGCTGAATCTAAATCTGAATGTGCCGTCATGATGATCACGGGGATCTCATTATCAATTTTATGGATTTCATGCAGTAATGCCATGCCATCCATCTCTGGCATTCGAATATCCGAAATAATGACTTCAGGACGCTCTGTTTTCATTGCGGCTAATAAATCGAGCGGGCTTTCGAAGGTATGGTTACTGATATCCGCGGTGCTTAATGCTTTTTGCATAACCCAACGGATCGAACTATCGTCATCTACGATCCAAACTTTAGTATCTTTCATATTTCTTCCTGCTATTCAATCGGTAAATAGACGGTAAATTCAGTATGACCAGGCCAGCTTTCGCAATCGATGCGACCATGGTGTTGCTGAATTAAAGTTTGTGCTATTGAAAGCCCTAAACCACTGCCTTCTGCTTTTGATGTAACCATAGGGTAAAATAAGGTATCGCGTATTTCGTCTGGAATACCGGGACCTGTATCTATTATTTTAATAACGGCGACCAATTTGTAGTGCTGACCGTGGATCATATGACCGCTAATAATACGCGTGATTAAACTGATCTTGCCTTGTCCTTGCATTGCTTGCATTGCATTGCGCGTAATATTTAAAAATACTTGGTGAAGTTGTTCTGCATCCATTTCAAAATCAGGAATGCTGGGATCATAGTCACGATATACTTCAATATTGGTATCCGCTTCCATTTCAAGTACTTGTCTTACCTGTTCTAAAATTCGATGAATATTGGTATTCATGCGTTGCGGTAATTTATTGGGTCCAAGTAGTCGATCAACTAAGTTACGCAATCGATCGGATTGCTCCATGATCATTTGTGTACATTCTTTTAAATCATCATCTGATACCATGCGGTCGAGTATTTGCGCCGCGCCGCGAATGCCGCCTAATGGATTTTTTATTTCATGAGCTAAACCACGAATAAGGTCACGTGAAGCATGCAGTTGCGATTGCACAAAGCTTTCTTGGTTAATGCGTTGAATTTGATCAATTGCACGTAATTCAATGAGTACATATGTTTTAGCTTCATGATAAATAGGGCTAACAGATACTTCAAACTTACCGTGTTGGTCATCAATTGTAACGGTTGATACTTCAGCATCGGTAAACGATTGATTTTGTTCAATCGCGAGCGTTACACGAGCGATATCAAGCGTGTTGTATTTAAAGAGTTGGTCAAAGGAGAGCTCTTTTAAACGGCGTACACTTAAACGAAAAAAATGTTCGGCCGTTGGATTTGCATATAAAATTTTTAAATCGGTATCGGTAACAAATATTGAGCTACTAATATTATTGACAATAAATTCGTTAAACACGTGAACCCTCTAAATATAACTTCATTGTTACATTATAGTGCGTTGCACCAAAAAGATTCAGGTGTTTTTAATCGTAAGCCTTATTGTGGGCTAATTAACTGAACTTCGATGCATGAAAAAGGTGACTTCTTCAGACGATGCAATAACCTTGCCTGTTTTGTCTAAAAGCTCCATTTTCAATTTATGTTCACCGCGGTTTACGTTGCGCAGAATTTGAGTTGCTCGACCTAAATTTTTACCTTGTTGTTTACCATTTAATAAAATTCTGACTTGATGGCCTGGTTCAAAGTTAGGTGATATGCCGCCAGACACATAAACCGATCCGGTATTGTCTCTGACTGTTGATTCATGGCTAGGTTGGGTTATGTTAATGGCAAATCGAGTATGGATTTGATGTTGTGATTCAGATACTGGGTTTAACACATCTGTATTTTCACTAGGGATGACGGTTGGTTTAGTCGTGAGTTTGATCTCTTCTGCTTTATTACTTTGCGGTGCATCAGAAAAGACCAATACGCCTTCAGCATTACGAAAAACATATACTTTACCCGCATAACAAATATTGATGCTAATAAAAGATAATAAAACTAAAATAATAGAACGCATAAAACCCTTAGCCACACTGAATGTAAATTATTTATTTTATTTATAATGAAATAACATACGTAATGTTAAACAGCCGTTAATTTAACCTGTGAGCCAAAAATTATCCACAAAAAAGCCTGCATAAGCAGGCTTTTTTAAGCAAATTAATCAGTAATTGATTAATTATACGCTGTAGTACATATCAAACTCTACTGGGTGAGTTGTTTGATTTAATGTAACAACGTCTTCACGCTTAAGATCAATATAAGCTTCAACAGCATCTAAGCTCATAACACCAGTAGAGGTGATGAACTCATGGTCAGCTGCTAATGCATCTAGAGCTTGCTCTAAAGATGAAGCAACTGTTGGAATAGCTGCCGCTTCTTCAGCTGGTAAGTCATATAAATCTTTATCAGCTGCTTCGCCTGGATCGATTTGATTTTTGATACCGTCAAGACCCGCTAATAACATAACAGCGAATGATAAGTAAGGGTTACCTGTTGGATCAGGGAAACGTACTTCGATACGACGACCTTTAGGGCTTGGTACAAAAGGAATACGAATTGATGCAGAACGGTTACGTGCTGAGTAAGCTAACATTACCGGTGCTTCGAAACCTGGTACTAAACGCTTGTACGAGTTAGTTGAAGCATTTGTGAACGCATTGATTGCACGAGCATGCTTGATAATACCACCGATGTACCATAAAGCTTCTTGAGATAATCCGCCGTATTTATCACCAGCGAAGATGTTAACGCCACCTTTGCTTAATGATTGGTGAACGTGCATACCGGTACCGTTGTCACCAACGATTGGCTTAGGCATGAAAGTGGCTGTTTTACCATATGCGTGAGCAACGTTATGAACAACATACTTATAGATTTGAACTTCATCAGCTTTTTCAACGATGCTGTTAAATAAACAAGCAATTTCGTTTTGACCAGCAGTCGCAACTTCATGGTGATGTGCTTCAACTGTTAAGCCCATTTCTTCCATGATGATACACATAGCAGCACGAATATCGTGAGCTGAATCGACTGGAGGAACTGGGAAGTAACCGCCTTTAACACCTGGACGATGGCCAAGGTTTCCTTCAGGATAAGATTTACCTGAGTTCCAAGCTGCTTCTGAAGAATCTAATTTGTAGAAAGAACCGCTCATATCAGTGCGGAATTTCACATCATCAAATAAGAAGAATTCTGGCTCTGGACCGAAGAATACGTCATCAGCGATGCCCGTAGATTTTAAGAATTCAAGAGCGCGTTTAGCGATTGAACGTGGGTCACGGTCGTAACCTTCCATTGTCATCGGCTCAACGATATCACAACGAATGTTAACTTGAGTTTCTTCAGCGAATGGGTCTAAAACTGCAGTTGCAGGATCTGGCATTAAAATCATGTCTGATTCATTGATACCCTTCCAGCCTTCAATTGAAGAACCATCGAACATTTTACCTTCTTCGAAGAAGTCAGCGTCGATTAAAGCAGCAGGAATTGATACGTGTTGCTCTTTACCTTTAGTATCAGTGAAACGTAAGTCAACGAATTTAGCTTCGCTTTCTTTAAGAAGTTCTAAAACTTTTTCTGCAGACATGTGTCCTCCAGTTGAAATAATTTTTGTAATTTTGCGCATGTATACTTACATAGCGTAGCACTCTGCTAAGCAAAAAATGTACCAAAATGATAAACCCATAACAATAGGGCTTATGTTGTGGTTCATCCTTGTTTCACACCAATAGGTGGGATCACGTTGGTGCATTTCTGCACTAAATGGGTGCGAAGCACCAAAGTGGAAATTCGGATACCTGTAAAATAGCGTATTCCTCATACAAATGCACAATCTTTATCAGTTGTGTTCAGATTGAATTTTGACATCTATATATAGCAAATGAATAAGCCGGCTAAATAAGGCTATTGAGTTGGCTTAGCTGGTGCTAATTTATTGAAATATAAACTGAAGATTAATTGTTTAAAAAACAAGCAAATTACAGTGTGCTTACATTTTAGCGTTAAAAAAATTT
The DNA here is from genome assembly GCF_003286125.1 of Algibacillus agarilyticus. Lineage (GTDB taxonomy): Bacteria > Pseudomonadota > Gammaproteobacteria > Enterobacterales > Alteromonadaceae > Algibacillus > Algibacillus agarilyticus. The sequence goes on from NZ_QMED01000015.1 coordinate 9,142, forward strand.
AAATAGTTAACGCATTTTTAAGGCATTCGTTTTTAGTTATGGATTAAAAGTAATTATTTAACCTAGTGAAGCTATCGCTTATGGCCTCAAGAGTGTACAATGCGCGCAATTTTTATTCGTTCAAAATATAACTGGGCTCATACTTAGCAGTATGTGTTTCGGTTAATAATTAGCAGGAACACCCAGTGATAGATAAGTTAAGAAATATTGCAATTATTGCTCACGTTGACCACGGTAAAACAACGTTAGTAGACAAATTACTTGAGCAATCAGGTACTTTTGATGAGCGCGCCTCAAATGATGAGCGCATGATGGACTCTAATGATTTAGAAAAAGAGCGTGGTATTACCATTCTCGCTAAAAACACAGCGATTAATTATAAAGACTTCCGTATTAATATTCTTGATACGCCTGGCCATGCCGATTTTGGTGGTGAAGTTGAGCGTGTACTTTCAATGGCTGATTCAGTTTTATTATTGGTTGATGCACAAGAAGGTCCAATGCCGCAAACTCGTTTTGTTACGCAAAAAGCGTTTGCACATGGTTTAAAGCCTATCGTTGTTATCAATAAGATTGATAAGCCAGCGGCTCGTCCGGATTGGGTTATGGATCAAGTTTTTGATTTGTTTGATAATTTAGGCGCAACAGATGAGCAATTAGACTTCTCTGTTGTTTATGCATCAGCTATCAATGGTTGGGCTTCGTTAGAAGAAGGCGAAACCGGTACTGATATGACGCCTTTGTTTGACACTATTTTAGATAAAGTAGCGCCGCCTGCAGCCGATCCTGAAGGTACGTTCCAAATGCAAATCTCACAGTTAGATTATTCTAACTATGTTGGTGTTATTGGTATTGGTCGTATTAAACGTGGTTCTGTTAAAGTTAACCAGCAAGTCACCGTTATTGGTACCGATGGTAAAACACGAAACGGTAAAGTAGGCCAAGTATTAGGTTATTTAGGTCTTGAGCGTTTCGAAAAAGATGAAGCCAGTGCTGGTGACATCATTGCTATTACCGGTGTGGGTGAATTAAAAATATCTGATACCGTTTGTGATCCTAATGCAGTAGAAGCTTTAACACCATTATCAGTTGATGAACCAACTGTAACGATGACTTTCCAAGTTAATAACTCTCCTTTCTGTGGTAAAGAAGGTAAGTTTGTTACCTCACGTCAAATACTTGAGCGTTTACAAAACGAATTAGTTCATAACGTTGCATTACGTGTTGAAGAAACAGAAAACCCAGATAAATTCAAAGTTTCTGGTCGTGGTGAGCTTCATTTAGGTATTTTAATTGAAAACATGCGTCGTGAAGGTTTTGAATTAGCTGTATCTCGTCCTGAAGTTATCATTAAAGATGATGAAAATGGCAACAAGATCGAGCCAATCGAAACGATGACTGTTGATGTTGAAGAAGATCATCAAGGTCCAGTTATGGAAGCTTTAGGTTTACGTAAAGCTGAAATGACCGATATGGTTCCAGATGGAAAAGGCCGTGTACGTATTGATTTCATGGTGCCTAGCCGTGGCTTAATTGGTTTCCAAACTGAATTCATGACCATGACTTCAGGTTCTGGTTTAATGTATCACGCATTTGATCATTATGGCCCACATAAAGGCGGCAACATTGGTGTTCGTCAAAATGGTGTATTAATCGCTAACCAACAAGGTAAAGCATTAACGCATTCATTATTCGCATTACAAGAGCGTGGTCGTTTATTCATCGGACACGGTGTTGAAGTTTATGAAGGTATGGTTATTGGTATTCATAACCGTAGCAACGACTTAACAGTTAATGCAATCAAAGGTAAGCAATTAACGAATGTTCGTGCATCTGGTACTGATGAAGCTCAAACATTAAGCCCACCAATCGTTTATACCCTAGAGCAAGCTTTAGAGTTTATTGATGATGATGAGTTAGTTGAAATTACACCGGTAAGTATTCGTATACGTAAACGTTTCTTAACTGAAAACGAACGTAAACGTGCTTCAAGAGAAGCTAAGTAGTTTATTGCTAAACTAACTTCGTTTACTGCTAAAAACGTCAGCTAAGTCTGGCGTTTTTTTATGCCTTTAAAATATTTACCGCTCTGCTTTTAGAATATATTTGTCAAACCATTCAATTTAACTGCCTGTTTTTTGTTCAGTTACTATAATTAATACCAATTCATATAAATAAGTGATCTCTCAGAATGCATCCAGCGGTTTTTGAACAAGGCATCGGTGTGTAGGAGTGGTTGTTCCCTTTCAAATACCGATAACGCGTATCAAAAGCCGCTGAGGCATTCCTTTCAGGCGAGTTTTAAATCCGCTTACTCTGTGTTGCTCGAACTCAAAAGAGCACCACTATTCTTTCATGTAAGCGCATTTAAACGCTCGCTGAGTGGGCACTTATTATTACGGATTGGTATAATTCATCTCGGTTATATCGTTCGTCCCAGAGTTAAATTAGCGTGTTTGGGACCCGCTATCGCGGTTGATTCGAGATCTCGTTGTAAATCAGTATAGATTTACAATTTGAATGTAGCTGGGGGGAAGTATGGAAGATCGTAGACATACTGAGTTAGATGAAAAACATTGGTGGGCTTCTTTAAATTGTGCTCAACAAGTCAGCGCAAATTCGTTAAGCAATGTCGGTTATGAACTCGCTTTTATACGAGATGGTAATACAGCCGTATTTAGACTGGATGATAGCGTTGTTACCGTTGATATTGAAGGCGACCCTAATTTAAACCCCAATATCACAATCCGCTAAATTTAAAGCTTATATTATGCTACATATCTGAGTAACTTGGGTCTGTTTTTATTGGTAATGCTCTGTTATGACAAGCTAGATTAATTAAATGTCGTTTTTAATTATAACGTCGTGTTTGGGCGATAAATGTGGCTTATGGCCATGGGTTTTTAGGTAAGCAATGCGGGCAATTCTGTAGCGATGTCGCCTAATGGTAGGCACTATTGCAATATAAGTTAGCCAAGCTAGCCAACTAAAAAACATGGTAGCCACTAACCACGCATTTTTTTCATTACCACTCGAGTGTTTATCTGCCACGATATAAGTAATAGGGCCTAAATAAAAACACAAGATCAAAATCTGCAACGCTAGCTTTTCCATTCTCATTACCACATACATCAAAGAGATAATATTGTATCGGCAGTGATAAATGGTTCTTGAATTCAATAAGCAAGCGCCATTATTTACTTTTGATTGTGCTTAGGTTTGTGGTGCTTTTTAGCGGTTGATATATAAAGTAACCAGCCAAACCAAGTTAAGAATAACGTAACAATCAACCAAAAGTTTTTCTCTTGGCCTCGGGTGCGTTTACTATTAATCACTAAACTGATCGGAATTAAGTAAAAGCAGATTGCGAGCAGGTAATAGACCAGTTCAAGTACATCCATTGACGTTCCACTTTTTTGTTTTTTAGATTGCTTTAATAATAGTGCGATGAAAGCCAAATGCCAATGTCTGATAACGGTGCTCTATTTTACAGATAAAAAAACCTGCAAAAGCAGGTTGTTTTTATTTAGTGACTTAGTAAATTAACTTAGTGTGCTTCATCCCAGTTATCACCAATGCCAACTTCAACCAGTAAAGGCACGGCTAACTTAAGTGCGTTTTCCATTTCAGTTTTAACTAAATCCGTTGCTTGTTCAATAAACGATTCTTTTACTTCAAAAACCAATTCATCGTGAACTTGCATGATCATACGGATGTCTGCGCTGTTTTCAGCTTCAAGTCGTTTGGCAACGTTGATCATGGCTAACTTAATAATATCGGCTGCAGTGCCTTGCATAGGCGCATTAATTGCCGCTCGCTCAGCTGCTTTTTTGCGGGCTTGGTTACGGGCCTTAATCTCTGGCAAATGCAAACGTCGGCCTAATAAGGTTGATACATAGCCTTTTTCTTCTGCTAAAGCCCGAGTGTCTTCCATGTAATTTAATACCCCTGGGTAGCGTTCAAAATATAAATCCATGTATTTTTGCGCTTCGTGGCGTGGAATGGCTAATTGACGTGATAAACCAAAAGCCGACATACCATAAATTAAACCAAAGTTGACAGCTTTCGCGCTGCGGCGTTGCTCTGTTGTTACTTCTTCAAATGGCGTATCAAAAACTTCAGCCGCAGTAGCCTTATGAATATCTAAGCCTTGACTAAAAGCACTCAGTAGGCCTTCATCATTTGATAAATGTGCCATGATCCGTAATTCAATTTGTGAATAATCCGCGGCCAGTATTTTATAACCTGCTGCGGCAACAAATGCTTGGCGTACTTTTCGGCCTTCTTCGTTACGAATAGGGATATTTTGTAAGTTAGGATCACTTGATGACAATCGACCTGTCGCCGTAACCGCTTGCTGATATGAAGTATGAACTCGGCCTGTTTTTGCATTGACCATTAACGGTAACTTATCTGTATAAGTTGATTTTAGCTTGCTTAACCCACGGTGCTCGATGATCACTTTAGGCAAAGGAAAATCATGCGCTAATTCTTGCAGGACTTCTTCTGCGGTTGAAGGTGCACCTTTTGGCGTCTTTTTTAGAATGGGATGATTGAGCTTTTCAAATAAAATAACTTGCAGTTGCTTTGGCGACGCTAAGTTAAATGTTTCACCCGCTATATCATGTGCTTTTAATTCAAGTTCATTTAAGCGTATTTCTAAATCTTGGCTTTGTTGTGCTAGCTGATGAATATCAATATGCACGCCGGTATATTCAATGTGTTGTAAAACGGAAATTAATGGCTTTTCTATGTTTTGATAAACACTTAATAATTCGGGATCCGCCTGCAGTTTAGCCAATAATGTTTGGTGTAAACGTAGGGTAATATCGGCATCTTCTGCCGCATAAGGGGCTGCTTGTGCTAAATCGACTTTATTAAACGTTATTTGCTTTGCGCCTTTGCCGGCTATTTCTTCAAAGCTAATGCATTTATGGCCTAAATACTTAAGCGCTAAACTATCCATGTCATGGCGAGAACCCACACTACTAAGCACATAAGACTCTAACATTGAATCATGTTCAATCCCGGCTAGTTTTATATCGTAATTAGCCAAGATATGCTGATCGTATTTTAAGTTTTGCCCAATTTTGTGCACCGCGGGGTTTTCTAATAAAGGCTTTAATTGATTTAATACCCAATCTCGTTCTAATTGCTGTGGGGCATCTTCATAGTCATGGGCCACCGGTACATAAGCGGCTTTACCGGCTTCAGTGGCAAATGACACGCCGACTAGCTCGGCATTCATATAATTTAATGACGTGGTTTCTGTATCAAACGCAAATTCATTGGCATTGGATAATTTTTCGAGCCAGCGATTAAAATCAGCTTCTGTTAATACACATTCATAATGAGTCTCGTTTAAGGGGGCTGAAGCCGATTCATTTTCAACGGCTTTATCTGTGCTGTTAGTTGCTGAACTCGATGTAGAGGCTGAAGAGGTTTTAAGTTGAGGGTTTTCTTGGTTTTTAAGTGCTTCAGCTAACCAGCGTCTAAACTCTAATTCACCAAATAAAGTGATTATTTTGTCTTGGTCTGCTTCCGTTCTGTTTAATTGTTCAAACGTAAGGTCGAGTTCAACATCGAGTTTTATTGTCGCTAATTGATACGATAATTCAGCGGCTTCTTTATGCTCGATTAGTTTTTTCGGCATATTCTTTGAGCCTCTAAAACCAAGTGCTGCTACTGCTTGTGGATCTTCATATAACGCGGCAACACTCCCAATGCCTTGTAACATCGCAAGTGCGGTTTTTTCTCCGACACCTGGCAAGCCTGGTATGTTATCCACTTTATCACCCATTAACGCTAGGTAATCAATAATCAACTCAGGCGGAATGCCAAATTTATCGACGACACCTTGCGGATCAAGTACGGTATCGGTCATGGTATTGATCAACGTTACTTTGTCATTAACCAATTGGGCCATGTCTTTATCGCCCGTACTAATAAGAACATGTCGGCCTTGCTTACTTGCTTGGTCAGACAATGTGCCGATCACATCGTCAGCTTCAACGCCTGCAATTGAGATCAAGGGCAAACCCATTGCTTTAATTAATTCATGCAAAGGGGCGATCTGAGTGCGTAAGTCATCAGGCATCGGTGGGCGATTAGCTTTATATTCTGTATACATATCATTACGAAATGTAGGGCCTTTAGCATCAAAAATAACGGCTATATGACTTGGGTCAAACTTATTTAATAAGCTTTTCAGCATATTAATTACGCCGTAAATCGCTCCCGTAGGCTCACCTTTAGAGTTCGTTAAATGTGGTGGCGAATGATAAGCACGGAATAAATAAGAAGAGCCATCAACAAGGACAAGTGGGTTTTCGGGGATAACTGGCATGAGTCTTTTAAAATTAATAATACAATGGCGTAAGTCTGCCATAGACCTATAAGCAATACTATCCTTGGGCGAAAATCATATCCGTAATCGATAGATTGGCTGGTTATAATCGCGCGATGGCGTTGTTATATTTCGCGTAATTTATACCAATTCATATTAATAAGTGATCTCCCAGAATGCATCCAGCGGTTTTTGAGCAAGGCGTCGGTGTACTTCAGGCATCCTGCCTTTCGCTAAAGCCAGCAAAGCTGTTCAAAAATGTTCCAGACATTTTTGTACAGGAATGGTTGCTCCCTTTCAAATACCGATAACCCAGGTTTTAAGCATTAACATTGATAGGCGAGCTTTGTTTTTCTGTGTTGGGTATAAAAAAATATTAATAAAAATAGTTTAACGAATTGATAACAAATGATTTATTTGTCAGCTGTCATTTTATTTCAGTTAAATTCAACACGGCTAACGCTAAACCTGTGGATAAGTCTGTTAATATATGCTTTATAGGGTTGTGTGTAACTTACAAGACAACAACGCAACTTGTTTTTAAGTGTTTGATTTATATGTTGTTTTTTGTTTTTTGAATATAGGTGAAATAGTAAAAAACTATTGTGGAAAATTAAAGAGGCTAGGGGGAACCTACATTTATGAGGGTGGGTAATTTACGCTTGTATCAAGTAAAAATCCAGCCCTAATTAACGAAAGCCTAACACCTTTAAATCTAACACCATAATAAAATGATATAAGCGAGGTTTTACTTGGCTTACAGCGTCATATTTTTTTGTGAGTATTGATTTTAAGTTGACTTAACGTGATCTAATCGGTTTTAGCTGGCTCTTTTTCTGCCGGCTTTTCAGCTGGTTTTTCGACCGGAGCTGCGGCTTTGCCTGAACGTGGCAGTGATAAAGTCGCGCGTGTATATTTATTTACTTTGCTTTCGAGCTTCAAGTTTCCGAATAGTTCGGATTCAACTCGTTGAAAACAGAGTTTTAAACCAACGGCTTTTTTACTGGCTCTACCTTGTTGTAAATCGGCGAGTAATCGGTCATCAATACCAGAGCCATTATCTTCTATTCTTAATGAAATATTTCCGGCGTCTGGCCCTTTAAAGGCTTCGAGCATGATCACGCCTTTATCTTTACGTTTTAAGCCATGGCGTATCGCGTTGATAATGAGATGTGACAAAATTAAACTTAATGTGCCCTTTTTAACTTTTAATTTTAAGTCCTCAGGAATGTTAAGAATAAATTTGTGTTCTTGGTCTCGTAGTTGTGGTTGAACCATCGAAATAATTTCTTCAATAAAAAACTTTAACACGATACGTTCAGATTCATTTTTATCTTGGTACTGGCAAATTTGAATAATGTTATAAAGGCTTTCATTGGCTTCCATTACATGGCGAGCGGATTTCTGACAAAGCTGAGCGGTATTATCAATAAATTGAGTGAGTTGGGTTTTTGTTATTTTTCCACTTTCTAATTTGCTTTTAAATACATGTGATACTTCTTCGAGCGAACTCATACCGGATACCGCTTGGCTTAATGGCACATTAATGTTAGCGGCTAATCTAGGCAATAATATGCCATTCATTGTATGTTCGGCACTTGATTCAAGTTTGGTTTGTGTATATTTCTTAAGTGATTCGCTGGCCTTTAATTTTTTAGTTGTACGTTGTAAGTTCAGCGTGGCTTTACCGCCTAAAAAGGCGAGCGCCATAATTAATAAAATGAGTACAACAGCGATAATTAAGCTTAAGTAAAAAACCTTATCAGCATAAGTTGTGATAACGCCTTCAGCAAAAGTGGGTTTGGGATAAATGAATACTTGCCATTGACCGATGTTATTCGCTCTTTTGAATTCGACTTTATCTGTGCGTTCAGAGCCAAACTTAAAGCTAAAATCGGTTGGTTTTTTATCGATCAATAATTGTACGCTGGCGTTAAAATCATCAGGTTGATAAAAATATTCAATGCCTGTTTGTAGCAAACTTAAGTTAACGAGCGACATTAAAATGACGTTGTTGCTTGCTTGTTTAAAACTTAAACTGAGCATGACATAGTGTTCATCGGTTGATAATTTGGGCAATGCTGTTAAATGGATTTGGTTTGGATGTTTTTCTGTATTATGCAACGCAAGGCGCAATTTATTGCGATCGCTTGATGATTGGTTGAGTTTATCTGCCGCTGATTCACCCCAAATAACATTGATCCGCTGTGAATCTAACGAGAATAAACTCAGCGCAATTTCATTATTCAGTTTACGTTTTTGTTGAAAGTGTGCGATGAGTTTTGCTTGTTGTTCAGGCGTAATATCAGGGTTTACGACTAATAACGCAGCAACTTGCTCTAACAGGGTGAATTCTTGATTGAGCGTGTCGGTTAAAAAATTAGCAAAAGGGGTTGCTTGGTACGTTACTCGTTCTAACCACGCTGAATGAGCTTGTGTTAACGCTTGCTTTTTAAGCCCTAATCCAGCGGCAAAACCGATCGCTAAAATAGCAAAGCTAAAGGTGATGGCAATGCCGTATATTTTATTCAAAATTTAATGTTCCCATTATCGAGCTTGTACATGGTTTAAGAGTATTGGGTCTACTGTCAGCAAACGTGCGTGCCTGAACTGAGTTGAAGCATATAACGTGGTTGTTTCGGGCCGTTCACCCATAAAGCTGAGCATCCCACCTTGCTCTATAAATAAATCACCGTGGCCTATCAATAGTATAGCGCGGCTATACGACAGTTCCGCCATTGCGGAAAAATTAAATTTACTGAGGATCGGATCGAAATAGAAAATATCGCAGGTGTTTTCTCGATCAAAACTGAGAGCGGTACGTATATCGGTGATAAAGTGGATGTTGATCGGGTGTTGCTTGCTGCGTAAGCCTTTTTGGGTTGCTAGCTTATGAGCAAGAGATTGGGTGTTGGCCGTGATTGCGCACATATTTAATGTGGTTTTATGGGATGCCGGCCAATCAATCATAAATAAAGCATGAAAAAGTAACTCGCTTTGTTTATGCGTGACTGCATCTAATTGCATGTTACGAGCATGACTATTAAACATAAAGCTCATAAAAGCCAAACTGGTTATTATTTTAAGCTTTAAACTCGTTTTCATGGTAAAAAAAGTTCCTGAAGCACGCTTCATTAAGCGGTATAATATGCATCCATTAAGCCCTTTGTCATTGATCCTTGGCTTTATAAACAACGTATAAGAATATATTTTACCTGATTAATCAGTAAGATGGTTTATCAGGTGTCGATATTTTATCAAAACATTTAAAACTTAACGGTCAAACATGGAACAATTTAAACATATTTTAGCTCGAGCTGCTGAGCGCAAAGGCGGTATAGATTCGGTGATGGCAAGAGTTTATCAGCCTCTACCCAACCACCAGCTTGCCGCGTTAACCGATGATCGTATTTTAGCTGAATTTAGCAAAAAAGTATTCCAATCCGGTTTTGTGTGGCGTGTTGTCGAGCAAAAGTGGCCAAATTTTGAAGACGTGTTTTTTCAATTTAATATTGAAAAAATCTTAATGATGCCTGATGAAATGTTAGAACGAAAAGCATCAGATCCTAAAATTATTCGTAACTTCAAAAAAATATTAACGATTAAAGAAAACGCTCACATGTTACATGCTATTGCGCTTGAACACGGCAGTGCGGCAACGTGGCTAGCACAATGGCCAGCGCAAAATATTGTTGAGCTGTGGCAATTTTTAAAAAAAGAAGGGGCTCGTTTAGGGGGTAATACCGGACCTTATGCATTAAGAGCGTTAGGCAAAGATACTTTTCTATTTAGTCGCGATGTAGAAGCTTATTTACGTGCATACAATTTAATAGAAGGCGGCTTAACGTCTAAGCGTACTTTAATGCAAGCTCAAACTTGTTTTAATGAATGGCAACAGCAAAGTGGTTTGTCTTTTCAAGAGATAAGCCAAATTATTGCATACAGCCAAGGCGATAATCATGTTTAACCTTTCTCGGAATGCAGCGTAAATGAAGTGTACTATTTTAGGCTCTGTTGATAATGCGCCAGCGGCATTATTAACCTTAGCTAAGCAATTTCAATTAGATTTTTCGCCAGAAAAAGCATTACCCTTTCAATTGATTTGGCAAGATAACGCCTTGAAGTTATTACAAACCGAAATTGAGAAACAAGGCCCTATATGGGTGGATTTTAGTAGTCCGCAATCTGAATATCGTCGCCTACAAGTGAGTATTAAAAAAGAAGCGATTGCTAAAGCCGTTGGTCTTAAAGCGGGTAAGCGACCACGCGTTTTAGACGCGACCGCCGGATTAGGCCGAGATGCATTTGTATTGGCCGCATTAGGCTGTGAAGTGGAACTGGTTGAGCGACACCCCGTTGTTGCGAGTTTATTGCATGATGGATTGAGGCGCGCGTTAATAGAGGCAAGTGTGAATGATGTTGCAAGCCGAATGACGTTGGTTCATCAAGCCTCGCTTGATTATTTAACGCAGGTCGCCAACCTTGAACACGACTTAAAGCCACAGGTTGTGTATTTAGACCCTATGTACCCGCACCCTGAGAATAAGAAAAAAGCCGCCGCCGTTAAAAAAGAAATGCGTTCTTTTCAGCATTTAGTTGGAGCTGACACTGATGCTGATCATTTATTAGACGCCGCGCTAGCGGCAGCGCAAGAACGAGTTGTTGTAAAAAGGCCTGATTACGCAGGCGTACTCGATGGCAAAAAACCGAGTCATGTTATTAGTGCTAAGAAAAATCGCTTTGATGTTTACGTTAAAGCCAAAGCCAACTAAAACCAATTTAAACTAATTAACCGATAGTAAGCGGTAACTGACTTCGCCGGCTGTTTTTTCTTTAAGCACTTGCCAGTTATCAGGCCAGATCACTTGTGTGAGGTTTTTTTCTACTTCTAAATAGATTAATGCGTTATTGGCAAGTTTGTTATTGTCGACCAATGCGCTAATTGTTTGAGCGGCCAAACCACAGTTGAAAGGTGGATCAATAAAGACTAAGTCAAACTGCTGTGCGGTTTGATGTAAAAAGGTTAAGCAGTCTTGATTTTCTACTTTGATTTGAGCGCTCGATAAACTTTGAATATTTTTATTGAGCTGTTGAGCGGTACTTTTATGCTTTTCAATTAAAGTGACCGATTGCGCCCCACGGGATAAGGCTTCAATACCCAAAGAGCCGGACCCAGCATAACAATCTAATACATTTCGATCTGCCACTTTAAACATTAGCCAATTGAATACGGTTTCTTTTACTCGGTCAGTCGTTGGGCGCAAACCTTGAGCGTCTAGCACCGGTAATTTTTTACCTTTCCATAAACCCGCAATTATTCGAATAAAGCCAGTGGTGGTTGAACGATTGGTCTTGTTATTTTTTTTACGCATAAGTGGGAATTTTTTTGTCTGATCTACCTTACATGATACCATAGCCGCCATAATTGCAATATAGCTTCTATTCTCGTTATATAGTCAAAGCGATCGGGTTTAGGGGAAGCCGTCAAAGCTACCGCGTCCTGCTCTCGCCCCTTACCTGCATCCATGCAGGCAAGCTTCGAGACGCCATGAGCATATGCTCTACTATGGGATTGGGTCGAGTAAGCGCTGACAATGAACCATAAAACCTGAGCGAGAAGACTATAAATTCAATTTTTATTTATCACTATGTTGCGGATTTTTATTATTCCACAAATTCAAAATATTAAAGTATAGGCATCAGCACAATGTCAAAAAAGAAAGGTTTTTTCGGTTGGTTTGGCCGAAATGAAGAACAAGAAAAAGCTCAAGAACAACTCGTTGAGTCCACCCAAGAAACAACAGTAGAAACGGATGAGCAAGCAAAAGAGGCTACGGAATTGCCAGTTGATTCAACTATTCGTTCGGCAAAAACCGTTGAGTTTGATGCTCCCGTCGCAAAAGATATTAAAGAGCCAGAGCCAGAGCCAGAGCCAGAGCCAGAGCCAGAGCCAGAGCCAGAGCCAGAGCCAGAGCCAGAGCCAGAGCCAGAGCCAGAGCCAGAAGAGCCTAAGGGTATTCTGGCACGCTTAAAGCAAAGTTTAGCACGCACGCGTTCGTCACTAGGTTCTGGGTTTAGTAGCCTATTTAAAGGCAAAAAAATAGATGATGAGCTCTTTGAAGATCTAGAATCTCAGTTATTAATGGCGGATGTGGGTATTGAAACCACGTTAAAAATAATTGATGAAGTGCAAACCAATGCGAGCCGCAAAGCGTTAAAAGATGCCGAAGCGTTGTCTGATATCTTGAAGCAACACATGGGGAATATTTTAGCTGAAGTTGATCAGCCGCTTGTGGTTGAAAATCCAGATGGTCCTTTTGTTATTTTAATGGTCGGTGTTAATGGTGTTGGTAAAACCACAACCATAGGTAAAATGGCTAAGCAATTTCAAGCACAAGGGAAGTCAGTGATGCTTGCCGCGGGCGATACATTCCGAGCTGCGGCGGTTGAGCAACTTGAAGTATGGGGAGAGCGTAATAATATTCCTGTGGTTGCCCAGCATACAGGGGCTGATAGTGCTTCTGTGTTATTTGATGCCTTAGAATCGGCTAAAGCTAAAAACGTTGATGTATTGATTGCCGATACGGCAGGACGTTTACAAAATAAAGCGCACCTGATGGAAGAATTGAAAAAAGTCGTCCGGGTGATGAAAAAAATTGACCCCAATACCCCGCATGAAGTGATGTTGGTTATAGATGCTGCGACGGGTCAAAATGCGGTCAGTCAAGCTCGCTTATTTAAAGAAGCTGTTGGCTTAACGGGGATCACGTTAACCAAGCTAGATGGAACGGCCAAAGGTGGTGTCATTTTCGCGATTGCTGATCAGTTTAAAGTGCCGATCCGTTATATTGGTATGGGCGAAGGTATTGATGACTTACGTGCCTTTAACAGTAAAGATTTTACTGACGCCTTATTTGATCAAGTATAAGCACATTGCGCAGCCCTTTGAATTAGATCAGAATAGGGTACTTTTTAAGCTAATCATTTTATAATAACAGTGTAGCCTTATGATCAGATTGGATGATGTTTCAAAAACGTACGCGGGTGGGCATCAAGCGTTACAAAAAGTTAATTTTCACCTCGAAGCCGGTGAAATGGCTTTTTTAACTGGGCATTCTGGCGCGGGTAAGAGTACGTTATTAAAGCTTATCTCGTTAATGGAACGTCCTTCTGCTGGTCAAGTGTGGATCAATAAACACAATATTACGACGGTTGCCCGTAAACATATTCCTTTTATTCGCCGTGATATCGGCATGATTTTTCAAAACTATCGTTTACTGCAAGAAAAAACCGTATTCGATAATGTCGCCTTACCCATGATTATAGCGGCTTGTTATTCACCCAAAGAAATTCGACGTCGTGTACATGCGGCACTGGATAAAGTGGGGTTGCTCGATAAAGAACGATATTTTCCTAAAATGTTATCGGGTGGTGAACAGCAACGCGTAGGTATTGCTCGTGCTGTGGTAACCAAGCCTCCTATATTGTTAGCTGATGAACCGACGGGTAATCTTGACCCTAAATTATCACTCGAAATTATTAAGTTGTTTGAAGAGTTTAACCAAGTGGGTGTGAGTGTTCTAATTGCCACGCATGATTTGGGCTTAATTGCGCGCATGAAATACCGCAGTTTAACGCTTAAGCAAGGCCGTATGATCAACGATGGGTTAGCGCATGTGGAGAGCGAGGAAGTACGATGAGTTTTTTATTTAAAGACCGACTCTCTCGAGGTGCGCATACGCAAAAAACGAGCTTTTATCAGCGAATTGTTGGCGCTATTACCGGTGTGTTTCGTCAATGGTTAGCTTCACTCGGTGAAATTTGGCGCGACCCTATTCCTTCTATTTTGACTATTGCTGTTTTAGGTGTCAGCCTTACCTTGCCCGCGACGCTTTATGTTGTGGTAAAAAATGCAGAATCGGTTAAAGGCAATTGGGATTCAGCTTCAGAGATTTCGTTATTTTTTCAAACGGATATTTCACAAAAACAAGTTCAACGGACAGTCAAAGAAATTGAATTAATGACGCAAGTGCAAAAAGTCGAGTTTATATCGAGTAAACAAGCGCTTGCCGAATTCGAGAGCTTGTCTGGATTTGGTGAAGCTTTACAGTATTTAGATGATAACCCTTTACCTGATGTTTTGCTGGTTACGCCGCAAGCCACTCATTCCTCTCCTACTTTTGCCGCTGAATTATTAGAAGAATTAGAAAGCTTAAACGAAATTGAATTTGGCAAGCTTGATATTGAATGGTTACGTCGTTTAGAAGCGGTTGTTAAGCTTATAAATGATGCGTTGACGAGTTTAGCGCTCTTATTGGTTGTTTCTGTGGTATTGATTGTTGGTAATACGATCCGTTTATCAATTATTAACCAACGCGAGCAAATTGAAGTGTTAAAGCTGGTGGGAGCCACCGATGCCTTTATTCATCGTCCCTTTTTATTTACCGGGGTGTGGTATGGCTTTTTTGGCGGTGTGATAGCTTGGATCGCAATCGAGCTCATGCTCATGTGGATTTCATTAGCGATTGAGCATTTAGCGCAACTTTACCAAGCTGACTTTTCACTTCAAGGTTTAGGGGCGAGCGATATGCTTTATTTATTAGCCATTAGCATGGGCTTAGGGCTATTAGGCTCTTGGTGGGTTGTTAATCGTCAAATTAAACTCATTGAACCTCAAACGACATAAAAGTAAGCGGTTCTTTTCATACTTCTGCTTCAAGGTGCTTGATAATAACAAGCACGTTAATTTAGCCGCTGAGTTGTTCAACTCTTTAAGCGGCTTCTTCACCGGCATTGTTTTGAGTGATGGAGTTAGCCCAAGTCACTGCTTCAATATAAATACGACTGATTTCATCGGTGTCTAAATCTAACCTATCGGCATGCTCTTCCATTTCTTGCCAATTAGCACGTTCATAATCGAGTGCAAGTTGTAAATATTCACCTAATTTACCTTGGCCTGTAATAAGTGCTTCTTTTATCTCGTCCAACACCGGTAAATTTTTTAATAAACTTAACATATCTTCATCAAGCATCGCATCAACAAGAGAGAACATACCGGTTAAGAATGCGGTTGGTGGATTTTCAGCTTCGTGCATTAAGTTGGCGACTTGACCACAAAATCGGGCTCTAGCCACTGAAAGCGCCACTAATTCACTGGGCTTTTCATCATTTAAGTTAGCTAAAGCTAGCAACGCAATAAATTTTTTCAGTTCGGCTTCGCCCATATAAATTAAGGCATGTTTAAGCGAGCCTATTTTTTGTGAGCGACCAAAGGCGGAACTGTTTATAAAACGTAATAATTTATATGAAAGGGCGACGTCGCGTTCGATGATATTAGCTATTTTTTCTAAATCTAACTTAATACTGCATGATTCACTAATCAATTGTAGTAAGTTTAGTTTACTGCTCGATAATGCTTTTTTCTTTAGTATCTCGGGGCGAGCAAAATAATAACCCTGGAATAAAGTAAAGCCCAACGTTCTTAGTTGTTCAAATTGTTCGCGGGTCTCGACTTTTTCAGCGAGTAAAGTAACGCCAAAACCGGCAATACGCCTTACGTACTTCGATATTTGCAAGATATTAAATTGTAATACATCAACTTTAATAATATCGATATAAGGTAAAAAAATATCCCATTTAGGATCAAAGTCATGATCATCTAATGCTAACCGGTAACCTTGTTTTTTGATATGACGGCAGGCATCTAGCAGTTCGGAACTAATGGGTACGGTTTCTAGTATTTCAATAACCGTGGTATCGGGATCTAAAGACGTTGGAAAGCGGTTTAATAGCGTGTCTTCAAAAAAATTGATAAAGACATCTTTGCCGCCCGTCAGGGTTTCAAGTCCCGTCATTAAATGATTCTGCGCCAAAATTTTTGAAGTGGCTTGATCAGGGCACATATTAAGTGGAAAGCTGTTGTCTACGCCATCACGAAATAATAATTCATAAGCGTGAACGTCTGAATTTATATCTAATATAGCTTGCCTTGCGACATATGTTTCCATAATACGATCCAACCATTTGAAATATCTTAAGTGTATTGCTGAACGGTATCACTGTTTACGTGGTTCAGCGTAACGAGGTTATATTAAGATGTATTAATAATTCGTTAACTAACAAAAATATAATTTTACGATGTAAAACTCACTATCTTGTTAATGTCTTGTAATTAAAATGTAGCACTTTGTGGGTTGCAGTGGAATATATTATTTGTTGTTTTGGGTTAATAACATTAATTTAATCTAAAGTAGGGCTTATTATGCGATAAGCTGAATTTATTTGATGAATAACCTGATAATTGCGACAAAATTATTAGAATTCAACCCGACAGAGTGCTAGATTCTTTGCAAGTGATTTGCTAGAGTGCTAGCAAGTAATTTTTATCGTAATACAATTGTAGTTATCTAATAAGGAGTTCTGCATGACATTCAAAACCACTGGTACGGCTTTAGCTATTGTACCTCAGGTCGGCAGCTTAGATTCTTACATCCAAGGGGTTAATAGCATCCCTGTTTTAAGTGTAGATGAAGAACGCAGCCTCGCAATTGATTTGGTTGAAAATGAAAACATAGAAGCCGCTCAGCGCTTGATTATGTCGCATTTACGTTTTGTCGTACATGTCGCGAAAAGCTATTCAGGTTATGGTTTGCCACAAGCTGATTTAATTCAAGAAGGCAATGTTGGTTTAATGAAAGCGGTTAAACGTTTTGACCCAAGTGTTGGCGTACGTCTTGTTTCGTTTGCTGTACATTGGATCAAAGCTGAGATCCATGAATATGTTCTTAAAAACTGGCGCATTGTTAAAGTTGCAACGACAAAAGCACAGCGAAAACTGTTTTTTAATCTGCGTAAGTCTAAAAAACGTTTAGGTTGGTTTAGCCATGATGAAGTTCAAGCGGTTGCCGCTGATTTAGGTGTTTCATCATCTGATGTGCTTGAAATGGAATCACGCATGAGTAGCCAAGATCAAACATTTGATTTACCTGTTGATAATGACGATGGCTCGGCTGCATTTGCTCCGGCGCAATATTTAGAAGATTCAGCATCGGATTTAGCGGAAGGTGTTTCTGGCGCACAATGGCAAAATCAAGCTAATACACGTTTATTTAGCGCCATTAAAACATTAGATGAACGTAGCCAAGATATTATATCGGCTCGTTGGTTAGATGATGGCAGTAAAATGACACTGCAAGATTTAGCGGCAAAATATAATGTGTCGGCTGAGCGCGTTCGTCAATTAGAAAAAAATGCCATGAAAAAAATACGCAGCACGATGGGTGAGTTATAAACCTATCTAAAAAAATTAGCGTGTTTAATCAAAGCCGAGTTTAATCACTCGGCTTTTTTGTTTTTATATTTTGTAATAAAGAAGAAGGTTTAAATGGAATGTCGCTTACATTGTGGCGCTTGTTGTATTGCCCCTTCAATTAATACACCAATACCCGGTATGCCAAACGGTAAGCCTGCTGGCGTGCGCTGTATACAATTAGATGATGATAACCTTTGTAAAATATTTAATCAGCCTGAGCGGCCCGCGTTGTGCTCATTATTTAAAGCCGAAGCGGCTATTTGTGGTGAGACCAGAGAAGCGGCTTTACAGATCATTACGGATTTAGAAAACGCCACTCAACCCCATTCATAATCATACACTTTTCATTTTAATTTATAGATTAACGCATATAAAAAAACCAGCCGTTTAAGGCTGGTTTTTTAAATTAAGACCTCGGTCTTAATTCTTCTGTTGGTACGGTTTATTGATTAACGACAAAAGAATGTACTGTTTCTGATTCATCATTTTTAAAGTTAGTGGCTGTCGTCCGTACACTTAATTTTGTTCCATTAGGTAACGCATGAACATCAAACTGTACGGTTAACGGTAATGTATTATCAAAAGAGACTTTTTGATATTCACCCCCATCAATGCTTAACTCGGTGGTGAGTTCGAACACCGGAACGGGGTTTGAAGCCGCATCGGCTAAGGTGTAGCCTAACTGCACATCGCCTGCTATTTTTTCTGGTATATCGGTTAGTGTTAATGCGCCTAAACGACTTGGTTTAATCGGGGTTTTAGCTTTTAATATACGATAACTCATTGCGGGTACGTTTACATTAACATGACTATTATTAGCCATCACCTTTTGCTGACTAATCACGTCGGTATAACTCGCTGTTGTTGCGGCTAAATTAATCGATTTAGCTTGTTCAGCTGTATTAAACACGACTAAGTATTCAACCGGGTCATTGAGTTCGACACGTGAAAACGCGTAAATACCAGGGCCATCGGTTGTGGTTGCACGAGTGTGTAACACCCCATGACGTAAAGCTGAGTGTGCTTTATAGGTTTTAGCCAAATCAGCAAAATACAGATATAAAGGATGAGATTGATTAAAGTTGTCATCGGCGGGGGTTTGATCACTGCCAACTAAATCTTCGTTAACAAATTCAGGTACTTTTGACGGCATCATATCTTGGCGCGACGCCATATCGCCACCTGTACCACCAAAACCTTGTTCATCACCGTAATAAACAACCGGAATACCTCGAGCAAAATAGGTTAGCGCATGGGCTAGTTTAATTTTGTCTAATTTTTGTTGCTCGGTTAAATTACGTTTTGAGTTACTTAAAAAGTGAGTAAAGCGCCCCATATCATGGTTACCGATAAAGTTTAGATTTAAATCTGCACTGCTATCGCCATCGTTATAGAGATCATCGTTGTCAAACAAGGTTTGAAGTTTATCGGTGCCGGTTTCGTTAACGAATACATCGTATACTGCACCTTGAAAGCCAAAATCTAAGATAGCGGGCATTTTTCCATCGGTTGTATAATGGCTTAATACATGCGGGTTGCCATCGTAAACTTCACCAAACACATGGAAGTTTGGCATGCCTAACGATTTTGCGTGTTCGATGATTGCAGGGGTAAACTCTGCCCAAAATTCGGTATTAACATGTTTGACTGTATCAACGCGAAAACCATCAGGCCGCAATTCTTCGATGATATTTTTAAAGATATCGATCATGCCTTTAACCACTTCTGGGTTGTCGGTATCAACGTCATCTAAACCAGCGAAGTCGCCATACACTGAGTTTTCACCTTGCCAAGTACTATCACCTTGATTGTGATAATACTTAGGGTCATTAAGCCATTCTGGGACTTTTATATTTTTTGATGCTTCAGGTACAACGATAGTATATTTATCACCATTCTTAACTTGCTCTAAACTTTTATACGGACAAGGCCCTGTATCTAACGACCAGCGGTCGCCTTTCTCGCCATGGCACTCAACAAACTTAATAACATCGGCTGTATGGTTGGTAATAATGTCGAAGTAAATCTTTATGCCACGTTCATGTGCGGCTGCAATTAAGTTTTTTAAATCTTGATTGGTGCCTAAATGCGGGTCTATTTCAGTAAAATCGAGTACCCAATAGCCATGATAACCGGTTATTTCACCTTGCACTGCTTGGTTACGCAAAATAGGCGTCATCCAAATTGCGGTAATCCCCATCTCATCGAGGTAAGGTATTTTTTCTTGTAACCCCATCATGTCGCCGCCGTGGAAATGGCTTTTTTTGCTGGGATCAAAACCACCATACGATACTGGCGTTTTAGGATCGCCCATGTCATTGGTTTTATCGCCATTATAAAAACGATCAGGCATAACAAAGTAAAAAATATCATCGCGTACATCACGATTAACAGGGTCTTTGTATATGTCGCTTGTTGTTTTAGCGGTTTCATTTTCTGATTGGCTGCTTGTGCAAGCACAAAGTGCTAAAGCTAAGCTTGAAGCTAGCAATGCACGGGTAAATGTAGTGCGATTGATATTAATTGTCATGTATCACCAAATATATTTAGGTTAACGAATTGTTAATTAGCTTAACTATAAACAAAGATAGGTAGCTTGGCTTTGTTCTGCAAACGTATGCATAGATAATTTATTTACGATTTAATAAAAAGCGCAGTGGAATGGGTAAACGAGCGCGCCAATCTTTTTCGCTGTGGTCAGCTTTAGCAAAAACACTTGAGTGCCAGTTATGGCCGATTTTATAGCCTTTATTTTGCATTATTTTATCGATTGCTTTTTGAGTGGGTGAATAAAGCGCATCAACGCCTTCAGTGCCATGGTCAAAATAAATTTTATGTCGTCCGGCTTGCGGTAAATGCTGTGCGAAATAATCAATAAAAGCCTGTGGTACGGGGTTATTACTCATGGTATGTACGCCGGGCCAATGAGTTGATAAACACGCCGCGCCACCAAATACGTCAGGGTATTTTGTTAGAGCATAAATTGAAATGAGCGCGCCCATACTTGAACCCATAATAAAGGTGTGCTCGAGAGTGGGCTGAGTCGCGTATTCTCTATCAATATAAGGTTTAAGCTCGTCGACTAAAAATTGTAAATAGTGATCTGATTGTATTTTGGCTTGAAAGAAAGGGTTATGCTCATCACGCTTTGCTTGATAAACACGTTGGCGGTTTTCGGTTGATAGCTGCTCAAAAGGTGCTTGAGGAAAGTATTCTGCATGCCTTAAATGATGACCGCCATTATCAATACCCACCACAATAAAAGGGGCTGTTTGTGATTCTTTCATTAGTTGATGGGCTGTTTCATCGACACCCCATTCTTGATTGTTCCAGGTACTTAATTCATCAAACAGCATTTGACCGTCTTGCATGTATATCACATCAAAACGCACGCCTGCGGCCTGAAGCGCACGATAGTTATCTGGCAACCAAATTCGGATAGTCCGTTTGTTGATGAATTTTGATGGAAAGCTTTCTAGGGTAATCAGTTCACCTTGCGTCACCGACATGGCCGCAACCTGATTGAAGAATGAGAAAAAGGACGCAAATAAAAAGAATTGTGAATAGTTTTTTAACATGTTAATGCCAAGGTAGTTTGGTATTAAAACTACCTTAGCGTATTCATGTTTTAATTACGCTAGTCTGCATTCGTATTCACATTGGATTTGCGTGAAATTTTGATTAAATGCGTCTAGGCACAAGGGTATAAGTGATTAATTAAATAACTTTCCGAGTTTCCAAAAACCATTTTTGGCCGTTGTTTGCTCTAAGTAACCACACCATAGTTGGCCTAAAGAAAGTTGCGATTCTTCACTAAATTCAGGTTTTAATACTTTTAAACTCGGTGCGCTCAGGATCCTTTCAACCTTTTCTGGCGGTGTCGATATTTGCCAAATGCCCAATAACATTGCATAGCTGCGCACTAATAATTGACTGCACGTTTCGTGATCGTCTATACCTAGTTTCGCTGCAAGTTCTTGGGCTGTTGTTTTTACCATTTGTGCCATTCTGTTTTTGTAACCCATCAAAATTTTGATATCAACGTTTTGCTCAATTACAGAATGACTTAAGCTGGCTAAACGGAAAAATTGTGGCTGCTGCTCGATATAATGACAAATAGCATTAATGATCTGGTCTGCATCTGGCTTCTCTGAAACGATGGCTTGTGTAATATCGGCATACCAGTTACGAAAATGTTGTTCTAGCAAGGCTAAAAATATTTCTTCTTTGCTTTTAAAGTATAAATAGACAGTGCCTTTGGCTATGCCTGATTGAGTTGCTATTGCTGCTGCGGTGGGAAGTACATCGGGTTCGGCATCAAATAACTGTCCTGCCGTCATGAGAATAAGCTCACGTTTTTGCTCTTTATCTTTAGCAGAACGGGCTCGTTTACTTTTTTCTATAGGGGGCGGTGTCGCTTCAGCTAGCATGATAATATCCTTATTGTTAAAACATTTGATTGCTAATTAAACCATAGCTTAATTACACTATTTTGCCATGAGTATTAGCATTAATTGCGTGTTTGTTGACTGCCTATTTTGTACTCAAATCAGTTGAGCATTATTCAATATCAATATTTTATTTCGTATAAAAATTAAGCTATAGGATGCGCGTGCATATTGCAAGGCACTCATTATAAACATTTGATATGACAACTTAGCGAAAAGAGATAAGCCCCTGTTTATTATCTCTTTAAATAACTTATAATATTTGCGTTTAAACTTGTTTTATACCGTTAATGTAGCGTTGTGTTATTTCATAATCATGATTAAAAACAACAAAATCGGCTTGATGGCCGATGGTTAGTTTGCCTCGTTTTTGACTTAAACCAAGAAAATTAGCGGGGTAGGTCGAGGCCATCCGCAGGGCTTGTGCTAAAGGTAAATTAAGCGTTTCGACGCAATATTTTACCGCGCCTATCATGTCTAAAACTGAACCGGCTAATACACCTTCAACTGTGGTTAATTTACTGCCTTCACGCACCACTTTTCCGCCAAAAAAATCAAAATGTGTTTTATCGGTACCGACAGGCGACATGGCATCGGTGACGAGCATTATTTTTTCGGCTTTGCTTTTTAACGCTAATTGAGCTGAAGCCGGGTGAACATGATGTCCATCCATAATAATGCCACACCAAGAATCGGCATGCAGCAAAGCAGCACCTGTCATACCGGGTTCGCGTGATTGCAAAGGTGACATTGCATTAAATAAATGAGTAAATCCCGTTGCCCCGGCCTCTAAAGCGGCCATTGTTGTTGCATAATCTGCATTTGAATGCCCGAGGCACACTTTAACATTGGCAGTGACGAGCTTTTTTATATCGGCTGGTGACACATTTTCAGGTGCAACCGTAACGATTTTAATGCCTAAATCATTACGCTCGTATACTTGCATTTCAGCTGAGCTGAGAGGGCGAATATATTGGCTAGCATGCACTCCTCGTTTAGGTTGAGATAGATGTGGCCCTTCAAAATGAATGCCTAGAATTCCAGGTAATTGGGTTTTAATTGCTTTCGCGACTGTATCTGCCGCCGCCTCTATCACGCTTAATTGATCCGTAATTAAAGTAGGCAGCATGCCCGTTGTTCCCAATGAGCCATGAGCTTGCATCATCGCTTTAAGTGTGGCGATGCATGGGGCATGATTAAAGAGTTTTCCGCCACCCCCATTTACTTGCACATCAATAAACCCGGCTGTCACCGTGCCTAATAGGGCGATTGCATTTTTATGTGGCTCGCCACCTAGTTGGCTAATTTTTCCATTGGTCACTGAAAAGGCAAGGTGATGATGGAAGTGATCACCATCAAATAATGTTTCTGCAATGTAGTGTGTCGACATATTAACCATGTTTTTGTTATTTTAGCGCTTAGTCATTGTTTTAAAGCGTTCGGGGTATAACTAACGCACAAAACAGGCCAAGTTAATATTCTGCTTTGATTTTTTTGATCATGCTGTCTTAAATCATGAAGCTATAGTGTTTTTGTCATTTTTTGAATACCAGGTGGGTTATCTGGATCAATTCCACGGCTTTTTGCTATGAGAGCAACATCTAAATAAAAGCGTTGTAAAAAAATTAAAGGGGCGAGCCGATCAGGTACTTTTAATACCGGTTGCTCTATAGGTGTTATCACTAACCCTTGTTCGGTAAACTCATGCATTTGATTTCGATGATTTTTAAAGGCTTCGTCACGCAACATAATACTAAAAATAGTGAGCTCTTGCTCTGCCATACGAATGCCGCCATGAAGAAATTCGGCCGAGCTAAAAGGTTCAGCGTGGATCCCACAAATTCCCATCAATTTCATCGTGATTTCGCGAGCAACGGCATAACCAA
Source organism: Algibacillus agarilyticus (assembly GCF_003286125.1). Taxonomy (GTDB): domain Bacteria; phylum Pseudomonadota; class Gammaproteobacteria; order Enterobacterales; family Alteromonadaceae; genus Algibacillus; species Algibacillus agarilyticus. Next base: position 33,133 of record NZ_QMED01000015.1, read on the forward strand.
AACCTCGGCCTAATACCGCACAGTGTTTTATATTGGCTACTTTTTCAGGTAACAACATTGGAGGTGCATCAATGGCTTGTTGCAGTAAGTCAGGTAATGCATTAAGCGATTGAATCAAGGCTTTATTATGTGACCATTTCGCTGCTAATTGAATCAGTGCGCTCATGGTCATCAATAAGGTTTTGGTTGCGCCTATTGCATTTTGCTTGCCTGCTTTTAAGGGTAAAAGCACATCACATAATTCACATAACGGTGAATTTTCGTCATTGATTAACCCGACGGTATAAGCGCCTGCGCGTTTAGCCATTTTGGCTTGTTCTAACACATCGGCACTGCGACCTGATTGGCTAATGAGTAAAACCAATGCACCTTGTAGTTTGACTGTTTTGCCATAAACCGTTGAAACAGAAGGCGTTGCACTAACGACTGGAATACCGGTTTCGGTTTCAAATAAATATTTAGCAAAATAACCTGCGTGATCTGACGAGCCGCGGCCCACGATATAGATAAATTTAGGCGAGACTAAACGCAGATGAGAGCCGAGTTTGTCGGTGGTGTGATCATTCTCTTCTAATTGTAGCGCGATCCGACTAGGGACTTCACGCGCTTCTTGTTCTAATAAAGATTGAATCATTGAATTACCTAATAACGTTATTGTCGGTGTTTGATGATGCTCAAGTCACTTGAGCATCAAGCGCTTAACGTTGTTTTAGTTTATGTTGTGCAAATAAAATGCAGCCATCTGTCGGTTGTCCTAACGCAGGTAATGTTTTTTCACGAATATCTTGGTCTAACCAATCTTGCATTAAATGCGCTAGCCCTCCTAAAATAGATAAGCGAGGAGGGTTTGTAGCCAATAATTTACGCGCTAATGCACTAATGTAGTGCCCGCCATCACGTAAAATGCTTTGTGCAACGGCATCATCTAATGTCGCAGCTTGAAAAACTAAAGGCGCTAACTGACCATATGCCGCGGGTGGTGCTTTGGTTAAACGTTCTATGATGGCGTAGGGATCACTCACGTTAAGCTTGTTGAGAATGAGTTCACTGAGCTGTGTTGGTGCTGCAATGCCGTCAAACGCTTCTAATACATGCTGAACTGCCGTTAACCCTATCCATGCGCCTGACCCTTTATCGCCTAAACCAAAACCATGTCCGCCGAACATCAGTGTTTGATCGTCAATAAGTGATACGCCACATGACCCTGTGCCAATAATGATGGCTGAACCATGTAATGCATTATGCGCGCCATAACAGGCGGTATGTAAATCGGTTGTGAGATGAAAGTCTTGAAAAGGGTGCGCCCAATCTTGCATGATGGCAAAATATTTGGGCAAATTAACGCCCGCCAAACCCGCACCGACAACTAGGTTAGCTAATTGGCTTCTGGGTAAGTTGGCTTGATGTAATGCACTTTGAGCTGCGCTAATAATGGCGGCTTGGGCTGCTTCTATACCATGAACAGGGTTAGCAGGACCGGCGATACCGGTCGCTATTATTTTTTGTTGTTCTGCGCAGAAAAGTACAGCTTTGCATTTAGTGCCGCCCCCATCAATGCCTAAGATTAAAGGGTAATCAGTCACTCATTGTATTCCTGATTGATAACATCACAAGTGTTTAGCGATCCGTTAAGTTAAGGTTTTTATTATATTGTTATTGTACTTTTATGAGTTCAAATACATCTATAACACGTTTAACACTGTTGGTATTGCGTGTTAAATTGATGGCTTCTTTAGCTTCAGCATCATTAACTAAGCCCATTAAAAAAACTTCACCATCTTCTGTGTACACTTTGATATGTGAACCATCTAAATTTTTAGCGGTGAGTAACTTACTTTTGATTTTAGAGGTGATCCAAACGTCATCAGAATGAACATCTAAGCCGACAGGCTTTTTGATTCTAATTTCGTTAAATACCGTGCGTACACCAGTTTGTTCGTGCACAAGCTCTTCAACTTTTAAACTTAAATGACGAGAGGGGGCCTGACCGACAATTAACACTTGGCGGTTGTAACTCACAAAAGAAACATTAACGACTTTATGTAATTCAACGGTTTCACCTAATCGATTGTTTAATTTAAATTCGATCTCTTCATCTTCTACCTGCGCACCTAATGAGCGTCTGTCGTGTGCTGTCGAAACCGCACTCACAGCACCTGCAACAACTAAAGCGGCGCAACCTTGCAGTAACAAGCAACTGATTAAAATGAATACGACATGCTTTTTCATGTTAGCTTCCTGGAAATAAAGTATTAACAATGGCATCGCACAAGCAGTGCGCTATGAGCTGTTGCACTTCAACAATACGTGTGGCTTTGTTTGCCGGAATTTTAATTTCGATATCGTTTGCACTGATTAAACCCGCGACTTCTCCGCCTTCATCTCCCGTGATCGCGATAATGATCATATCGCTGGCAACCGCCGTTTCCATGGTGCGAGTTAAAACCGGGTTATTGGCATCACTCGCAACCACTACCAGAACATCGCCAGGTTGCGCCATGATTTTAAGTTGCTCGGCATAGAGATACTCGGCTTGATTTGAACCTGCCGATACCGACATTTGCGTGTTGTTGCCCTGCAGTAATATAGCCGGTAAACTTGGTCGAGCGGCACCTATTGGATGAACAAACATTGAGGTAAATGCCGCGGCGACTCCATAAGCGATACCATCTCCACAACAGATAACCTTGCCATCTTGTAATAAACATTGCACGATTGTTTGAGCGGCATGTTCAATCACATCGGCGAGCATATCAGCTGCCACTATTTTGCTTTGTATACTTTCAGTAAAACTTTGTTTGATGAGTTCTTGCATAAATTAGTTATCTTAAAACGCGTTTTTGATCCAGTTAATATCTTTGCTATTACCGTCGAAAGCGACAATATCAAAACGAAAATATGTGTGTTGGCTATTTAAGCCTTGTTGCTTGCAATACTGTTGTGCTGCAGAGCGTAACCTTTTTTGTTTTGTTGGTGTAACACTGGCGGCCGCTGAGCCATGGCTTTTACTTTTTCGATATCTGACTTCAACAAAGACTAACGTATTGTTGTCGCGGGCAATAATATCGATCTCTCCGCCTTTTGCATTAAAATTTTGTGTCACAATCACTAAGCCACACTGCTTTAAGTGTTGCTTTGCTTTGTGCTCATAATAAGCGCCACTTGCTCGAGTCGTGATTGACTCAATTGCATTATCGAATAGATTTAAATTCGACAATTTTTTCATTGCTATATTGGGCCCAACTCAGCTGTCGGTTAACGACACCTTCGGGGGTAATGCTAAGTTCGCCACTTAAACCTTTATGTTCAAAGCTCGGAAACACCCGCATTTGTGCTAAATGTGGGATCAATTTAAAGGCATCAAACCCCAATGCAAAAAGGCGAGTTGTATTGTCATCGTTGCCTTGCCATAACGTTTGCATTTCTTGGGCGAGAGCTTGCTGTTGCTTACGACTTGGTAATAACCAAGGCATTTCACTAAATTTAACTCCATTTAAATCTTTTAAATCGGCAATGCTTAAGTTCGTACTAAAACCACTGGATGTTGTAAACAGTGGTGCCGGAGTAGCAAAAGGAGCTGTGTTAATATCAATATAGGGTTTTAAAATTTTGACCTGGCCAATATTCCCGTAAATATAGATAACGTCGATATCTTGGCGATTACGTGCGTCAGCGTTGAAATTACTTGGGTTACCAAATAGAGATTTAAGCGTTTTAATACGTTTATGGCTACTCGCTGTGTCGAGCAAAGCCTCAACGGTTGTTTTCATTTCTTGGGTGTTTTTAAAATAGGCAACTTCGGGCGTTATATCTGCTTTTTCAGTGTAAGTTTTGGCAAATGTTTCAGCCACACGTCTGCCATAGGCATTATTGGCGGCAATTACAATAGGGGCTTTATAGCCCAGTTCTGCTAATTTATCTGCCGCTTGAATCGCTTCGCCTTCGGGTGACAAGCTAAACGTAAATTGCTGCTGCGTTAATGTTAAATCATCTGTTTGATTGAGCAACAAAACAGGAATGTCGACAAAGCGCTCTGTCACTTTGCTAATATTATGTTTAAGCAAAGGGCCGATAATGAAATCCGTTTCGAGTTCAAGGGTTGAAAAATCAGTTGTTTCAGAATCTAAAAATGTCAACTCGTGTAATCGCAATAAATTTTGTGGGTCGTAATTAGCCGCCAATATACCTTGTTGTACTGACTGTCCTTGACGTGAAAATTTACCACTTAGTGGTAAAAAGACAGTCACGCGATACGGTTTATAAGGTTCAATTTGCAAAGCCAATTGCAAAGCATTTGGCAATTGTTCTGCGGCTGGATGCGCCGGATATTGAGCTTGCCAGTGTCTTATATTGACTAGCATATCAGCCGGTGTGTTGGCATAAATTCGCGTTATATTTAATAAACGTAGCCAACCCGATAGTTCAAATTCGGTAATGTCTTGGAAATTTTTTAAGGCTGCTTTTTCTAATAAATTGAGTTGTTGCCAAATGTTTTCGTTAATCGGAGAGTGTGTTTCGGGCGAGGTATGATTTTTTAACGTAATGAGTGCGCGTATCGCCGTTAAGGTATTTTTACTGGCGATTGCCGATTGGGCTTTTATTTGAGCGCTGCGCAATTCAAAGTTTTTTATAATGGGTAAATCAAGCGCAATGTTGTAGCTCAACTGGGGTTGTTGCAGTCCAAGTAAAGCTTCGGCTTTGAATAACTTAAACTGCTGTTGCATATAAGGCGTTAATAATGTGCTGTCGAGCTGATTAAGTAAGCTTTGTGCTTTGGTGTAATTTTGTTCTTGAACCCATAAATCGGCAGCGCGGGTATACCAAAGGGTTGATTGCGCGAGCGATGTTGCTTCTGCCGCGCGTTGTATATAATCATCAGCAGTGAGCACTTTTTTGCGCTTAGGTGCTTCTTTAATGGAAGGCTTAGCAATTTCGACTTTAGGAACTACCGGTTTTGGTGTGCCACCACAGGCTAGCAGCAGGCTGCTACAAGCCATAATATAAAGCCAACGGTGAAATGATTTCATGCTTTGATTCGTCCTTGGACTATTTGTTGTTATACATTGTTATTTTGCGTAGTCGTATTTATGCGTAACCACCTTACGTACAATAACTAAACAAAATACTAAGCAAAAAACAATGTTAAATATACCCAAGCCACTTGGGTATAAAAAGCAATTGATGAATGAGCGCGTTCATTCGGCATCGATAAATCTAACCTTGGCGTAGTATACCCAAATTGAAATTAACCTAAACCTGATTCGACTATTTCTTATTGAAAAAATCATGAAAAGTAATAACCCAACTGTGTCTATCGGCTTGCGCTGCCCTTTGGGTTCAATCCAAAATGTTTTGCTCTTTGTTATTGGCTTGTGACGTAGAACCACTATGCCATCAAGCCAATGCCGCGATCAAAACGCTTTGAAATTGAACAAAATCTATACGACAAAGATAAACACGCCCTAAGTCAACTGGGGTATAAATTCGCATCTTGCTCGATAACGGGTATAATCAGCGCTCTTTAATCGCAATCAAAAACAATGAGTTAAATAATGGCCGACAGTGGTATTTTATATGTGGTAGCAACGCCCATTGGCAACTTGGGTGATATAACGGCACGCGCGTTAGAGGTGTTAACCGAGGTTGATGTGGTGGCATCAGAAGATACACGTGTCGCGCGTAAATTATTTAACCGTTACGAAATCGAAACCCCGCTTATTGCATATCATGATCATAACGAAGCCGAGCAAAGTGTAAAATTAATTAAACGTTTGCAAGGTGGTGATTCAATCGCGTTAATTTCGGATGCGGGTACGCCTTTAATTAATGATCCTGGGTATGTGATTGTAAAAAATTGCCAAGCGGCTGGTATCAAAGTTGTGCCTATTCCGGGGGCCAGTGCTGTTATTACGGCTTTATGTGCTGCCGGTGTTGCAACAGACCAATTTTATTACGGTGGTTTTTTACCCGCTAAAACGAAAGCCCGCTGCGATATATTAGCCGGCTTGCTTGAGCGTGAATATTGCAGTGTTTATTACGAATCGACACACCGAATACTCGCAAGTTTGAACGATATTCAAGCTACATTGGGTACAGAGCGCCATATCGTTATTGCGCGCGAATTAACTAAAACCTTTGAAACCATTAAAGGTGGGCCAGTGGGTGATATTATTGAATGGATCACCGCCGATCACCATCAACAAAAAGGCGAGTTTGTCGTGATTATTTCGGGTGCACCTAAAGTCAGTGCCCTAGATGATAAATCGAAAGCATTATTAGTGACGTTGTTAGCGCACTTACCACCTAAAGTAGCCGCCGGTATTGTGGCGGATACGTTTGGCCTGAAGAAAAAAGAGGTTTATCAATTTGGTTTGAGCTTGTCTTAACCTATACCTATACCTATACCTATACCTATACCTAAGCCACTTGGGTATATTGATTCAATCGCTGCAGCATACACTTTTGCTGCAGTCTGATCCTAAATTCATTGCAAAATACGTAGTCAGAACCTCTCGGCGATACACCTCTCTTATCTTTTTTTTGCACTATTCCTGCTGTTTACATCGCTAATATTTATCACCTTTTAACGTTGTTAACCTGTTGTACATCCTGTTAACTGTTTATTAAAGACGCTGATATTATTATAGTGTTAACCGATTTTATCTTAATGAATTTGGTAATGGCTTTCATATAATTGAATATTTAAATATAATTTAATGTTTTTATACTCAGATAAGCTGAGTACAGTAGATGATCTTAATGATGAACCCACGCTATTTTTAATCTTTATGGGTTTTATTCGGCAATTTGATGGTTAAATAAGGTGTGTTTTATGCAAGAACGTTCAATAAATCAGCAGGTTACGGTAAGTTTTAATTACCCTGTTTTATTTACTCAAGATGCTTTTTCAATTGATAACCATCACCTTGCTAATTTAGTGTCGACCGATGGGCGTAAATCAGCTCGCATGCTCGTGGTGATAGACGAAAATGTATTTACTCATCATCCACACATGATTACTCAGCTCAAATGCTATGCCCTCGCGCACAAAATTGATTTAGTTAAAAAACCGTTAGTGGTTACGGGTGGCGAAAAAATTAAAACTCAAGACCCCGTACTTGAACATATTTATCAGGTGGTGGCGGATGAAAAGATAGATCGTCATTCTTATATCTTAGTTATTGGTGGCGGAGCCGTCGTTGATGCGGTTGGTTATGCCGCGGCGACTGCACATCGTGGCATTCGTCTTATTAGGATGCCTAGCACGGTGTTAGCGCAAAACGATGCGGGTATTGGTGTAAAAAATGGGGTTAATTATTTAGGTCGTAAAAATTATTTAGGTTGTTTCACCCCGCCTTATGCTGTCATCAACGATCATAATCTACTGTCTACTTTATCTGCACGTGACAAACGCGCTGGTATGGCAGAAGCGGTTAAAGTCGCTTTAATTAAATCGCCTGATTTTTTTAATGAGCTTTATACCAATCGACACGCACTGGCTGCTTTTGAAGATGACGCTGTGCAATCGATGATTTATCGTTGCGCTGAATTACATTTAGATCATATTGCTAACAGCGGCGACCCCTTTGAAATGGGGTCAGCTCGGCCGCTTGATTTTGGTCATTGGTCTGCTCACAAATTAGAAGCGCTTTCTGAATATCGAATTCGTCATGGCGAGGCTGTTGCTATCGGCATTGCACTAGATGCCTTGTACTCTTGCCGTCAAGGCATGATCAGCGAGCAACAAAATAATCAAATTTGGCAATTATTACTAGATTTAGGTTTTGAATTAACCTGTCCTGAATTACAAACATTAGATGTAACGGCTTCTCTTGAAGAGTTTCGTGAGCATTTAGGCGGTGTGTTATGCATCACGTTGTTAACCCATATTGGTGCTGCGATAGAAGTTAATCAAATTGATAGTCAATGCATGCAAGCCTGTGCTGATTTTTTAAGCGCAAGCCAAGCTCAAAAAATACAGACACCTTAATTCATGCATCCGAATTCAAACATAAAGCAGTTGGCGTGCGATAACCAAAAGTGTATGGTTTAGCCCGCTTTTTTATTTTTTAGGATATATGAGTGTCGTCATCTTTTTCTCAATTAGCCCGACTTATTAGGCTACCGAACACGTTTACAGTGGTTTCAAATGTACTCGCAGCGAGTATGATCGCTTCGCAAATGTATTTAAATTTGCTGGATGTCCTGTTATTAATCTCGATTAGCATGTGCTTGTACCATGGCGGCATGATCCTAAATGATTGCTTAGATGTAGAAGAAGATAAGCAATCAAGACCGTCAAGACCTATCCCAAGTGGTGCAATCCCATTGCATCAAGCCTGGGTTGCCTCGATTGCTTTATTCGTTTTAGGTTTAAGCATGGCATGGCATTTTGGCCTGCATACGTTTGCAGTCAGTTGTGCATTGCTCGTCAGCATTGTTACCTATAATGTGTTATCTCGTGAAAAGTTAATCGGCTGTGTCGTGATGGGGCTTTGTCGGTCATTAAATTGGCTTATGGTCTTAGCGGCGTTTGATGTAATGGCTGAATATGCGCATTTTGCGCTTTTTGTCGGGTTATATGTTGTTGCACTCACGTTGTTTAGTCGTGACGAAACACAAGCTAATCGTAAAGGTTTAGCTTATGTAGCCATGGCCATATTGGTGTGTTCAGCGATTGGTTTATTGCTGGTATTGCAAATAACACAAGCGGTCAGTCTATTGACGTATGTAGTGGTAGCGGCAGGCCTCGCGCTTTTGTCGTACAAAATAATTAAACTGCAACAAGACTACACCCCTGCCAATATTCAAGCCATGGTTATGACCTTAGTATTAGGATTAATTCCTATTGATGCGGCCTTAACGTTAATGGCGGGCTATCCATTAGCGGCATTACTTATTGTTGCTTTAATAGTCCCGAGTAAAATATTAGCTAAACGCTTTTATGTGACCTAAATTTTAGAGACAGTAATCAATCGATATGACGCAAATGACGATAAATTTACTTGATGTTTTAAAGCAACACAGCGCAGACGGTGAATGGCAATGGTTTGATAAAAAGTTAACGGCGTTAGCTAACATTAACGCTGATTTAAACTTGCTCGATATTCCACTGGCTATGGCGCGTCGTAAGATGGGTCATATATCAATAACGCACCCTGAATTAAGTCACTGGTATACGGATGATGTTGCCCGTATCGTACTGTTACAAAAGGCAACAGAAACTTATTTAGGCGATGAAGTCTCGTTGATTATGCGTGCTTATCAACAAGGTGATGAGCACGAAAAAGAAACGATTATCCGAGGTTTATGCTTTGTCGATCAGCAAGGTGACTTAATCGAACTGGCGCTAGATGCATGCCGTACGAATATGTCGACGATGATGAGTACAATTGCTTTTAATAACCCGTTTCCTGCGCGTTATTTTCCTGAACATGAATTTAACCAAATGGTGTTAAAGTCATTGTTTATGGGGCTTGATATCGACAGAGTACAAGGCTTAGCAGAGCGCACTAATGAATCGCTATCGCGCATGACATACGATTTTTTACGTGAACGCATTGCCGCGAGTCGCCCTTTACCTAAAACGATTTGGTTAGCGATCCGTATTGTCGATGTTGATGACGCATTTGAAATTTTTCAAACGTATTTAATCAGTGATGATGAAGCCCATCGTCACTTTGTGTTGACGGCTTTGTTGCAGCAGTTGGCGACAAACCCTAGTTTAATTGAACGAATAGAAACTCACCATCCGCAAGAATCTAATGCTCAGATTTTAGCGCTTATAAATAAAACAAAACAACTTTCAAACGGTGAATAACATGAAATACTTCGAACCGCATATTCATATGGTTTCGCGCACAACCGACGATTATCAAAACATGGCCGCAGCAGGAGTTATCGGTGTGGTTGAACCTGCTTTTTGGCAAGGTCAACCCCGAACTAATGTCGGCACTTTTATTGATTATTTTGACATGCTCATTGGTTGGGAGCGTTTTCGTGCCAGTCAGTTTGGTATTCGTCATTACTGTACGATGGGGTTAAACCCCAAAGAAGCAAATTATAAAGAATTAGCCGAAGAGGTCATGAAAGTGTTACCGCGTTACATGGCTAAAGACGGTGTTGTGGCGGTGGGTGAAATCGGTTATGACGATATCAACCCAACGGAAGAGCGCTTTTTTGCCGAGCAACTCGAAATGGCAAAAGAATTTGAATTACCCGTGTTGGTGCATACCCCACATCGAGACAAAGTTGAAGGTACCAAGCGTACACTCGCCTTAGTTAAAGAAATTGGCATTGACCCTGAAATGGTTGTGGTTGATCACTTAAACGAAATCACGATTGAAATGGCAATCGAAGCTGGTGTTTGGACTGGGCATTCTGTTTACCCTGAAACTAAAATGTCTGAAAGCCGCATGATTGATATCTTAAAGCGTTATGGTACTAACAAAATGATGGTTAATAGCGCTGCCGATTGGGGAGTTAGTGATCCGCTCAAAGTACCTAAAGTGGGCACCGCTATGTTGCAGTCTGGCTTTACTGAACAAGATGTCGAAAAAGTATTATTTGCGAATCCCATTAACTTTTTTGCTCAAAGCGGCCGTATTAGCATTGAAGAAGTAACGCGACCTTTAATTGATCAAACCAAATTGTATGAAGAAAACTCAGCTTTACGCGGTCAAACACCGGTGGTTGAAAAATAATGCAATGGCTCGCCGACGAAATTGCTTACTGCGCTAATGTGCATCCTGGGATCACAGCCGCTGAAATAGAAAGTAATATTAAGGCGATAACCCGTGAGGTGCGCGAACATACCCAACTTGCCTCGCTCAATGCGGGGTTGTGGTTATGTGAAGCGGCGGCAATTGAATATATGCAACCTGATGCTTTGCTCAGGTTGAAAAATACGCTGGCCGATTCGGGGTTAAAAGCGGTTACGCTTAATGGATTTCCACAACATAATTTTCATCAACCGGTAGTGAAAGAGGCGGTTTATTTACCCACTTGGGCGCAAGCGGCTCGTTTAGATTACACACAACAACTGGCTACGTTGCTTGCGCAGCTACTACCCGACGACGAGGTAGAAGGCACTATATCTACGTTGCCTTTAGGCTATCGTCATCACTGGACACCGGAATTAACTCATCAGGCTTGCTTAAAATTAGTTCAATATTGTTTGCACGCGGCTCACCTTGAGCAGCAATGTGGTAAGCGGATCCGCCTTTGCTTAGAAATGGAACCAGGTTGTGTGCTCGAAACGACCGATCAAGTGATTGCGTTGTTTCATCAAGATTTACCGCGCGCTTGCAAAGAAATGGACGTTGATACTGTTCTGTTGTCGCGTTATTTAGGTTTATGTTTCGATGTTTGCCATCAAGCGGTGATGCAAGAAGATATTGCCGATGTATTAGCACGAATCAACGCTGCCGATATTATTATTGGTAAAGTTCAAGTGTCTGCTGCTTTAATAGCGCCTGAGCCCGATAAAATGTTAACCACCTTACAACATTTTGCCGAACCAAAATATTTGCACCAAGTTACAACATATAACCAGCAAGGTGAGTTGATTTTTTGTGATGACTTATCGATTGCTTTAGCGGATGCGTATTTTCCAAGAGAAGCGCCGTGGTTTATTCATTATCATGTGCCGATCCAAAGCAGCGATGTGGTTGCTCGTGAAGCCAATGAAACGAGTGATCCCAGTGAGTGTGTACTCATTAATACATGTTCTGCTATTCAAACTTTTTTTAGTGCTATTTCTTTGTTTTCGCACAAGCCACATATCGAGATCGAAACTTACACATGGCATGTTTTGCCTGATCAGCTCAGGCCTAAAACCAATGATGATTTAATAACGGGATTAAGTCGAGAGCATGCGTGGTTAGCAAATGTGTTAAACGACCTTGATTTATTAGCGCCAAGCAAACATAAAAAATAGGCGTGTGTTTGTCGCCTTTTTTCTGAGTAAATTATGCAAAAAAATAAACAATTAGTTGTACTGGATGTTGTCGGTTTAAGTGTTTCACTCTTAGGCGAAAACACGCCTAACATAAATCGCTATATTGCCCAAAATGAAGTAAGCCCTATGGGGGAAGTTTTTCCGGCGGTGACAACGACAGCGCAAGCGTCTATGTTGACTGGGGTGCAACCTCAACATCATGGCATTGTGGGTAATGGTTGGTACGAACGTGATTTTGCCGAAGTCATGTTTTGGAAGCAATCAAATAAATTGGTACAAGGCGACAAAGTTTGGGATCACCTTAAAAGCGCGGATCCGGCCTTTAAATGTTCAAAATTATTTTGGTGGTACAACATGTACGCCAATGTGGATAATTCTATTACACCGCGCCCACATTATCCGGCGGATGGTCGAAAAATTATAGATTTATATTCCACTCCAAACGGCTTGCATCAATCTATTGAAAGTGAAATTGGTCAATTTCCCTTTTTTAACTTCTGGGGACCCAAAGCGGGCATACAATCAAGCCAATGGATAGCTAAGGCGGCTATGATTGAATTCAGCAAAAATCAGCCTAATTTACAACTTGTGTATTTACCGCACCTTGATTATTGCTTGCAAAAAGTAGGGCCAAGCGATCCATCCGTCGCGATTGAATTACAAGCTATTGACGCCGTCGTGGGGGAGTTGATCGATTTTTATCAAGCTGCGGGTGCCGATGTGGCGATCGTATCAGAATACGGAATGAATGAGGTTAGTCAGCCTATCCATATTAATCGCATACTGCGTGAAGCCGGTTACATCACCATTCGTGACTCTTTAACTTGGGAAATGCTTGACCCAGGCGCTTGTAAAGCCTTTGCGGTTGCCGATCATCAAGTGGCGCATGTGTATATAAACGATGCGAGCTTAAAGCAACAAGTCAAAACATTGCTCAGCCAAACGGCTGGTATTGCACAAGTACTTGATGCGGATGAAAAACAACAGTTTAATGTTGATCACGAACGCGCGGGTGATTTAATTGTTATTGCCGAACCCGATCGTTGGTTTACCTATTATTACTGGTTAGATGATAAAAAAGCGCCCGATTTTGCATCAACGGTTGATATACATCGCAAGCCGGGTTATGACCCTGCTGAAATGTTTGTTGATCCCAAATTAACGTTACCCATGGCGCGTGTGATCTGGCGATTAATTCAGAAAAAGCTGGGCTTTAGAATGTTAATGGATGTGATCCCGTTGCAGGCCGACATGATTAAAGGCAGCCATGGTCGTTTAGCACAAAGCCCTGAAGAAGGCGCGTTAGTTATATTGCCAGCTGCATTAATGCGCAAAAACATAAACATGCCAGATATCGCCGATATCATTAAACAATATTATGTTTAAGTCATCAATACACATTATTTAGCGGTGTTATAGCCGCTTGTTAACGCCTCTGCCTCGTTAACTTTTTAGAGCGTTATGATTGCTTGGTTTTTTGCTAAACTGAGTTTATACAATTTAATGTGGAATGAGCATGTATTCACCATCAAAAATTAAACGCTTAAAGCCCTCGCCAACGTTAACGGCTGTGCAAGATAATGAGTCTAGCCTTTCGTTTGAAAACGACGCTGATTACTATCAGCAATTGACTGATCTGCAATATCAATTGTTACTGATCCAGCAAGCCTATTTTCAGCAAGGCCGACGCGCTATTATTGTGTTTGAAGGTTGGGATGCCAGTGGTAAAGGCGGCGTTATCCGCCGGTTAACTGAAAAACTCGATCCTCGTGGTTTTATGGTGCATCCGATCGCAGCGCCCACGGCCGATGAGCAAAGTCGACATTATTTATACCGTTTTCAAACTAAGTTACCAAAAGCTGGGCAAATCGCTATTTTTGATCGCAGTTATTATGGTCGGGTATTGGTTGAACGAGTTGAAGGTTTTGCAAGTAAGCCGCAATGGCAGCGTGCGTATCAAGAAATAAATGAATTTGAACGCCTATTAACCGATGATGGTGTCGTTATTATTAAGCTATTTTTGCATATATCGCCAGAGCAACAACTCAAGCGGTTTGTCGAACGCTTGCACAATCCGCAAAAACATTGGAAATTAACGCAAGAAGATTTACGCAACCGTGAGCAATGGCCAAACTATGAAAAAGCGATTAATAAAATGTTTAAACACACGAGTACTATCGCGGCAAATTGGCAGGTATTAAATGCGAATAATAAAAAACAAACCCGCTTAAATGCCTTAAAAATCATTACACAATTGTTGGCGCAAGACGTTGATTTAACACCGCCGCCATTGGATGAAGAATTGGTTAAACAAGCTAATAAGTTACTGGGGTTAGACGATTTATAGTCATGGTGGTTTAGGTGTGAAGCGACGTAAGTCACCGTTTTATGTGCCGGTATTTGGGTTATATCTTTTCCTGCTTACGCGGCTACGTCGTTAAACCAGTCTACATTATTGTGAAATATCAGAGTATTAAGTGAGTTATAAAATATGAAAATGAGTAAGATTTGCCAGCGTTTAAACGACAAGCTATTAGCCGCATTGACGATTATTGATGAAGAGGCAAAATTGGTTGAAGGGTATAGCCATTTAAGTCATACCGTTCAGTTTGATTGTTTTCCGGGGAGTTTGTTGGTGCAGTGTCACTTTGATGAAGATCAACAGGTTCGTGCCGCAAAAGGCTGTCATGTAGAAACTAAATTACAAAAACGACTACATAAACTGTTATTGAAAAAAGGGATCTTGTTAAAAGAGCCAAAAAAGAATTTAAACTTGCAAGGCCCAGTACCTGTTATTCCGACAGAGCCTAAAGCCGATACGGTTTAATTTTAAGCTGTTTTTTTAGAACAGTTTTCATATAAAAAGGTTTGAATCCTGCTCCGTTTTTTATTTTCAAGGTTCCGTCTTTCTTTTTAACTTTGCCACCACACGAGCATTAACACCGAACTAAAAAGCCGAATCAAGCTGATTTTTGTTTATGTGCCTGTTCACGCATTTTACTGGGATGAATGCCAAAATAGCGTTTGAATTGCTTGGTAAAATAGCTGTGATCGCTAAAACCCGTATCAAACGCTATTTCGGATATGGGCGTGTCGGTTTCGAGTAATAACCAGCGCGCACTTTTTAATCTAACTTCATTAATAAATTGAGTTGGCGTTTTCGCGAGGTGTTTTTTAAAACGACGTTCTAACGCACTGACAGACAAATGTGAACGTTCTGCTAAATCTTTAAGTGCGATGTTACTGCGAAAGTTATTTCTGATGTATTCAATCGGGATTCGGATAGCATCAAAGGTTGCGAGCTCTTGTGATGATTTTTGAAAATGGCGGGTGATCCCGTAAGTGCCAATAGCTTCGCCTGTGTTATCTTTTAATATTCGCTTAGACGTCGAAAACCAAGCAAAACCATTTTCATGATTTATATTCATTTCTAGTCGGTGTGTTATGGGTTCGCCTTTTAACACTTTTTGATCGTCAGCCATATACTGCTGGGCTAAATGCGGTGGGCAAAACTCTAAATCGGTTTTACCGTAGGCGTTTGCCGGCGATTTTAAATCGAAATGTTCTATAAAAAGATTGTTGACAAAGACCAGTCTACTTTGTGTATCTTTTATCCAAAATAGAATATCTGTAACAAGATCAAACACTTCGATAAGTTGCTTAACATTTAACTCGTCTAAAATCTTTCGATTTAAAGTTGCCATTATCACTTTCTCGCACTTTTTCGCTCTTTCTCTATTCGTTATCTATTAGGTAACGCCGAAATCGTTACATTATAAACCGATTTATTCATATTGAAACCTTTAGCTGCGCTATATAATTTGTAATGATTTTTTAACAAATTTTACGCGAGTTGGGCTAAACATGACGCAAGATATTAAAAATAGAAAAATAAGAATGGGTATGGTTGGCGGTGGCCAAGGTGCTTTTATTGGTAACATTCATCGTGCAGCCGCATTTTTAGATGGTGAGATTGAGCTTGTTTGTGGTGCCTTTAGCTCAAGCCATCAAAATTGTTTAAATACCGGTATGGCTTTAAACGTTGATGCTTCACGTTGTTATGCAAACTTTAACGAAATGTTTACCGAAGAAGCGAAGTTACCGGAAGACCAGCGTATGCAGTTTGTTTCTATTGTTACGCCGAATCATTTACATTTCCCGGTAGCGAAAGCGGCTTTACAAAGTGGCTTTCATGTGATGTCTGATAAGCCTGCAACGTTAACGTTAGATGAAGTTAATGAACTCGCCGAAATTGTTAAACAGAATAACCGCTTATATGGCTTAACGCATACTTACACCGGTTACCCAATGGTTAAAGAAGCGCATCATCGTGTTGCTGCGGGTGAGCTTGGTGATGTTGTAAAAGTTGTTGTTGAATATAGCCAGGGCTGGTTAGCCGATAAAGACAGCGAAGCGGGTAAGCAAGCCAGCTGGCGTTTAGACCCAGCTCGTGCAGGGGCTAGTTGTTGTATGGGCGATATTGGTGTACATGCCGCTAATTTAGCTGAACACATTACCGATTTAAAAATTGAAGCGCTGTGTGCTGATTTAACCTCGGTTGTTGATGGTCGTACGTTAGATGACGACGGAACGGTATTACTTAAGTTTAATAATGGTGCTAAAGGGGTATTAATTTCAAGCCAAATTTCAGTGGGTGAAGAAAACAACTTAAGCATTCGTATTTATGGTACCAAAGCGGCACTCGAGTGGCGCCAGCAAGAGCCCAATACTTTAATCATGAAGTTCAATGATAAGCCTAGCTTAATGATTAGAGCGGGTGTTGGTGAATTAAGCCCTGCCGCCACACAAGCGATGCGCACACCTGCAGGACATCCAGAAGGTTATATTGAAGCTTTTGCTAATATTTATGGTCAATTTGTCCAGCAAATTAGAACCTTTGAGCAAAATAGTGCTGAGGGTGTGGTTGGCAATGCGCCGGGTATTACCGAGGCGATTAGAGGCATGGCCTTTATTGAAAATGTGGTTGCTGCGAGTCATTCTTCTGAAAAATGGCATCCTTTTTTATTATCAAACGTTAATCTAGCAGGAGAATAATCATGAAACAGATCCAAGGTCCAGGTATTTTTTTAGCGCAGTTTGCGGGCGATGAAGTGCCTTTTAATAATTTAAATGACATCTGTGAATGGGCAGGCGGTTTAGGTTTTAAAGCCATCCAAGTACCCACATGGGATGCCCGTATTTTTGATTTAGAAAAAGCGGCTGAAAGCACGGAATATTGCGCAGAAGTTCAAGCGACTGCGGCTAAACATGGTTTAGCCATTAGTGAATTGTCTACGCATTTACAAGGCCAGTTAGTGGCTGTTCATCCTGCTTATGATGAAATGTTTGACGGTTTTGCGCCTGATAAAGTGAAGAATAATCCATCTGCTCGTCAAGAGTGGGCCGTTAACCAAATGATGTGTGCCGCTAAAGCCAGTGCTAATTTAGGTTTAAATGCGCACGCGACCTTCTCAGGCGCATTACTGTGGCAAACGGTTTACCCATGGCCACAACGACCTGCTGGTTTAGTTGAGCAAGGGTTCGCTGAGTTAGCAAAACGCTGGTTACCTATTTTAGATGCGTTTGATGCTGCGGGTGTTGATGTTTGTTATGAATTACACCCTGGTGAAGATTTACATGATGGCGCGAGCTTTGAAATGTTCTTAGACGCGACCAATAATCATTGTCGCGCTAATATTTTGTATGACCCAAGCCATTTTGTTTTACAGCAATTAGATTACTTGGCGTTTATTGATATTTATCATGATCGCATTAAAGCTTTCCACGTTAAAGATGCCGAATTTAATCCATCTGGTCGTGCGGGCGTTTACGGTGGTTATCAAGGCTGGTTAGACCGACCGGGTCGTTTTCGTTCATTAGGCGATGGGCAAATCGATTTTAGCGCTATTTTTAGCAAGCTAACTCAATATGGTTACGATGGTTGGGCTGTTATGGAATGGGAATGTTGTATTAAACATCCGTTAGATGGCGCAGCAGAAGGGGCGATATTTATTGATAAGCATATTATTCGTCCAACTGAAAAAGCATTTGATGACTTTGCTGGTGTTGAAAAAGATCACGCCTTAAATAATAAAATTTTGGGCTTATAAGAGAAAATATGATGAATACGACGACTTTAAGTAAAGATCGAATTTTTACACTGTGCTGTTTAGCACTAACCGTAACCGCAATGACATTTGCGATTCGTGCCGGGATTTTAGGTCAGTTAGGGACTGAGTTTGGCTTAACCAACTTAGAACTTGGCTGGGTAAATAGTATGGCCTTTTTTGGTTTTCCTATTGCGACTATTTTTGGTGGTGTGTTGTATAACGCACTCGGTGCAAAAAAATTAATTATTTTAGCATTTGCTTGTCACTTTATTGGTTTGATCATGACCGTCTTTGCGGGCGGTTTTTGGACTTTACTGGTTTCTACCTTCCTGATTGGTTTTGCAAATGGTGCGGTTGAAGCGGGTTGTAATCCGTTAATTGCCGATTTAAATCCTAAAAACAAAACGACAATGTTGAACAAGTTCCATGTTTGGTTCCCGGGCGGTATTGTTATTGGGGCATTAGCCTCACAAGCGATGACGAGTGTTGGCTTTAGCTGGCAGTGGCAGGTATCGCTTATTCTGATCCCAACCATCATCTATGGCTTTATGTTGTTGAAATGCACGTTCCCAACGTTCGATTTTCAACAAAACTCAACTTTGGGCAACCTTAAAAATCTAGTATCACCTTTATATATTGTGCTTATTTTTTGTATGGGCTTAACGGCGACTACAGAGTTAGGAACACAGCAATGGATTGAACGTATTTTAGGTGCGAGTGGTGCATCACCAATGATTATTTTAGCGATGATCACGGGTGTAATGGCAATTGGCCGCTTTTATGCGGGTCCGTTAGTGCATCGTTTAAATCCGACGGGTATTTTATTAGGTTCAGCCGTGTTAGCTGCTGCGGGTATCTTTTTAATGAGCCAAGCAAGTGGCGGTATGGTTTATGTTGCTGCGTTGCTGTTCGCACTTGGCGTTACCTACTTTTGGCCTACCATGTTGGGTTGTGTTGTTGAATACACGCCAAAAACAGGGGCATTAGGTTTATCGCTTGCGGGTGGTGTTGGCATGTTCTCTGTCAGTATGTTTAGTCCTGTTATTGGTCATTGGATTGATTCTGCACAAAAAGCGGCTGAGCAAGCTAATGTACCGGCTGAGCAAGTTGAATTTGTAGCGGGCCAAGCGGTATTGCAGAACTTGTTCTTATTTCCGTTTGCGCTTATTTTCTTGTTTGCGGGCTTATTCTTTTATATCCGTAAAACGAAAAATGCCGGATCGTCTGCAGCGGCTGCCGCTGAAGATGTTGCTGCTGAACCTGCAACAGCGAAGTAATAATTATGTTGTCGTTTGATCTTAGACTGGTAGATCGTCGTCGTTTATTACGACAACTTAGTTTTGCTATTGGCGGTGGTGCAACGTTTGCACTCACCGCCGGTGAGCGCTTAAACACCGCGTTTGCGTGTGCTAGTCAATTAAAAGTAACGGCGATCCAAAAAACAGAACAAAACTGTTTATTTACGCCGTTACAGTTTAATGCGTTACAAGCCATTTGTGCTTTGTTATTGCCGATACCCGATCATAAAACGCATGCTTATTTTTGTCGTGAGTTTGTACAACACCAATTAGTTAATTGTCATCATGACACAGAGCAAAAGCGGATGGTCAGTTTGCTCGATTCATTAAACGATTCACTAAACAATTCGACAGACCCGTCTGATCTTCCGCCTTTTCATTTAGTTAATGCAAAAACGCAGAATATGCGGTTAATGCAAAGTTATAACGCAAATAGTAAACATGAAAAGTCGTTTGAATTACTTAAGTCACTTATTATATTTGGCTATTTAGTGTTTGAGTTTTATGAAAAAAGAGAGCATAAGTTGCAATTTAAAGAGGGTCGGTTTGTTGAGCTTACTTTTATTGATACCAAACCCTTGCGCAGGCAATTAGCGGGTTAACTTCATTTTTTGAATTTTAAACTCCCCTTTTTTATTGCCTGTTTATTCGCTATACCCATCCTAACAATTTAAAGTATGTGTTGACCATCTTGATGGGTTTGCATGATCAAATCATCAACTGATGATTGGGTTTTAAGTTGCGCTGTTAAGTTGTAATGGTTTACACGCAAGCTAATTTGTGGCGTGATTGAAAGCCAGCGATACGCTGTAATCTCATGACTCAGTGCTTGTAATATCGACGCTGTTTCTATTGCCTCAACCCCTATGTCGGCTAAAATCAATTCGGAATTAACGAACCGACGTATGATTGCGGTGTCAAAAAAACTATGTAGCATACGTGCAATTATATTAAGTATTTCGATCCCAATCTCTGACCCTAATGAACTTTCAATATGCGGCATGTTCTTGATGCTTAAAATAACGAATGTTAAAGGGGTATTTAGTTTGACACTCAGTTTGCTATGTTGCTGGATTAAATTTAAAAATGCACCTGGGGGGTGAATCAATTCAAGGCTATTAATGAGTTCGCCGGTTTTAAGCTGATGCATAATGCCTTCTTGCTTGATAGAGAGCTCACGGTTTTCATTTTTTAAATGAATGACATCATTTTGAGTTTGGCTGATGTCTAACTTCGTTTTTAAGGCATCTTGCTGCTTTTCCATCAATAACGTGTAATCGTTATGTGCGCCGAGCATTCTGAATGGCTTGCCGTGTTGATCGTGTATGGCAATGCCTCGGCAACGTACCCAAACGGTAGAACCGTCTTTATGTCGATAACGAACTATTTGATCGTAGGGATGATTGGGATCATTTAAGTGTTGTTGAAAATTATGACTGGCGAGCCTAAGGTCATCGGCAAAAATAATATCTTGCCATGCTGCCGCTAAATGCGGCATTTCTTCTGGGTCATAACCCAATAAAAGCCAAAATTGTGGATTCATCCATTCATGCTCGGGCTCGTTTAAATCCCAATACCATAAACCATCGAGCGTACTTTGTTGTAAAAAATCAAAAATAAGCGGATCGTTTTGAATTAGGGTGTAGAGCTCTTCTTTTAGGTAATGCGCTTGATCAAGGTTATTGCTCATTATTTTATCCACTGATCAACAACTCTCTAATTGATATAACGACGCCATTGTTTTGTGTTTCGAGTTGATAAGGGGTGATGCTTATCTCAACGCGTTTATTATCAACCAAATCAAAGTTTTTTAATGTGGTTTTACCGGTTGTATTGACCCGCTCTATCATCTCGTTTAATCCTTCAAAGTCATATTTAAAGGTTAAATCAAACAGTAAACGTTCAACATCAAAATCAATAACATTTATATACTCTTTCACTGCGTCGGTAAAACGACGAATGCGTAAATCTTTATCTAAGAAAATAACGGCCAAACGCGTGGCTTTAAGTAAATTTTCTAAATCGTTATTAATACTGGTGAGTTCAACTATTTTTTGCTGATATTCACTGTTAACGGTATAAAGCTCTTCATTAACCGATTGTAATTCTTCGTTAGTTGACTGCAGTTCTTCATTTGCGGCCATGAGCTCTTCGTTACTCGATTGCAGCTCTTCACGTGTGCTATCGAGGTCTTCTAACGTCTCGCGGTATAAACGTTGGCATTCCACAAGTGAAATATCGAGCTCAGCAATACGATTTTTGACTTGCTGATCAACATCGTATTCTACTTCAGCATCTCTTGATACAAACTCTTTATCACGTAAAAACGACAACGCAACTAAGTCTACATCACCTTCAACTGAGGGGGCTTTGCTTTTAAAAGTAAAGCATTTTAATGACCATGATTCGATGACGCCTTCATCATCTTCGGCTTCATAAACATGTTTAAATAAAACACTTTTACCTTCTCGCACTGTTTGATGCGTAGCGGATATCGCTTGACTGACTATTTCAGGGTTGAGGATATCAGCGATATCATTTGTGACATGGCCGGCTTGTATTTTAGCGGTAAATTGTGAAGCATCGCCATATGTATAAATAAGCACTAATTTTTTATTAAAGATTAAAGATTAAAGATTAAAGATTAAAGATTAAAGTAGGTGGCATGTATTCTTCTAACATGCGCTCGTAACCAATCTTTAATGAGCGTGGGGCATCGGTTGCTTTAATATTACGGGCTATGTATTGCGGTAATGATTTAGGTTGATACGATTTGGTTTTTAAACCGCCTTTATTGATTGTACGCACCGGAATGCGTAAATCTTTATTTTTTTGATATAAGCGATATTTGCTTTCGTAAGAGTCAAAATAGGTACCAAAGTGCCCCGTTGTTTCGGCACTACCGAGCAGTAAAAAGCCTTTTAATTTTAAGGAAAAATGGAAAAACGCCATGGCTTTTTGCTGTGCTGGTGTTTGTAAATATATTAACGCATTACGACACGTGACCATGTTCATGTTTGAAAACGGTGGATCTTGGATCACATTGTGTGTAGCAAACACGACAAAACTGCGCAGTTCTTTACTGACCTGATAATTTCCTTCCAATGTTTGAATAAAATTATGAGTAAATAAACGGGGTGGTATTTCAGATGCAATGCTAGGTGGGTAAATACCGTTAGCCGCAAATGAAACCGCACTTTGGTCAATGTCAGAGGCAAAAATTTTAACTTGTCTGGTTAAGTTGAGCTCCTGCATGGCGGCTTTAAATAACATAGCGATTGTATAAGGCTCTTCGCCGGTTGAGCAGCCTGCGCACCAAACGCGAATAGGGTCATCTTCATGGTGTAAAACTAAAGGTTTTATGACTTCATCGTATAAATAATCCCAAACTTCTTGGTCTCTAAAGAATTGAGTCACGCCAATCAATAAATCTTGTTTGATTAACGAAACTTCTTTTAAATTATTTTTAATATACTGATGATACTCAGGCAGTGTTTTTATATTGTTGATGCTCATACGGTGTTCAATACGCCGAGCAACGGTGGATTCTTTATATACTTTAAAATCGAGATCGGTTTCATCATGCACTAAGGTGAGTATTTCATTTAGCACGGCTTCGTTTTCTGATAAGTGATATTTAAACGGCTGGCCTTTTTTGCTAATCAGCGGGTGATTAATAAAATTACTGATTTGCTCACTCATTTCTGAGGTTTTTAACACAAAATCGACGGCGCCTGAATTTATCGCGTTAATTGGCATGCCATCAAATTGGGCTTCATCAGGGTCTTGTGCAATGACAAGGGCGCCTACTTCTTTAAGTGCCTGTGCGCCTCGGCTGCCGTCGGATCCCGTGCCGGATAATATAATACCGATCGATTTATTTTGTTTGTCTTCAGATAACGAACGAAAAAATTCATTAATCGGTAAATTGATACGATTATCAGGTGGCAGATCAGACAAATATATCCGAGCCTCAACCATGCGAATATATTTGCCCGGCGGCATTAAATAAATCGTATTCGCTTGTAATCGCTCACCTTCGGTTATTTGATGTGAAGGCATTTGTGTATGTTTACTGAGCAATTCATTCATCATGCTTTTGAAATCAGGCGAAAGATGCTGAATTAACACATAAGCGACCCCTAAATCATCGGGTAATGAATCAAATAAGGTTTGTATCGCCTCTAATCCGCCGGCTGAAGCACCAATAGCGATGATGTGACTTGGTGGCGTAAGTGAATTATTGTCCATTTTCTTGTTCCAAAAAGTGAAGAGTGCCGTTAAGTGACATTGGCTTGGCAAAGAAATAACCTTGAAGTAGAGAAATACCGCATTTTTGGGCTAATGCTTGATCTTCAGGCGTTTCTATTCCTTCGATGAGTAATTCAAGGTTGAGTGCTCGGCCTAAATTAACCGCTGCTTGTAACGCGGTATATTTTTGTTCGGTAGAGAAGTTATTATTAATAAAAATTTTATCTATTTTAATTTGGTCAAAACCAAGGCGCATTACACGTTCTATTGAGCTGTAACCCGTGCCGAAGTCATCAAGCGAAATACGGTAACCGAGCGATTTTAAAATATCGAGCGTTTGAAATACGCTGTCACCAATTGCTTTGCTGGTTTCACTTTCGGTTATTTCAAGATAAACCTGCTTTGCCGCAATGTGATGTTCGGCTAGTAGACGGTTGAGTTGTTCGGTAAAGGTGCTTTCTTCCATTAAATCCATATCGACGTTGATGTTGATATGCGGTATTGCGCCTTTAAACGTTTGTTTTAACTCACCATAGGTTGCAAGATTCAGTTCAATTATTTGCCATAAAATACTTTTGCCATGCTTATGTTGGCCGATTAAGTTAAATGTTTGCTGTATGTCTCGTAATACGGGATCATCAAAACGGGTAAGGGCTTCAAGTGAAATGGTTTTGTTGTTTTGAATGATAGGTTGAAAATAAGTTTGGGCTGTAAGTTGCTGACGTAAGCTGTTGATCGCATTTTGAATATCAATAAATTGATTCATCTTATGCGACAGCTCGTCGGAATAGATAATAATTGGATTTTGAGTATCGGCTTTAGCTTGATACATGGCTGAATCAGAGGCGTTTAGCCAAGCCTCAGCAAAGCTTTTGTGATCTAGCGCTTCATTCTCTTGTTTAGTTAATTTTTTTTGAGCACTGAGCTGCCCATGGTTAAGCCAATGCTGGTATTGATCATGATGTCTTGATCGTTTATCAAGGCGGGTTGATTTAAAGCGTCGACAATATTACTTGCGCGTTTATAAGCGGTAATTTCATTACTGACTCGCGTTAAAATAATGACGAACTCATCACCGCCGAGTCTTGCTACGATATCGCTGTCGCGGGTTGCACTTTCTAACCTGCGTGCCACTATTTTTAAAACCTCATCGCCTACGCTATGGCCGTAATGATCATTAATGTATTTAAATTTATCTAAATCAATGAAGAGTAAGGCGCTGTCTTCGACTTTGTCTTTTTCGTGAAGAGCTTCCATTGCATCGAGTAATGAAGAGCGGTTTTTAAGTTGCGTGAGCGTATCGTGATGCGCAAGGTATTTTAAATAAGCGCTCTCGTTGTATTCGCTGGTGATGTCTTGGATCAGAATGTAGTAGCTAATTTGATGGCCACGTAAATCTAATTGCTCGTCAACGGCTAATGACAATGTGCGTTTGCGCCCAAGCGGCGTTACAATTTCGACGATAAGCCTAAAGTTATCATGGGTTTCATGTGGTGCCTTTTTTTGAGAAAAGTGCTCAAATATTTTATGTAAGCTTTGTTGGTCAAAGGCACTCAGCCATTGTTTGCCATGTAATTCGTCTTCACCTAGCCCAAGTAGATTAGGGCAATGCACGTTACAGTATTTTAGGTTCCATTCGTAATCGACTTTGAGTACCCCAACCGGAAAAGCATTGTAAAGCTCATTGACGCGTTTTTCTTCTGGAAAGCCGATTAAAAGTAAATGCATTTCATCTTTAAAATAGACTTCATTAAGCGAAATATTGTAACCATGCGCTTCGGAAGATAAGTGACGATGAGCGGGGGAATTAAAGGTGCGCTCAGATTTACTGCGTGCAAATAGTTTTTTTATATCGGTCGTGACTTCGGTGGGTAAATTAATGCTGTGCAGAAGGGCTTCGCCTTTTGCATCGTAGAGCACGTAAAAACCGCCTTGCTGATCTATGGTCGTCAGCAAAAAACTGGTTAAGTCTCCCCTTATTCTACTTTGTGTGCTGCTTAAATTAGCTGAAATTATGTGTTCCGTCATTTATCCTGACTCCAAACACTACAATCTGTATTTTAAATAGAGGTTTAAGTTTATTTAAAGCAAGGTGTTAATCTAACTAATTATAGATGAAATTTAAAAAATCACCTTAATCGATTACGGTTACGGTTTTTTTAAACACATGAAAAATAAGAACATAAAACAAGATAAACGCATCTTGAATTTATATAAACACAATAAATATAAGGGTATTACGCTATTCATCGCCATATTAGATGCGCTTAGATACGCAATGTATGTGAGATGATCAGAAAATAGCATTGACACAATTAGCCAGAAGACTACAATGCTCGGCGGAAAGTTGGCCGTGCAATCGCTGCTTTATCGTTGTGTTTGACCATTTCGGTGGTTAAGCAGACGGGTGAAGGGGAGGAAAGTCCGGGCTTCGATGGGTAGGGTGCCAGATAACGTCTGGGCGGCGTGAGCCGACGACAAGTGCAGCAGAGAGGAGACCGCCTATCGCGTTTACGTGATAGGTAAGGGTGAAAGGGTGCGGTAAGAGCGCACCGCACAGCTGGTAACAGTTTGTGGCAGGTAAACTCCACCCGAAGCAAGACCAAATAGGGTTCCATATGGCGTGACCCGCGTTGGAACCGGGTAGGTTGCTCGAGCCTTATAGCAATGTAAGGCCTAGACGAATGATTGCAGCTCGCAAGAGATACAGAACCCGGCTTATAGGCCAACTTTCCACCTTCTTTTTTACCCTTCTTACCCAAGTGACTTAGGGGGATTTAAACTGCTTGTTTTATTCACTCATCCATTTATTTATCTATCTATCCATTTATCTATCTAGTTCGTAATTTCGATAAAGGTTGTCGATAATGTCACGGGCTTCGTAGCTGTCTATTTGCTCTGGACGTACGCCGCGCCCCATTTTTATTTCTAAAATACTCTCTATTTCACGGTTACTATCACCAAAACTTAAACCGATCCCCATCTGTGTGCTGGGCTTCGATTGGGTTGTGCAGCCGAGTAAACCACAAGAGCGTGTTGTTGTATGGCCTGAACGAGCCGAAATAGAACTGCGTGGGCTGGCATTTTCTCGATCAATTAACGTATCGCGCGAAACCACAATAAACCAATCAAACCCTTGGCGGTGAGTGAGTTCTGCTGCGCGCAATAAAGCAAAGTCCATTGCTTTAATGCGATTATCGCCACGTGCTTTAAAGTGTACGCGGTAGCGTTCATCACTAATGGTCGTTTCTTGGTAACCATAACCTGAATGTGAAGCGGGTCTATACATAGATTGATTGGTACAACCGGTTAACATTAAAAAGAAAATGGCGCATATTGATGCCGCCATTGATGTTTTTATAGATGAAGTAATAGATAACGTAATAGATGACACATTGCATGGTTGGGTGGCTGCTAATCGAATATTCATATTACACCTCGATGCTAAATTGATTTTAGCGTTTAGATTAATGGTTATTTTACCGCTACCTTTTTATGTCTGCAGAGGTCTTTTTACGCTTGTTTTTCGGGCTTACTTTTCAGTCGCTCTTTTTTTGCCATTGTTGGCTAATGGCTTGGGCTTCTGCTTTTTGGTTATATAATTGACCCGCGGTCATTTATTCAATTGCATTACGCATTAAGCCGGAAGCCGAGGCGGTTTGATATTCACCTTGGTTATTGGCTTTGTCTTGATAAACCGTCGCACTTAATTGCCAGGCATTATTAACGCGACAGGCAATACTTTGTTGAATGTTTTGCGAGGTTTTAATATCAAATTGACGGCAATATTGGCCTTGCTGATTAGTAAATGTCAGCTTGGGGTTAATAATATCGCCATTGCTTAAGACTTGACCTGAACCACTGGTTTTATGATTAAGCACGTTGGCTATTTGTGACCATTGATTAGTCTCGGCTTGAGGTAAAACATTCGCCACGGTAAATCCGACGAGTAACGCGACACTGGCGGCTAAAGCGACATGTTCTTTGGCTGCGTGTTGTGTGCGCTGCCACCAATTGAGTGACACGACATTTACCGACGTATTAGTTGTATTGCCTGTGCTGTTGGCCGTATTCATGTTTATCACGTTGGATTCATCGGGTATCGATGCCAATAAATCGGTTATACCTTGTGGTAACGGTTGGGTATTTATTTTTTCATATTGTGCGGCGATCACTTCATCAACCATGGCTAATTCAGCTAAGCGATTGGCCAGTGCCTCATTTTCAATTAGCTGTGCGCGAATAGCTTCCATTTGTGGTTCGAGTAATTCAGCATCTAAAAAAGCGGATAGCATTTCATCATTTATGTTCATGCTGACGTTCCTCCCAAATCATGGTTTAAAAACTGACTTAAACTGGCTCTAGCGCGCTAATCTACTCATAACCGTACCGATGGGTACGCTCATCGTTTCGGCTACTTCTTTATAAGACATGCCTTGTATCGCTACAAGAGACAGTATTGAGCGTTGGTCGTCGGGTAAAATGTCCATCGCGGTGTTTATTTCGGCCAACCTCGCTTGGCTTGCGTGTTCTTTTTCAGTGCTTTCAATTGTTTCTTCAGCGAGTTCAGGAGCTGTTGTTGCCGTTTGACGCACTTTGCGTGAACGGTATTCATCAATCCATAAATTACGACAAATTTTAAAAAACCATTTGTTTAAATCAACATCTGCAGGTACGCCTTTGCTGAGCACTCGCTCGATGGTATTTTGTAATAAATCATCGGCATCATGTTGATTACCCGTTAACGAAAAGGCAAAACGCCTGATCATGGGAATTAATGTGGTTAGTTGTTTTTTCATGTATTTATCTCCTCTACACTAAGAAGACGAGCCAGCTTTTATTTTATTCCCTATTTTTTTAAAAAAAGGGAATTTAATATGAGTTGATACGTTTTATAGTTATATCTGTTTAATATGTGAGAGTGTTGGATGCGTTATTGTAGATTATTTTGTTTACTTTTGAGTTGCGCGACGTTTTTTTTGCAAGCGAATGTATTGGATGCTCCGGTATTAAATGATGGCTTGCCGTCGTTAACTGAGCCCTTAACCGATAAAATTAATAATATAAGCCAAACCATACAAAGTGCCGAGCGTGCAATGGTGCTTGAGCGCATTGCAGAGCAAAGTAAGCAGTTTTCGGCTGCTAGTTTAGGTTCGTTAGCTGATTTACCGAGGCGTGTTAATATTCCGAGTGTGCAAGGCGAGCCGCTTGTTGAAGTTGAGGTAGAGCACGGTTGGCGAGCGATTGAACAAGAATGGTTGGTGATGGTAACCGATCAAGAGCTAAATCAGATCACGTTATTAACCCAAGAAAATATGATTAGCTTGGTGACTCTGTCGCGTTTTGAGCAACTTGCGTTAACGTTAATTAAATTTAAAGCCGCAAAAGATTATGATTCATTTAACCAATTAAGTTTGGTGTTGCCGGTGAGTGTGCTTGAAAAATTGGGGCGTAATCATGTGTACAGTGCTCAAGCTAATCATCATGAAACTAAAAAAAGCACGGCACAAATAAAGGATCATACGGCTCGTTTGCGGGTTAATGCGGTATTCCAAGCGCCTATATCAATTGGTATGATTGATACCGCAATTGATTTAACTCACCCCGCTTTTAAAAAAGGCCAAGTTACGAGTCAGCACTTTTTAGCCGACGAGCATGTGGCCCCTAAGGCGCATGGCACGGCAGTTGCTGCTTTATTGATCGGTCACAACACCGAACAGCCAGCGTTATTGCCGAATGCAAAATTGTTTGCCGCTTCGGTATTTCATTCACAAACTGCTTATGCGCAGGGCGCGACCTTGTTTAATTTATTAAATGGTTTGGAATGGTTATTAGCCAATCAAGTGAGTGTTATTAACATGAGCTTGGCAGGCCCACCTAATCCGATACTTGCCCAAGTGGTTACTCAAGTTCAAAACAAAAATATCACTATTATTGCGGCCGCTGGTAATGAAGGCCCCGCTGCGCCGCCGTTATACCCTGCGGTTTATCAAAAAGTGATAACAGCTACCGCGGTTGACGAGCTGCGACAAAGCTATCGTTGGTCTAATCGCGGAGAGCACATTGATTACGCCGCTTTTGGTGTCTCAGTGTTAACCGCGAGAGTGGGCAACAAATGGGGACGTGAAAGCGGCACCTCTATCGCAACGCCAATTGTGAGTGCGTTTGTTGCTTGTGCTAAACATCAATCGCCTCATGATTTTTTGCCTGTATTGCACAGCTAGGTGGTTGATCTGCGGAGTGCAGGGCATGACCCTATTTTTGGCTTTGGTTTGCTCTCGCCTTAATTTTTATGCGGCTTTACTGTTTTAATGCCTTGACCGGTTGCTGCCCAATATATACCGCCATATATATGATTTAAAAAGTCAGGGTTTTCGTAAACGGCGGGTAAATGCCCAAGTGCTGTGTAAAAGCTGCGGCCACCCGCAAAATATTGATACCACGCAATAGGATGAAATTCGCCCATACCCTTACCTTTTTTATCACCCCAATCGGCCTGTGTGTTGTAACTGTTTTCATCGACGGTGAGTAAATAATATAAATTTTGACTCTTGGGCTGACTAAATTCATACCATTCATCGGTGAACAATGATGATGTCGGAAAATGCATACCCGGAAATGTCGGATCAATCACATTCAATTGTGCCGTTTGAATAGTGGGGTGAATAATAAAAGAATGCCCAATTAATTGCTGATACCAGGGCCAATCGGCTTCGGTGTCGGATGCGCTATGAATACCAACAAAGCCTTTACCCATTTGCATATAAGCTTGCAAGGCCTGTTGCTGCTTGTTGTTTAAAATATCGCCCGACGTTGACAAAAAAACAATGACATCAACATTCGCTAAAAAATCTGCGTTAAAGTAGCGACTTTCTTCGTGCCAAATTAAGTTGAAGTGATGTTTGTCACTTAATGTTTGTAGGGCTTTTACTCCAGTTGGTATTGCTTTGTGATGCCAACCTTGCGTTTTAGTAAAGAGTAAAACGTTAAATTGTTTGCTTGGCAATTGCGTAAAATCAGTTGCGGCATGTGCATGTAAATTAAGCAAAAAGATGATTGAGAAAAATACACGATAGCTGATACTTTTTAATGATAGTAAATATTGATAAAACATATTTTAAATTACCCTTTTCTCTTTTTGTAGTCTATATGACTATTATGGGCGTAGCCGTGAGTTTTGACCATCAATTTATGTGATTATTATTTGCTGTTTAAAAGCTAAAACTTGAATCTCTATCTGAAATGACTGATTTATCGTGGATGGTTTTATACTGATATTCGTTAATAAGTGATCACCTTTGTTGCTTAAAAAGTGCGATAACGGCGTTTAACATTAACGAATATAGTCAAAGCGATCGGGTTTTAGGGGCAGGCTTCTCGTTCCAGACGAAACCGAAGTACTTACATCCATGTAAGCAAAGCCGTCAAAGCTACCGCGTTCTGCTCTCGCCCCTTACCTGCATCCATGCAGGCAAGCTTCGAGACGCCATGAGCATATGCTCGGGCGAGTAAGCGCTGACAATGAACCCTAAAACCTGAGCGAGAAGACTATAGAATCATGATTGGTTTTTTTGCCAATAAAAACAGCCCGTTATTTACATAGGGCTGTATTTCGAATTTTTACTGAATTATTTATGTTGCTCTAAAACTGCGCTTTTAAGCCAATAGACGACACCGTTTCGTTGTAGTTAGCGGCAGCTAGGTTTGAATCATGTTGACCTACATCGATTTTACTCACAACGCTGATCATGTCGTTAAAATGTAATGTCCATTCGGCCGTTGTATTGCGGCGAGTATCGTTACGCTCGGTGTTAAGGCTTGGATCAAGGTTGTCGTATTGGCGATCTAGCCAGCGCCAACCAACTTGCACTTGATGATCTAAATTTAACCAGGCAAATTTATGTGATACGCCTGTTTTTAAACCTATCGCCCCATAATCATAAAAAGCGGTATCGGCACTTTCTGCTTCTGTACTTATACCAAACGTAATAAATGTGTTTGCGCTATTATAAAACACATAACTATCGGCACTTAAGCCGATATTATTGGCATTACGATCGGCTAAATTTTCAAATTTTTTATCTTTGTATAACGTCGCGACTCTAAAATAGTATTGATGTTTGATCAACGTGGCGTAGTGCAAGCTAGTTTGTTGTAAGGTTAAAAAGTCATTGCTCGCTAATTCGGCGTCGGCAAAGTGGTAGCTTGCCCCTAAACTAAAGCGGTTAAAATCATACTCGGCGTCAACAGATACTTGTTGAATGAGTAGGTCAAAAGCGTCGTATCGGTTATATTTTTTTGAGTTGTAGTTGTAGCTACTTTTTAAGGTTAATGCATCGGTTGCTTGCCAGTTTATGTTGGCTTTTGCGTTTAAGGTTAATGCGGTGTCGGCTACTTCGCTTGTTTGGTCTAATTCAACAATATTAAGCTTAGAGTCATGCTCGATCCCTGTTTTGAACTCTGCATTGGCTTGTGGTGCTTTGGCAAGCGCAACTGGATTAAAGCTTAATAAGCTCAGTAGGCTTAATGTGCCAAGTGTATTAGTCAGTTTAGTGTTCATTATAAGGTACTCCGCAGGTGTTGAGGATTCGTTGTGCGTGACGAGGGCTATGTATAAAATTAACCGTTTGAAAAGCGACGCCTTATGAGGCATAAGGCGTCTGATAACCTTAGAAGTCTAGCGCGCTGCTTTCTTCAATTGAGTTATCTACTGAGTTGGCAAGCGTTAATTCAATTGCGCTTTCAACTTCGCTGGTAACCGATGATTGCACTTGTTCACTTACGCTTTCGTTAGTGTTTTGCTCGGTAGTCATTGTGATACTTTGCTCAACCGCTTGTTGTGTATTAGCACTAATGCTATCCAGTATTTGCGTGTTGGCAGCGCCTTCAATCGCGCCTTCTACTGCACCATTTACGACACCATTCACGACACTTTCAACCGTTGCATTAACGGATGTTTGCACTGTGTCATTTAACTCAAGGCTAGTGCTCATCGCGCTATCGACTTGCGTTTGTAGTTCAGTTTGCACCGTGTTTGTTATATCAGTGGCCGCATCTGTGCTGAGTGCGATGGCATGTGTTGTTGCTGTTTGCATTTGTTCTGATGTGGCTTGTACTACATTTCGCCCCTGTGCTTGTTGCGATTGGGTATCCATTTGGGCCGCCAAGTTGAGTGTTCCCGACGCTGACTCTTTGGTTGTTTCTTGTTGTGGCTTGTCGTTAGTCGTTGGTGATTCACTTGATTCATATTTGGGTTGGTCTTCCGTTTCTGGTTTACCTAAGGCGAACCAATTGCTGAGCATTGAGCGGCCTTTGGTCTCTGTGGTGTTTTCGTTACGACTTAATAAACCGTTTGATGTGGTTTCATCGCTGGGTTTGTCTTGCTCTTCCGTTGGCGTTGTTTCGTCTGTTGGTGTTTCTTTTTTATCTTCTGGTTTTTTGTTTAAGCTAAACCAGTTACTAAACATTGAGCGGCCTTGGGTATTCGTTTCTGTATTTGAGTCTGTGTTTGTTTCAGTATTCGCCCCGTCATTATTCGCTGTGCTATCGTTACTGTCATTGGAGTTGTCATCGTTTTCATTTGATGTTTCATCTAGCGTTTCTGCGTCGGCTAATGCATTTTCAGTTTGAGGGTCTTCTACATTGCCTGAATTTTCAGGCGCGGTTTCAGTTGTCTCTGCAGGTGTATTCATCATTAACTGGTTGTTATTTGATGATGCCGTATGGGCATCAGAGCGGGTATTTAGATTGTTGTCTATTTGGCTTGTTGACTGAGTTGATGATGTTTGTTCACCTTCAATTGTCACGTTTGCCGTTGCTGCATTAGCGGTTAATGTGCACGTTACAAATAAAGCAATTTTAGTTAAGTTCATCATGGTCGTTACCTTTTAGTTTTATTTAAATGTCACTTAGATAACGAAGCAGCAGACTTATTTATTCCCTATTTTTTTACAAAAATTGTCATTTAAAAAAATAATGTGATGCAGTTCTCACTTACTTTTGGGGGGTTATTAAAGAAAAACATCCTTGAACGCAAGTGTTTATACGCCATGGCCTGTTTTTTGGGGTGAGTTGAATAATGTTGTGATTTTTAAATATTGATTTTGCATAACCATGATACAGCTTGTAAAATCGACGCTCTCTTTATTATTAACTTATTAAACTCATGCCTGTAAATTTACCCGCAATCGAAACACAAACATTACATCCTATTAAAGGTATTCGTCTTGGTTGGACAGAAGCCAACATTAAAAAACCTAATCGCAAAGATTTGTTGGTTATAGAAATCGCTAATGGGAGTTCGGTTTCTGGTGTGTTTACGCAAAATCGGTTTTGTGCCGCGCCTGTTACTCTGTGTAAGCAGCGTTTAGCGACGGGCTTACCGATTAAAGCTTTGGTTATTAATACGGGTAATGCGAATGCGGGTACTGGTGAGGTAGGTATGCAAGATGCAGTGGCTACTTGTGAGCAGGTGGCAGACGTCATGTCTATTTTACCCGAACAAGTCTTACCGTTTTCAACCGGTGTTATTTTAGAGCATTTACCGATGCCTAAGTTGCTAGCCGGTATTCCCCACGCGGTAGCCAACTTAAAAGCGGATCACTGGGCTGATTCTGCTGCCGCGATCATGACTACCGATGTGGCGCCTAAAGCTTATAGTAAAATAGTGGAATATGGCGATAACAAAGTCACCATTACAGGGATCTCTAAAGGCGCCGGTATGATCCACCCTAATATGGCGACAATGTTAGGTTACTTGGCAACGGATGCGAATATTAGTCAGTCTTTTTTGAATGAAATCACGAAAGAAATTACGGACGTATCCTTTAACTGTATTTCGGTAGATGGTGATACATCAACTAATGATTCGTTTATTATTGTCGCGACTGGTCAAGGCGAAAGTAAGCCGATTACGAGTCGAGATGATGAGGGTTTTGCTGACGTTTATGCCGCGTTGGTTGAAACGGCGCAATACTTAGCTCAAGCGATTGTACGTGACGGTGAAGGCGCGACTAAATTTATGACGGTATCAGTAAAAGGTGCGCGCAATGTGGAAGAAGCCAAAACGATTGGTTTTTCCATCGGTAAAAGCCCACTGGTTAAAACCGCCATGTTTGCATCTGATCCTAATTTAGGTCGTGTATTGGCCGCTATTGGTTATGCATCACGTGAATGCGCTTCACTTAATGATTTAGATACATCGGCTTTATCTCTTTATTTTGGTGACGTTTTAGTGGCAGAGAAGGGCGGACGAGCAGCCAGCTATAAAGAAGAAATGGGCCAAGCCATTATGAACGAACAAGAAATTGATATTACCGTTGAATTAAATCGCGGTGATGAGCAAGCAACCATTTGGACTTGTGATTTTAGTTATGATTATGTGCGCATTAATGCGGAATACCGAACTTAATTTAACCTGTTGAATTAAATTAATAAAAAAGCGACGTTAACGTCGCTTTTTTGATCTTATATCAAAATATATCCAAGTGACTTCAAGATGCTGAACTCGCATCTTGAGGTGACTTGGGTATAAGTTGTTAATGACGATGGGTCTTCTTTTTTCAACGTTAACGCTTAATGGCGCTACCCACTTCAAGTTGCTCAAACCAATCTAAAAACTTTCCGACGTTTTCACCGGTAAATATTCGACCGTGCTGTGGCGCTAAATAATCAATGTCTAATTGTCTAACACGACGAACCCAATCATTTTTGGCGGCGTTTGACGGCATCCAACGTCGATGAAAACCTTCCATTTTTGGGATGTGTGATTCAAAATCATCAACATAAAGGGGGGCATTGGGATCCTCTAATGCGGCACCAATATCACCGCTCATCAAAAATTTAGTTTGCGGGTCATATATATTAAAGTTGCCTGATGAATGTAAATAGTGAGCGGGGATGATTTGCACGCTATAACCGTCTAAATCTATCGTGCCACCCTCATCTTTAATGGGTTGAAAACTAATATTTTGCATCCCAAAATGTCGAATAAAACCTTCCCATAACCATGAGCAATGTAACTTTGCATGAGGTAAAGCCTGATCCCATAAGCCGAGTGATGAGATGATGTCTGGATCTTGATGAGATGCAAACACATCCGTTAACTGTTCAATGGAGGTATGACGCAAAACAGAAGCGAGCATGGGGGCAAAAAGCTCAATACCACCTGGATCAAGCAATAAAGCGCGTTTGTTGGTCACGAGCATATATTGGTTGGTGTCGATTATTTTTTCGGGTTTGTCAGCATCTCGGCCAAACATGAGCCATTTTGCATTGTTATTACTGACGACTTCTATGTTTTTCATTCTGGGTATTTATCCTTATATACGCGCATTGCGAAGTAAAACTTCAGCACATTTTAATTCATGCCTGATGGCATGTGCGGCCTGAAAAATATTATCGGAGATGACTTCTAATTGAGGTTTATATAACCCTGAATTAGAGGATTCGACTTTTGACATCGTTGAAATAACGGCGGCAGAGCGTATCTGCCGATGCGTGTCTTCAACGAGTTGGTTTAGTTTATGAAGTAATTCAGAAAACTCGGCTTGCAGTTCGGCTATCGTTTGTTGTGTTTGCTGCATGTAAGGTTTTATATCACCGATGTAGCGTGCATCTTCGCCCAAAATACAGGCTTTTTTAAACCGTGAATCGGCCAGCCTAACGCGTTCTAACCGGGTTGCACGCATGGATATTTTAATCGCAATTTTATTTACGGCTTGCGCTAATGAAATCGTATTGCTGGCGAGCTCTTGAATGAAGTCAGTGAGTGCAGAAAAACCAGCCGCTTGTTCACCTGCTCTTACGGTGACTGCTTTTGCATTTTTTGCCGTCAGCGATAGGTTTTCAGCCACTTTAGTCGCGTTATATAAATGCGACGCAATGCAAGCTGCAATAACAAACATGGGTTGACTCATTTCCTTTTAGCCTTGTGTGATATAAACCCAAGTCACTTGAGTTAGATGTATTAATATATTGAGATATAACTATAGTGTAGGGTTTTGGCATGTTCCATGTAATTTACAATTTGCTACGCACAACCGCTTGTTTTATTGATACAGGATATGATTTAGGTCAAAATAGAGGCGTGCAGAGAGATCACTTATTAATATGAATTGGTATTACTTTATTGTGGAATCGAGGGCGTATAAAAGATAAAGAATTAATAATGCCGAATACCCGCCAATCAAATTAAATTTAATTGGCGGGTATTCGGCATTATTTTATTGATGTGGGCTTTGCGCTGACGGCATTTTTATTTTTAGCGTTTATTTAGCTTATTTAATAAAGGCAAAAGCGTCGCCAAATATATTGTCACGGTTTAAGCCTTGAGCGGTAAATACCTCACGGGCTTTGCCAACCATTTCGAAACGACCTGCGCAATAAACATCGTAATCAGCCAGAGAAGCAAAGTCATTTAAGACCGCATCGAGTAAATTTCCATTCGTGCCTTGCCAAGCGTCGTCGTTATTTTCAACCACTGGCACAAAGGTAAAGTGAGTCAATTCGCTGGCTTTTTGCTGCCAATATTCAAGATCATATAAAGCGTCTTGTGAACGTACACCCCAATAAAAATAAACAGGCTGGGTTGTGTTAGTTGCAAATAATTGTTCTGCAATCGATTTAGTATACGTATAGCCTGTACCGCCTGCGACCAAAATAATTGGGCGATCGTTTTGTGTTTGTAAATAAGCATTACCGGCGGGGGCTTCTATTGTTACGCTGGTGTTGTTAGCTAAAGCCTCTTGAAAGTGGGTAACGGCACCCATGGCATAGGCATCTTCAGCGCCTGCACCAATATGCAATTCGATAAAGGCGTTATCACTTGGGCTATTTGCTATCGAAAATGCGCGTTTGTCTTTTTCTGCTAGCACTAACATGAGATATTGACCCGCTTTAAAATCAAGCGGTTGTGGTATATTAAGGCGGATTTGATAAATGTAAGGTGTTAAATTATTGATAGATTCAACAGTACATTGAATAGCTTGCATTTGATAACTCGAATTAGTTTTTTTTCGTAAATTGCTGACATCATATCATTCTAATGTCACTCTTTATATAGTCTTCTCGCTCAGGTTTTATGGTTCATTGTCAGCGCTTACTCGCCCCAATCACATAGTAGAACATATGCTCATGGGGTCTCGAAGCTTGACGGCTTCCCCTAAAACCCGATCGCTTTGACTATAGCTAAGTGACTTCAAGACGTATAATTCTGTGATTTCAATGCGTATCTTGCTGCCGCTTGCGAATAATAATCAACCCCTTTTAAACAAACGAGACGGCGGATTAGCCTATTTGTTTTAGATTGTTGTTTTCAATTGTTGTATTTAATATTTATTAAGGTGCTGTTTTTCATGCAACTCATTAAGATCGATAAAGCGCGTTACCGCAAACATTTAAACCACGTGATCATCGCTTGTATTGTCACATTGGCGAGTTTATCTTTAGGGATTTCTACCGTACTCATTCATTTTTTATCGACTGGTGAAGGTTCTAATTTTTGGTTGAATTTTTCAGGTGTCGCTATTGCGTGCGTGATAATAGGTTGGGTACTTAATAACGTTAAAAATCATCCCTATTTACTTGAAGTTAAGTATGTGTGGGATCTTAAGCAGGTTTTAAATTTAATCTCGCGTTATAACGGTAAAATCGATCAAGGCGTAAGCAACAATGAACCCGATGCACTCTATATTCGTCGCTTTAGTTTAGCGGCTTCAAAGCAAGTGTATTTATTAGATGATAATACAATTACTATTGTTGAATTAAACGCTAAGTTGGCGACGGTTGAACGCCAAATAGAAGAATTGAATTTGAGCATTGATTTTGACGATTTTGATATCAAGTTGCTTAATGCTTATAAATAAGTTTACTGTATCATCTGCGTGGTCTTGTAGTGATATTTTCATCATAACGACAATTTGATTATCAATAATGCTTTATGTAATTGATTTAGTTGATTTTAAAAGCCGATTTTAGTTTTCTGGACGACCTCAAATGAACTATCAGGCGTGAGCATGAAACTATACCCAAGTGACTTGGGTGTATGTATTAGACCAATTCATATAAATAAGTGATCTCTCAGAATGCATCCAGCGGTTTTTGAACAAGGCGTCGGTGTACAGGAATGGTTGTTCCCTTTCAAATACCGATAACGCAGGTCAAAAGCCGCTGGGGCACTCCTTTCAGGCGAGTTTTAAACGCTCGCTGAGTGGGCACTTATTATTACGGATTGGTATTAGGTGGCATTTAAAAATGCACCACCCATTGCGCCACTAATACTGAAGCAGACGATAAAAAGCAGTAAACTTGTTATGGCTTTTATGGCTATTTTCCACTGTTTTGTTATCAGCCAATATACGTTGCTTAACAAAACACCTGCACTCAAGAATAACCCCAATATCGCAATCGGTATTTCACGCCAAAGCATACTTTGCACATCAATCATTTCATGGTGAAATTGATATAAATCGATTTTAGTTGTTATTAATAAAATCAGGCCTAAAATGGCGGGTGATCCTATTATTAGGTTTAATTTTTTCATCATTTATCATGTTTTATACGATAATTATTATTAATTAAAACCGGTTTAAAAAGCAGATAAAAGATAATGTAACGTAAATTCCCATTTTTTTGTATTTATGTGAATTGTTTTTAGCTGCTGTCATATTTTTAGCCTAAACTTTTATTCATAACTCTCCCTAAATAAGTCGATTATGCTTTATAAAAAATTAAGTGCAGCGTGTCTGCTATTTTCGCTGCCGTTTTCATTGATGGCGCAATCTGCGTCAGATACCAATACAGAATGGCAATGGTTTGAAACCGCGGCTCGAGGTCAGCAATCGATTCTACATGTACGGGACGAACTGCTTAATCCTGATTACTTTAAAACCGATTTAACGGTTATTACTGAACAATTAACGGAATTAGCACAAAGCGAAAGCGATGCTACGTTAACGGTGAAATTACCCTATGGTGATGATCAATTTGTCGATTATGTTCTGCGTTTTGATCCTATTTATGCGCCTGATTTTCAACATCATAATCCAACGTTATTTACTTTTTCGGGGCATATGCTCGATGATGAATACAGTGTCGGTCGTTTTGATATAGGGCCTTTAGGCTTTAATGGCGTTTATGTGGTTAATGGCGAAAGTTACTATCTTGATGCATTACTCGGTGCGACTAACCAATATGCGTTATATCAAACCGCGATTAAAAAACCACATTTTGCGGACAATATTTTAAGTTTACCGCCAACGGCAGAAGCCTTACCCGTTGCTCACCGAGGATCGTTTGGAACCGCAAACGGCGAGACATTAACCACTTATCGTATTGCTATTGCGACCACAGGTGAATATACCGATTTCTTTGGTGGCAAAGCCGCTGCTGCCAATGCGATCACAACGACA
Source organism: Algibacillus agarilyticus (assembly GCF_003286125.1). GTDB lineage: Bacteria > Pseudomonadota > Gammaproteobacteria > Enterobacterales > Alteromonadaceae > Algibacillus > Algibacillus agarilyticus. Next base: position 73,160 of record NZ_QMED01000015.1, read on the forward strand.
ATTAACCGAGTCAATCAGGTTTATCAGCGTGACTTTTCGATTATGTTACAAATTGTAGGTAACAATAATGATTTGATTAGCGAAAATGCGGCAACTGATGCGTTTTCAAATAGTCCTGACGAAGATGATTTAAGTGCCAATCAAACCTTTATTGACGACACGATAGGCAGTGCCAGTTACGACCTGGGGCATGTATTTATGACCGGCGATGGTGGTTTAGCGACCATTGGTAGTGTGTGTAATAATTCTGGGTTTAAAGCACAGGGTGGCACGGGCTTATCTAATCCGGTTGGTGATTTATTTGCGGTTGAATATGTTGCGCATGAAGTGGGTCATCAGTTCAGTGCTGAGCACACTTATAATGGGCTAGAAGAAGGTTGTGAGGGGCAGCGCAGTGACTTAGTTCCTTATGAGCCAGGGAGTGGGTCGACTATTATGTCTTATGCGGGAATTTGTGCTTCGCAGAATTTACAAAACACGTCAGATGCTTATTTTCATATTGCATCGATTGAACAAGTTAATGCGTTTGTAACGCAAGGTGCGGGTAGCACGTGTGGTACCGAAACGAGTTTAAGTAATAATGTGCCCATTGTTTCAGCTGGTAATGATAAAAGTATTCCGGCTAATACGCCTTTTGTTTTAACTGGTACCTCTAATGATGCAAATAGTGATGCTTTAACGTTTGTTTGGGAGCAGTTTGATAAAGGTGCCGCAACAGATAGTGCGGCGGCGATGGTTGATGATGGTTCGCGTCCGTTATTTAGGTCATTAGCCCCAACATCTTCATCAACGCGATATTTTCCGCGTTTGGCAGATGTGATCAGCGGAACTTTAACTTTAGGCGAGACCTATGCGACGACAACGCGAGCGCTTAATTTTAAATTTACGGCACGTGATGGACAAGGTGGTGTTGATACTGACGACGTTAAGCTTTCTGTGATTGATACTGGGGCTGCTTTTAAAGTAACAAGCCCGGCGACAACACAAACGGTTAATGGTAATGAGCCGCTTGATGTGAATTGGGATTTAGCGAGTACACATTTAAGTCCGATTAATTGTAGCCTCGTCGATATTTGGTTTTCAAATAATAATGGCCTTTCGTTTGATTCTGTTATTTTGAGTAACACCGAAAACGATGGTTTTGCTACGGTTCCCTTTATGCCAAACGAAGCCGTAACAGCCGGGCGTTTAATGGTTAAATGCGCAGACAATGTGTTTTTTAATATTGCGCCTGCGGTTATTCGCATCAATCAAGTCGCTAATTCCGTTACCCCACAAATAACGAATACGACGAGTAAAACGATTAATCAAAATAATACGATTGATTTAAGCTTATCTGATTTAACGATTGTTGATAGCGACAGTGATGTATTTGTTTTGACTCTATTACCCGGAACAAATTACACCGTGCAAGGTTTAACTGTCACCCCGACAACAGATTTTAGTGGTGAATTATCGGTTAATTTAAGAGTCTCTGACGGTGAAAATACCAGTGCTAACGCCATTTTAAACATAACCGTGAATCGAATTAATCAAGCGCCTATTGGTGTTAATGATACTGCAAGTGCTGATACCAGTAGCACAATCCTGATCGATGTATTGGCTAACGACAGCGATGATGTCAGCACTTCGCTTACGTTAAGTGGAGTGACTTATGCGGGTATTCATCAAGTTTCGATTGTTAATAACCAATTGCAAATCGTCACGACGGCACAAGATAGTATTGAAACAATGACATATGAACTGATGGATGGTGATGGTGCTAAAGCTAATGCAACGTTGACGTTAACGGTTTCGGTGCCTGTGGTTGCTAATACCGCACCGGTGCTAACGAGCGCTCAATCTCAGTTAATACAAGAAGACAGCAACCGTACTTTTACCTTGGCTGATTTTGCAATTGAGAATACCGAAAATGATCCTTTAACGTTAAGTTTGATGGCGGGTAATAATTATACGTTATCGGGCAATACGCTTGCGCCTAATGCTAACTTTAATGGCACATTAAATGTGAGTGCTAAAGTTAATGATGGCGAACTTGATAGTAACACGCTGGTGTTTAATGTAACGGTGAGTGCCGTTAATGATGCGCCTCGGGCGTTTAACGATAGCTTTTCGGTTACGCCTAACGTTAAAACTGTTTTAGATGTTATTCAAAATGATGAAGATGACGATGGTGATGCGTTAGAACTGGTTTCAGCTGCTTATACAGGAAATGGAACGGTGACCGTATTTTTAGATGCGATTGAATATACGGCTGCGAGTAATTTTACAGGATCCGAAACCCTTTCTTATACGTTAAAAGATGCATCGGGCAGCACGTCGACTGCAACGGTTACCTTAACCAGTACGGCTGAACCCTCTACGCCAACTAACCCAACAACACCGAGTTCATCATCGGGTGGTGGTGCTTTTGGTTATTGGTTGTTTATATCGTTAATCGGTGGTGTATTTATGCGTATTGCTCGTAAAACATCAACACAAGGTGTTCATTAGCGTGCTAGGATTCAAAAAAATTAGTTTATGGCGAGCATGTTTAAGTTTGGTTTTAAGTTGGGGTTTATTGGCTTGCCAAACGCTGCCGCCTGCTCATTCGGTTAATTGGATGCTAACGACGGAGGTTGATGAGGCTATCAACCTTGCGGTTGCAGAAAGTGATTACCGATTATATGCTTTTTCGCGCCGTGCGATTGTTGTGCCTAATGCTGAACCTCACAGTGTAGCGGACGTTAAATTGCGTTGTGGTTATCGTTTGGTGGTTGAATTGGGCGATACATTAGTTATTCCACAAACGCCAGACGATGTTAAAGCGATCGAACAGCGTAAAAAATTAACTACTTTTATTAAAGCCTACAATCATAAAATGCTGCAGCTGTGCATGCCTTAATGTTGCTTGCGGTTGCTTGATGCGTCTTTGTGAGTTTGCGCTTAATTTTTTATATTAACTTTGTTGTTAAGCTAAAAAATAGGCGCAACTTGGCCTAGACGTTATTCCTAGACGCTATTTTTATCCCCTCTCATTTAGCTGTATTCATCTGTTTCACCTATTTCAGGATTTATTTATACTCTGCTTACTTGAGTAAACATGCTATCAAATTGTTTATTGCTTTATTATTTAGGGATATTAAATGAAACCATTTTTAACTGCACTGAGTTCTGCTTGTTTTGTTATCGCACTGGGTGCTTGTAGTGATCGAGCTGATCCACAAGATGTACCCAAACCGATTAAAAAAATCGAATTACAATCGGGCATTGATTTAGCCAATATTGATAAACGCATTCGCCCGCAAGATGATTTCTACCGGCATGTAAATGGCAAATGGTTAGAAAAAACGCAAATTCCGGCTGATAAATCTAACTACGGTGCGTTTACTGAGCTGTATGAACAGTCACAACAAGCCATGAAAACGATTATTGAAAAAGCCGCTGCGAATACACAAGCCGTAAAAGGGTCAGATGAGCAAAAATTAGGTGACTTTTATAATGCTTATATGAACCTTTCACTGACCGAAGCCAAAGGTTTACAACCTTTAGAACAAGAATTTGCTTTAGTTGAAAAAATTGGTAATAAACAAGCGTTAATCACGGCGTTAGCCGAATTAGATAAACGTGCAACGGCAACTCCAATTGGGTGGTATGTTAATAATGATGCTAAAAATTCAACAACTAATGCGCTGTATATTTTGCAGTCAGGTATTGGTTTGCCTGATCGTGATTATTATTTAAAGGCCGATGAAAAATTTGTTAATTTTAGGCGTGAATATAAAACCTATATTGCCGACTTATTACGGTTGATTCAACATCCATCACCTGAAACAGCGGCGGCGAATATTCTCGCGTTTGAAACTCAAATAGCGCAAGCACAATGGACGCGAGTGGATAGTCGAGATGCCAATAAACGTTATAACAAAATGACGCCGGTTGAACTTAACCAATTAATGGGCGCAGATTTTGATTGGTCGCAATTTGCGAGTCATATTGGTTTTGATCATGCCGACTATATTATTGTTTCTCAGCCCTCTTTTTTTAAAGCGCTAGGTGAGTTAGTGAGCTCGCAGCCGCTTGCGGTTTGGCAAGATTATTTACGGTTTCATATTATTGATAGCAAAGCCCATTTACTGAATAAAACCGTTGTTGACCGATCTTTTGCTTTTCACAGTACGGTGTTAAGTGGTGTAACCGAGCAAAAACCGCGTTGGAAAAAGGCCGTTGATAATGCCAATGATATTATTGGTGAAATAGTCGGGCGCTTATACGTAAAAGATTATTTTAAGCCAGAAGCTAAAATCAGAATGATTGAGTTAGTTGATAACTTGATTAATGCATTTGAATTGTCAATTGAGCAATTAGACTGGATGAGTGCAGAAACCAAAGCCGCGGCCAAAATAAAGTTAGCCCAGTTTACCCCTAAAATTGGCTACCCCGATAAATGGAAAGATTACTCGGCACTCGAAATTGAAGCGGATGATTTAGTTGGCAATTTTGTGCGTTACAACTTATGGCTAACACAAGAATATGCAGGGCGGATAGGCAAGCCGGTTGATCGTGATGAATGGTTTATGACGCCACAAACTGTCAATGCGTATTTTAACCCGGTTAACAATGAAATTGTTTTTCCTGCCGCGATTTTGCAACCGCCATTTTTTAATTTAGACGCTGAAGATGCGGTTAATTATGGTGGCATCGGTGCCGTTATTGGCCATGAAATTGGCCATGGTTTTGATGATCAAGGCGCTAAGTATGATGGCCATGGCAATTTAGTTAATTGGTGGAGCGATACTGATTTAGCTGAATTTGAAACGCGGGGTTCACAACTGGTTAAGCAGTATGCGGCATATAAACCGTTTGCGGATGCAAACGTTAATGGTGAACTCACATTAGGCGAAAACATAGGTGATTTAGGTGGCTTAACGGTGGCTTTAAAAGCGTATCAACTGTCGCTAGCGGGTAAAGAAGGCCCATTGTTAGACGGATATACATCGACCCAACGTTTCTTTTTGAGTTGGGGACAAATTTGGCGGCGTTTATACCGCGATGAAGAATTGCGTCGCCGTTTACTGACCGATTCACATTCGCCCAGTGAGTATCGTGTTATTGGCATTGTGAGTAATATGCCAGCGTTTTATCAAGCTTTTGATGTGAAACAAGGCGATGGTATGTATATCGCACCCGCAGAGCGCGTCAAAATTTGGTAACGATATGCGTTAACATAAAATGCGATAAAAACCGGCAGCTCTGTTTTTTTATTCAGAGTGTCGGTTTTATCTTTACTTTGATTTTGCTTTAGCCTGTTGAACATATCACCAGATAGACGTGTCTTGAGCATATATCGACTTTAAACCATTATTTAATTGGTATTTAGCTTAATTAGAGGTTGGTTAGTTTGCATGCAATCCTTATAATTCATAACTTGTTTGTTTTTGCTTTTAATATTTTGATACGTTAATGAATTCAGTTGACTGGCATAGAGCCGTAATTAAAGTGGGTAGTGCGCTTATATCACCCGAAGGTGATGGTTGTAGTGGGCAGTTTTTATTGCCAATGGCGCGTTATATTTCAGAGTGCCGTCAGCAAGGTAAAGAAGTTATTCTGGTTTCGAGTGGCAGTGTGGCTGCTGGCCGTAGTTTAATTGCGCATGGCGAGTTGCCTTTGTTAGCTGAAAAGCAGGCGATGGCGGCGGTCGGTCAAACGATGATGATGGCTAATTGGCAACGCTTTTTTGATTTTCCGTGTGCGCAAATTTTAGTGACTCACGGTGATTTGTCTGATCGTGAACGCTACATTAATATTCAAAATACGATTCGTACACTTTTAGATAATGGCATTTTACCCATTGTTAATGAAAATGATTCAGTCACCACTAAAGAACTTAAAGTGGGTGATAATGATAACTTAGGTGCTTTAGTTGCTTTGGTCTCGTCGGCTGATTTATTAATGATTTGTAGTGATGTTGATGGGCTTTTTAATAAAGACCCACGATCAAACCCTGATGCGGTTTTATTGCCAGACGTAGCCAAAATAGATGATAGTATTTACGCCTTAGCCGGTGGCACCACCAACAAAATAGCGACTGGCGGCATGCGAACCAAAATTGAAGCCGCAGAAAAAGCAACGGTGCAAGGCATTAACACCTTGATCGTGAATGGCACGAATAGCCGCGTGTTTGATGAGTTATTAATCGGTAATAATGCCGGTACGTTATTTAAGCGCCAAGCATCGCCTAAAAAAGCGCGTAAGCATTGGTTGCAACATGGCCTTAAAAGTAAAGGCAGTATTAAAGTTGATGCGGGCGCTCAGTCGGCATTATTAAAAAAAGGTGCATCCTTGTTGAGTATCGGTATTACTGATGTTTCAGGCGACTTTAACAAAGGTGATGCGCTTGATATTCAAAATACGCAAGGTGAACTAATCGCTAAAGGTATTAGCCAGTATCACAGCATGGAACTGTCGCAAATAAAGGGGCAGCAAAGCAAAAAAATTATCGAAATTTTGGGATATTGCCCAAGTGATGTTGTATTACATCGAGATGATATTGTGGTATTGGCATAAAATTAAGGAAAGGTATTTATGAGTTTTTCAATTGCCGCCATGGCAAAAGCCGCACGCAAGGCATCATTTAGCGTGGCAAATTTAGATCAACAACAAAAAAATGATGCATTAGAAGCGATGGCGCGCAAACTTATTGAGCGCACCGATCTTATTTTATCGGAAAATGAGCGTGACTTAGTTGCAGGTAAAGAAAACGGTTTAACAGATGCGATGGTTGACCGTTTACGTTTAACGCCAAGCCGCGTCGAAGATTTAGCAGCTGCTTTACGTGAGGTGGCACAACTACCTGATCCTGTGGGCGGCATGGCAAATCAAACTATTCGTCCTAATGGTATTCGTGTAGGTAAGATGCGTATCCCATTAGGTGTTATCGCGATGATTTATGAGGCGCGCCCTAATGTGACGGCAGAAGCGGCCGCGCTTTGTTTAAAATCGGGTAATGCGGTCATTTTACGTGGCGGTAAAGAAGCGTTATATTCTAATTTAGTTATTGCTAAATGCTTGCATGAAGCCTTAGTTGAACAAAATATTAACCCTGATGCCATCTGTGTTGTGCCTGACCCTGATCGGACTGTGATGAATGAATTAATGACCTTGTCTGACGATATAGATTTAATTATTCCACGCGGCGGCGAAGGGTTGATTCGTTTTGTTACTGAAAACAGCCGTATTCCGGTTATTCAACATTTTAAAGGGGTGTGCCATTTATATGTTGATGCCGCGGCTGAATTTGATATGGCTATTAATTTGTTACTTAATGGTAAAACGCAGCGCACGGGTGTGTGTAATGCACTCGAAACCTTATTAATTGATGCGGTGATTGCTGAGCAATTTTTACCTTTAGCTGCGCAAGAACTTGAAGCCAAAGGCGTAAAAATTCATGCGTGTGAAAAAAGCTTACCGTTTTTTAAAGATGCGACTCCTGCAACAACAGAAGACTGGGATGCAGAATATTTAGCGCTTGAAATTGCGGTACGAGTGGTTGACGATTTTGACGGTGCTATTGCGCATTTAGAGCAATATAGTTCGGGCCATACTGAAGTTATTTGTACACAAAATTATTCGCGTGCTAATGAATTTACACGCCGTGTTAATTCGGCTGTGGTGATGGTTAATGCGTCGAGCCGTTTTTCAGACGGTGGTCAATTAGGACTCGGGGCTGAAATCGGTATCTCGACGTCTAAATTGCATGCATATGGTCCGATGGGCTTAGAGAGTTTAACAACTGAAAAATTTGTTGTTTTAGGTGATGGTCAAATTCGCGATTAACAATATAAGTTTTTAGTTTTTTGAATTAGCACGTTATTTTAATTAATGGCTAATCATTGAAAAGGTCGCGCAAGCGACCTTTTTTATACCTATTGGTTATAGTAATCAAGAAATTCGAGTTAAAAAAATGTTAATAATGACTAAATAACACTTTTAATCAGGCCGCTTTTAGACTTTAATTAAACGATGCTAAATAATAATTTAAAAGTGGAGAGCATATGAGTTTAATGACGGTTAGCGAAGTTGCTGAATTCTTAGGTATACAAAATATTAGGGTTGAAAGGCTTCAACGTGAAAGCTTGCTTGTGTCGGCAGACAAAGACGGCGAAGGCAACCCACTTTTCAAAAAAGAAGATGTTGAGCGTTATAAGGTTTTTGCTGAACGCATTGGTGGTATTTAATTTTTAGTAATTACGAATTTACATTATTGAGCGTTCAATAATGTAAATTGGGTTGTTTATTGTATTACGGGTTTCAACAGCTGCAAGTCTAAGGTTTTACAACAGATGTTTTGATTAGGCATTTTAGACTTGCAGCGTTTTTCTTTTCTTCGCTATTACTCTATAGTCTTCTCGCTCAGGTTTTATGGTTCATTGTCAGCGCTTACTCGCCCCAATCACATAGTAGAGCATATGCTCATGGGGTCTCGAAGCTTGCCTGCATGGATACAGGTAAGGGGCGAGAGCAGGACGCGGTAGCTTTGACTGCTTTGCTTATCATGGATGTCAGTACTTAGGTTTCGTCTTGAACTAGAAACCTGCCCCTAAAACCCGATCGCTATTACTCTATATCGAGCGCATCTTTTATTTTTTGTAACTCTGCACTTAACTGATCAACTCGCGCTTCTAGTTCTGCGATCCTTTCATCTTTTGCATTACCGTCTGAACTTAAATGACTGACATTAGGTTGAGAACTGATTTCGACTTCACCTGAAAATAAATGCGCATAGCGTGATTCTCTTTTACCGGCTTCGCGTGGCAGCTTTACAACGTAAGCGGTATTTTCATCACTTGCGAGTTCGTCTAATGCACTTTCGACCGCGTTTACATCTTTAAAAGGATATAAGCGTTGAGTTCGTGTTCTTAATTCACCTGGTGTTTGTGGGCCGCGTAAAAATAAAATAGCGATGATTGCGGTTTGCTGCGGGTTAAAGCTAAATGCGGCAAATTGACTGCCCGAAAAGCGATGGCGATATTTAGCCACGCGACCTGTGATATCGGTTGCTTGGGCGATTAAGCGTAATTCAATTAACTCATCAACGGTATTTTGTACCTCTATTTCACTAAAGCTAACTACGGGTTCTCTGTTCGACTTTTGGTTGCAAGCGGTGGTAATGCCATTTACCGAAAGTGGGTATTGATCGGGAGTGGTTTTTTCTTTCTCTAAACAGACACCGAGTACACGTGTTTGTGCAAAACTAAGTTCAGTTTTCATATTTATTCATTACCTATGTTAGCTAAATAAAAGCGAAGTCTTTTTATATCATAGACTTATTGATGAGCACATGGAAAAGTCTTTCTTTTTTCTTGGTAAATATACGCTGATTTTTGTGCTTTAAAGTTGGGCTTTTTAATAAATATAGCTAGGCTTAAATCAGTTAGCTTTTCTCTTCGTAATCTCTTTCTCGTTCAGGTGCAGACTATATATGAATAAACTTTTTACCGCATTTGGCGTTGTGATCATTTTTTTCTCTTTTAGTGCGTGTAGTTTTAAACCTGAATTAACCATTACCCCTACATTGGCAGTGCAAAATAATTGGCATGAGACTTACGAACAGCAATCTTCTTTGGCGTTACAAACGGAAAATCAAGCGGCTTTAGCTTGGATTAAACCTTTGCTTGATGACAACTCTTACCAGCTTGTATTGCAAGCTATTCGACAAAATTTAAATTTGCGACAGTCGGCTGCCAGCTTAGTGCAAGCCAAACTGAACATCGATATTGAAGAATCGCAATATCTGCCTAATTTGGATGGCCGCTTTTTTGCGTCTCGTAATGACAGTGGAGATAACAATTACGGTTTAGCGTTATCGAGTGGTGTTTCGTTAGATGTATGGGGGCAATTATCAGAACGTGTTCAGCAAAAAATCATTCAATTTGAGCAACAAAGTATTCGCTATTATCAACAGCAGTTTGAATTTTCAGTTTCGTTGGTCACTCACTACCTTAAATTAAAAAAAACCGAGCAAATTATCGCTTTATTAGAACAGCGTTTGATTAATGTTAAAAGCCAGCTAAGCAGTGCTGAAGAACAATATAAAGCCGGGTTAGTTAATTTAGCGAATGTTTATCAGGCACGAAATAACGTGCAAGGTGTAAAAGGCCAATTGTTGCGTGAAAAAAACAGTTTGAAACGGTTATCGCATGAACTGCCTTTATTGTTTGGCTTACCCCCAATGGCTATCTCTCATCGCGTTAAAGCATTTACGTTACCGGATGAATTGCCTGTTTTACCTCGAATACTACCGGCTGATTTATTAACGTTAAGGGCTGATATTCGTTTAGCTTGGCTTGATGTGTTAAAGCAACAGAGTGAGGTGGCTATTGCTTATGCTAATCGCTTTCCGCGTTTTAGTCTTTCCGCTAATGCCAGTTCTTCAAGTGATAGCTTGTCTGATTTAGTTAAATTGGGCGACATTGGCTGGAATTTAGGTGCCAATATAGCGGGGCCTATTTTTAATGCCGGGCGTCTAAAGAATAAAGCCAAACAAGCTCAAATTGATTTAGATAAAACAGAGTATCGTTATAAAAATACGGCTTATAACGCTTTTAAACAAGTCGAAAATTTATTTAGTCAGCGTGAGTTAACTCAGTTAGAGAATATGCTTAATGAGCAAACTTATCAAAATGTAGAGCAAGCTTTAACGTTAGCACAACGGCAATATCAACAAGGCTTAATTGAATACAAAGATTATTTAGCGAATCAGCGTAATTTTTTTTCAGCCCAAATTAGTCAACTTAATTTGCAGTATCAACAAATATTTGATCATTTAAATTTATTGGTTGCATTAGGCGGAGGTTGGGCTGTGGAGTTAAATGTAGAGGCGAATAATGAAAGATAGTTTTCCGTTAGTTCTCATCACCTTATTTAGTTTATTTATTGCTATGTATTGGCTTACTGATAGTCAAGGCGATGAATTAGTCGTGCCTAAAACACCACAAATTAACGTGATTGCCTCACCTATAAAATTACAAGATTACACGCCTGTTATTGAGTCTTATGGTCGTGTTCAAGCGCGTTCTCAAGGTAATGTGGTTAGTCAAGTGGGCGGTGAAGTTACTTTTGTGAGTGCCAATTTACGCGCCGGTGGTTTTTTTGCTAAAGGTGAGTTACTTATCGCAATTGATAAACGTGATTATTTAGCGGATGTGAGTGCTGCGCAGGCTGGTTATCTTGATGCGAAGCAAAAATATTTACAAGAAAAAGCGAAAGCTAAACAAGCCACGTCAGATTGGTTTATTGATAATACAGAGCAACCCAATGAGTTAGTTACACGTGGGCCTCAGCTTGCCTCTGCCGAAGCTAAATTACGCTCTGCTGAAGCGGGCTTAAAAAAAGCGGAATTGAATTTAGCTCGAACCGATATTTTAGCGCCTTATGACGGACACACTTTACAAAAAGGCGTTTCTATTGGTCAAGTTGTCGGCAAAAATGCGGTTTTAGGTCAAATTTACGCGATTGATGCCTTGGAGATCCGTTTGCCGCTAAAAAATGAAGACCTCAATTTTATTGATTTACCTGATGCTAATAAGCGCAATGAAGCACAGACCAATTATGCACCGGTGAGTATTGTATCTACATTAGGAAAAGATGAAAAATGGCAAGCTGATTTGTTAAGAACCGAAGGGGCGATTGATCAAGCCAGTCAACAGTTACATGTGATCGTACAAATTCCCGAACCATTTGGTGTTAAAAACAAAGGTAAAAGGTCATTAAAAATAGGCCAATATGTCACGGCTAAATTTAAGGGTATTGAATTAAAAAACGTGGCGGTTGTGCCTAATAAAGTGATTTATCAAGATGCTTATGTATACGTAATTGAAAATCGATTGTTGGTCCGTAAACCGATTAACATTGGCTGGCGAAATCAAGAGTATGCCGTTGTGGTATCTGGTTTAATAAATAACGACATGCTGGTAACAACATCACTCGGTGATATTGAAGAAGGTGTTGAGGTTAATATATTTAATGCGGATATTACGCAAGCTAAGGCGGCAAAAGGAACGGCCTTATGATCGCTTGGTTTGCTAGAAATGATATTGCGGCAAATTTATTAATGATCACACTGTTACTCGCCGGTGCTTGGTCGTTAGCTTTTAATTTGCCCCAGCAAGTGTTCCCCAATTTAGAACCTGATCAAATCGAAATAAAAATAGTTTACCCCGCCGCGAGTGCACAGGATGTTGAGTTTAAAGTCACACGTCATGTTGAAGAGGCTTTGCGCGATATTGTTGGTTTAGCCAATATTCGTAGTGAATCAAGAAAAGGTCATTCGATGACATCGGTTGTGGTGGCTGATGGTTATGATAAAACGCACTTATTAACTAAAGTAAAAAATAGAGTTGACGCGATCAATACTTTTCCCGTGAATATTGACCGCCCGCTAGTGCAATTGAGTCATGAGTTTTCGTCGGTCATTAGTGTTGCAATATATGGTGAGCAAGATGACCTGTCTATATTAACTGCAGCTGAACATATTCGTGACGAATTAGCACTGCAACCTGGAATGCATAAATTGGTTATGCGTAATATTGCTGAACATGAAATTGCGATTGAAATTTCGAATGAAGCATTACAGCAATATCAATTAAGTTTGACTGAGGTGGCTAAAGCCATACGGCTGAATGCACAGGATATTTCAGCGGGCTCCTTATTTTCTTCAGGTGGGCAAATATCAATTCGCTCTAAAGGCCAAGCTTATAATGCGCAGCAGTTGTCTGATGTCGTCATTAAATATCAAGCAAACGGCAGTACCATTAAATTAAGTCAAGTGGCTAAAATTAGCGATACACTCGCCGATAGTCACATTAAAACACGCTTTAATGGTTATTCCGCTGTGTTTATCGATGTCATGCAAGGTGAGCGTCAAAAAGCGACTAAATTAGCTAAAACGGTAAAAAATTATGTTGAGGCAAAACAGGGACAAATGCCTGAAGGTTTATCGGTAGCGTATTGGCGTGATCATGCTGAAATCTTGCAAAATAGATTAGAAGGTTTAGCGTTGAGTGCCATTTATGGTGGCATATTAGTTTTATTAATTTTGACTTTGTTTTTACGACCCGCAGTTGCTTTTTGGGTTTTTATTGGCGTGCCGATTAGCTTTATTGGGGCGTTTTCAATTATACCGCTTTTTGGCGTGAGCATTAATATCGTCAGCTTGTTTGGCTTTATTTTAGTGTTGGGCATGGTCGTTGATGATGCCATTGTGACCGGTGAAAATGTTTATACTCATTTGGAACATTCTGAAACGGGCTTGCATGCGGCTATTTCAGGTACAAAAGAAGTTGCGCAGCCTGTTACATTAGGTGTTTTAACGAGTATTGTGGCCTTTACACCTTTGTTTTTTATTGACGGTAGCCAAGGTGTTATTTTATCGCAGATCCCCGCGGTTGTTATTCCTGTGTTGATATTGAGCTTAATGGAATCAAAGTGGGTGCTGCCTTCTCGCTTAAAATTTGTCAAATTAAACCCGCCGACTAAAAAGAATTCTTTGCTGGCTTGGCAGCAGCGATTTGCAGCCGGGTTTGAGCAAGCTATTGTGCGCTACTATAAACCCGTTTTAAATTGGTGTATGAAGCAAAAGGCGAGTTGTTTAATTATCTTTTTTGGTTTCTTTTTAGTTGTCTTGTCTGCTGTTTTTACGGGGTCGAATAAATTTGTTTTTTTTCCAAAAATAACCAGTGATAAAGTGATTGCGACTATTGTATTGCCTTCAGGAACGGAGTTTTTCACACTTGATCAACATGTTGACTATATTAGTGAGCAAGCTCGAAAATTACAAAAGCGCCATGTGAATCCAGAAACAAACCAAAGTATTATCAAAAATATAATGTCTGTTACCGGCGGAACCATCGAAAGTGATGTTCAAGGTCAGTTAGGGCAGGTTAGTTTTGATTTGATACCTGAGGAATTGCATTCACTTGATATTAATAGCTTGGCTTTAGAGCAAGCTTGGCGGCGTATGGTGGGTGAATTACCGGGTGTTGCCAGCTTAGTTTTTGAATCGCAAGCCGCTCAGCGACATAAGTTAATTGATATCAGGATCAGTGGTGATAATTTAGATGAACTTGAAAAGATAGCACAAAAAATAAAAACGCAATTTTCAAAGTTTAAGTATGTAGAAGATATTGCTAATAATTTTGAAGGTGGCAATCAAGAGCTCTTTTTAGAATTAACGCCTTTAGCTAAAACGTTAGGTTTAACGCGTGTTGAGTTAGCTAATCAAGTACAAGCCGCTTTTTATGGTATTGAGGTGCAACGCTTATTAAGAGGCGATCAACAAGTTAAAGTTATGGTTCGTTTGCCTATTCGTGAACGTCAATCGCTAGCTGATTTACAAAAGTTTTTTATTCACCTGCCGGATAATAAACGGATCCCACTTTCACAGTTGGCTGATTTTACGATTAACGTAGGCCCCGCCGTTATTCATCGTTCTGATCGACGCCGTAGTATTGATATCACCGCTGATCTTTCTAATTCGCAAATTAATATTTATAAATTGCACGCAGAGTTGCAAAAGTATATCGATGAGCTGCGTGAGTTGCACCCCGAGATTAATATTGCATTAGTAGGTGAAAGCAGCGAGTTATTGGAAACCCTTAATTCGCTCAAATGGGGCTTGTTGACCGTTGTTTTAGTTATCTACGGCATTATTGCTATCTCTTTTAAATCATACAGTCAGCCATTAATTGTAATGTCTGTTATTCCCTTTAGTTTAATCGGCTCAATGGGCGGGCATTGGCTGATGTCGATAAACTTAACCATGATGAGCTTTGTTGGTTTAATGGCTTTGGTTGGGGTTGTGGTTAATGATGCTGTTGTACTGGTTGATTTTATTAATAATCAATTAAAACGAGGACAAAAATTAGAGCAGGCTATTCTTCAAGTGCCTTCTACCCGTTTTAGACCCGTTATATTGACGTCGTTAACGACGTTTTTAGGCTTATTACCTATTATTCTTGATCAATCAAGCCAGGCTCAGTTTTTGGTTCCGATGGCTGTGTCACTTGGTTTTGGTATTTTATTGGCGCCTTTTATTACACTTATCTTAGTGCCTGTAAATTATATGCTACTTCATGCATTGAAGAATAAATCACATGAACTGATTGCTTTGCATCAAGCGAGAAAGTTTCAGCGGAAATAGTTGATTACGGTGTTAGTACGCCGAAATACACCAGTATTAATTCGTTTTCACCTATATTGATGACTTCGTGTAATTCATTAGGCTCGATAGTTACGCAACTACCAGTTTCTAAGATATGGGGTTGCTGATTAACAATAAATTTAGCGCGACCTGATTCAATATAAAAAACTTCGGTCATATCGGTGTGTTTATGTGGTTCAACGGTTTCACCAACTGGAAACATTGCACGTGAAAAGTAAACGATATTTTTTATATCACCGCTGGTTAATAATGGTTGTTTAGTGATCGCGCTATTATGCGATACATTTTGTATATCATTATTCGTGCTGCTGTGGTTTATTATCATTGATTATTCCTAGGGCGTGTTTATCTTTTTCTAGCATAAAAAAGCGTTACTCAAAGGTCAACTAGCGCTAGTATTAGCTTGCATGAATATGTATTCATTATGTTTTTTATATAGCTCAACAAAATATACGGGTTTATTCGATGGAAAAACAAAACCTTAAAAATTTCGCATCACTCAATGTATTGATCATAGATGAGCAAACGTTGGTGCATCATACCTTAAAAAACGCGTTGCTGGATTTAGGGATCACGCATATCAAATGCGCAGAAAATGCATTTTATGGGTTGAGGTTATGTGAAGAAGAGCTGTTTCATGTGGTTATTTGTTCGTTTAATGTAAAAAGTGATCGAGATGGTTTTCATTTACTTGAAGAAATGAAATTCAAAGGTTTTGTGACTAAATGTACTGTACTTATTTTTTTAAGTGCAGACACAGAAGAATCACTGGTTAATAGTATTGCTGAGCTTCAGCCTGATGATTTTTGGGTTAAACCGTTAACTTTACAAAGGATCACCACGCGGCTAGTACAGACAATTGATATTAAACAAACCTTGTATAATGTTTATTATGCGATGGATATTAAAGAATACAGTAAAGCCATTTACTTTATTGAGCGTCATTTTCTTAACCCTAAATTAAAGCGATACTTCCTCAATTTACAACGTTTGAAAGGTGAATGTTTATTAAAATTGCGAGAATTCGTAGAAGCTGAAAACTATTATCGTGAGTTGCTCGTTGAATGTAAGCAATCGTGGGTACACTTGGGTTTTGTTACCGCCCTGATTAAACAAAATAAGATTGAAGAAATACATCAATTATTAGATACGTTGCGCGATCGGGTTGATACTCGGTTTGCGACATTTGATTTACTTGCTCAATATCATATTGATCGAGAAGAGTATGTTTTAGCCTATGAGCAAATGCAAAATGCGGTACGGTTGTCGCCTCGTAATATTGAACGAAATAAAAAATACTGGGATTTAGCGCGCTTAAATCAAGATCATGAAGGGCAATATAAAGCGACACGGGCAATGGCTCAAAACGCTAAAAATTCCATTCATGATTCGCCTGAGCATTTACTTAATGTTGTTCGTTCAGGTATTGATTTTGCTTCGACCTTATCGTCAGAGTTGTCTAAAAAAGTGATTCGCCAAGTTGAAGTTTCATTTAGTGAGCTTGAAAAAAGTACTTTTGATTTAAATATGTTGAAAGAGCAAATGTTAGTGGTTAAAGCGCGTATTCATAATGTTAAAGATGAACGTGAGTATGCTGAACGTATTGTTGAAAATCATGTTAATTTAAAAGCTAAATCTTCAATAGAAGATAACTTAGATAAAGTAAAAGTATTTCATGAATTAGGGCTCAGAGAAGAAGCATTGTTATTGCTCGACGCGGTTAAAAATCAAATAAATGGTGAAAATTTAGCGGGGCAGGTGGTCACCCGTTATATTGAACAAGAATCGGAACAGCGTGGCGAAATCCACTTTACGGCTAAGCAACTCAATAATATGGCATTTGAGTTTTTCAAACGAAATCGATACGATTCTGCGGTTCAAGCGTTAACACAAGCGTTGCAACTCACCCCTCGAAGTGCTCGAACAATGCTGAGTTTGCTTAAAGTCTTAGTTGCCGTTAAACGTAAAGATGGTCTGGCATTAGATCAGAGGTCACTGGCCAGTGATACGTTGGAAACGTTGAAAGTGGCAACGTTAACGCCCAAACAAAGCCAAGTTTTTGATGCTCTACTGCATGAGCTGGATGTAGAACCGAGTTAATGGCTTATTTTTAATATAGTCAAAGCGATCGGGTTTTAGGGGCAGGTTTCTAGTTCCAGACGAAACCTAAGTACTGACATCCATGTAAGCAAAGCCGTCAAAGCTACCGCGTCCTGCTCTCGCCCCTTACCTGCATCCATGCAGGCAAGCTTCGAGACCCCATGAGCATATGCTCTATTATGTGATTGGGGCGAGTAAGCGCTGACAATGAACCATAAAACCTGAGCGAGAAGACTATACCTTACTGGTTCAGTTATTAGATTAATATACCGAAGTGACTTGGCTATCTAATAAGCGATAGGGCGTTTAGCGCGTTTAACTATTTTAGCAGGCATTTTTTCACTTAATTTAGCTAATGCTATTTGGGCTGCCTGGTGTTGTTTAGTGTCTTGGATTACGGCATTATGCAGCCAATGGTAGGCGCTTTCGTAGTCTAGTGGGCTACCGTAGCCTTGGTTGAATAAATCAACTAACCGAAGTTGTGCTTTTAAATTGCCTTGAACGGCGCTTTCTCTTAGGTACTCTAACGCTCGTTTCATATCGGGTTGTACTAAAATACCTTTATGATAATAGCGCCCTAACTGCTCGAGAGCTGGGGGTAAACCTTGCATTGCTGCAGACTGAATAAAGTGTAAACCCAGCTCTGCATCTCTCTCTATACAAACTCCCCACGCTAGCATATCTCCCCATAGGAACTGATATGCCGGATTCGCGACAACTTCTGCACGAGCTTGTATATCTTGCACGAGTTGGCAGCGGTCTTCTACGACTCGGTTAAGGTGTTCGTTATTGTTAATCCACTTTATTAATTCTTCTTGTTGATATATTTGAACAACTTTTAATTCAGCCATGGCATGGCTTGTAAGTATGTATAAGCCTAATGTGATGTATTTAAGTTTATTCATAAATTTGACGCGAAAAATGGATTTATAGATAAATAAAGATTAAGCAATTAGCTTGCCATAATGGGCAAGCTAATCATGAGCTTTAATATGCTTGGTAACTTAGTGCGCGTTGATTTTCATTTTGTGATATTCGTTGTGGTTCGCTCGCGGCTGAAACTGGACAAGTACCCGTTTCAAGGTAATTGATCGCGGCATTTAAATTAACATCATTTTCTCCCCAGTCGCCTTTTACGGTTTGGTTGTTAACTTGGCAGGTGGGGGTTATGCCATTAAAGTAATCAGCTTCACCGTTTGCATTGGTGGTTGAAAAATTAATTGATAACATGGTTTCACCACATAAATCTGCAGGGATCATGCCGACCGGTTTACCACAGGTTGCTGAGCCAATTGTATGAACATCGACAAAGGGTTTTAAACTATTGATAACGAGTTCACTTGCTGAGCATGTTTCTGCAGTTGTGAGCACGACAACTCGGTTTAAATTAAGGGCGTTATTGCGCATTTGTGTATAAGGGATCGCATTGGGTAAATTGCCTTGATCGAGTGAGCTATTGAGTTTGAACGTTAAGTGTTCAGCACTACCATCGGCGATAATTTGATTCGTGACAATATCGTTATAAACGTAATTTACAAATGTTTTATCATGACTTTCGTCACCGGCAATATAAGCCACTAACCGAGCCGCGACATCAACTCGGCCGCCACTGTTGTAGCGTAAATCTAAAACTAACTCATCAACTCCTTGTTCGGTAAATAAAGCAAATGCGGTATCTAATTCTGCACCTGATGGTTCAATAAAACCGCTTTGGAAGGATAGGTAGCCCGTTTTACCCACATTAGTGGTGAGCACTTGATTAGCCATTACGGTATTGGTGCTAAGCGTTCCTTTAACTAAAGTGCCTGTTTGCTCGGTATCATCTGGCGTTAACCATGTGATAGGTATTTGGTAGCCTTGAATATCGGGACCTAATGTTTCGCTATATCGGCTATCGCCTGATATTGCCCATTGCTTCAATTGCGCTGCGCTAACTCCGTTTATTTCAGTAAGACGAGAACCGCGTGTTAGCCCAGCATTAGCTGCTCCTGAATTTTTAAATACGTAAACAATACGGACATAATCGTCTGATTCATTTAAATCTAGACGCATGCCATAGCCAAATGCGAAACCAGAAGAAATGTTATTCCATTGGGCGGTATCAATAACAAAACTAAAACGATCTTGAGGTGATTTTAAGTCGGCGAGTAAAGCGGATGTTGATGCATATGCATTGGCATCTATTGTTGCGGGTAAATCTTCATTCCATAAGTAGTTTTTTTGTAAAAATTCAAACCAAGCTTGGTTGCGATCGGGTTGCAAACATTGATTACCATCAATTTGAGGATCATCAATAACGGCATTTGAGTTGCTACCACCGCATGAGGCAAGACTAAAGCCTAAAAGTGCGGTTATTATTCCTTTATTCATCGCATTTACATTGTTAAATTTTAAGTAAAGTAAGCTTAACAAGTTTTTAGCAAATTAGTTAGAATAATAAGGTAATTAGTTGTGAATTTTGTAAACAATGTGAAGAGATTTGGAGCGGCTAACGAGACTCGAACTCGTGACCCCGACCTTGGCAAGGTCGTGCTCTACCAACTGAGCTACAGCCGCATAGTAGATGTTTTGAATCAGCACTTGAATTGTTGCCTCAAGTGCTGGCGCATTGTATAGATATTTATAACCAATGCAAGCGTTTTTTATAAATTAAAGAATTTTTCTTTGTAACGTGATAATTCTTCAATTGATTCATAAATATCATCTAAAGCGAGGTGAATCCCTTTTTTGCGATAATCATCGACTAATTCAGGACGCCAGCGTCGTGCGAGTTCTTTTATTGTACTGACATCAAGGTTTCGATAATGGAAAAACTCTTCGAGTACTGGCATATGTACAAACATAAACCGGCGATCTTGACCAATACTATTGCCGCACATGGGGGACTTACCGGCGGGCACATACTGTTTTAAAAATTCAATTGTTTTTAGAGAAGCTTCTTCTTCGGTAACGGTACTCTTTTTACAGCGCTCAGTTAAACCCGATTTTCCGTGTTGGGTGACACACCATTCGTCCATATTATCTAATATGTCGTCAGGCTGATGAATAGCAAAAACTGGACCCTCGGCAATGATATTTAAATCACTGTCGGTCACAATGGTTGCTACTTCAAGTACTTTATCCTCGTCGGGATATAATCCGGTCATTTCCAGATCTAGCCAAACAAGATTATTTTCGCTAAATGACATATATAAGACCTTTTACAGCAATTCATCTTTAACGTTACCGTTTATTGCGGTAAGTCGCTATCGTGAATAAGCTATTTTTTGCGATTACTCGATTGCAGAATATGATTTAAAGATATTTTAGTTCTAATTATCATTAATTACCCATTAGGGTGGTATGATTGTTTTAGAGATAAAAATAACATCTTTAAAAATCAGCAATCATTAAATTTTATTGCCTTAGTTAGATATTTTAGACGTAGAGTTGCAATACCTGCAAATATCCAACTGATTTAAACGCGTTATACCCACATATTTATGCACAACAAAACTGAGTGGGTATAATATTTAATTATCATCTTAAATTATTTATTAAAAATCGTATAGTGGCAAAAACAAAAAAGCTCAGTAAACAACAATTAAGACGTCTAAAAGTTAATCATAGTCGAAAATTAGCAAAAGGTGGAAATGCACCTGAGCAAAACGACTCGAATTTAGGTGCAAGTGAAAAAGCAATTGTGATCAGTCGCTTTGGTCAGCAAGCGGACATTCAAAATTCGACTGGCGAAATTAAACGCTGCGATATTCGGCGCACGATCAAATCGCTTGTTGCCGGTGACCGTGTTGTTTGGCGCAGCAGTGAAGAGGCGCAATCGTCTAATGATGGTGTAATAGAAGCGGTTGAAGAAAGAGAAACCGTTTTAAGTCGACCTGATTTTTATGATGGGTTAAAACCCGTTGCGGCAAATATAGAACAGGTGATTATTTTATCGTCTATTAAACCTGATTTGTCACTTTCCATTATCGATCGTTATTTAATTGCTGTTGAGCAAATGGGCGCTTTGCCTATTATCGCGATTAATAAAATTGAGCTGCTATCGGTCGATGAGCTTGTTAAGCTAAAACAAACCATGGCCTATTACGAAAAATTAGGTTATCCGGTTTATTTATTCAGTGTTAAAGAAGAAACTGGCCTTAAAGAATTAATAACACATTTTGATGATAAGGTTTCTATTGTAGTGGGGCAATCGGGGGTGGGTAAATCATCTTTGGTGAATTATTTATTACCCGGTTTGAATACGATTGTTAATGACATTTCTGAAAATTCAGGTTTAGGCCAACACACCACAACGGTTTCTCGTTTATATAATTTAAAACCAAGTGGTCATTTAATTGATTCACCGGGGATCCGGGAGTTTTCTTTATGGCATTTAACTGAAGACGAAGTGTTTTCTGGTTTTGTTGAATTTATCGATTATAAAACCTGTAAATATCGTGATTGTTCACATATAAATACGCCTAACTGCGGTATTATCGATGCAGCTAATCGAGGCGATATCATGCGTTCTCGATTAGATAACTATTACCGTATTATTGAATCAATCCAAGAAGATAAACCTAATCGTTTTAATGATATTTAACTTTCATTAAATATTTTTCGATTATAAGATTGCAATACACAGACTGTATATTTCTACTGCGTGTTGGAATGTTATTGGTTAAAAAAAGACAAAGGAAGATTTTGTGTCATCTGAAAAATTTAAAGTAGCTTTACAATATTGTTTTCCACAACATGGCTTATCTCGTCTTGTGGGTTGGTTCGCCGCGTCGAAAAATAAACTGATTAGCCAAACGTTCATTCGCACTTTTGCTAATGCATTTGGTATTACGCTTGAAGAAGCAGAACGGGCTGATTTTTCTCAATATAAAAGTTTTAATGACTTTTTTACTCGAACGTTAAAAGCGGATGCTCGGCCTATTGACCTTGATCCGGTTGCTTATGTTAGCCCTGTGGATGGTGCGGTCAGTCAAGTCGGTCCGGTAAGTAATGATCTTATTGTGCAAGCTAAGGGCCATAATTACAGCGTAACCGCTTTGCTCGGTGGTGATGCTGATGCCGCTCGTGCTTATGAAGGCGGCCTTTTTACAACGATTTATTTATCTCCTAAAGATTATCATCGTATTCATATGCCAGTGACGGGAACATTGAAAAAAATGACTTATGTGCCGGGTAAGTTATTTTCAGTTAACCCTGCAACGACACGTAATGTGCCTGGTTTATTTGCACGTAATGAGCGTGTTGTTTGTTATTTTGATACCGCTTTTGGTGAAATGGCGATGGTTTTAGTGGGAGCGACTATCGTTGCGAGTATTGAAACTATTTGGTCTGGTACGATCACGCCACCGGGTGGTAAAAATACATTTACTTGGCACTACAAAGGTGAAGACGCGATCACGCTTGATAAAGGCCAAGAAATGGGCTTGTTTAAATTAGGCTCTACGGTTATCTGCTTAATGCCGGAAAACGCCATGACATTTAATGAAGATTACCAACCCGAATCCGTTGTTCGTTTAGGGCAGCGTATTGGTCAGTGTTTATAAATTTAGTTTCACTTTAATTTTTGTTAATTAGTGAATAATCAAAATGCGCACACTCGTGCGCTTTTACAAACCCATGTGTCCATTCTGTTGCTTGCCGGAACTGCGCTTTTTTCTAAGATCATTCCATTAAATGCGGCGGCTATTTCTACTGGTCGTGCGGTTATTGCTTGCTTATTGTTAGCTTGTATTGTGCAAATCACTGAATCTTCACTTCGGCTTAAATCAAAAAAAGATTATGTAATTGGCTGCATATTGGGCGTTTTAATGGCTCTGCATTGGGTGACTTATTTTTATGCTATGCAATATTCAACCGTCGCGATAGGTATGATTGCTTTATATACTTTTCCGGTATTGACCGTGTTTATTGAGCCTTTATTTAATAAAAAAATGCCTCGAATTAATGACATTATGCTTGCGGTCATTGTTTTTTCGGGGGTTGCGCTAATGGTGCCTGAGTTGTCTTTTGCTAGTGATTATACGGTGGGGATTGCTCTTGGGGTTATTTCCGCTCTATTTTTTGCGTTACGCAATATTTTAAATAAACGTCATTTTACGCAGTATAGTGGCATGAAGAACATGATGTTTCAGGCTTTTATTATTGCCATTTGTTTATTGCCATTTGAATTTGATACATTAGTTGATATTAATTCAGATACATTTTTTCTTTTATTATTACTGGGGTCTTTGTTTACTGCTTTGCCTCATGTGCTATTAGTTAATGGCTTGAAGTTTTTACAAGCTAAAAGTATGAGTCTTATTGCTTGTTTGTCTCCTGTGTATGGTGCTTTATTGGCGTATATATTATTGAGCGAAACTCTTAATTGGCAAACCATGCTAGGTGGCGGTGTCGTTTTAAGTACCGCTATCTTTGAAACGGTTTCGTTAAGCCGAAGAAAGGTTTAATTTATGTGGGTTTTTGCACATAGAGGTGCGAGTGGGCATGCGCCTGAAAATACATTAAAAGCGATTGCATTGGCGATTGAAATGCAGTGCGATGGAATTGAAATAGACATACATGAAATCGATGGTGAGCTTATTGTGATCCATGACACGTGGTTACAAAAAACAACTAATGGTCAGGGGCATATTCGCTCTCTTTCTTTTGCTCAAATTCGCGCTTTGGATGCCGGGCAGGGCGAAGTTATACCGACTTTACGTGAAGTTTTGGCGCTGGTGAATGGTCAATGTAAGGTCAATATTGAAGTCAAATCATGGGCGACAGAGCGTCGTGTTTTAACAGAAATTGATTATGCTATTGCGCATTTAGGGTTTCACAATGAACAGCTCATTCTTTCGTCGTTCAACCACCACATATTACGAGCCGCTAAAAAACAACGCCCACAAACGCTTATTGGCGCGTTAACGGCCTCTGTGCCAATTAACTATTGTGCTTTTGCGCAAGAGCTCGATGCTTATTCCGTTCATTGCGATATTGATTTTATTCCGCTTGAAATGGTTGAAGATGCTCATGCTAGAGGATTAAAAGTTTTTGTTTATACCGCCAATGAAATATCGGATATTGAAGATATGTTGTTACTTGGCATTGACGCTGTATTTACTAATTATCCAACTCGAGCCATGAGCAAGACCGCACATCAATAGTGTTTTGGTTAAGTATCTATACCTTCTAAATTATATAATGAAGACGGATTATTAAAATTCAGTTTGCTATCGATAAATTAAAAATTGATAATGCTCAACAATTAAGATTAGCTTTTGCTTAATCGTTGAAATTTGTAATTTAATAATGTTAAGCCGAAAACAGTGGAGTTGTCGAATTGAGTGATATAAATCATCTATTAAACAAAAATAAACGTTGGGCGTCAGAAATAGAGCAACAAAACCCAGGTTTTTTTGAAAAGCTGTCTAAGCAACAAAAACCAGAATATCTATGGATTGGCTGCTCAGATAGTCGTGTACCGGCCAATCAGATTGTGGGGCTTTTACCCGGTGAAATTTTTGTACATCGAAATATTGCGAACCAAGTGATCCATACTGATTTAAATGCGTTGTCAGTGATCCAGTTTGCTGTTGATGTATTACAGGTTAAACACATTATCGTTTGCGGGCATTATAATTGCGGCGGCGTTAAAGCGGCAATGGAACGTCAGCCTTTAGGTTTAATTGATAACTGGTTACGTCATATTCAAGACACCCAGCATCAATTTAGGCATGAACTGGGTAAAATTGAATCAATCAAACAAGTTGATCGTATGTGTGAGCTTAATGTGGTTCAGCAAGTCTTAAATGTGGCTAGAACAACTGTATTATTGGGTGCATGGGCAAGAAAGCAAGATGTTACTGTGCACGGTTGGATTTATGGTTTAACCGATGGTTTGGTGAAAGATCAAAAAGTGTCTATTTCATCAGCGGAACAAGCTGAAGAGCTCGTTACGCATTACGCTGAAAAATCACTGTAACAATCTAAGTGTAACCACTTCATTCCTATTTGAAGTGGTTACTTTAACCGTAGGGTTATTTTGCGTTGAACTGAAGTTCGATTAATGATCCGATGACGTTATCTTTTGTAATTGCACAAAATCCGTTTGCCCCAGTAAAACTTTATAAATGCCATCTTGGACTAAAGTCCGCATGCCTTCTTCTATCCCTAATTTTTTTATATCGGTCGCGGTTCCACCCGTATTAACAATATGGCGTAATGGGCTAGACATCATGAGTAATTCATGTAATCCCGTTCGTCCTTTATAACCTGAGTCACCACATGTTGCGCAGCCATTCGCTTTATATAGCGTTAAATTAGCGATATCGACTCTTAACTCTTTAAATTGATCTTTGCCATATTGACGAATTAAGAACGCTTTTTCGTCATCACTCGGAGTATAAGGTGCTTTGCATTTTGAGCATAAAGTCCGGATTAAGCGTTGTGCTAAGATACCGACACAAGCATCAGAGAAGTTCACCGGATCTAAACCTAAATCAATTAAACGAGTCACGGTTTCAGGTGCTGAGTTTGTATGTAGAGTTGATAAAACTAAGTGACCGGTTAATGAAGCTTCAACCCCTGCATGGGCTGTTTCTCTATCACGCATTTCACCAATTAAAATAATATCGGGGTCGGCTCGTAAAAAGGCTCTTAAAGCGGTTTTAAAATCAAAACCTATTTTATTGTTCATTTGTACTTGCTGTAGACCAGGTTGTGTTATTTCTACCGGATCTTCAGCTGTCCATATTTTTTTATCGGGCGTATTAAGCTTACCTAACACAGCATGAAGCGTAGTTGTTTTTCCTGAACCCGTCGGACCAACAACTAAAATAATGCCGTGTGGTTGAACTATCATTTTATTGAGTCGTTCTGCATTTCGAGGTGATAAATTTAAGCTGTCAAAGGGCATAGCGCCGCCGGATGCGAGAATACGCATGACTACACCTTCGCCAAAAACGGTTGGGATGGTTGCGATCCTGACTTCGACTAAGTTGCTATTGATTTTGACTGCAAATTTACCATCTTGGGGTAAACGTTTTTCAGCAATGTCGAGCTTTGACATTATTTTTATACGAGCGATTGTTGCAGCGTGATGTGATGCCGGTATTTGTAGAATTTCTTGGCAAACGCCATCGACTCGCATTCTCACTTTGGTTGGCGAGTTACCTTTATTAGGGTCAATATGTATATCTGATGCATCAAATTGTTTAGCATCATGCAATATTTTATTAACGAGGCGGACTACCGCGGGAGCTTCCTCGGTTAATATTTCATCTTGGCCTATTTCTTCATCATCTGAGTCATCTTCTATTTCCCCCAGAATATCGCCAATTTCACCGAGCTGATCATCTCCGCCCGATGTTGAACCCAAATATTTTAGAATATTACTCGGTAAGCCAACATGAATATCATAAGCAGAGAGACCGGTTGCGCTTTCAATTTCTAATAAAAGTGCCGCGTTATTTGGTTCTGCCATGAGTACAATAGGCGATTCATTTACGTTAGCTAAAATACAAACCGTATTGCGTTTTAAATATTGGGTGTTTAGTTTGCTGTTTGCTGCGTGCAAATGATAATTGTCAGGGTCGTAACCTAAATGTTTAGTTTGATGGAAAATTTCAAGCGATAAAGCAACTTGTTCAGGCATCAGTTTTGCATCGTCAATTAAACGCCTAATGGCATCGGCATGATTGCGGCTATTGGCTTCAATACGCTTTAATTCACTTTCTGTGATCCATTTTTTATGGCGTAAATATTCAAAAGGGCCATTAGTGCCACCGAGCTCGTATTTGAATTTTTGACCGATAAAATTGGCAAGTTCTTGAGCCTGTGTTTGATCTTCTAGCGTGAAATCAGCTTTATTATTTTTATTAATGAGCTGTAAAACACCTAATAAAATATGGTTAGCGATGATAGGCACAACAATCATATTGTGCGTTCGGAACTGTGATTTATGGTCAAAGCGTGCTGCAAATTTTAATTTTGGATGGATAGCATGCAATGCATCGGCATCGTGTACATCTTCAACAACTAAGCCTTGTTTTGAAAATGCAACATAACCCGCTAGTGACTGAGGGCCGATAGGCACCCTAATTTCGCGTAATTCATCACCTGACTTATACCGACTAACAATATCAAAGCTATGTTTATTACGTTGATATACCGTTATCCGTTCGCAATCAAATAACTCTAGTACTTTGGGCTCAAATTCAGGAAAGCTTTCAGAGAAGCTCGTCACGTTTTGTATTTCTTTCAGCAGTTCAGCTAATCGTTGATAAAAAATAGGTTCACTCATATATGATGACAACAAGACCAAAGTTACATGCAGATTTAATTTAATAGTATATACAGCCTAGAAAAGAGTACAGGTTAGATGCCGATAAATAAGCCAAAATCTATCAGTTACATTAATAGGTGTATAAAAAAGAAACTAATTAGATAAAACTATTGAGATAAGCTTATATATCTGTATAATTCGCGCCCACTGCATTTCGAATGTAGATACAACGGCTCCAATTGTGAGCCAATGAAATATGTTAGTATCCCCCTCAATTGATAGTGAGTGGTGGGTGCTTTGTTCTTTTTGTTCTTTTAATACTGGAGATTGGTCAATGTCAAATCAAAGAATTCGCATTCGTTTGAAAGCATTCGATCATCGTCTGATTGACCAGTCAACGATGGAAATCGTTGAAACTGCTAAACGCACTGGTGCTCAGATTCGTGGTCCTATCCCTTTACCTACGCGTAAAGAGCGTTTTACGGTTCTAACTTCACCACATGTTAATAAAGATGCACGTGATCAATATGAATTACGTACACACAAACGCATGTTAGACATTGTTGAGCCTACTGATAAAACAGTTGACGCTTTAATGAGATTAGATTTAGCTGCCGGCGTTGATGTTCAAATCAGCTTAGGCTAAATGGCATACAAACAATCGTAAGGTTAAGAGGTTATTAACATGGCTATTGGTTTGGTCGGACGTAAAGTCGGAATGACACGCATCTTCACTGAAGATGGTGTATCGATTCCTGTTACGGTTATCGAGGTTGAAGCCAACCGTATCACTCAAGTGAAAACTGTTGATACAGATGGCTACAGCGCAATTCAAGTTACAACGGGTGCTAAAAAAGCAAATCGTGTAAATAAACCTCAAGCAGGTATATTTGCAAAAGCTGGCGTAGAAGCTGGCCGTGGTTTGTGGGAATTCCGCACGGGTAACGATGAAAGCTTCGAAGTCGGTTCAGAAATCAAAGTAGACATCTTTGCAGATGTTGCAAAAGTAGATGTTACAGGTACGTCTAAAGGTAAGGGTTTCCAAGGTGGCGTTAAGCGCTGGAATTTCCGAACTCAAGATATGACTCATGGTAACTCACTTTCTCACCGTGCCCCTGGTTCAATTGGTCAAAACCAAACACCAGGTCGTGTATTTAAAGGTAAGAAAATGGCTGGCCACATGGGTGCTGAACGTGTAACAACTCAAAACTTAGAAGTTGTACGTGTAGATGCAGAACGTAACTTATTGTTAGTTAAAGGTGCCGTACCAGGCGCAACTAACGGTAGCGTTATCGTTAAACCAGCTGTTAAAGCGTAACTGGAGGTAGATGATGGAATTAACTTTAAAAGACGCTTCTGGCGCAGTAGAAGTTTCTGAAGCTACTTTCGGTCGTGAATTTAATGAATCACTTGTACACCAAGTAGTAACTGCATATGCAGCTGCTGGTCGTCAAGGTTCACGCGCGCAAAAAACTCGCTCAGAAGTACGTGGTGGCGGTAAGAAGCCATGGCGTCAAAAAGGTACTGGCCGTGCACGTGCTGGTACAATCCGCAGCCCAATCTGGCGCAGCGGTGGTGTAACGTTTGCTGCTAAGCCGCAAGATTTTAGCCAAAAAGTAAACCGTAAAATGTATCGTGGCGCAATTCAGAGCATTCTGTCTGAATTAGTACGTCAAGAGCGTTTAATCGTTGTTGAAAATTTTGCTATTGAAGCACCAAAAACTAAAGAATTAGCTGCAAAATTAAACGAGCTTGAATTAAAAGACGTTTTAATTGTTACAGAAGAAGTTAATGAAAACTTATTCTTAGCTGCACGTAATTTAATTAAAGTTGATACTCGTGATGTTCAAGGTATCGACCCAGTTAGCCTAATTGCATACGACAAAGTATTAATTACTGCTGGTGCAGTTAAACAACTTGAGGAGACGTTAGCATGATCAGTGAAGAACGTTTACTAAAAGTATTAAAAGCACCTCATGTATCAGAAAAAGCAACTCAAACTGCTGAAGGTAACAACACTTTAGTATTTAAAATTGCAACTGATGCGACTAAAGCAGAAGTTAAAGCTGCTGTTGAAAAGCTGTTCGAAGTAAGTGTGACAGGTGTTCGCACTACGAATGTTAAAGGTAAATCTAAGCGTTTCGGCGCACGTTTTGGTAAACGTGCTGACTGGAAAAAAGCTTACGTTACTTTAGCTGAAGGCAGCGAAGTAGATTTCATCGGCGCTGAATAGCAGTAGGAGATTAATAATGGCAGTAGTTAAGTGTAAGCCTACGTCAGCAGGTCGTCGCCACTTGGTAAAAGTGGTAAACCCTGATCTGCATAAAGGCGCACCATACGCCCCACTTTTAGAGAAAAACTCTAAATCTGGTGGCCGTAATAACAAAGGTCGTATCACAGTACGTCACATCGGTGGTGGTCATAAACATCATTACCGTGTTGTCGATTTCAAACGCAACAAAGACGGTATCCCGGCTAAAGTTGAACGTTTAGAATATGATCCTAACAGAAGTGCAAACATTGCATTAGTATTATACGCAGATGGTGAACGTCGTTACATCTTGGCTCCTAAAGGTGTTCAAGCTGGCGATGCAATCCAATCAGGTGTTGATGCAGCAATTAAAGCAGGTAATACATTACCGATGCGTAATATCCCAGTAGGTACAACTGTACATGCTGTTGAATTACGTCCAGGTAAAGGCGCGCAATTAGCTCGCTCTGCTGGTACTTATGTTCAAATAGTCGCTCGCGATGGTGCATACGTAACTTTACGTTTGCGTTCTGGCGAAATGCGCAAAGTTTTAGCTGATTGTCGTGCGACAATTGGTGAAGTGGGTAATGCTGAACACATGCTACGCCAATTAGGTAAAGCAGGTGCTAAGCGCTGGCGCGGCGTACGTCCTACAGTACGTGGTGTTGCAATGAACCCAGTTGATCATCCACACGGTGGTGGTGAAGGTCGTACTTCGGGCGGTCGTCATCCTGTATCACCATGGGGTATGCCAACTAAAGGTTTCAAAACCCGTAAAAACAAGCGTACTGATAAATATATCGTACGTCGTCGTAATAAGTAATATAGAGGAATCACCATGCCACGTTCTCTCAAGAAGGGTCCATTTATAGACCTACACTTGCTGAAGAAGGTCGAAACAGCGGTGGAAAGCGGTACCAAGAAGCCTATTAAAACTTGGTCTCGTCGTTCAGTGATCATTCCAGACATGATCGGACTGACCATTGCTGTCCATAATGGTCGCCAGCACGTACCAGTATTCGTAACTGACGAAATGGTCGGTCATAAACTGGGTGAATTCGCACCTACACGCACTTACCGCGGCCACGCTGCGGATAAGAAAGCGAAGAAACGCTAAGGGGTAAATAGATGGAAGTTATAGCTAAACATAAATTTGCCCGTATTTCTCCACAGAAAGCTCGTTTGGTCGCTGACCAAATTCGTGGTTTACATGTAGAGAAAGCATTAGACGTTCTTAAATACAGCCCGAAAAAAGGCGCTGATTTAGTCCAGAAAGTTTTAGAATCAGCTATTGCCAATGCAGAACACAACGAAGGTGCTGACATTGATGAGCTTTTTGTTGGTCGCATCTTTATTGATGTTGGTCCAACAATGAAGCGTATCAAGACACGTGCTAAAGGTCGTGCAGATCGCATTATTAAGCGCACAAGTCACATTTCTGTGGTTGTATCGGATAGCTAGGAGAATAAAAAATGGGTCAAAAAGTACATCCTAATGGTATTCGCCTAGGTATTACCAAACCATGGAGAGCTACCTGGTACGCGAACTCTAACGAGTTCTCTGATACTTTGTTTAGTGATCACCAAGTACGTAAGTACTTAACGAAAGAACTTGCTAAAGCTTCAGTATCTCAAATTATTATTGAGCGTCCAGCTAAGAGTATTCGTGTCACTATTCACACAGCCCGTCCAGGTGTTGTGATTGGTAAAAAAGGCGAAGATGTTGAGAAGTTACGTCAAAAAATAGCAGTATTAGCTGGCGTACCTGCACAAATCAACATTTCTGAAATTCGTAAACCTGAGCTAGATGCAAAATTAGTTGCTGAAGGTATCGCAAGTCAATTAGAGCGTCGTGTAATGTTCCGTCGTGCTATGAAACGTGCAGTACAAAATGCAATGCGCATCGGTGCTAAAGGTATTAAAGTACAAGTTAGTGGTCGTTTAGGCGGTGCAGAAATTGCACGTGCTGAATGGTATCGTGAAGGTCGTGTTCCATTACACACTTTACGTGCTGATATCGACTACTCAACGGCTGAAGCACTTACTACATACGGTATTATCGGTATTAAAGTGTGGATCTTTAAAGGTGAAGTTTTAGGTCATTTACCTCTTCAAGCTCAGCAAGAAGAGCCGAAGCAACGTAAAGCTAAACCACGTAAGCCTAGAGGAGAGCGTTCATAATGTTGCAGCCAAAAAGAACTAAATTCCGTAAGCAGTTTAAACTACGTAACCGTGGTTTAGCGCAAACCGGTAACAAAGTTAGCTTTGGTTCGTTTGGTCTTAAAGCTACTGAACGTGGCCGCATGACTGCGCGTCAAATCGAAGCTGCACGTCGTGCAATGACACGTGCCGTTAAGCGTCAAGGTAAAATCTGGATCCGTGTATTCCCGGATAAGCCAATTACTAAAAAGCCGCTTGAAGTACGTATGGGTAAAGGTAAAGGTGCTGTAGAGTATTGGGTAGCTCAAATCCAACCAGGTCGTGTTTTATACGAAATGGAAGGTGTATCTGAAGAACTCGCACGCGAAGCTTTTGGCTTAGCAGCAGCTAAATTACCATTTAAAACAACCTTTGTAACTCGGACGGTAATGTAATGAAAGCTAGCGAATTAAAAGACAAGTCTGTAGAAGAGCTTAATGCTCAACTGCTTGAATTGTTGCGTGAACAATTCAATTTACGCATGCAAGCGAGTACTGGCCAATTAGCGCAAACGCACTTATTGAAAAACGTACGTCGCAGCATCGCAAGAGTGAAGACCATTTTAACTGAAAAGGCAGGTGCGTAATGAGCGAAGCTACTATTCGTACAGTACAAGGTCGCGTGATCAGTGACAAAATGGATAAATCTATCACTGTTTTGATCGAGCGTCGTGTTAAACATCCTCTATACGGTAAGTTCGTTATCCGCTCTACTAAAATTAGTGCGCATGATGAGACTAACCAGTGTGGCGAAGGTGATTTAGTATCGATCCGCGAATGTCGTCCTATTTCTAAGAATAAATCTTGGACATTAGTTGACGTATTAGAAAAAGCTTAATTTTTCTAAATCGAACGAATAAAAACGGTCCTTTATAGGACCGTTTTTTTATGGCTTGAATAAATAATCTTTTGAGATTGTATTTTACGCTTTA
The DNA here is from genome assembly GCF_003286125.1 of Algibacillus agarilyticus. Lineage (GTDB taxonomy): Bacteria > Pseudomonadota > Gammaproteobacteria > Enterobacterales > Alteromonadaceae > Algibacillus > Algibacillus agarilyticus. Next base: position 106,106 of record NZ_QMED01000015.1, read on the forward strand.
CTTGATTGATAAGTGAGCAGCTTGAAAGCCGTTAAAACGCGATGAAAGCACGGAATATAGCAATAAACTTATTAAAATTCGGTCAGTTATCTTATATAAACGCAAATAAAGTTCCCATTTTTGTGATTGTGGTGTTATACTCTCGCGCCCATCCTAAATAGGACGGGAATTTAAGGCAGTGAAGGGTTAGTTGTTAACCCTGAATTTAGACAGCGGAGCACATAAAATGATCCAAATGCAAACACAGTTAGACGTTGCTGATAACAGCGGCGCTCGACGCGTGCAATGTATTAAGGTCCTTGGTGGTTCGCACCGTCGCTACGCAGGCATCGGTGATATTATTAAAGTTGCAGTGAAGGAAGCAATTCCTCGCGGCAAAGTTAAGAAAGGTGATGTCCTAAACGCGGTAGTGGTGCGCACTAGAAAGGGCGTTCGTCGTCAGGATGGCTCAGCCATTCGTTTCGATGGAAACGCAGCTGTAATGTTAAATGCTAACTTACAGCCAATCGGCACTCGTATTTTCGGCCCTGTGACACGTGAACTTCGTAATGATAAGTTCATGAAAATTGTGTCTTTGGCTCCAGAAGTAATTTAAGGAGTATTGATAATGGCAGCGAAAATTCGCAGTAACGATGAAATCATTGTTATCGCAGGTAAAGACAAAGGTAAAACTGGTAAAGTAACCAAAGTCTTACAAAACGATAAAATGATTGTAGAAGGTATAAACCTTGTAAAGAAACATGTGAAACCTAATCCACAGCTTCAAGTTGAAGGTGGGATCAAGGAGCAAGAAGCAGCAATTCATGTTTCAAATGTAGCGATCTACAACGCGAAAGCGGGTAAAGCAGATCGTGTTGGTTTTCGAGTTGAAGACGGCAAAAAAGTTCGTTTCTTCAAATCGAGCAATGAATTGATCTAAGTAGTTGGAGATGTACGATGGCGAAACTGCATGATTTATACAAAGAGACTATTATAGCGCAGCTTACTAAAGAGTTTGGCTATAAGAGTGTCATGCAAGTCCCTCGGATTGAAAAAATCACTCTAAACATGGGTTTAGGTGAAGCAATCGCAGATAAGAAAGTTATTGAACACGCTGTTAGCGACATGACAGCAATTGCAGGTCAAAAGCCTGTTGTTACAGTAGCAAGAAAGTCTGTAGCTGGTTTTAAAATCCGTGAAGGCTACCCAATTGGTTGTAAAGTAACCCTGCGCGGCGAGCGTATGTGGGAATTCTTAGAGCGTTTAATCTCTATTGCAATTCCACGTATCCGTGACTTCCGTGGTGTTAGTGCTAAGTCTTTTGACGGCCGCGGTAACTATAGCATGGGTGTACGCGAGCAAATTATCTTTCCAGAAATCGATTATGACAAAGTAGATAAAGTACGTGGTATGGATATTACCATTACTACTTCTGCTGCGACTAACGATGAAGGACGTGCGTTGCTGGCTGCCTTTAACTTCCCGTTCAAGAAATAGGTGTAGGGTTATGGCTAAACAATCAATGAAAGCTCGCGACGTAAAACGCGCGAAATTAGTAGCAAAGTATGCTGAAAAGCGTGCGGCTCTTAAAGCTATCATCAGCGATGTTAACGCATCAGATGAAGACAAGTGGGACGCGGTTTTAAAACTTCAAACGTTACCACGTGATTCAAGTCCATCACGTCAACGTAATCGTTGTAACGTGACTGGTCGTCCGCATGGTTATGTACGTAAATTTGGCATGAGCCGAATCAAAGTACGTGAAGCCTGTATGCGTGGCGAAATCCCTGGCCTTAGAAAGGCTAGTTGGTAATTGGCTGCAGACTGGAGTAACGAATTATGAGCATGCAAGATCCTATCGCGGATATGTTCACCCGCGTCCGTAATGGACAGGCTGCACGAAAAGTTGCAGTAAAAATGCCTTCATCAAAAGTAAAAGTAGCAATTGCTGAATTACTTAAGAATGAAGGTTATATCACTGATTATGTAGTATCTGGTGATGTAAAAAAAGAGTTGGAAGTAACACTTAAGTATTTCCAAGATAAAGAAGTAATAGATTCTATTCAACGTGTAAGCCGCCCAGGTCTACGTGTCTATAAAGGCCGCGCAGATTTACCTAAAGTATTAGGTGGTTTAGGTGTTGCTATCGTTTCTACTTCAAAAGGCATCATGACTGACCGTGCAGCGCGTAAAGCGGGTATGGGCGGTGAGATCCTTGGTTACGTAGCATAAGGAGTATATAGAATGTCTCGTGTAGCAAAAGCTCCTGTCGCTATCCCTGCCGGTGTTGATGTTTCAATCAACGGTCAGGACGTAACGATTAAAGGTTCAGTTGGAACACTTTCAGTTCAGCTTAATGAAGCTGTAGAGTTAGTACAAAATGACAATGAGTTATTAGCACAACCTCGTGAAGGTTTTGCTGGTGCTTGGGCTCAAGCTGGTACTGCTCGTGCATTAGTAAACAATATGATTACTGGTGTAAGCAAAGGCTTCGAGCGTAAATTACAGTTAGTTGGTGTCGGTTACCGTGCAGCAGCTAAAGGTGAAACGTTGAATCTTTCATTAGGTTTCTCTCATCCAGTTGAATTCGCAGTACCTGCCGGTATTACGATTGAAACGCCAACTCAAACTGAGGTTTTAGTTAAAGGCGCAGACAAGCAATTGGTTGGTCAAGTAGCGGCAAACATTCGTGGCTATCGTCCACCTGAACCTTATAAAGGTAAAGGCGTTCGTTATGCTGATGAACATGTTCGTCGTAAAGAAGCTAAGAAGAAGTAGGGTAATACGATGGATAAAAAAGCATCTCGTTTACGTCGCGCTACTGCGTCACGTAAAAAAATTAGCGAGTTAGGTGCAAACCGTTTAGTTGTTCACCGTACTCCGCGTCATATTTATGCTCAGTTGATCGCTCCTAACGGAAGCGAAGTTATTGCATCTGCATCAACTGTAGAAAAATCAATCCGTGAAAGTATCTCTGGTACTGGTAACGTTGACGCAGCTAAATTAATTGGCAAAACAATTGCAGAACGAGCTATCGAAAAAGGCATCCAAGCTGTTGCCTTTGATCGTAGCGGTTTCAAGTATCACGGTCGTGTTCAAGCATTAGCTGACGCTGCTCGTGAAGCTGGACTTCAGTTCTAGGAGTGGATAATGGCTAATACAGAACAAAAGCAAGGCGAATTGTTTGAAAAAATGATCGCTGTCAACCGTGTATCGAAGGTTGTAAAAGGTGGCCGTATCTTCAGCTTCACAGCATTGACTGTAGTTGGTGATGGTAATGGTCGTGTAGGTTTTGGTTACGGTAAAGCTCGTGAAGTTCCAGCTGCTATTCAAAAAGCAATGGAAAAAGCTCGTCGTAACATGGTTACTGTTGAACTTAAAGGCAATACGTTGCAACACCCTATTAAAGGGCGTCATTCAGGTTCAAAAGTTTACATGCAACCCGCATCTGAAGGTACTGGTATCATTGCCGGTGGTGCAATGCGTGCAGTACTTGAAGTAGCTGGTGTACAGAACGTACTATCTAAGTGTTATGGTTCAACAAACCCAATCAACGTAGTTCGTGCAACTATTGGTGCTTTAGTAGATATGAAATCTCCTAAGCAAGTTGCTAACAAACGTGGTTTGGCTGTTGAAGAAATTCTGGGGTAAGACGACATGGCAACTTTAAAAGTAACTCAAGTTAAAAGTTCAATAGGTCGTTTGCCTAAGCATAAAGCATCGCTTAAAGGTTTAGGTTTACGTCGTATTAATCACACTGTTGAAGTAGAAGATACTCCTTCTGTTCGCGGTATGATTAATAAAGTTTATTACATGGTTAAGGTGGAGGGTTAATAATGTTCCTTAATACTCTTAGCCCCGCTGCTGGTTCAAAACCAGGTAAAAAGCGTGTAGGTCGTGGTATCGGTTCTGGTTTAGGTAAAACTGGTGGTCGTGGTCATAAAGGCCAAAAATCACGCTCAGGCGGCAAGGTTCGTGCAGGTTTTGAAGGCGGTCAAATGCCACTTCAACAACGTTTGCCTAAATTTGGTTTTACATCACGCAAATCTTTATTTGCTGCTGAAGTAACATTAAATGAAATCGCAAAAGTTGAAGGTGATGTTGTTGAATTAGCAACATTAAAAGCTGCCGGCTTAGTAAAGAAAAGTGTTAAAAGCGTAAAAGTTGTTAAATCGGGCGAAATTACCCGTGCAGTAACTATCAAAGGCATCGGCGCAACTAAAGGCGCGCGTGAAGCTGTTGAAGCTGCCGGCGGTAAAATCGAGGAATAATTGACCCATGGCTAAACCTGGACTGGAATTTAACAGTACTCAAGGTGGCACATCTGAATTAGTACAGCGATTAATGTTCTTATTTGGTGCATTGATCGTTTTTAGAGCTGGTTCATATGTCCCAATACCTGGTATTGATACTGTAGTATTAGCAGAGTTATTTGAGCAACAGAAAGGCACAATCATAGAGATGTTTAACATGTTCTCTGGTGGTGCTCTTGAGCGAGCTTCTGTAATGGCACTCGGCATAATGCCTTATATTTCTGCATCGATTATTGTGCAGTTAATGACTCATGTACATCCAACCTTATCTGAATTGAAAAAAGAAGGTGAGGCAGGTCGTCGCAAAATTAGTCAATACACGCGTTATGGCACATTATTATTAGCAATATTCCAGTCCTTCAGTATTGCAACAAGCTTACCTAATATGGTGAGTGGTTTAGTAATAAATCCAGGTTTTGGATTTTATTTTACAGCTGTTGTAAGTTTGGTTACTGGTACCATGTTTTTAATGTGGTTAGGTGAGCAAATAACTGAACGTGGGATAGGCAATGGTATATCAATGCTTATTTTCGCGGGTATTGTGGCAGGATTGCCAACTGCAATTGGTCAAACGGCTGAGCAAGCACGACAAGGTGAAATACACTTGTTATTGTTACTGCTTATTGCTGTTATCGTTGCAGCGGTAACGTACTTTGTTGTTTTTGTTGAACGTGGTCAACGACGTATCGTTGTTAATTACGCTAAACGACAACAAGGTCGTAAAGTATTTGCAGCGCAAAGCACACATTTACCCTTAAAAGTAAATATGGCAGGTGTTATACCACCTATCTTTGCATCGAGCATTATATTGTTTCCTGGTACATTAGCGAGCTGGTTTGGTCAAGGTGAAGGCGCTGTTGCAGAAGTTCTACAGCAAGTGTCATTAGTTTTATCACCTGGTCAACCGTTATACATGATGTTATATGCAGCAGCTATTATATTCTTTTGTTTCTTCTACACCGCGTTGGTATTTAACCCTCGCGAAACAGCAGAAAATTTAAAGAAATCTGGTGCATTTATTCCTGGTTATCGTCCGGGTGAGCAAACATCACGTTATATTGATAAAGTAATGACTCGTCTAACTTTAGCCGGCGCATTATATATAACGTTTATATGCTTAGTACCCGAATTCATGATGGTCGCGTGGAATGTGCAGTTTTACTTTGGTGGAACTTCACTATTGATCATTGTTGTTGTCATAATGGACTTTATGGCTCAAGTACAGACTCATTTGATGTCGAGTCAGTATGAGTCTGTCCTAAAAAAAGCTAACTTAAAAGGCGCTGGTCGCTAATACGTAGCTATATATAACGGAGACTTTAAAATGAAAGTTCGTGCATCTGTAAAGACTATTTGCCGTAACTGCAAAGTCATCAAAAGACACGGTGTTGTTCGTGTGATCTGTTCATCAGATCCAAAACATAAACAACGTCAAGGTTAATTTCGATATTTAAGTTGTAATTATTTAATGATAATTACAACTTATATTTGAAATTATGAATCGGTTCGAGTATCCTCACGGGCTTTTCGCGCCGAAGAAATTTAATTTTATTTATTTAGGAGTGGCATAGTGGCCCGTATCGCTGGCATTAACATTCCTCTACACAAGCACGCTGTTATTGGTTTAACAGCTATCTATGGTATCGGTAAGACTCGCTCACAAGCTATTTGTGCAGCAGCAGGTATCGCTGAGACAGTTAAGATCAAAGATCTTGATGAAGCTCAACTAGATTTGCTTCGTGAAGAGGTCGGCAAATTCACCGTTGAAGGTGATTTACGTCGTGAAATCTCAATGAACATTAAACGTCTGATGGATCTCGGTTGTTTCCGTGGAATTCGTCACCGTCGCAGCTTGCCTGTTCGCGGTCAACGTACGAAGACTAACGCTAGAACGCGTAAAGGTCCTCGTAAGCCTATTAAGAAGTAGGAGAAGTGAATAATGGCTAAAGCTCCAGTTCGTAGCACGCGTAAACGTGCCAAAAGACAAGTTGCAGATGGTATGGCTCATATCCATGCTTCTTTTAACAATACAATTGTAACAATTACAGACCGTCAAGGTAATGCATTATCTTGGGCTACCGCTGGTGGTTCAGGTTTCCGTGGTTCTCGTAAATCAACTCCATTCGCTGCGCAGGTTGCTGCTGAGCGTGCTGGTGTTGCTGCACAAGAGTACGGTTTGAAAAACCTTGAAGTTTTTGTTAATGGTCCAGGTCCAGGTCGCGAATCAGCGATCCGTGCATTAAATGCAACAGGCTTTAAGATCACTAACATTACGGATGTGACGCCGATACCTCATAATGGTTGTCGTCCTCCTAAGAAACGTCGCGTTTAATTTGTTCCTCTGATACTGGAGAAAGAAGATGGCAAGATATTTAGGGCCAAAGCTTAAGCTCAGTCGTCGTGAAGGAACAGATTTGTTCTTGAAAAGCGGCGTTCGAGCTATAGATTCAAAATGTAATTTAGAAACAGCACCTGGTCAACATGGTGCACGTCGTGGTCGTTTATCTGACTACGGTTTACAGTTACGTGAAAAGCAAAAAGTACGTCGTATATACGGTGTATTAGAAAAGCAATTCCGCAACTATTATAAAGAAGCAGCTCGTTTACAAGGTAATACAGGTGAAAACCTTCTTACTTTGTTAGAAACTCGTTTAGATAACGTTGTTTATCGTATGGGTTATGCTTCTACTCGTGCAGAAGCTCGTCAGCTAGTTAGTCATAAAGCAATTGTTGTTAATGGCCAAGTAGTAAACATTCCATCTTATGTCGTTAAGGCAGAAGATGCAGTTTCTATTCGTGAAAAAGCGAAGAAACAAGCACGTATCCAATCAGCTTTAGAAGTTGCAGCGCAACGTGAAAAGCCGACATGGGTTGAAGTTGATGCAGATAAGAAAGAAGGCTCATTTAAGCGTCTTCCTGAGCGTAGCGATTTATCTGCAGATATTAATGAACAGCTAATCGTAGAGCTATACTCTAAGTAAGCGTAAATTAACAGAGAGGAAACGATGCAGGGTTCTGTTACTGAGTTCCTTAAACCAAGAATGGTTGATATTGAATCTCTTGGTCCATATCGTGCAAAAGTTACACTTGAGCCGATGGAACGCGGCTTTGGTCATACGTTAGGAAATGCGCTTCGTCGTATATTACTTTCGTCTATGCCTGGTGTAGCTGTTACTGAAGTGGAAATTGACGGCGTTCTTCATGAATACAGTAGTAAAGAAGGTATTCAAGAAGACGTAATCGAAATTTTACTTAACTTAAAAGGTCTCGCCGTTGTTTTAGAAAACAAAGACGAAGCAATGCTAACGTTAAGTAAAAAAGGTGCTGGCCCTGTTACTGCAGCGGACATCACTCATGATGGTGATGTGGAAATTAAAAATCCAGAGCACGTTATTTGTACTTTAACTGCAGATGCTGAAATTAGCATGCGTATTAAAGTCGAACGAGGCCGCGGTTATGTTCCTGCTTCAGTTCGTCGTTCCTCTGAAGAAGATGATCGTCCTATTGGTCGTTTACTTGTAGATGCATCATTCAGCCCAGTTGAACGCATCTCGTATAATGTCGATTCTGCTCGAGTTGAGCAGCGCACTGATTTAGATAAATTAGTTATCGACATGGAAACAAATGGTACTATCGACCCTGAAGAAGCTATTCGTCGCTCTGCGACAATATTAGCCGAACAGTTAGATGCATTTGTTGAGTTACGTGATGTATCTGAACCGGAACAGAAAGAAGAAAAACCTGAGTTTGATCCAATTCTGTTACGCCCGGTTGATGATCTCGAACTGACTGTTCGTTCAGCAAACTGTTTGAAAGCAGAGCAAGTACAATACATTGGTGATTTAGTTCAACGTACTGAAGTTGAATTACTTAAAACACCAAATCTCGGTAAGAAATCACTTACTGAGATTAAAGATGTACTCGCTTCACGCGGTTTGTCATTAGGTATGCGATTAGAAAATTGGCCTCCAGCCAGCATCGCAGAAAAAGATTAATCTTCGTCCCTGAAATAGTGGTAGAAGGAAAGCAATATGCGTCATCGTAATAGTGGCCGTCAGCTCAATAGAAACAGTAGTCATCGTCAAGCAATGTTCCGCAACATGGCTAGCTCTTTAGTTAAGCATGAAGTGATTAAAACTACATTGCCAAAAGCGAAAGAACTACGTCGTGTTATCGAACCGTTGATTACATTGGCTAAAAGTGACAGCGTAGCAAATCGCCGTTTAGCATTTGCACGTACACAAGATAAAGAAGTTGTAGGTAAATTATTCTCAGACCTTGGTCCTCGTTACCAAGAACGTCCTGGTGGATATACTCGCATCTTAAAGTGCGGTTTCCGTGCTGGTGACAACGCTCCAATGGCATACGTTGAGCTTGTTGATCGTCCTCAAGTAGAAGACGAAAGCATTGAAGAAGCAGTAGAAGAATAAAAAAAGGGCCTAAGGGCCCTTTTTTATTTCCCCACATAAATTTTAATATCCCAAATACCCAAATACCCAAATACCCAAATACCCAAATACCCAAATACCCAAATACCCAAATACCCAAATACCCAAATACCCAAATACCCAAATACCCAAATACCCAAATACCCAAATACCCAAATACCCAAATACCCAAATACCCAAATACCTAAAGTATATTTTCAAAACAATTTTGCGTTTAAGATTTTGATAACTTCTAATCTTATTAAATTTTATTTTTAGATAATCTAATGATCACTACTGTGGAATTTTTATTAAATAGTAAATTAATTAATGTAAATGGTTAAATATATCGAACTAAGCTTATTTGTATGGTTTGTTAAAATAACAAAATACATTGCTAATCGTATGTTTGCTGTAGATTTGGTGTAATTAAAAGCATCAAGAGGACGTTATTTAATCAATGTAAAAAAAGATTAATTTAATTTAAAAAGAGTGTTGACGGGTGAGATTAAATCCCTATAATGCGCCCCCACAGACA
>NZ_QMED01000016.1:0-112500 GCF_003286125.1 Algibacillus agarilyticus
AGCTCAGCAATAAATGAATACCTTACTTCATTTCTTTCGCAAAAAAGGCTGAAGCCTTTTTTAAAATTTCACGTTCCATTTGTAAGCGTTTATTATCCTTTCTGAGTTGTATTAATTCAGCCCGCTCATCTGTTGATAATGTGGTGCCCTCAGCTTGTTTTTTATGCTTGGCAACCCAGTTGTAAAGTATTTTATCAGTAATACCTAGCGCAGAAGCTGCCTGAGCAATTGAATAGTCTTGCTCAATCACTAAAGCAACCGCTTCTTGTTTAAATTCTACGGTATAGTGTTTATTTGTTTTTTTAATCATATTCACCTCAATAATGGGATTATAATCCTTTATTGAAGTGTCCGGTTAATTCAACCACAACACTATTTAAAATCTCATATTAATTTCTCTAAAAAGCGATCATGGGTACGACATGATGAGCATTATCATGTCGATTTTCAGATACCTTGTTTATAGTGTTATACGTTTTTGACAACTTCAATTTTAACGTTTATTTACTAGTGTATTGATTGTACTTAACAACTTTATTCGTTCGTAAGGCTTGCCGATATGCGCATTAAAACCAAGCTCATAATAGTGTTTTATCTCACTCGACATCACATTAGCTGTTAAAGCGATAATCGCTAAATTTGCCCATTTTTCTTTAGCTCTAATTATTTTTATGGTTTCGCAGCCATCCATTTTGGGCATTTGAATATCCATTAAAACGAGTGAAATATTTAAATGATCGTGTAATCGATTAAGTGCTTCAAGGCCATTCTCAGCTTCGATCACGCTTGCGCCTGCATGCTCTAACATTTCATGTACTATCATGGCGTTAATCGCATTATCTTCAACTACGAGTATCGTAAGTCCGGTTAAATCCATTTCCTCTTTGTTATTAGTGTTATTGGTATTATTCGGAGCCGAAGGGATCGCGGTCTCAAGTGGCAAATAAACATCAAAGGTTGAACCAACGTTAACTTGACTACTGACTTCAATTTTCCCGCCCATTAATTCACATATTTTTTTTACGATTGATAAACCCAACCCTGTTCCGCCAAATTGCCGAGAAATAGAATTATCAGCCTGAGTAAAGTTATCGAATAAGCTCGTTAAATGCTGTTCGGCAATGCCAATGCCGGTATCACAAATTTGTATATGCAAGCTTGTTCGATCGCTCGCTTCTGTTATACCTGTTGTGATGGTGACTTTGCCTTGATGGGTGAATTTAATGGCGTTACTGCTTAAATTAAGCAAGATTTGGCTAATACGCGTTGGATCGCCTTTATACCACGTTTTTTTACCCAAATGAGTATGCATTGAGAATTGGATATTTTTGGCGTTAGCGAGGGGGGCGGTAAATAGGTTTATTTTGCTGAGCACATCTTTTAAATCAAAATCGAGATATTCTAATTCGAATTTACCGGCTTCAATTTTAGATATATCGAGAATATCGTTAAGAATAGTTAATAACAGGCGGGCAGAGCTTTGCGCTTGACTTAAATATTGCTTTTGCTGGGCATCTAAATTTGAGTTTAAACACAAATCAATGAGTCCAAATACGCCATTAAGAGGGGTTCTAATTTCATGTGACATATTGGCTAAAAAGGCTGATTTTGCAATACTGGCGGCATCGGCTTTTTCTTTAGCTGTGCGTAATTCTATTTCCATATTTTTACGGGCTGTTATTTCATCATAAGCGCCTAAAATGCCAATTAGCTTGCCTTGCTCACTGCACAAAGGCACTTTATTGGTTAATAAGTAAAAAGTATTGCCTTGGGCATCGGTTTGTTGTTCTTCAATGTTTAATTTTGCTTGGCGTTGATCGATGACTTCTTGATCATCTGCTCTGTACAATTCTGATTCCGTCTTTGCCCATGGCAAGTCAAAATCACTTAATCCTTTAATTTTGAAATCGGCAGCTAGGTTGGCATCTTTTTTAAATGCGGCATTAGCGCCAATATAATTCAAATTATTGTCTTTCCAAAAAATACGATAAGGTACCGCATTTAATACCGCCTCAAGTAACATTTCGGATTCATCTGCTCTGGCAATGTTTTTCTTTAAAGCGCGTTTCAACTGTTTATTAATATCAATTAAATATTGAAAAAGTCTATTAGCAGCAAAAATAATAACGGTTGAAAAAATAAGAAAGGCCGCAAATTTGGCTATCCAAGTCGTGATCACATCATGCTCGTGTATGGGGGTGGCAAAATTGATATATTCAAAATATGAAAGTAAGGCTGTGGACATAATCATAACCGAGCTGGTTATCAAACAAATGAGTCCGGCTTTACCGTTAATAATTAGGGCTGAAATTGCACAAGAAAAAAATAAAATAAGTATGCCACTCCCCACTAAACCAAAATTTAAAATGCCGATTAAGCCCATGACCAGCAATAAAAAAATAACGGTGAAAGCCCTTATTTTGTAATTTATTTTATGCTTTAAAAAATACAAGCTAGCAATAACAATCCAAGCAAATAATTGAAAAAACATCGCGGGTTGTAAGCCAATGGTAAGAGCACGAGAAGATGACATTAAAACAGCAAAAAAGCCGACAAAAGTAAATACCGCTAAAAGAATATTGGTGATATCGTTTTTAACGCTTTCTAAGCTAATTCGTAGGTTAGATTCGGAAGTCGGTTGCATATTAAGTGAATTATCAGCTATGTATTTTTAAATATAGCAGCTCAATATGAATTGGGATAAACAAGTGGCTTAAAAACGTTTTTTGCTAAATGAAATTTTCTTACCTTAAAGGTGTTATAGTCAAAGCGATCGGGTTTTAGGGGCAGCCGTCAAAGCTACCGCGTCCTGCTCTCGCCCCTTACCTGCATCCATGCAGGCAAGCTTCGAGACCCCATGAGCATATGCTCTACTATGTGATTGGGGCGAGTAAGCGCTGACAATAAACCATAAAACCTGAGCGAGAAGACTATATGTGAAAACACTGATGAAGTAGGAGTGTAATAAGTCTTTAATGAAAAGCGCACTGGCCTACGTTAAATAAGATAACAAAGCCAGTGCGCTTGTATGTGTTTAAAACTTAAGGGTTAACGCTAAAAATGCACCGTTGTGAATATCAACACTGCCGGTGTCTTCAATCTTAAGCGAAATATTACGATAACCTAAAGCAATTTCAGCTTCGCTAAACGGTTCGTAAGCCACCCGCAATTCGACCTCACGATAATTTTCTAAGTCACTAAACGAAGTGACTGCTGGGCTATAAAACGCTTGGCCTTTTAAAAATAACTGCGGTGCAACTTTGTATTCAGCTTGTGCGCCTAAGGCTAAGCCAGGTGCGTGCAGTGAATCGGTATTGCCGTAAAAAATTTTACCACCGAGTAAAAGTTTATTTAATTTTTGCACGCCACCAACCAGTAGCGCCATATCAACTAAATTCGCTTTTTCATCATCTTGTGAATGATGTAAATAAGACGCGCTGACAACACTTTTATCATTAATAAGGTTGGTGCTGGCATACGTTAATTTAGCTGTTTTGTTACTTAGTGCTAAATCGACAGAGTTTGCCGCTTGTACGTTATAGGTTGTTGTGAGTGTAACGAGGGTTATCGCTGTATTAAAAATGCGTTTGAAGCTTTCCATGATCAAAACCTGTTGTTAAATGTGTTAAGTCTGTAATTGCGCCTAGTATGCCTTGTGTTGTTGCGAAGTTTAAATTTTTTTTAAGCATTATTTATTTTAATGATATTAACTATTGAATACTAATGCAGACCTAATTGTTAATGAAAGTGATTATTATCTGCAATTTTATTCGTTGTTTATATAACAGCGGCAATTAAGTTTGGAGATAACAATGAAAATTAAGTATAAAAAATAGCTTTGGCATTAAGTGTTGCTTTACTTAGCGCATGTTCTGGCGATGATGAAAAGAACGGTATTGATGGTGCCGCAACGGCCGATAATGCTAACTTTCGTTGCACCATGTTAACCTCAATTGCGCAAAATATGCTTACGATGACAACGAGCATTCATCATCAATGGCAAATAAGTGGTGAAAGCGATAGTGAAAACTATGGTGCTCAATTATCGAATGGTACAGGTGACTTTACTAGCGTAAAAGATGCACTAGAAGAACTAGGGCGTGTTTATCTTTTGTGTATGCTTTTGCAGCCGTATTTGCACGATTTATACAAGGCAGAGCGATTGCGGTGTAGTTATTCTACATAAAAGAGCGATAAAGACTTTATGCTCCTGCAAAGTCACCTTACCCCACATCCATGTGGGGCAACATAGTAGAAATAGTGCAAATGCGCTGCCCTTTGGGTTCAATCCAAAACGTTTTGCTCTTTGTTATTGGCTTTTGACATAGAACCACTATGCCATCAAGCCAATGCCGCGATCAAAATGCTTTGGAATTGAACAAAATCTATACGACAAAGATAAACACGCCCTAGCTAACGTTTGGTTATTGCACATTGAACGAGTCAAAAATGAAAAAATAAATAAAGTCTTATCAAAAGTGAGTGTTGCAGAAGCGCTAGAAAGCAATCAATCGGCCCATAATATACAAACCAATAGCCGGGTCTACGCGCGTATTTATACCGCAGATACTGATTTAACGCGGCTTAAAAAAATTGATAAGGTTAAGTGGGATAACTACATGCATAAGCTGAGTTAGGGTTACCCATCTTTGTTATTAAAACGTTTGATTAGTTAGGTTGTGGTATCGGTTAATTACTTTAACCGATGCGTTAAAACGATTAACCTTAGAATAAATCTACATCACTGGCTTTTCTGAACCGTTGTACAATTTGTTCTAACGCTTTGGATTGAGCTTCGAGTTCAATCATTATTCTGCTTAATTCTTCAATATGATCAACATTTGTGGTACATAGCTCTGATAACTCATTACTCACCGATTCAACATAATTACTTTTATCTATTTGTAAAACTGATGCGGCATCAATCTTTTCAGATGCACCTAAAATGTCCACAAACTCTCGACCCAATTCGGTAATGCTTTTTTTCGTTTCCTCTATAAAATCCCGCATCCCGAGGCTATTTTCGGCAAGACTTTCAAAGCGGTTCACCAAGCCCGTTATTTGCTGGTGATTAGTGTCTAGCATTTCTGCAATGTTAACCGCGGTGCGTTGTGTTTGGGCTGCTAAGCTTCTTACTTCGTCCGCTACAACGGCAAACCCACGACCTGATTCACCCGCTCTAGCGGCTTCGATAGCGGCATTAAGTGCCAGTAAATTGGTTTGGTCGGCGATGGTTTTAATATTAGATATCATGCCTAACATTTTTTGGCTTGATTCTCTGATTGCGTTTACTTCACCGGTCACTAATTCCATATCTTCTTGCATACTTTCAGTGTAAGTATGGGTTTTTTCCATGTAAGAAGTGCCTTTAGTCGCTTCATCTTTAGCAACTTGTATCGCACTAATAACAGCCGAAGTTTGTCTGCCGATATCGTCACTTACATTATGTGATTCTTTGGCGGCATCAAGGGTAGATTTTGAAAAAATAAAGGTGCCATCAGAATGGACTTTAAGGTTAACAAGTTCTTCATTTGCTTGCCATTGCTTATCGATTAAGGCTTCCGAGACGATTAAAATCTCAGTAAACATTTGCTCTAAATTATCTAATACACGATTAAAGCTTTTGCTTAATACTGCTGTTTCATCATTGCGCTTAGTATCAAGTCGTACCGATAAATCCGCATTACCTTCGGCTAAATCATCAACTATTTCGGTGAGTTTATTAATCGGGAATAAAATGTTTTTTGCCGTTATATAAGCAATAACAAAACCAATTGTACCAAAAGCCGTAACAATAATAATTAACCAAGAAAGGCTAGACACAAAATTATCCATCAACTCTTTTTCTGCATTGCTAGATTGTTGTTGCATGAGTTGGTTCAGTGTCGATACTTGTTCAGCGACATTAGCTAAAGTGTCTCCGTATTCATGGCGAATTAGATATGAATCTGAGCGCCATTTATCGCTGCTATGTATTTCAAATGCTTGTTGCCAATGATCGATATATTCTGGTATTAATTCGTTTATTTCTTCTAGTGCTTCTAGCTGCTCATCGACTAACTCATCTTCGAATGTTTGCAAGGCTTGAATGTTTTGTTCCGTACCTTGCTTAAATAAGTTGATATGTTCTATTCTGCTTTCGTCTCTAAAGGCGATGTAAGAGCGAATTTCACTCATTGTCATCGCCCAGTTATAACGAAGCTCATTGGCTGCATGCGTTATATCTTCATCTAGAGCATCTTCAAAGCCATAAACAATATCTTGTGTTAATTGTAATATGCGTAAACCTATTATTTCTAAATGCTCTTTGGCTATTTTAAGGGCGGGTAAGTTTTCTTTATCATCAGAAGCCAAAACCAACATTTTTGATTTATATTGCGTTAGTTTTGTTATTTGTGTTTCCAGTTTTCTTACTTCGTTTGGTAATGAGGTTATGCTTGAATTTTGAGTTAGCTTTTTAAGCTCGTTTAATAATTTAAATGAAGTTTTGAGCGCTTGCTCGTATGATTCTTTATCTTGCTTATTTTTACTTAATAAATAATTCGCTAATGCACTGGCTGCCAAATTAACTTTTACTTCAAGCTCTTTTGATAGTAAAAGTTGAGGTTGTACAGACTCAAATATTGGATTAATACTCGTTTGTGCAGACTTTAAACTGGAATAAGAAACAAGCGCAACCAGCAATAACGCCGAAATAATGACACTAAAGCCCCAGGTTAATTTTTGCTTTATGGTTAATTTATTAGTTAATAGCATTTAATCTGATTTTACCGAATAATGAGACGCAAACACGAAGTCTTTCTCAGGAATATTTTGATGGCAGCTAATACAAGTTGCGTTTACCGCTGCATCTTGCGAGTTACCTTTACTGATTATTTGCCCTTCAGGTGTTGATTGAAAATATTCCCAATCACCAAACTCTGGGTCATAGCCTATCTCTCGTTTAATCATTCCCGAAAGAAAAAGTGATCTTTCGGGTCGAGAGTTTACATTTTCGAAGCTTTCTTTTAATAAAATCGTACCTACAGGATAGGTGTGGTAATTTATTTCATCTTCTTCTGGGTCTAAGTCTTCTTCAAAAATGCGCATAAATTCTAGATGATTAGCCGCATAAGCGGCTTTAGAGCCATTCGTATAAATAACGACAAATTGTTTCCAATGCAGAGCTGAATACTCGTAGCCAGATAGTCGTTTCCAATTTTGAGGGTAATGAGAGATATCTGGTTTGTAAAGTTTCGGAATTTTAAATTCACTTTTCTGGTAAGGCTTATCGTTAGCATAACTCGAAAATGAGCACACAATTCCTAAAATGCACAGTTGTAATTTATTCATTTTTTCAATCCTTTTTTATGTGCGTGATATCGTGATCGAGCCTTTATCTTTCCCTTTCCTTGTTAATTTAAACGTTTTGCTTTCACCTTTATTTAGTTGAATTTCGACTGAATCCATACCGGCTAATAAAAGCATAAAATGTGTGCTATTAGGGCCTATCTTGTTTAATTCAAATGGGATGTTTTTAATTTTTTTTTCGAATTCAAAACCAAGGTAATTATCACTTGGGATATTAGCGATGTAACTTCGCATTTTAGGGTGTATTTTGCAGCCTATCCTAACAAGGGTATTTGGTTCCCATGTGGGTATTAAGCTTTGTGAGCTACCGGGTTGCATTAAACCCACATCAAACTGCACGTTTTGTTTAGTGTCGTTAGCAAATATATTATGCTCAAATTCATCGTTATTTTTTAGTTCAAGCTCTCCCTTCGGAGAGGCGACGCCAAGCATTTCGGTAAATTTTTTACCTTGTTGATTAATGGTTCCACTAACGGCTTTGAAATTTTGTTTTACTTCATAAATAACGCCCGCTTTAGCTGGTGATTTAATAAATGTTATTTCGCCTTTAATCGTATCAGCGCTAGCCAAAAAAGACAGGGTGTAGAGTCCTGTAACCATCAAGATAGATTTGAATTTTGTCATCGTAATATTCCTTATTTCTTTTTATTAAGGTATTTGTGGCCGTTCAATTTGCACATGGGCCGTTAACGCTCCTAAAAATGCGATTAACTCTAGAATCTCATTTTCGGTTAAATTAAGCGGTAAAATAAGATTACTTAGATTCTGTTTATGTTTGCCGCCCATATTATAAAAACGAATAACATCTTCTAATGTCGCTTCTGAACCATCGTGCATGTAAGGCGCGGTGAGAAGCGTGTTACGTAAACCTGGCGTTTTGAACGCACCATTAAATGATGCTGATTTTATAATGCCACCACGGCCTTGATCGGCAGCCACATCACTTACACCGATATTATGAAAACTATCATCTGTGAAATTAGCGCCATCATGACATTTTACGCATCTTGCTTTTCCTTCAAAGAGTTTCATGCCTGCGATTGCAGCAGGGCTCATGGCTGATTTATCACCCGCTATGTATTTATCAAAAGGGGAGTTAGTGCTTATAATTGTGCGTTCGAATGCGGCAATTGCTCTTCCCACATTATTAAGCGTGAGGCCGTCATCGTAAATATCTGAAAATTGTTTACGATAGAAGTCAACTTTGGCTAATCGAGGAATTAACTCCGTTAACGGTAAATTCATTTCGCCTGGTGCTGCAATAGGGCCAAGTGCTTGCTCTTCCAATGTTGCGGCTCTGCCATCCCAAAAAAAGATCGCGCCCCAAGCTAAGTTATATAAATGAGGTGCATTACGACCGACATGCTCGCCCATCGTACCTAAACTTGTTTTTAAACCATCGCCAAAACCTAGATCTGGATTATGGCAAGTGGCACAAGATTGCTTTTGATTACTGGATAAGCGGGTATCAAAAAAGAGGGTTTTTCCTAATTCTATCTCACTTTGACTGTGTTCTTCTTCATCAGGATATTCGATATCATCAATATCCGGCGTGCTTAATTTACTTGTAGCAAAAGCGACATTAGTTATTAACAAACTAATAATCAAAATTGCTTTGCATTGTTTGTACATATTGTTCTCACGATTTTTATACGTTTATGACGTTATTTTTAATACCCAATAAAAATAAAAAATTAACAGTGCAGCACGAAAGCTAGTTTGCTTAGTAAATTAGACAGGATTATTTAAGTGTATTAAATATTCATGAATTTGCCACTGAGCATTTTAAATAGACAATTTATTTAATCTCAATGTCAGGCAGATCGCGAAAGTATTTTTGATATGAAGGTTATGGGTAATTGATTAGTTAATCTCAAGTAGGGTATGAGGTGTTCAATAATGTTGTGTTATTTATATAATTATCAGCTGGCTAAGGTTTTCACTTAGGTCGAATTCACCATTATAGATAGGGTTGTTATCAAAGCTGAGGATCGTTAGTAAGTCAATATTGTGAATATGTGAGGATAATGTAATTGAGGACTTGTCTTGTTAATAAATGATTTTTATTTGAGTTAAGCGATAGTTCATGGTCGTCAATTGATGCAAGCTACAATGAAATTAATATAGTCAAAGCGATCGGGTTTTAGGGGCAGGTTTCTAGTTCCAGACGAAACCGAAGTACTTACATCCATGTAAGCAAAGCCGTCAAAGCTACCGCGTCCTGCTCTCGCCCCTTACCTGCATCCATGCAGGCAAGGGGCGAGACCCCATGAGCATATGCTCTATTATGTGATTGGGGCCGCCTAAATGGATTTAGGTGTTAGAACGACGCAGGAGCCAAAGTCGAGAGTAAGCGCTGACAATGAACCATAAAACCTGAGCGAGAAGACTATAGCTTGCGAACTTTGTTATAAATATCATTAACCTAAAGCGGTTAACTCATGTTCTCGGCTAAGAATATTTCGACTTTGGGTTTTAAAATACCGTTATTAATATTCCGACCTTTTTTATGGCTCAGTAACACTTCAACGGCATTATAGACTTCATGTTTTATGTCTTGGTTAATGATGGCGTCGATTGTACCGTCGAGTAAATGAATCCGGGTATTATCAAACAATTCATGCGCGACAAACATCATGCTATCTGCTTTATTCAATTGTTTTAGCGCTTGTACTATCCCTTCTGTACCGCCGCCGACATTATAAATGGCCACTATCTCTGGTTCTGCTTCAAGCGATGAAAGGGCTATTTCAAAGGCGCGTTCGTCATTATCAAGTAATTCAGGCATTTCAATCACGGTGAGATTAGGGTATTTCTCGCGGATCATGCTTCTAAAGCCTGACTCGCGCTCTTCGTGGCCACGGTAAGCGTGGCTGCCAATAAATAAAGCCACTTTACCTATCTGATTTTTTTCTAAAAATCGGCCAAGTAATAAACCGGCGGTTCGACCTGCTGCGCGATTATCGATACCCACATAACTTAAACGATTAGTGCCTGTTATATCCGATACAAAACTGATCACACCGATCTCTTTTTCAACTAAGGTATCGACGGCTTGTTTAACTAAAGGGTGCTCAAGTGCAACAAAAGATACGCCATCGGTGTCTTTTCCGACTTCAAGTAATTTTTGTGCCAGATCATCTGCTTGAAATGCGGGTACGCGGTGGATCCGGACGTTAACTTGAGAAGCCGTATAAGAATCTTTTAACGCTTCAATTTGCCGAGAATAAAAATCTAAAAAACGGGTATGCGGTATCGGAAATATAAAATCGAAGTTGTATGTTGTTTGATCGTGAGAATCATTTTCAATGGGTTTAAGTAAATAGTTCGTGCTGTAAAGTGCACGATTAACTCTTTCAATGGTCGTTGGGTTGACTTTGCCTCGGCCATTAATCACTCTGTCGACCGTTGCACGGCTCACGCCTGCTTCTTTGGCAACATCATCAAGTGTTATTTTCATTTAAACTCCCATTAACGCGATCTGTTTATTACATTTATGCATCAATTATGACACGCTTGATCGCAATAACCTAGCCTGAAAAATGTTAAAAAGATGACTTTTTTTTCATTTTTATGTTTGTTATTTTTCCTTGAACACCTGATTAACTAAATACTTTTTGATTCTTTTTGATGTGAGATTTAGCTTAAGCGCTTAAAGCAACCACCGAGGTGTTATTATTCGTTTTTGGGTATTTATTTTGGATCTTCGCGCGTATCTTAGTGTATTTTTCTATCACATTATTGGCACTTGTACTACTCGTGTCGTTTTGCACTCTTTGCACTAAGGGTTGCCATACATTTAGCAACGTACTGCCGCCAATTTTTTCGATATGGTGTTTATAAAAATCGAGATCAAGCTTAACAAGCTCTGTGTATTCAGCTCTCGAAAAGCAAGTTGTCATTTCGTGAATCATATCATTAAGTATGTCTATATCTTTATAAGTTGATTTTTCTAAAAACTCTTTAATAACAAAGTATTCTATCTGGTTTCGTACTTCTTCAATGAAGGTGTTTACCTTTGGGGTTAGTGGCGGCGCAACATAATGCCCTGTGCTGGTTTTAGTATAGGTTAGCCCTTCTTTTCTTAGAATTAACAAGACTTCTCTTACTGATCCTCTTGATACACCAAAACGCTCAGCTAAGTATTGCTGGGTAAGTTTGCTATCGGCGGGCAACTCTCCTGAAATAATTTCACTTCTTATTATGTCGACGATCTGATGCTGTATCGAAACGATTTTTCGCATATTCATATTAAGCTCCTCTGCTTACTCAACTGCAAATTAAAACTCATTTTTACAATCTTATTAAAAGAATCAAAAAGATTCTTTTTGATGTTAAAAGATGTGTTTATTGGTTTGTGTTGATTGTCGACAATGATCATGCTAAATGTCAATGCTTAGTGCTGAAAAAGCCCTTATTTGATGTTTATTTATAAAAAATACATCTTTTTGTTTATTTTATGTTGCATAAAGTGTCAAATAATTTCATTATAGGGTTAATTGTTAACAATGGTTGTTAGCGTTGTGCAATTGCTTAATAGTTTTCTATTGCTTGCCTGTGTTGAATGTATACGAAACTTCATACTTTCAAGGTAAGAGAAAAAAGTGAAATTTTCAGAAAGATAATGAGCATTGATGAACTAATAAATGCCTGAGTGGCTAACGGATAAAAGCTAGGCGAATAAATTAATTGTCGAATTTAACCTAGTCGTTATTTCGAGAGTGAATCATTTTTAGGAGACGTATCACATGTCAAACACAAGAACACGATTTAAGCTTAGCGCTTTGTCACTTGCGGTTGTAGCGAATTGCAGCGCGATGATGGCTTATGCTAATGAAGCAGAAAATGCAGACGAAGAAATAGAAGTTATCGAAGTAACGGGGATTAAAGGTAGTTTAATCAAATCGATTAACGATAAACGCTTTGCTGGTAACGTAATGGATACCATCAATGCAGAAGACGTTGGTAAAAATACTGACCAAAATATTGCTGACGCACTCGGCCGTGTTACCGGGGTCTCGGTTGTTAGCCGTAACGGTGAAGGGTCTTCAATCACTGTTCGTGGTGCTGGCGCTAATCAAAATAATATCTCGTTAAACGGTCAACAACTGACGAGTACAGATTTCAGCCAATCAGTTGACTTGAGCTCTTTTTCAGCCGATATATTAGATCGCCTTGAAGTTGTTAAAACACCCAGTGCGAATCATGATGAAGGTTCATTAGGGGCCAATGTAAATCTTAAAACATTGCGTCCTTTGAATAAGCAAAACGAAATAAAGTCGCTTAATATCCAAGGGCGATATAATGATTTGTCAGAAGAAAATAACTATAAAATATCGGGTGTACTCACTAAAAAGTTTTTAGATGAAACATTAGGTGTTTCTCTTTCTGCTTATTCTGAAACTAATGCTTATCGTAAAGATGAATACCGTGTTGAACGATTTGAAGCATCGCAAACGTTTAGAGTTGCGCGAGATCAAAACGGCGATGTTATTAATGAATTTAGAGGTGTCGCGCCAAGTGCAACGCGTTTCTTGTTATCTGAAAACGAGAGTAATCGTACCGGTGCGAGTTTAGGTATTCAATTTTTACCGTCAGACACCAGTGAATTAATGTTTGATGTAACGTATAGCCGTCAAGATTTATCAGATAAAACGTCTTCAATTACAACGTCCACCAACAAAGGTAATACAAACTTTGTGCGTGGGGTGCAATCAATTGACAGCCGCCCTGATGCGCCATTTACTGATCCAGAAGAAGATTGGTACTCAGTTGATACCGATACCTTAACCGTGACTAAATACTTAAACCGTTTTGGTCGTGGGGGTATCGCGCAAAATGTAGGCGGTACGATAAACGAAAACCTTAGTTCAACTCTCGATTTTAAACTTGATATTACCGACAGCTTACGCATGAATTTTTTAGCGGGTTATTCATCAAGTGAATCAACAACAAAGCCTAATGGTAATGCTATTTTATCTAATGGTAAGCATGTCAATGCCACTATTCTTTATGATGTTGGCGCTGATGTTGTGCCGGTTGGTTTTGATTGTACAACGGGTAAATGTTTAATTAGCCATGGCGACCAAATGGTTGATTTTGGTGATCTTCTTGTTGATGGTGACGTTGATGGGGAATACACATTAGCTTGGACAGATAACAAGACCAATACTGGGTTTCACGCGAGTGATTTACAAGCTCAAAACTTAGAATGGATCAGAGAAGTTGATCGAACCGTTGACGATGAATTAGCGAGTTTAGCGCTCGATTTTGAATATGATGTTGATGCATTAGGCATTCGTAGTATTGAATTCGGTGGTAAAACAACACAGCGTAGTAAGTATGTTGATGATCAAGCTTATCGTTTTGAAACATTAACGCGTTCTGAAAACTTTATTGATGCCAATGGTAATGTTGTTGCGGTTCAAGGCGGGACTATTAAAAATATTAACGGCTCTGATATCGCTGATGATGAAGCGATACCCGATGATTTTATGGCGTCGCTTGGTTACCCGCGTCATGCCACCACATCGGGTTGGTATGCACCAGACCCAATTAAAGCATTAAACGCCATTGTTGCCGATGATGATACGTTACGTGTGGTTGACCCTTCTAAAACCCGTAGTGCAGATATCGATACTCAAGCGCTTTACTTTAAAACTAACCTTGAGTTATTTGACGGGATCGTTACTGGTGATGTGGGTTTCCGCTATGTTAAAACGCAAGTAGAAGCAACCGGTTTTGCGGGGGCTTCATTCTTTGGTGGTACTGGCGATTTTGAACGTATTATGTCGTTAATCGATGTGAAAAATTTACGTGATGAATCTTTACCGGCTTGTTCGTCAATTGCTTATGCCGATCCTGAAAATACACAAGGCTACGAGAAAAAATTCCAACGTATCGATGGTTTAGGCTGGGATACATCTTCAGGTCCCGATCCAGCTGGTTGGACTCGCATTCCTGATCAAGGTCCATGCCATGAACCTTCTTGGGTTGCGCGTGTAGAAACACAAGACAAAGTGGCAAACCCAGTTGATTGGTTAACTATGTGGCGTCATGCTGATATTTCAACGTCTCAATATTATGGTTGGGGCGCGGCTGATGCAACAACCGCCGATATTTCGTGGAATGGTGAAGGCTCAGTTGTTGATGCAAGTGATTATTCATATAACAATATTGTCGCAAAAAACAAGCCTATTTATGCGGCTAGCGGTTCACATGAATATTCAAATTTACTACCTAGCTTGAATTTAAATATCGCGATGAGCGACAGTTTAGTCGGCCGTTTTGCGGTTTCAAAAACCATGACACGTCCAGAAATCGATTTACTTAAGCCGGGAGCGGCTATTACTGAAGCCGGTTATTGGAATGTTAATGTTAATAAAACGCAAAATAACCGTATTGAAAAAACCAATACCAAGCTTGATCCATTAACATCAAACAACTTAGATTTATCATTAGAATGGTATTTCAATAATACGTCGATGTTGAGTGTTGCGTTCTTTGCTAAAAACATGAGCAACTTCGTTGATACGCAGCGTGTACGTTCATACATAAAAGACATCCGTAATTTAGATTCGATCAGTGCGGATGATTTACCTATCCAAGTCGATGAGTCTTTGCCTAATTCAGGTTTAAGCGATTGTATGCCGCAACGTGTTTCAAGCACCGGTGTTTGGGGCTTTGTTGACCCAACTTCAAACCCACTTAGCTTAAGTGATGACTACAAAGATTTATGTGCTGAATATGAAATTATCAGTGTAGTAAACAGTAAGTCGGCTGAAGTGCGTGGTTTAGAGTTTGGTTATAGCCAAACTTACGATTTTTTACCGGGTTTATGGAGTGGGTTAGGCGCAAGTGCGAACTACACCTACCAGCAAAGTGAATATGAAGCAGAAGTGTCAGAAGTTGATTCGTCGGTTGTATTCCCTTCGTTACCCGTTGCTGACACGCCTAAGCACACTTATAACTTAACCACTTTCTGGGAAAACAAAGGTCATCAAGTTCGCTTAAGTTACCGTGGTTCGACTGATTCATTGGTCGGCATTGATTACCCTAATGGACAAACATCAAGAGGCCGTAATTGGAACGGCGGTTCAATTTGGAATGAAGGTCGAAATACATTCGATTTATCGGCTACTTATAAAGTTAATAACAGCGTTAACGTTACGCTTCAAGCGATCAACTTAACAGATGAATCATATCGTCAATATTACACCAGCCGTGATTTAGAGGTTGTGCGTATGCAAGACGAAAATGGTGATGTTACCTGGGGTGAATTCAATGAAGGTAACCCGTTAGACGGTGAAGCACCAACGCATCGTACTTATCGTGAGTACAAAGTGGGTCGTACATTCCGCTTAGGCGTTAATGTTCGCTTCTAGTGTTCGGGTTTCTTACGTGTGTTTTTAACTCAACGTAAGGCTTTTAAATTTAATGGTGCGATTAATACAATCGCACTGCTTTATGACTTTATAAATGGTACAGATGATGAACGTATTTAAAACCTCAAAATCGCTACTCGCTTGCGCAATTATGACCACGTTAGTGGGCTGTGGCGACGATTACAGTCCAACAGAACGAACAACAAATTCAGCACCGACTTCAAACGGTGATTTAACGTTAAACATGAACGAAACCGATTTGCTTAAGTTTGAAACGGTTCACTTACTTGATGGTGTTGTTGATACCGATGGCGATTACGTTAGAGTATTAAACTTACGGACCGACGCGACGGATTTAATTGGTATTGGTAACGAAAATGTCAATATTACGGTTAACACCGAAGAAATGGCGCCGCACCTTGATAGTGGCCAAAATAAAGTCGTTGTGTATGAATACGATTTATCGGATGGCATTGACACGATTTCGCGTAAGCTAACGATTAACGTTGCGGGCTACGATGAAGCGCCTGTGTTTGACGACATTCTATTAGGTTATGCAGAAACCGATGGTGACTCAATTACCGTTGATTTAGCGCAAGGTATTACCGATGCTGATGGTGAAGAGATTGTTTTAGAAGCCATTAGTGAAGTGGCTAACCCTAACAATGCCGCAAGTGTTGCCAATAATGTGGTCACGATTAACGTTGGTGCATTTAAAGATACAATTAAAGGTGGCGACCAAGTGGTATTTGAATACAAATACCAAGTTAAAGATCATAACCATAGCCTAGAGCGAACCGCGCGTATTAACATTAATGGGGTATCAACCGAGCCAGAAGCACCAACAGGTTTAACGGCATACAGTGCTGATATCAGCACAACGGATAGTGTTATGTCGGTTGATTTATCCGTGGGGCCTTATGCGATTGATTATAATGGTGATGCCATAACGGTTGATTATTCAACGATCACCCCAACCAATGGCGCGCCAGCGATTAAGTTTGATAAATCATATGGTAACAACTTGGTTGTTGACCCGATCGATTTCGCTCGTCATTTAGCCAATGTTAACGACACGGCATCTTATACATATATGTATGAAATGCGCGATGCGGGTGGGTTAGCGTCTAACCATACTTTCACTTTAAACGTAACTAAAAAAGCCCAAACCGGCTTACTTACTGGCGGTGGTTTTGAAAGCGCAAGTGCTGCAGATGACGGTTGGGCAGTTGAAAGCATTGAAGGCGTAACCGCTGAATCGACGCTTGATGCTAATGCATGGGAAGGCGATCGCCACTTTGCGGTAACCTCAACGGGCAGTCGCGTTAAATTAACCAAGCCATTCGTGGTTGAAAGCATGTCGTCTTATTATGTTGAAAACATTGGCCGTAATGTCGGTAATGAATTTGGTGGTTATAAAGTGTTTGTCACCAAACCCGATGGCGACAATGTGATCACTGAGGCCGCCTATCGTTATGCCAACGCTCAAGCGGCACCAGAGATGAATGCGGCAGCATTCTCTACGGGCATGAATGATGATGCAACTCGTACATTAACGTTAGATTTAATTCATAATTCGCAAATTGATGCGGTTAATGTCTATCGTTATTCATCAGACGCGGGCAATAACTTAGTCGCTAACTTAGCGGATGGCAGCCATGACTTTGAAACCGGTACAATCGGTGGTTGGAGTGCGGGTGAAATAACCACTGATCCAGCAGAGGTGATTTCAGGCACATCAAGTTTAAAAGTTAAAACCGGCCTGCATACGTTAACTTTACCCAGTGGTACGGTAAAAAATGGTAAAAAATACCTTATCTTGCTGGATATTAAAGTCTTAGCGACCGCGACGCCGATACCCACTATTTTAACGTTGGCAGATAAAGCCGATACCACGGTAACGGTTGATGGTGCTACGGCTACACGTGCACAAAACTACAATCGCCATGTTGAAGAGCGTCACTTTGCCGTTGGCGAACAATTTAAAATTCAACAAATTGTTGATTTAGATGCCTTTAACACGAATGTGACGGATTGGGCACAACGCGATGTTGTGATCAAATACAATCCAATGCATTGGGGTAACCCTAATTCACGTTATGCCATCGATAACGTACGTGTTATTGAAGTTGAATAACAAAAAAGTGATTTAATCGCGATGAATATATAGTCAAAGCGATCGGGTTTTAGGGGCAGGTTTCTAGTTCCAGACGAAACCTAAGTACTTACATCCATGTAAGCAAAGCCGTCAAAGCTACCGCGTCCTGCTCTCGCCCCTTACCTGCATCCATGCAGGCAAGCTTCGAGACCCCATGAGCATATGCTCTACTATGTGATTGGGGCCGCCTAAATGGATTTAGGTGTTAGAACGACGCAGGAGCCAAAGTCGAGAGTAAGCGCTGACAATGAACCATAAAACCTGAGCGAGAAGACTATAAAGCCTGTAAATAGTTTATTTACAGGCTTTTTTCTTTTTTATTCCTCGTTTTTCTAACCGCTTTAATTGACTTTTTTCTACCTTTTTATTAAATTTTGCATTGTTTAATGTAAACCTTTTCATTTTTCATCTAATCTTCACTTATCTTATTTAAGCAACAGCGAGTCCTATGTCTACAATTACTGAAGTTTCTAAATTGGCTGGTGTGTCACTTGCCACGGTTTCACGTGTGATGAATGGTACTGAAAACGTGCGCGAAGCGACCAAAGAAAAAGTATTGGCCGCCATGAAAGAGCTTGGTTACCGGCCTAATGCGGCTGCGCGCTCTTTAGCTTCAAATAAAAGTAACAGTGTTGGAATGATGGTTTCTGAATTACATGGCCCTTTTTATGGTCCGATGATGTCAGGGGCCGAACGGGCTATTCGCACGGCGGGCAAGCAATTTTTAATTGTGGCCAGTCATGCTGATGAAGAACAAGAAAAGAAAGCCATTGAATATTTGCTCAGTTGCCAATGTGACGCTCTTATTTTACATTGTGAAACCTTGTCGGACGAATACCTAGAAAGCCTAGAAACAGGTGACACCGAAGTCATTTTGATAAACCGTATGGTTAAATCGATGCATGATAACTGCTTATCGATTGATAATGTGCAAGGTTCTTTTTTGGCCACAGAGTGGTTAATTAAGCATAAACATAACAATATTGCTTGTTTATTGGGGCCGCAAGTTAAACATGATGCACGTGAACGTTTTTGGGGGTATCAGCAAGCTTTAGCTAAATATAATATTCCATTTAGGCCTGAATTAATTGAGCAAGGCGAGTTTACGCAAGACGACGGTTATCGCGTCGCCAATATTTTGTTAAATAAAAACACGGATTTGACGGCTATTATTTGCGGTAATGATGAAATGGCTTTTGGTGCCATTCAAGCGGTTAACGAGCACGGCTTAAATGTACCTGACGACATCTCTATTATTGGTTTTGATGATGTTAGTTTTTGTGCCATGATCACGCCAACCTTATCTTCTGTTATTAATCCCGCCTATGATTTTGGGGTTGAAGCCGCTTCGCGAATTTTAAAGCGTGTGTACAATATTGAGCCTAAATTTAGCACTTCAAAACCTATCTCCGAAGTGAATGTGCCTGATTTAGTGATCCGCGAGTCTGTTCGTGAACTCGAATAAAAATTAAATTCATTTTTACTAAATAAACAGTGACTCTACGTTAGATCATTGACTTTACTTGTTTTTATCGCTTTATCTTCGTTATGCTTTTAGTTTGATGTTACATAAATATACTTTTTTTTAACAAAAAACATAAATAAGTGTTGACCTTAGAATGTTTATAGACTAATTTTTGTAAGCGCTTTCAAATTCCACCAGTACAAAAGGTGGTTTTTTTTAACAATAAAATGAAAGCGCTTACAATTGACGTAAATACAGGGGACCAAGATCATGAAAACCACATTCAATAAAACAAAATTAGCGACCAGCCTTTCTTTAGTGCTTGGCGCAAGTGCGCTTAGCACAGGTTATGCAACAGCAGCAGAAGAAAAAGAAGTCGAAGTTATTCAAGTTACCGGTATTCGTGGCGCGTTAATGCGGTCAATGGATTTAAAACGTGAAAGTGTCGGGGTTGTTGATGCGATCTCGGCAGAAGACATGGGTAAGTTTCCAGATACTAACTTAGCTGAATCACTACAGCGTATTAGTGGTGTATCGATTGATCGCTCTAATGGCGAGGGCAGCAAGGTAACCGTGCGTGGTTTTGGTCCTCATTACAACTTAGTTACGTTAAATAATCGTCAAATGCCTACCGCAGAATTAGAAGCCACCAAAGCGTCTGATTCACGCTCGTTCGATTTTGGTAATCTTGCCTCAGAAGGCATTAGTGCGGTTGAAGTCTACAAAACGGGTCGTGCATCAATTGCGACAGGTGGCATCGGGTCGACGATTAATTTATCGACTTTACGTCCACTTAATAGCCCAGGCATGAAAGCAAGTGTGGGTGTTAAAGCCGTGCATGATATGTCGAGTGAAACTGGCAGCTCATTTACTCCTGAAATATCAGGTCTTTATAGCAATACATTTGCCGGCGACAAAATTGGTGTTGCACTTGTGGGTAGTTACCAAAACCGTCAAAGCGGTTCAGCTCGTGCAGGTGTGGATAACGGTTGGCGTCCATTTAACGCCACTGATGGTGGTTGGGGTACTTTACCGGCAGCACCAACTGATGGTTCTATTGATCCTCATCTGAACCGTCCTACGGGGTCTGCTATTTATGCGGTTCCGCAAAATTTGGTTTATGGTTTTAAAGAAGTTGATCGCACTCGAACAAACGGTCAACTCACCTTGCAATATCGTCCTATTGACGATTTAACGGCCACGCTTGATTACACGTACTCAAAAAATGAAGTAGAAACACAACAAAATTTACATTCAGTTTGGATGAACTTTGGTCATAGCAGTAGTGAGTGGAGTGGTCCTGTTGGTGGCGTATTCTCGCCTATTAAGATTAAAGAAAACAACACCAATGTATCGGGTGACGAGCCACCGTTTGGTCATGAAACGGGTGATTTAAATTATTCAGATTTAGTGAGTCAGGTTGAGCAAAGCGGCCAAGTTAACGAAAATAAATCGTTGGGTATTAATTTAGAATATCAAGTTTCAGATAACTTAAAGCTAACGTTAGATATGCACAGCTCATCAGCTGAAGCCAAGCCTAATACCATTTACGGTAACAGTAATACGATCCAAATGGCGACAAACATTCGTGGCGCGACTGAAATTGATTTCAATAGTGAGTTCCCTGTGGCGACGATCACATTCCCGAATGCTTATAATATTAGTGATTTTGATGGCGCGACAGCTAACCCATTATCAGGCGTTAGTAACTTAACACCAGAGCGTGTTCGCACAACGGGAACCAGTTTCCGTAATTCATATATGCGTTCAGATATAGATCAAATTCAGTTTAACGGCACCTATTCTTTTGATGATGGTATTGTTGAAAGTATTGATTTTGGTATTGGTCATAATACCGTGAATAACCGCAATGCATTTGGCATGGCAGAGCGTGCAACGTGGGGCGGTGTAGGTCAATACGATGATGTACCCAATGACCTGCTACTCGCTAGCCAAAGCAGTATGGCTGATCGATTTGATAATTTGCCGGGCGATAAAAGCAAGATGATCAATTCATTTTGGTCGGTTAATTTTACGGATATAGCCAATATTGTGGGCTCTAAATATGGTGTGCCATTAAATGCTGATGGCAGCGAGGCTGATGCTGCTTGGCCATGTGGTACACAAATTTGCGCACCTTCTAAATATACAACCGATCGCCGCACAGAAGAAGTGTCGTTAAGTGCCTTTACCCAAGCTAAAATTGTTTTTGATATTGGGTCAATTCCAACCACTATTTACACTGGTTTACGTTACGAAAAAACCGATGTGACGTCGAATACGCTTTTACCTGCAGTGGAGCGCATTGGTTGGATAGCGGATAACGAATTTACCATTCAACGTGGTGACAGTGTCTTTAGTGAAGGTACTGGCAGCTATAATTACGTATTACCTAACATTGATATACAAGCTGAAGTGATTGATGATTTATTAGTGAAAGCGTCATACAGTAAAACCATTGGTCGTGCGCCATACGGGTTCTTAACGGCGGGTGTGCGTTTAGATGAGGTTCGTTTTGACCAAGCTAAAGCGAGTAGTGGTAACCCTGGCTTATTGCCAATCGAATCATCAAACATTGATTTATCTGTAGAGTGGTATTACGACGAAGGTAGTTATGTATCGATTGGTTATTTTGATAAGAGTGTTGATGCCTTTATTGCCCCATCGAGTCAATATTTAGAAGGCGCGGCGTCGCCATTTAATGTAAATAGCCCATTAGAAGGCGCACGTTTTGATAATGCCGTTGCGGTTGTCGGGGCTGATAGCCCAGCTGATATCCGTAATCAAATTATCCAAACAAGTGGTGCTGACGGTGTGCACATTGAAGCGGCTAACGCAGATACCGGTGAGGCTGCTAAAATTTGGGGACACCCAAGTGAAAATGATAACGTAAATGTAACGTTAACTAGCCCTGTCAATCAAGATAACAAGAGCTTGAATGGGTTTGAAATGGCCATTCAACATATTTTTGCTGATACCGGTTTTGGTTTTATCGCTAATGCGACATTTGTTGATAGTGACTTAACCTATGATAACGGTACATTAGGTAATCAAGAAGCACCGCTTATTGGTTTAAGTGATTCATATAACCTTGTTGGTTTTTATGACAAAGACGGTTTGCAAATTCGTTTAGCGTATAACTGGCGTGACGATTTCTTAAACGCAACGGTTGATGCTATTGGTGATGCACCTGTTTATACGCAAGCATATGGCCAGCTTGATGCGAATGTGAGTTACGAAGTGAGCGAACATTTAAGTCTTTTTGTTGAAGCGATTAACTTAACTGACGAGTATACCCGTGATTATGGTCGTCATCAGTTAATGACTTATAACATTGAACAAACGGGTACGCGTGTTAACGTTGGTGCACGTTATAAGTTCTAATGAGCTAAGCTTAATACCTTAAATATTATTAGAAGTTAATATAGCCCCTCGTTGATTTAAGCAGGGGCTATTTGCGTTTAACCAGTAGAATTATTCACCTTAAACTTATACGCTTAAGTTAATAGCGACTCTTTAAAAAGGTTTAAACCGTTTGAATAAAGTGAAAAGCGAACTTATCGACAATCAAGTCAGTGATATTGTTGTTGTGGGTGGTGGCACGGCGGGTTGGTTAACGGCCGGTATTTTGGCTGCCGATCATTGTGCTTATCATGAACACGGTATAAACGTGACCTTGATTGAATCGCCCGATGTTAAAACAATTGGGGTCGGTGAAGGAACATGGCCAACCATGCGTGGCACGCTAGAAAAAATAGGCATCAGTGAATTACAATTTTTAGCCTGTTGCGATGCCGCTTTCAAGCAAGGCTCTGAATTTGTGGGATGGCGCAATGGTGCTACCGACGATCGCTATTATCATCCTTTTGTATTACCGCATTTTATTGGTAAGTGCCAAGCGGTTGATTATTGGCAAGCGCATTATACCAATATGCCATTTGCCCAGTTTGCATCCCCGCAAGCGGCTATTTGTGACGCGGGTTTAGCACCTAAGCAAATCCAAACGCCAGAATATGGTGCGGTGGCTAATTATGGCTATCACTTAAATGCCGGTAAGTTTTCTGAATTGCTTAAGCAGCATTGTTGTGAAAAGTTGGGTGTCAGGTATGTAAGTGATCACGTTACGGCCATCAATAACCGAGTTGATGGTTATATTGGTTCGGTGACCACGCGCGCGCAAGGCGATATTAAAGGCCAGCTTTTTATTGATTGCACGGGGTCTGCGGCGATTCTGTTAGGTGATCATTATCAAGTGCCATTGGTTAGCCGTCGGCATCAATTATTTAACGACTGTGCTTTAGCGGCTCAAATTCCTTATCCGGCGGTTGATTCACCCATTAAAACGCACACGGTGTCTACGGCGCAAGACGCCGGTTGGATTTGGGATATTGGCTTGCCGACTCGTAAAGGGGTTGGGTATGTTTATTCAAGTGAACATACGACTGACCAAGCCGCTGAGCAAACCTTACGTCGTTATATTGGCCAGAGCTTAGATGACGCCAATGTAAACGTACGAAAAATTAGTTTTAACCCTGGCCATCGACAAGAGTTTTGGCATAAAAACTGTGTTGGCGTGGGCATGTCTGCCGGTTTTATTGAGCCGCTTGAAGCATCAGCGTTAGCGTTAGTTGAGCTTTCAGCCAATATGATCAGCAAAGATTTACCGGCAAATTTAAGCGTAATGCCCATTATTGGCGAACGCTTTAATCAACGTTTTAATTTGCGTTGGCAGCGCATTATTGAATTTTTAAAATTACATTATGTGTTAACCGAACGAACCGATACCGCTTATTGGCGTGATCATTGTATGGCTGAATCTATCCCTGAGCGTTTACAGCAATTGCTTGAGTTATGGCGCTATCAAGAACCTTCATATAATGACTTTTCTGAAATAGAAGAGATTTTTCCTTCATCGAGTTACATGTATGTATTGTATGGCATGGGTTTTAAAAAACAGATGAGCAACCATCTAAAGCATGATCAAAACCCTAAAATGCTTGACGCTTTATTTAATCAAAACCGTCAAACTATCGATAAATATGTCGCCGGTTTACCGCAAAATAGGCAATTGATTGAGCAGCTTTGTGCACAATATAAAAGATAAAGTTGAGAGTGAAAATTAAGGTTTTCCTATTTTTATTATTTAATAAAACTCAACGCTAGTTAGAGATATAAAAGAAGTAGGTGTTTACAAACACTTAAAATAAATGACAACAATAAGAGACTGATTATGGCTAAACAAGCATTGCTTAATAATATTGATCATCCAAACTTAAAAATCGACACTACGAAGTCTGCCGCATTGGGTAACAACGTGATGTATAGCTTGGTATTCCCGTTTGAGTTTCAGCACGTACAAGCCGACTATCCTATTTTTTTTAATCGTCACCCTGAGTCCGGTGAGTTTTATGCCTTAGCGATGTTTGGCTTTGAGAAAGAAGAGAACTTATATTTAAAAGACGGTGGTTGGGACGCGGATTACATTCCGTTAATGGTAGAGCGTGAACCTTTCTATATCGGTTTTCAAGAAGATGCGGAAGGTAATAAAAATTCCGTGATCCATATCGATCTCGATAGCCCACGTGTTGGTACTGAAACCGGCACCGCTGTTTTTTTAGAGCACGGAGGCAATTCAGATTACCTAAATCATGTCAGCAATATATTAAAAGCCATTGATGATTCGCAAAGTACAACGGCTTTGTTTATGCAAAAGATGGCTGAGCTGCAATTACTTGAAGCGTTTAATCTTGATATTCAACTAACCGATGGTTCAAATAATCGGTTAAGTGGTTTTTATACCATCAACGAAGAAAAACTGCATGAACTGTCGGCAGAGCAATTGGCACAATTAAATAGCAGTGGTTTACTGCGTTTAATCTATATGGTGATTGCTTCGCACTCACAAATCAAAAAGTTGATCAATCGTAAAGACAAAATACTCACTAACAAAGCGGCTGCACGATAAGTGGCTATCAATCATTAAATTTTATTAACTTTAAATAAAATGTAAGCACTTACTTTGCTTTATATGTAGCGGGTTAAAGATAATATGACTCAAAAAATGCCGATAATTGATTGCCGCGATACGGCTGTCGATTTAGTTGCCGAACCATTATCATCGGTTTTACAAGGTGATCAACCTTATCTTTTAAAAGGCTTAATCGCACATTGGCCGAGTGTGGCTTTAGCACAGCAATCTACAGCGCAGTTTTGTCAACACCTTGCCGATTTATATCAAGGAAAGCCGATTGGCGCTTTTGTTGGCGAGCCTGAAATCAATGGTCGTTTTTTTTATAATGATGATTTAACCGCGCTTAATTTTAATAAACACAGTGTTAAATTTGACCACATTTTAACTGAACTATTAAAACAACAAGGTAAAGAAAACCCGCATACTTTTTATGTGGGGTCGGCTCATATTGATTCATTGTTACCGACTTTTACCCAGCATAATAATTTACCCTGGTTAAATGAGATGCAGCCTCATGTCAGTATTTGGGTGGGCAATAAAAGTCGGATCGCGGCACACCAAGATTTTCCGCAAAACATCGCCTGTTGTGTGGCTGGTCAAAGGCGCTTTACTTTGTTTCCGCCCGATCAGCTTGCAAACCTTTATGTTGGGCCGCTAGATTTAACCCCGGCAGGGCAGGCGATTAGCTTGGTTGATTTTCACAACCCTGACTTTAAGCAACACCCCAAATTTGCTCAAGCGCTTGAAGGTGCATTGATTGCCGATCTTGAACCCGGCGATGCTGTATTTATACCAAGCTCTTGGTGGCATCATGTAGAAGCTTTAGCTGAGTTTAATGTATTGGTTAATTATTGGTGGCAGCAAACAGCAAACTACATGGGGTCGCCACAAGACGCCTTGTTACATGCTTTGCTGAATATTCGTGATTTACCGGCTCCGCAAAAACAAGCTTGCAAAGCCATGTTTGATTACTATGTATTTAATGACGATCCACAAGCGCTTAAACATATACCCGAAGAACAGTTAGGTATTTTAGCGCAACATAGCCCAATTGCAGCACGGCAAATTCGCGCAATGTTACTCAACAACCTTAATCGATAACCTTGGTTATGTATCCATTCACACAACAAATAAGAATTAAGTCATTGGAGACCCAATATGCCAATCGATAACCCACAACAAAAAATTAAAAAAGTCGTGATCGCAGGGGGCGGCACTGCTGGTTGGATGGCTGCCGCGGCAATTTCAAAGCTGATAGGTAAAAATCTAGATATTACGTTAATCGAATCCGATGAAATCGCGACGGTAGGCGTGGGCGAAGCGACTATTCCTACACTTGTTTATTATCATCAATTGTTAAAAATAAACGAAGCGGAATTTTTACGCGAAGTACAAGGCACATTCAAACTCGGTATTAATTTTGAGAATTGGCGCGATATCAATAAAGACTACATTCATGCATTTGGCGTGACCGGTAAAGACTGCTGGGCTGCTGGTTTTCAGCATTTTTGGCAAAAAGGCCGTGAGCAAGGTATTGCTGGCGAATTTGGTGAATATTGCCTTGAACAAGTTGCGGCCAAGCAAAACAAGTTTGCGCAATTACCGAATAATGGTTTGAATTATGCCTACCATATCGACGCTTCACTTTATGCTAAATTTTTACGCAAATTAAGCGAAAAACACGGCGTGAAACGAGTTGAAGGCAAAATACAAAAAGTTAACTTAGCGCCAGAATCAGGTGATATTAAATCGTTAACCTTAGCGTCAGGTAACGTGATTGAAGGCGATTTATTTTTAGATTGTACAGGGCAACGAGCGGTGTTAATGGGCGGTGCTTTACATTGTGGCTTTGAAGATTGGTCGCATTGGTTGCCGTGTGACAGCGCAATTGCAGTGCAAACCAAAGCGGTTGAAAAGCCTATACCTTATACGCGATCAATTGCGCATCAATTTGGTTGGCAGTGGCGTATTCCGTTACAGCATCGAGTGGGTAATGGTATTGTTTATAGCAGCCAATACGCGAGCGATGATCAAGCGCGTCAAACGTTACTGAACAACTTGCAAGGTGAACCCTTAACCGATCCTCGTGTTATAAAGTTTAGAACGGGCACTCGACGTGAGCATTGGAAGAAAAACTGCATCGCTATTGGTTTATCAAGCGGTTTTTTAGAGCCTCTTGAGTCAACCAGTATTCACTTAATTCAGCAGGCTATTATTCGGTTAATTCGCTTGTTTCCACAAAAGGGGGTGCAGCAAGCTGATGTAGACGAATTTAATCGTCAAACTAAATTTGATACCGCACGGATCCGTGATTTTATTATTCTGCACTATTGTGTCACCGAGCGAAAAGACAGTGACTTTTGGCAGCATTGCCGCAGTATGGATATACCCGATACCCTTAAACATAAAATTGAATTGTTTAAACAAACCGGACGGGTATTCCGCGAAAACAATGAGTTGTTTGAAGACTCATGGATGCAAGTCATGATAGGCCAAGGGTTAACACCACAAAGTTATCACCCTATTGTTGATAACATGAGCCAAGAAGAACTGACTAATTTTTTACAACATATCAAACACAATATTGATTCAACCGTTGAAAGCTTGCCCAGCCACGCGGAGTTTATACAGCATTTTTGTCGCTAGTTTATTTGTTGCTAGTTTAAGAAAGGCTGATGTCGCCTTTTAGACAATGTTGTGGTTGAATTAACCGGACACTTCAATAAAGGATTATAATCCTATTATTGAGGTGAATATGATTAAAAAAAAATAAACACTATACCGTAGAATTTAAACAAGAAGCGGTTTGCTAATGGTCGATTTTTGAGCGCTTATAATCTTGCCCTGTTGAATAGCCCGGCGTGAAGAGCTTCACTCATTGGCTTGAATAGCGCTAACCCAAACTAGTCAAGATTGACAGGTTAGAAAACCTAACTTTGTTAGCATTTAACTATTGAATGGCTAACCAACTTGGGTTACTAGAGATGATTGATGTTGATGATCTATTAAAACAAATAGAACAGGAAAATTTCGAAAATTTAAACGTGTTATTGGCTGTTTATGAGCGCGGAGACTATAAGTTTATTCCACATTTACAGCAAAGCATTTTAGATAATCCAACATTTTGGCAATATTTGCGTAAGGCTATTGACTCGGTAGAACAAGAAGTGCCAATTTACAGGGTGTTCACGCAACACAAATGAAGGTTTGAGGATTGGTCTTACGACTATGTTTATGAACACTGGCAATACTTTATGGCCACAGATAATACTATTTGTAAAAAGTTAGTTGATACCACATACAGTCAAACATTTGATGATTAACGAAGGGATTGCGCGTGCCATGAAGCATTTATTAAGTTTAATTATTTTAAGTTGGGTGCTAACTGGCTGCTCATCAATGATGCAGCGCAACGCACAGTACAGTGATATAGCGCTAACCGACGAGTACTCGCGCAAGGCTATCACTCAGCAGCTTGGGAAGCCGCTACATTCTTGCAAAAGCGTGTTTTATGAGCGCTGCGATACGTATCAAGTTAAAGGCTATGTATTTGATAGTAATAAATATCAAGGCAGTGGTGTGCTATTTGGCATGTCTTGGGGTTTAAGTGAGTTAATTTTATTTCCCGCTGAAGTTTGGCATGTATCGACAGAGGTTGTTGCGCCATCAGATAAAAAGCTAGATATATGTTCGGATGACGAGATGCATTTTCGCTTATATATATATAAAGACGAACGATCTTCTATGTGTAATAGGAAAGATTTTACTGTTATTGAAGTGAATACTACGCCGTGATGATGAACGGGATAAATCGCCAATATAGGTATCAAAAGCCGTGGCATATTACTTTTTAAATAACGTCACCTTCATTTAACAAACTATCGGGGACAGTCGCTCTAAGAAAAGAAAGATTTAACCGATTTTGGCTACATTGTGTTTGATAAATGAGTGAGTTGATCGGGGGATTTATTCACGTTTCTTAGATTATTGTGCTATGCCGGACATGTGCTATGCCGGACAGGCATAGATAGTTTTCATGATTGTTTTATTTAAACGTGAAAAAGTCAGGTGAGAGCGAATCTGTTGTGCTGAAGACGTGGGATTGTTGAACGTTGAAAAAGTGTATGTTGAAAGGTGTATGTTGGGCTTCATGCCTTAGCCCAACATACGGGGGGAGTTATTGTTTTAGTTTAAGCGCTGGGTGCTCTTGCAGTTTTAAATCGGCTTGTATTTGTTTTAATTTAGCTGAATCTAACGTATAGCCACGCATTAATAAGGCGACCAATATTGAGCCAATAGCAGGGAAGGGAATATCGTGAACGATAATGCAATGCCCGTCATCGTTTCTGAAGTGTTCATGCGGGACAGTCATTGATGCATAGTCGATGAACTTATTTAATATCAAATAAAATCAAAAGGTTATATATGCCTGTCCTACTCGATCTGCCAATGGTACACCTATCAAGTGGATGTTTGA
Source organism: Algibacillus agarilyticus (assembly GCF_003286125.1). Classification (GTDB taxonomy): domain Bacteria; phylum Pseudomonadota; class Gammaproteobacteria; order Enterobacterales; family Alteromonadaceae; genus Algibacillus; species Algibacillus agarilyticus. The sequence continues at coordinate 29,806 of NZ_QMED01000016.1, forward strand.
TAAACGGGCATCTGGAATGCTTGAAGAAATAAGAAGTGTTGCGAAGAAAGCTTTGAATGATAATTTTGACCAAATAATAAAGAGCACAAGGAAACGTTATTCAGATGACGAATTGGATGAACTTTATGCTAGTTTGGCTGGCAATTTAGACGCAATATTTGAAGTCGGTGACTACTAAATGAAAATTATACGCAATAGTGAGCCAATACTTGACATTATTACGACTTCAAATTATTTGTTGTCGGCAATGTCGCTAATGTCAGAAAGTGGTGTATTTACTCTTTATTCTGGACATGATTATGGAGTATTCACTCGTTCCAATTTTAATTTTTGGGTAAATAACGAGGAAGTCCTTAAATTTTTACCAGATAGTGGAGAGTTCGAGCACAGCAGCGAAACCCCACCTAAAAAGATTAAAAAGCAGATATGTAGCTCGAGGCGATATATATTTAGTTATTATCCAAATCTAAGAAATAAAGAAGGTTGGATTGTAGTTGACTCGGAAACAAATCGATTTTGGGATTTCAAATCTCAAAACGGAATTACTCAAACAGGTGGAGAGATAATTGAACTTGATTGGAAAAAATCTGTTTCAAAATTAGAGTTTGCAAAAGGAAAAGCATGGACGTACACATATAGTAAACAGTGGCGTCCAACAAGCAAAAATAAAGTTTATACCAACAGCAAAAGGAACGATCTTATTGCTTCACTAGGCTCAGACCGCAATCCCGCAGGCTGCCCTCCAGATAGAGTTCGACTTAACGGTGCCATTGCCTCACTCGATTTAAATGACGGAACAGAAAACTGGTATTACGAATTCTTCCACTCAATTCAAGATTTTTATGTACATAAAGACATTATTTATGTCGCCCATCGAAACGAAGTAGCAGCGCTTAATGCTGAAACTGGAGAATTAATCCGTGACACCCAAGCAGGGGAAAATTATGGTAATAATATTGTATGGTGTGATGGCAACTATGCTTACCTATTTAACTATAGTGATGAAAAAGCCTATCTTTTTGACTTAGAGCTGACGCAGCAATTAGGGATACTCGTCTTCCCAAATAATTTTATATTAAATAGTCAGTACCACCCTTATTTGGTTGGCGATGATATTTTTATTCCGGTTTGCTCTAGGCGGTTGGCCGAGTACGGCGTTATTCGTATCAACAGGACTCAGGTATTGAACGATGACATTATTGAATACGTTAATGAGCCAGAGTATACCCGCACAACAGTCAATAACCCAGATGGAACCCAAAGCTACCAACTTACGTTAAAAGGTGATAATGCCGACTCCGTTATTCGTATTGGTGAAGTGGAGTTGCGTAAAATATATACAGACTTCGGTGCAAGTATATATGATGGTATTGACACTCGTAACAGTCAATTTAACGCTGTTGTTTATATTGATATGCAAATACCAGAATCAGAGTTAGGTCGCTTTAACGAGTTATTTGAAACATTAAAAAAGCGTATGGAAGACTGGCTAGATTTTATGCAAGTGACCAGTAGCGCAGGAAAGCACCCAGCAAACATTCACTATCAGCTAACAACGATTTAAGCTGTTTTGTTGATAGCCGGTTTAATGATGATGTCTGTCCCGTTCAGGTTATAGGTTTAACTATACCTGTTTTGCTCGAGTAGGTTGGGCTGAAGCATGAAGCCCAACACACACGGTTAACCCTAAAATGGTCATGTTAATAAACACCTTGCGTGACGTTGGGCTTCGCAAGCTTAGCGCGAACCTACGGGAATGCTTTGGCTAAGATTGCTCTGTTCTTTAAACCTCAACATTTAAAACCGAGTAGGCTGGGCTGAAGCATGAAGCCCAACACACACGGTTAACCCTAAAATTGTCATATTAATACACACCTTGCGTGACGTTGGGCTGCGCAAGCTTAGCGCCAACCTACGCGAATGCTGTGGCTAAGACTGCTCTGTTATTTAAACCCCAACATTTAAACTCAAACATTTAAAAATGCTATGCCGGACAGGCATAGATAGTTTTCATGATTGTCTTATTTAAACGTGAAAAAGTCAGGTGAGAGCGAATCTGTTGTGCTGAAGACGTGGGATTGTTGAACGTTGAAAAAGTGTATGTTGAAAGGTGTATGTTGGGCTTCATGCCTTAGCCCAACATACGGGGGGAGTTATTGTTTTAGTTTAAGCGCTGGGTGCTCTTGCAGTTTTAAATCGGCTTGTATTTGTTTTAATTTAGCTGAATCTAACGTATAGCCACGCATTAATAAGGCGACCAATATTGAGCCAATAGCAGGGAATATCGTGAACGATAATGCAATGCCCGTCATCGTTTCTGTGCTTTGTTTAACATCAGCTTGATAACCATAATAAGCCAATAACCAGCCGCCAATCGCGCCACCAAAGGCAACCCCTAGCTTGATAGAAAATATAACAGACGAATGCACCATACCCGTTATGCGCACACCTGATTTCCATTGACCATAGTCAACCGTGTCGGCCATTTTAGACCATAATAACGGTGTACCCATGTTAATAAAAAAGCCCCAAAAAAAGAACATTGCCGCAGCTAAATAGCTTTGATCGGGGGCTACAAAAAAGCTTGCAACACAAATCACCGCGGCGATAAGTTGCAATACGATATAAGCTTTAATTTTATTCACGCGTTTAGCCAGTGGTTGAGCAAGTGCACAACCAATGATATTACCCACCATGCCTATGGTGATGAACGTGGTGATAAAATCTTCTAAGCCTAAATAATATTTCACGTAAAAAATAGCTAAGGTGTTACGCAAAACCATGCCAGTTAGCAATACTGCACCCACGATAAATAACACGCGCCATTGATCGTTTTTCCATAATTCTTTTAAGTCTTGTTTGATATTGGTGTTTTGATCGGCCGGTACCGCAATACGTTCTTTTGTACCCATAAAGCAAATTAAAAACATCACTAGCCCCATTAAGCTCATGGCACCGATGGTAAGTTGATAACCTAATGCTTTATCGCCTTGGCCAAAATATTCAACCAAGGGTAGCGTAAAGGCCGATACTATAATGCCGCCAAGCATGGCAAATACAAATCGGTACGATTGCACTGAAACACGCTCGTCAACATTGGCGGTGATCACGCCACCTAATGCGCAATAAGGAATATTGACTGCGGTGTAAACCATCATAAGTAAGGTATACGTGATATAGGCATAAATAATTTTGCCTGAATCTGATAAGTCGGGGGTTGTGAACGCTAATACGCTAATTAATGCAAAAGGCACACAAAGCCATAAAATGTAAGGCCTGAAGCTACCCCAACGCGTTTTTGTCCGGTCGGTTAATGCGCCCATGAGTGGATCGGTGATCGCATCAAATACCCGCACCACTAAAAATAAAGTCCCGACAACAGCCGGTGCTAAGCCGAAAATATCGGTATAAAAATAGGTTAAAAATAACATCACTGTTTGAAAAATGATGTTACTAGCAGTATCGCCAAGGCCGTACGCTATTTTCTCTTTTACACTAACCATGTTGCTCTCCGGGCGCTTTGTTATTTATTGTTATGTTAAGCTAATTTTTATACCAGTCACTTGGACCTAGAATTACTTGTGTATAGGGTCACTGGGTCGAGGTTTGCTTGTTAGCGGTTGGTTATAAATGCTTGATATGCTTTACCACTATTTTTGATAGTTCGTTTTTGGCTGACATAATCAACATGCACAATACCAAAACGTTTTAAATAGCCTTCAGCCCATTCAAAGTTGTCCATTAAGCTCCAAGCAAAATAACCTTTTATATCAACACCTTTTTCAATTGCATTATGCACCGCATTAAGATGGCTATTGTAATATTCAATGCGTGCAACATCATGGGTTGGATCCTCTTTATCGATACTATCATCAAATGCGGCACCATTTTCGGTGATATACACAGGTGGCAAATCGTATCGCGTGTTGAGATCAACAAGCAAATCGGTAAACGCTTGTGGATATATTTCCCAGCCGATGTCGGTGCGAGCAACATCAGGCACATCAACGTCAACAAAATCATAATCGCTTTGCTCATTTTTATCGACAGCTCGGTAAACCGAGCGCGTATAAAAATTTACCCCAAGGAAATCAAGTGGTGCCGAAATAATCGCTAAATCACCCGCTTGTATAACCGGTCTATCACTTTCGGGTAAGTGATTTAATAAGTCTGGGTAGGCGGCATCAAATAACGGTTTTATATACCATTGGTTAAAATAATCATTGGCAATATCGGCCGCTTTTTGGTCTGCTTCGCTGGTTGATTCGGGATACGCGGGCGTAAAGTTAAGCACGATGCCATTGAGTGAATTAGGGCTATTTTTTTGGATCACGGGCATGGCTAAACCATGCGCTAATAAAAGATGATGTGCCGCTTGACGGCCTTTTTGTTTGCTTTTTATGCCTGGTGCATGAATGCCTATCTCGTAGCCCAAAAACGAGCTGCAAAAAGGTTCATTTAAAGTGGCATATGAATGCACTCGGTCACCTAACGCTTTGGTGATTAAATCGGCGTAATCTCTAAAATGATAAGCCGTTTCACGATTCAACCATCCACCTTGATCTTCTAAGTATTGTGGTAAATCCCAATGATACAAAGTGACAAACGGTTTGATACCCTTTTCAATAAGTCGATCGAGTAATGCAATGTAAAAATCAACACCACTTTGGTTTAATGTGCCATTTTCGTGCATAACGCGTGGCCAAGAGATAGAAAGGCGGTAAGCATCAACACCTAAGCTATCGATTAATTCAACATCATCTTCCCAACGTTTAATGTGTTCGCAGGCTTGATGCCCATCTGAGCCATCGGCTATTTTATTAGGTGTCGCGCAAAAGGTATCCCAAATACAAGGTAGGCGAGAATCTGAGTCACCTTCAACTTGGAAAGATGCCGTCGCGACGCCGTATATAAACTCTTTGGTTCGCATCGTTGAATGGTCTGGTAATGATATTTTCATATTGTCTATTGCTCGTTGTATCAAATTAGTTTAATTGAAAGCGCTTACATTTGTTTATCATAGGTTTGTCACATCATTTAGTCAACCGTATTATTTAAAACATATTATTAACATTTATGTTTTAAGCTTTTCGTTATCTTATTAAAAAGTGATTTTAAATTTTTATCATATGTTAAGATATTGATTTTAAATGGTTTAATTTTGGGTAATTGGTTTGTGGTTACATTTATATCATTTAACAATGTTTTTTTATTGTTAAGTAAGTCAGTTTTTATTCAATTTAGGCTTTAAAATGGTATCGCTTACATTTTTTGGTGGCTTAACGCATTATAAAAATTAAACGTATTAATACTTAAGCTTAAATTGGCATGAGCTTTTATGCATTTTGAAGAATATGGTCACCCGTTTTAAAATTAATCAATGTATGTTATTTGATAGTGCCGTTCTACTTGAGTCGTCATTTTTCCCCATTGCGAGGTTTTTACTCTGGCTTGATGTTGGTCAAAGGCGCATTGATCAATAAATTCTTCATAAACATTAAGCTTATTTGGCTGGGTTTTATCGGGAGTGACTTCAAATTTTAAACAGCCGGGTTCTTGCTTAGTCAGTTTTGTATGCAATATCAATTCGTGTTTAATACTGGCTAACGCTAAGCTGGGGATTAAAATGTACCCTTGTATAGTCAAAGCGATCGGGTTTTAGGGGAAGCCGTCAAGCTTCGAGACCCCATGAGCATATGCTCTATTATGTGATTGGGGCGAGTAAGCGCTGACAATGAACCATAAAACCTGAGCGAGAAGACTATAATATCACTTTCGCCATATCCATTCCTCTTACGTTACTTGTATTCATGCCTTTATGGTTATTTTTATGCGCTAAATTATTCACGTCAATCACATAAAATCGACTCTCTATATTAACGAGTATTATAAGTTAGGCCTATTATTGTCAGTAAATGTTTCATTAACTTAAAAATAGAACAAAGTTTTCCTTATTTTAACAATATAAACATGATATGTTTATAAAGGTATAAAATTAAAAGTTAGATCTTTAACAAGAGTAACCGCTGATCACTTTAATTCTGTTGCGAGGTCCTTATGGATCCTGTGAAACTTTCGGAGAGTAATGATGATGTTAAAAAAAATATCCCGTGCCGTCTTGATCGGGTTACTACCGTTTAGCTTAATTGCCTGTGGCGATGATGCGACAAAACCCCAAACACCAAAGCAAAACTTGGTTGATGTGCAAGCGTCTATTATTGCTAGCCAAAACCCTTTGGTTGTTAGTGCACTGAAAAAACTAGAGACACTCGCAGCGCAAATGCAGCAAGCGCAAGAAAAAGGTATTGATATTACTCGCGAAGAAACATTAATGTGGTTCGCCAAAGAGTTTTTAAAATATGCCGATTGGGATGAAAACAATCGTGATGCCGTCGCGTATATGTTTGAAGCTTATAGCCCTTACCGCGCTAAAAAAGACCAACTTGCTGATGAAATCCCAGATTTTCAACGCACTAAAGTCAATGAGATTTTAGATGCGGGTATTGCTGAATTGAGCCAAGTATTAACAGGTGAAATTAAACGTCGTCCGGTTAAAAAAGTTGATTGGCAAAATACGGTTGCAGGCGACAACATGTTTGTTAGCGATGGCAAGCCTATTTTTCTTTACGATTATTTTTCTAAATCAGTGGGCCGTCCATTATCAGATGAGCGTGTTTATAACGATCATTTAGGCGCAATTTATCATGGCGGCGAAAACCTTTATCCCGTTGATCATGACCGAGCGATTAATTCATTCTTGTTGAACGAAGATGGCAGCTGGAATGAAGAGCTAATGAAAGAAGTCACGGGTATTTCAGATGAAAATATTGGTTTCTTAATTTATTGGAATATGGGCCTACCTGAGTGGATAGAAAAACAAGAACCTGAAGCCCGTAAAGGCCGATCGTTATTTACAGGCTATGATATTGATAACCCATTAGTGCGTGATGTTTGGGGTAAAATTGCGCAGAAAACCGGTGAGTTAACTAAAGATAAAAAAGTATCACGCATGGGCTATATTTTATCAAATGAGCCGCATTGGTATTCTGAAAAAAATCACTGGAGCCACCAATTTAAAGAGATGAATTCGATTTCGTCTTACACCCTCAATAAATTCAGAGTGTGGCTAGATAAAAAATATGCAGGCGATGTTAAGCAGTTAAATAAAAATTGGGGCAGCCAGTTTGCTAGCTTTGATAAAGTTGAAATTGAGATCCCAATTGATCGTGCAACCCGGGGCACGCCTATTTGGTACGATTGGAATCGTTACCACATGGATAGAAGTATTGATTGGTTCACTTATTTACAAGGTGAATTAAGAAAAGGTAACCCTGATGCACACACGTCATTAAAAATTATGCCTAACATGTTCAGTGAAGATACGCGTTCGCACGGTATTGATGTTGAAGCGTTAACTGAGCTGACTTCTATGATCGGTGACGATGCTCAAACGCGTGAGAAGCGTAAGTTGAACTTTAAAAAAGATGAAGAGTGGCAATCGCACTATGCGTGGTATTGGGAAGAGCTTGCGACATCGTATGATTTTATGGAATCGGTTGCGCCGAATAAAATTCATTTTAATTCAGAATCTCACTTTTTATCTGCATCTTGGTGGCGAGAGCTAGATACCTCGGTTGATTACGTGCATAGCGTTTATTGGTTGGCGACTTTGCAAGGTATGGATGCTAATTTAGCGTGGTTTTGGGCGCGTGACCCAGATGGTTCACCCGAAGATAGGCTTGAAGGTGAAATGAACTTTTTTGACCCTGCGTTAGCGGGTTCATTTGCGGGTTCAAATAACCAGCAACCTCATATTGCGAATGCTTATACGCAAGTTATGCATGATTTAAACAGCTTCTCGGAAGAGGTGATTGCGCTACGTGAACAACGTCGTCCAATCCGTTTATTTCATTCTGAAACATCGGCTATTAACAAACCTAAGCACATGTCTGCGCAATTTAAACTGTATGAAAAAGTTTTCTTTGATGGTTTCCCTGTCGGTTATGCCACCGAAAAAATCATCAAAAAACAAGATCACAGCTTGTGGGATAGCATTGTGGTGTATCAAACCGAGTTTGTTACTCAAGCGGAACTCGCTGCGTTACAAACATACTTAGATCAAGGTGGCACGGTGATTGTTGATTCAGCGGCTAGTTTGAGTAAAGACGAGTATGGTAATAAACATAAACAGTCTTTATCACAAGGTAAAGGCCAGCTGATTAATCTAAATGGTGAAGCTGATCTTGATGAAATTCGTCAAGTTGCACTTAAAGCATCGGCCGCGGGTTTACCCGAAGTCACGCTTAAAGAAGAAAATGGCACTCAACATAAAGGTTGTAACTGGCGTGTTGTTAAGCAAGCTGATGGTAGTTATTTAGTCAGTATTTTAAACTTAGGCAAACATGACGCTGACTTAACCTTAGGCTTAATGGGTAACAAAGCGATTCAGGTAACGGATCTATTTACTCAAAACGAGCTCAACCCACAATTTAGTTTAAAGCCAAGTGGCGTTAAACTTTTAAAGGTTGCTGTTAAATAAAAAATTAGGTTAGGCAAACATCCCCAAGCACTTTAAACGAGCATGTTGAAGTGACTTGAGTATAATCGTTTATAAAAGGCATCGTGCGCATTTTAGCTACGGTGCCTTTTTGTTTGTTTGTTTGTTTGTTTGTTTGTTTGTTTGCGTTTTTTTCAAGTTAGCGGACTAACTTAGTTTGTTATTTTGGTGGCAATAACAATGGTGTCGGCTTGTCCTCGCCAAGGCGAATTATTAAACCAACCTTTGTGCACTTCAGGTTCGTGTTCAGCGTTTACCTCACCGGTTAATGTATTAAGCCATTTAAGGCGGTACTTATCTTTACCTTTGGCTAAATACCCCAATGTGACAGAGTAGTTCTCTTTGGGCACAAACACTAACACGGTGCCGGTTTTTTCGTTGGTTAAGTTATAACCTGAACCGTTACGGTTTGGCATTGGCGCAAAATCGGCAAAGTTGAATTGGTCGAGCAGCTTGCTCATGACGGCATAATACTCAAATTTGGGTTTATAAAAATGAGATCCGGTTTGAAAAGGATCATGAATAACCACATTCCATGACGTGCCTTGCCAGTAATAGGTTTGATACACACCAGCAAATAAGTTCATGTAATTGCGGCGTAAGGTGACTTCGGGGTCTTCATAGGCACCCGGAAAAACACGAATAGGTGATAATTCATAACCCCCGTGTTCAATATTAACGATCGGTTTATTTGGAAAACGCGCTCTGACCTTTAACATAGTGGTATAGAGTGTATGTTTCCAATCTTGGGTCGAAATAAAATCGACTTCATCAGGGTGATTCGCGCAAAAACCAAAATCATGCACGGTGACTAATCGTTTAAAAGCATCTTGTTGACGGATACGACTAATGCGCTCTGAGATATAGCCTTTGGTGGTATTTTCATAGTGCAACGCTTCTTTTGAAACATCCCAAATGATATTTGGAAAAGCCTGATAGCGTTTAATAATATAATCAAAGTATCGATTATCTTCAGCTGAACCTAACGCCGGCCAATTGACCATTTTATTCCACACATAAATCATTAAGTGATTAACAATTTCACGTTCGTGCAGTGAAGACATAATGCGGTCGTAATGTTTAAAAAACTCAATGTTAAGGGCACTAAAATCAGGGTTTTCGTTGGAACCTAAAAAAGGAAAAATATCTTGTCTGCCGCCATATTCATATTCAGGGTAATCTTTAAGTATAGGATCTTTATCCCAAGATACATCATGTGAATAAACGGTAGTAACGACTTGGTTGAAACCATTTTTAGCAACTAGATCAAGCAAGTGGTTGGTTTTTTTCAGTGTTTTATTGCCATAATCGAGTGCAAATAACCAATCTAACTCAAATGCCATATTTGAATAATGGCTACCATCTTGATAATAGAAATGTTGCTTATCATCACTATTAAGTACGACGGCACCACGGCGGTTTTCTTTGGTATTTTTTGTGATGTTAAATTGACCGCTTAAGTAATTAAAGGCCTTAATGTCGCTAGTGATTTCATAATTAAAATCGCCAATGAACGCGCTAGAATAGCGTAAAACCCATTGGTTATCGCCATTATAAAATAGCGGTATTGTTTGTTCTTTCTCACCTTTAATAATGGCAAAAACATTTTTTTCGAAAGGGTTTTCAACCGTGGTTTGAGCTTTAAAAATAATATCGGTCACTTGCCATTGCTGAGCATTAACCGGCTGCGGATTATATTGATGTTGCTTGATATGAGCGTGGGCTAACATGGGTAGCAGCGCAAATAAAAATAAAATCATGAATAAACAATCATTTAAATTAAAAGTTGTTTGTTTAGTACCGGTAGGTTTAAGCATAAATTATGGGCTCTATTGGTAAACAGTGAAACACGTCAGTAAGATAAAGTGTTAATTGTATACAAAGTGTAACCGGTTTTATATTTATGTTAAAGCTTTTAGATGTAATTGATGATGTGTATTGAGGTTTTTTGATACTGTGACTTAAAGAGTCACTTCAAGAACCGCCTCAAGGGTGGTCATCGATGTGTAGTCGATTCGCTTATGTATTATCGAATTAAATCAGAGTTTTATATGTGCCTGTCTTGCATGGTCTATTCAAAAAAATGCGCAAGTTGCGCATTTTTATTTGCAAATAAACAATATAAATAGCAATGCGTTAGCTTATTTGTTAAAAATACATAAAGTATGAAAGTGCGCGCGGATTGAGTAGAAAAATGCGCAAATCGCGCATGATTAAGCGTTATATTACAAAAGGAGTTGTGGTGAAGTTTCTAGTATTTTTTACATTCAGTTTTCTGTCATACACAACTCAAGCTTGTATGGTTCCACCTAAAGGTTTAATTGAAGAACATAATAATCAATTTGATTTACTTGTTTTATCCTCTCTATTAATCGCGGTTATTTCACTTTTAATAAGGTTGACCCATCAAAGATCTAGGTTGTGGGTGCCTGCAATTTTAGTATTAGGGTTTGGCTATTTTCCATTTATTCTATTTAACCTCGAAAGTTATGGGATAATCGGCCCAGGTGGTGCTTGTGGTCGTCCGGGTATGGTTCTAATAGGTCAAATATGTTTAGGTGGTTACTTAATTATTTTGTGTTACGAGCTATTTAAGTATTTAAAACATCGGCGTAACTTGTACTATAAGTCGTTAAAGCAGGACAAATAACAGTTGGCTTTTACTCCTGCGTCGCTTATTTTAGCCAACATATTATTTGCCTCTTAACGAGGCGTTAGCTATGAAATTACTAAAAACTTACAACCTCGTATTCGTGTTGGCAGTATTTGTTTTGCCTTTCGAAGTTTATGCATTGTCCTGTGCGCAAATGCATGACCGAATAATTGCCGAGTGTAATTCGGGAAGTTGTATCGAATTTTTTTATGTACGAGAGGTGCCTTCGCATGGAGCATGTTCGAGAAGATCAACTATTCAAGAATCTCCAGAATGGGCAAAGAGGATTTTAGAATTTGAAATATCGGCTCGCAACCTATCAAATGAAGAGGGTCTTTATGAGCTTGAAATAGAGAATCGGTATTGGTCCAGTGAATACGTTTTCTCAAATGCGGAAGAATACATTCAGCTTGTAGAAGATGAGCCAAAAGGTAGGTACTTCCATCGCGAATTTAGCAAGATTGCTGATAGCTCTATGAGCGGATTAAAAAATGAATGGGCTAATCGGGCACAAAATGAACACATGGAAATGATATTATGGAAAATCGGTGATTGGCTAAGTTTAGCTGTGTCTCTGGTGTTTCTAGTTTTCTCCATAGTATGGTTCAATAATTGGATTGCTGGCAGCAAAGGTATAAAGTGGTTATTTGTTTCTATCACGGGGCAGTCTGTGATTATGCTGCTCGCATTTTTGAGCGTAACAAGCTGGAATAATTTTCTTATAGCATTTATGGGGTTACTTATTCCTGGCGTTTGGTTTTATGAAATTGTTCATTTTATTATTACATTAGTGAGGCGAAAATCGCGCTTAATCGGGTAGCCAAGGGTATCTAACCCTCAGCCCCCACAACACCCTGCATGCGGCTCCGCACAGGGCGTTTCCTGAAAATGTTTAACATGCACCGGCCGATTAGCTCCTTTGCACCCCAATAATGGTTTCTGTTTTTTTCGCGAGCTCATCGAGGACAAGCTCATCGAGGACAGGCTATCTAAGAAAAGATAAATTTAACAAATTATAAGGGACAGCCTTTCTAAGAAAAGAAGTATCAAAGCGATCTTGGCTACATTGTGTTTGATAAATGAGCGAGCTGATGGGTTTATATGTGCCTGTCCTGCATGGTCGATCAGGGTGGCGCGGTATGTAAATAATAATTTGACTCGATTAAATAACGAGTGTTCAATAACGTATTGTTTTTATTGATATTTATAAAATTTTAATTTTACATAATAGGCCAAATATGGCCTGTTCTTTCACAAAAGTGTAAATGGCTTGTTTTTATAGGCTTAATTTAAGGTGAATGTAAAGTTAAATTGATGCTAACGTACTGACATTATTAAATAAATTTTAAGCAATACGGATATTTTTTAAATGCTGTTTATGAATGGCTTATAAGAATTATTGGTATTGAGTGTTAGTTTTACTTCATACTTTGCATCCTAATTATAATATAACTACACTGTAATTTATGAGTGATATTAATTTTGAATGGGATCCTAAAAAGCCAGTACTAATATCAAAAAGCATGGTGTGAGTTTCGATGAAGCTCAATCTGTATTCTTTGATTCATATGCTCGTTTAATACCTGATCCCGATAGCTCTTTTAGCGAAGAACGTTTTATTATTCTCGGTCAAAGTAATGACTTTAAAACTTTAGCCGTATGTCATTGTTACCGAGAGCCGGATGATAACATTCGTATTATTTCTGCTAGAAAAGCAGATAAATATGAACGCAAGCAATACGAGGAGTGTCGATATGCGTGATCAATATGACTTTTCTAATTCCGTGCCTAATCCGTATGTGAAAAAGCTTAAAAAACAGATAACTATCCGTTTAGATCAAGATGTAATTGAGTACTTCAAACAGTTATCAGATCAAAATGGTGTTCCTTACCAAAATTTAATCAACCTTTACCTTAAAGATTGTGCTCAAAGCCATAAAGAATTAAAACTCAACTGGCAGTAGGTAAAATTAAGTTGCTTAAACGGACAAAAAACAGCTGGCTTTTGCTCGTCCCTCGCTAATTTTAGCCAGCTATTTTATTGCCGCTTAAGATGGCGTTGAGGCTGTAGAATTTCTCTTTTTTAGAACAAAATCCGCACTTAATAAGCCTTTCAGATCCTTTTATTCTTTCGCTAAATTTTGTATTGAACGCCGATCTTCGTTGTGATCTAATTGATATTATTCAACTCGGTATTCAATTTCATGGCTAATTACAAACCAGACTTATCCTGCCAAAGTAAATTTATCCCTATTGATTTTTCTCGCCAAATTATCCCCGGTACATTCGAATATGCGTTGTCTCATATTGTCGATAATCATTTAGATTTATCGGGGTTTGATGACCATTACCATAACGATCACACCGGTGCCGCAGCTTATCCGCCTGCTGTTATGTTAAAGATCATTTTGTTCGCCTATTCACGTGGGCTCATCACCAGTCGTAAAATTGCGTTAGCGTGTCAAACCAATATCACGTTCATGAGTTTATCCGGCGACATTCAACCGCACTACACCTGCATTGCGGGGTTTGTCGCGAAAATGAAAGATCAAATCGAACCCCTGTTCACACAAGTATTAATGATATGCGATAGCGAAGGCTTAATTGGTCGCCACATGTTTGGGACAGCCTTTCTAAGAAAAGAAGTATCAAAGCGATCTTGGCTACATTGTGTTTGATAAATGAGTGAGCTGATCGTTTTATTTATTCATTTTGATGGTGTTAAATACGCATAAATTACGTTGGATTGATGAATTTAGGTTTTTAGGCGTGACTATTTTCATCATTGTTGATGTTCTACGTTTTTGCTTGTTTAGGTTGGTAAATTTTATATTAGCTTAGCTAAGTGAAATACTCGAAATAATGGGTTTTATGGGAGGAGTTGATTATTTCCTGCAGATAACCATATTAACGCTATATTAAAAGATAAGCCTTAAGGTTTTTTATTGAATTTAGGTAGGATTAGGTGTTTATTATGTCGTTGTGCAAAGTTAGCCATTAGTATGATTGTGTTAAAAGTATCTGTTTACTGGTATGTATTGGCGGTGTGTTTGTTATTAAACACGTTTGTGTCTATGGCCTTGGCTGATATCCAAAAAATTAAGATTGCGACGTCACGTTATCACAGTGCTAAGTATTTACAGTTAGTTAAACAACAACCTTGTTATAAACAACAAGAAACAACGTTTACCACTCCGTATCGCGGTGCAATAGAAATCCATCTTTTATGTCAGTTGTTTAACGCCGTTAACTTTAAAACTGAATTTCAATTTATTCCTGCATTTGATTATAGCCACGCCGTACGTATGGTCGAAGAAGGCGAAGCCGACATGATAGGTGAAACGACGTGGTCTAATACGGTTAGCCCTCATGTTTTGCAAAGTGAGCCAATTTACCGAAAAAATGAATATATTTTGGGTTTATATACCAGCCCTGATCGCGCTAAGCAGTTACAAATAATGAGCGTGGATGATCTTAACGGTTTGGTTGGCGTATCAAACAAACTCTGGGTCAATGATTGGCGTTTGCTTAATGCGATGCCGCTGCGAAAAAACATTTCTAAGCGAACGGCATTTGAAATGTTTAGCTTTGTTAAGCGCGGTTATGCTGATTTTGTTTTATGGCCCTTTTATTTTCAAGAAGACAATTTCGCTTATACTTTAACCCCAATTGAAAACTTTCCAGAAGGGCACTTTCGTTTAGTTCCCGTCGCTAATGTTAAAGTAACAGTTCCTTATTCTCGTCATTATATTGTGTCGAAACATAGCCAGAGTGGTCAGGTCATTATACGTAGCTTAAATAAGGCGATTAAGCAATTTCGGTCTAAAGGTAAGATCCGCCAGTATTATATAGACTCTGGCTTTTTTAATGAGCAGGTTGATCGTTGGACACCGTTAAATTTATCTGTCGATTAAGCGTAAGGATCCATCATTTGATATGCACCGTGTGATATGCACCGTGTGATGTCAAACTATCCGGCTTACCCTACTAAAATTAAACTTCTCATAAAGTAGCTAACTTAAAGTTATAGGTTTAATAATGCCTGTCCTGCACGATGTTTGACATAGAGGATAATTTATTATTCTTTATATTTGGCGTCTGCGGTATATGGGCGCTAATTATTCTACATACGGGCCTTTTAATTAAGCTTTTAGAACGGGTATTAAGTTTAAAAAATAAATAGTTATTATTAATGAATGTCTGTTTACAAAACGATGGGTCTGTTTTTCATAATCATAATGAACGTAGTAAAAATTAAAAAGGCTTACACCAATGATGTAAGCCTTTAAGGGCGGTGCGTCTCTTAATGAGCTGCTTTAGTCACGTTTAGTGTGAGTTATGGCTCAAGTCCCAAATCAATAATTTGCAAGTGTAATGGCAGTGAATTACCCGTGCCACGCTCCATTAAAAAGTAATAGGCTTTGCCATCTTTTATATGAATGGTGCCGTGATCAAACTGGGTACCGCCTTTTTGTTGGTACATCGGGACAAAATCATTAGTGCCGCCTTTGGCCTTTTCGACGTAAGGGTAACCCTTGTTTAAACCGATGATGAAAATGTCATCCCCTGCAGTATAAATTGAATCACCACCGGTAAAATCGGTAGAGATCTTAAATTCATCCGATCCCGCAGGCTTATATGCATGAATAGCAATGTTTTCAAAATCTGGGCGTTTAGCTTTAGAAGAACGCACTTTACTAATGAAATGAATATCTTCATTTTTGGTCACGGTCCAGTCGAATCCACCCACGATATACACCGAATTTGGCTCTTGATGGCTTATGTAATCACCGGGCTCAAACACTTTAATTTCGTCAGAGTTTACTAAAGGCCATGTCATCGGTTGCCCTTTGTGGTTCTTCCAGCTACCCATGCCATCGGGATGATCTGAGTAGGCGTAATAGACGCCATTTTGATATTTATAACGGTCTTTGTTATTCGCACTGCGTTGCTGAAAACCAACTCTGAGTTTGCCGTTGACGTACTTCATGTAACCATACAAGCCCCAGTTATATGGGTGGCCATGTGTCTTTTGGTCTTTATGGTTGAATGGCGTAAATCGAGTCCAGCGTTGATTGGCCGCGTCATATTTATTGAAATAATAAGCACCATTGTTATTACCACCCCAACGCATGTAGTGAATTAAGGAGCCATCTTCACTGGTATAAAATTTAGGATAAGTTAAAGCAACAAAATTTTCTTTGTCTTCTAGGCTTCCAGTCATGGTTAGGTGTTTATAATCGTCAGGGCCTTCACTCACAGCGCTGGTATCTTTGACAAACTGATTTAATGTAAAGGCCTCATCACTAACTTCTGCTGCGCCAACAACGGAGTAGGAGTAACGGAAATAATCATTGATAAAACGACCTTTAAATCTGTCATTGATCGTATCATCACGATAGGCGTGCATGTCGTACACCATATGAATTGTACCGTTGATAGGACTAATCGCTAAACCAATGGTGTTGTGCGATTCACCGACCAATGGATCACCCCGAAAACCAGTATGACGATGCGGGAACTCAATTGTTTTAACACTGCCGGTTTTCGTATTTAACCGTGACAGCATGACATTCCTATTCGATTTTCCACCTTTGTACCAGGTCATGAATACGTAATGTTTATAGGGTTTAACGGCATCACCATGGGCTGAAATATTCTTCCCAAAAAAGTAATCGTAAGCGTCACCTTTTGCAGGGTTTTCAAAGGTTTTACCGTTTAATTTTTTGCCATCAAAGTGTAAAGCGCCATCGGTGATTTTGGTTTGGCTCACTAATGTAACCTCTGCCGACTTTGTTGGTTTTTGCGATGCACATCCTGTTAATACCGTTAAGGCTATCAAGCTTGTGAGCGATAGTAAGCGTAAAACACTCAATCTATTCATTAAATATTGTTTCCATTAGTTTATGAGACAAGTGAAAGTATTGTGATTTAGCATAACCCAGTTGTGGATTGCATAATGTTATTTTGTCATTACTTTATTCGGTAACTATTTTATTTTATATCCGGTGTGGCATTTGTACAAATGTTTAAAGCTTTGGTGATTTGATTCGCTATTAAAATTTTAACGCTGGTTTTGCAAGATATTTATATTAAATCTTTTATATTCAGGTTTGACTGTTTTTTATACTCAAGCACTTCAATATGCGTGTTGAGCATATGAAGTAACCTGGCAGCATAAAACTAGTATGAATAGGAAACGTTAACACCAACCGTAGTGGGTTGCTCAAGGTACTTCAAACGTTCAGGTATAGCATGAGAAGACCCCGTGCTGACATAATATAATTTTTTAGAACGGGTGATGTTATCAATAAATAACGACCAATTAATGAGTCGATCATTATCTAATTGCCAGTGATAAGTTAGCGACATATTGACGTTGTAATCAAATTTGTAAGCATCATTATTGTCTAACAACCGACGCTCATTTTCAAAAATACGTTTCTGCTCTTGAAAAATAATATGCTCTTGTGCGGATAATGTGCTGGTATCAACGTTATCGTAAGCGTTTTGGTACATGTGCATTTCGTCATAACTGCCGTCGTACCCCCAATAAAGCTGCGAACTAAGTTGTGCAACGACTGTATTGTCTAAAAACTTGGCGGTGACAATTAATTTAGTGACATTTTCGGGAATGTTATTTAAACCATCGCCGTAGCTTTCTAAACTAAGGGGGATGTCGCCTCGCGATTGATAATTGTAATCTGAAAAGGAGATGTTGTTTTTATTGCTGCCATTTTTTAAGGCTTCATTCATTTCTACATCAAGCGGTTTGATATAAGCATGGTTTAACACGAAATCAATATTATCTTTTTTATAATTGAGTTCTACATCAATACCAAAAAGTTGATAATCACTTAAAAATTGTAAATCGCCGCCCGTAAAACCAATGGCATGAATATCGTTGTAATAACCTCTTACGTTGATAGAGGTATTCGCTAATAATTTACTATTTAATGAAACCTCAACGCCATCAATCGACTCATGATCGGTATTACGGCTACCTTGGTTTTGTAAGTTATATACATGTTGAGCTCGCAGTGGCATCATTCTTAATGCGCGTTGCGCGATAACGACCAGTGTATTATCCGAGTCTAATTGATTAACCCAAGCCAATCTGGGTGAATACATGGTGCTGGCAATATCGGGTGAATCAATTCGGTGCGAGTAAGTAATTTTATTAACGTCAGATATTTTATAGCTTGCTTCGAGTAAATGTGTGTAGGTTTCGGTGGTGATCCCTTTACCAATTTCGATACTATTGCTTTCATTTAATCGGGGTGTTGCAGAGGCACCTTGGGTATAAACACTCGTATTTAAGTTGCTAATTAAATTAGCGCCTTCTCTGATCCAGATATGGTCGTCACTTTTGTGCCAAGGCGATCGGACTAATGTTTTTGTGTATTCAATGCCGGTTACAACATCAAATTGCGCCCATCCTGTGTATTTAAATAATGAATTGGCGGTAAAGCGTTCTTGTGAAAACGCATAATCTTTTATATTGTTTGGGTGTTGCCATTCTGACTGATTGCTAATGTGGTTCCAGCGAATATATTCTTGATTATCGTATGTAAAAGCATTGCTTATATTTAGAGACGCGTTAAGGTCATAGTTATGATTAACTGACGCAATAAAACTGCGTAACCCGACTTGGCGACGATTTTGTCTTTCTTGATTGCCATTAGCTTGCACTATATTTTTATTTGTAAAATGGTGGCTTTGGCCTGACTGGGTATACCGTAACCAGGCATTCAAATTTTCACCATAATTTAAATCAAAATGCGCTTTTATCTGCGGCCTAGAAAACGTATCGGCTAAATAGTCTTGCGCGGGTAACGTATCGTTCGGACGTTGGCCTAAATATCGATTGTCGGTATTTTCTTGGTAACCCAATACAAAATAATCTGGATTTTTTAAACCATCAGATTCTCGATGTGATAAAAAAGAGTAAAGTGAAAGCTCATCCCACGTTTTTTTAAACTGTATGCTACCGCCTTTACTGCGGTAGCTGTCATTCGCTGATAAATTAACATTGAAGTGTGGTGCTTGATCATTAGCACTTTTGGTAATGATATTTATGACGCCAGCTATCGCCCCTGAGCCATACGTGACAGAGCCCGGACCTCGAACGACTTCAATTTTTTCTATATCGTGTAGATCCCATTGGTCTAGCTCTGTAATTGCGCCTTCGTAGACCATATTCGTGATATTTTTGCCATTAACTAATAGTAATAATTTGTAGTTTTCGGCAGCAATGTGACCCCGCAAGCCAATTTTATCACCTTCGGAATGCGCCATAACCAGTAAGCCGGGAACATATTGCTCTAATAATGCCGTAAGATTTTTAGCAGGTGAGTAAATTATTTGTTCTTGTCTGATTAGCGTAACGGCTGACGCGGTACCTTTGAAATTTGATTTTGATAAGCTGCTGGTAGATATTTTTATCGTCATTAATTCTTCGAGCGACATTTGAAATATATCGTTTGCATTTTCAGCTGATACGGCATTTAACGGCATCGCTAAAAAAAACAAACTTAAATAGGGTCGAAGTAATGATTGTCGATAGTTTTTTAACACGGCTAGCTCGTTAAAGGTTATTTAAATTTAATTGAATAGTATTTTTATGCCGCTAAATATAGGCTAAAAAGGCGCTGAGGTCACTTTTTAGGTTAGTTTTTAATGCTTTTATAGATAAACCAATAAAAGCACTAAAAATAAAATGAGGGCAAGTCAGCTATAAAGAGAACAGATGCATGCAGTGTGGTATTAGGTTCATCATCAATTTTTATGTAACTGATTGATGCGCCCAGTTCAAAAGAGTCGTTTATTGCAGAGTGAGCACTGGTTTTTATGCCTAAGCCATTATCAATTGGGTATATATCGTTTTCGCGGTGTTTGATGTTGCAGGTAAACCGCTTACAATGAAAGCATTGCAAGCCAATAATAAATAAGGACTCTGTTTTGTCACAAAAATCTAATTGGAACGCGCCATCTATTTATCAAATTGCCTGTGAATTGGCAGATATTGCTGTCGCTGAGCAACAAAAATTAACGACCGAAATTAAACCCGATAACTCCATTGTTACGCAAGCTGATAAGTTAGTTGAAGATACGGCAATTGCGGCATTAGCTGATCCAGAGAATAATACGTTTGTTATTGGTGAAGAAACCATAAAAGAATTAAGCCAAGCTGAGTTAGATCAAGCATTAGCCGGCAATTGTTATATTATCGACCCGATAGACGGAACGGTACCTTATGCTTCATTAGTGCCTTTGTGGGGAGTTTCGATTGGTTTTGCTTGTGAAGGCACAATATCTGATGGTTGTATTGTTTTGCCAGGCACATATGAGGCTATTATTACTCACAATGGCCAAACCTTGTATGGTCAAGGTGTTGGCAAGTTACCCCGCTTTGAAGAATTGCAAGTTGTTTCACCTGAACTAAAAAATAATGGCGATCATCCATCGCGAGTCTTAGTTATTAACCAATTAATTGCTAAGACCAAAACCGTTGAAGGCCTTAACCGAGGCGTTACTACCTATTATAGTGTGGTGTTTCCTTATGTTTATTTGGCTTTAGGTCGTATGGCGGGTATTTGTGCTGGGTTAAATATTTGGGACGCCGCAGCAGGCAGTGCGATTTTACGTAACTTAGGTTTTGATCAACGTTTTATTGATGGCACGCTGCTTAGTTTTCAGATCACACAAGATTATGATTTTTCTAAATTTAAACAAGGGCAAGCTCGTTCAAAGCAAATGATGATTGTGTCGAAAGATCAGCCATTTAGTGAAGAACTGGCGAGTTGCATAAAATAACGAGTTTACTCTTGCTAGCCTGAACCGTATTGCCGTATAGCCGTTTTGTGTTGGTTTGACTTGTTCAATAATCGATTGGATCGCATCGGTATTTTTTACATCGTTTGATTTTATAGTCTTCTCGCTCAGGTTTTATGGTTCATTGTCAGCGCTTACTCTCGACTTTGGCTCCTGCGTCGTTCTAACACCTAAATCCATTTAGGCGGCCCCAATCACATAGTAGAGCATATGCTCATGGCGTCTCGAAGCTTGCCTGCATGGATGCAGGTAAGGGGCGAGAGCAGGACGCGGTAGCTTTGACGGCTTTGCTTACATGGATGTAAGTACTTAGGTTTCGTCTGGAACTAGAAACCTGCCCCTAAAACCCGATCGCTTTGACTATAGCATGTTATACCCAAGTAAGTTCTGCTCGGTCTAACCAACTTGGGTATCTTATATTTAAGCTCGTTATTTTCTTTTCTGGTGTAGACTTGCGCATCTTTATACCTGTTCGATTTCTTTGCCCGATATACTTACGAGATACTCTTGCTCAACAAGCTAACCCTTAGGAACTTTTATTTATGCTACCCCAAGCTGATTCACTCATTATTCTCGATTTTGAAACCACTGGCTTATCGCCTAATTTAGGTGATAGAGCCATTGAAATCGGTGCCGTTAAAATTGAGAGCGGGCAGGTTGTTGATACATTTCAAGAGCTTATGGACCCCGGTTTTTTGATTAGCTCTTTTATACAAGGTTACACGGGCATTACAAATAGCATGTTAAAAGGCTCTCGTTCATGTTCAACGGTGATGTATGAATTTGCCGATTTTATACGAGGTTCAAACCTGGTTGCGCATAATGCCTCTTTTGATAAGCGCTTTTTGGAACATGAGCTTGAATTAGTGTCGAGCCCGCATACCGGTGGTGAGTTTGCCTGTTCGCTATTGTTGGCGCGACGTATTTATCCTAATGCGCCCAGCCATAAGTTAGGTGAGCTGATCACGTATAAAAATATTCCAGCCAAAGATGGTTTTCACCGTGCGTTATTTGATGCTGAAATGACCGCTAAATTATGGCTCAAGATGATTGAAGATATAAAAATTGAATATCAACTTGCTGAAGTGCCTTTTAAACTCATCATGCGGATCTGCAAAGCGCCAAAAGGTAGTATCGGCAAGGTAATTGAAAAATGGATACGTGTACACGTTAACGGCTAACCCTAAAGGCTCATCATGAAAACTGAACCGCAAGATCCGCAAAGTGCATTAAAAAGTTTGTTACCGATATTTGCGTTAGTAAAGCAGTATAAGTGGATGGCATTAAGCGCTTTGCTTGCTTTATTGTTAACCGCGGGTGTTAGTTTATCCTTGGGCCAGGGCGTTAAAATGGTGATTGACCAAGGGTTTATTGCGGGGTCAGCAGAGCAATTAAGTCAAACGATTTTAATGTTAGTGGCCATGATTAGCTTACTGGCGATAGGCACTTTTGTTCGCTTTTATTTGATGTCGTGGTTAGGTGAACGGGTGAGTGCTGATTTGCGCAAAGCAGTCTTCGAAAAAATCATTTATTTACATCCGAGTTATTTTGAAGAAAACCGCAGCGGTGAGTTAATGTCGCGTTTAACAACCGATACGACATTGTTGCAATCCATTGTTGGCTCTTCATTTTCAATGGCTTTACGCAGCGCATTAACACTCGTTGGTGGTTTATTCATGTTGCTGTTAACAAGCTTTAAATTAACGCTTTTGGTCTTAGCGAGCGTACCGATTGTGTTAATCCCGATGTTTATTTTTGGCCGGAAAGTCAAAAAATTAGCCGTGAGCAGTCAAGATGCGATTGCTGATATCGGCACATATGCCGGCGAAATTATTCAAAATATCAAAGTGGTTCAGAGTTATACACACGAAGCACAAGAGCAGGGCGCTTTTTCGGGCGAAGTTGAAAAAGCGTTTAATGTGGCTAAACAACGCATTAAACAGCGTTCATATTTGATTGCGGCGGTGATCTTTTTAACATTTGCCTCTATTAGTATCATGCTTTGGGTTGGGGGCATGGATGTGCTCGAAGGCAATATGTCGGGTGGTGAGCTGGGGGCTTTTGTTTTTTATGCCATCATGGTTGCAATGTCGATGGCGACAATCGCCGAAGTGTACGGTGAATTGCAACGAGCAGCGGGAGCTGCTTCTCGTTTACTTGATTTATTGAAAGTTGAAAGTGCGATTGTTGACCCCGATCAACCAATGAGTTTATTAGCGCAAGATGTCATGAATCAGCCGGTGATCAGCTTTAATAATGTGTCTTTTTGTTACCCTTCAAGGCCCGATGTACCCGCCTTAAAAAATATTAATTTGGCTATTTATCGTGGACAAACGGTTGCGTTAGTTGGTCATTCGGGTGCCGGTAAAACCACTTTATTTGAATTGTTACAACGCTTTTATGACCCTTTGTCTGGACGCATTGAATTTAGTGGCTGCAATATCACTGATATTAGTTTAACGACGTTACGAGAATCAATGGGGATGGTATCGCAGCACCCTGTGTTGTTTAGTAGTGACGTATGGCACAACATTAAATATGGCAAACCGCAGGCGAGCGAAGCCGACATAAAAAATGCAGCAACTCAAGCGCATGCCAATGAGTTTATTGATCAGTTGCCACAAGGGTATGCTAGCTTTTTAGGCGAGCAAGGTGTGCGATTATCGGGTGGACAAAAGCAACGAATTGCGATTGCCAGAGCTATTTTGAAAAACCCCGATATTTTATTGTTAGATGAAGCGACAAGTGCATTAGATGCCGAGAGTGAGTTTCATGTGCAAGCCGCATTAAAAACCGTTATGCAAAATCGCACAACGTTAATTATTGCTCATCGATTAGCTACGGTGGTGCATGCTGACTTAATTGTTGTGATGGAGCAAGGCGAAATAATTGCAACGGGTACGCATACGGGTTTACTTGAATCGTCGAGTGTTTATAAACGTTTGTGTGAATTACAATTTGATAAAGCGAATAAAAATTAATGGAAACCATTTGTAAAGGATGTGGCCAAGCATTTGGTTGCGATGTTGATAAAATACGAGGCCATGATGACTTAGGTGTTGATGTTGACAATACTGCTCTTCAAGATAAGGATCTTCAAAATATTGATAGTCAAAGCTCGAAGCGTGTTTGTTGGTGTATGACGCGAACACGTATTAAAGAGCTACCGCCTTTACCTATCGACTTAAACTTTAAACACGCGAGTTGTTATTGCGAAACGTGTTTGAATAAGCAAACCGGCAGCCGATTAGCGCATTTGTATCAGCAGCATACATTACCCGAGCTGTTGGCTATTGCTAAGCGGTATCGGAATGAAAACCCACATAGTGTTGCTTTAGTCGAACATATTGATTTTACGATTGAGAAGGGGTTTCATGTGTTTAGTCGTTGGTTTCATTTAAAAAGAGGTACATGTTGTGGTAATGGTTGTAAACATTGCCCTTATGGCTCTGCTGATTAACCTGAGGTTGGTATGAGGGGGTGTGTCGTTATTATTAATAAAAGTAGGGTGAACGCGCAGCCCCAGTAGAGAGCCGCGCATTCGGGGGGAGACTGTTTTTAATCAATCATCTCGATTTGAATTTCTTCTAAAATAGTACTGATTTCGGGTAGACAAGAACCACAACCAGTACCGGCTTCAGTTTCTTGGCTTACCGCTTCAGGTGTGCATAATTTTTTATCTTTTATGGCATTGCAAATCGTTTTGTAACCGACGTTTTTACAAGCACAGACTTTGCGGCCAACCGCATAACGACCTTGCGCTTCACCCGATAAAATAGACCCCATTTCTTCGGTTTCTAATGGCTCGCCTAATAGCTCAGACAACCACTCTAAATCTTGCTTATGCTGACCGCCAAATAAACGTGGGGCAACCATAACACAGGCGGCAACGGCTGCATTATTAAGAGCGGCAAAACGCACTAAACCCGAATTAGGGTTACTGAAACTCAGTTTTTGATGATGTGCAACTTGGCAATGTGCGTTAATGAGATTTTCGGCAAATGTGTTTGAATCAAGTTGGCTGGCGATACGATATAAATAACCATGCTCGATTTTTTGTTTAACCCAATATTCAGCATCAACCGAATCTAGTTCTTCGCGTGTCACTAAAATAGCTTCGCTTTGATAAAACCAAGGCTCAATTTTAACTGGGGTATGTTTAAACTCAGGTTGGCCCGAGAATGCATCAAATTCTGAACTGACGACGGTGTTAATTCGGCCTTGGCTGGATAACACATCTGTCCAATGCATGGGGGCAAAAGTATCCCCTTCTCTAACCGTTTCACTAACGATAACGCGAAGCGTGGCAGAGCCTAAATCACTGCTTACCAAAGCAAGTGTTCTGTCTTGCAAGCCTAATGTTTTGGCATCTTCAGGATGAACATTAATATATGCTTCTGGTGTGTGATTGTTTAAGCGGCTCGACATGGCGGTGCGTGTCATCGTATGCCATTGATCACGAATTCGGCCTGTATTTAAAATGAAAGGGTATTCGATGCTGCATTTACGTGCCGCATCTTGATACGTTACCGCAATAAAGTTTGCTTTTTTATCGGGCGTACTAAAACCACCTTCAGCGAAAAATCGTGCGGTACCTTGAGGGTTTTCATCATTCATTGGCCATTGAAAAGGTGCTAGCGCGTCATATTCATCTTGGCTTATTTTTCCGAGTGTACCGATATTGAATGCACGGTCGCCGGTATTTTTATAAGCGGATAAGCGGGCGTGTTCGGCAAATATCTCGGCTTCGTGCAAATAACTAAATTCAGCGGCGTAGCCCATTTGTTGTGCGACTTTACTGATTATTTTCCAATCGGGTAAGGCTTCACCGGCGGCGGGTAGCAAGTTGCGTTGACGAGAAATTCGACGTTCTGAATTGGTTACCGTGCCTGATTTTTCTGACCAGCCTTGTGCTGGTAATTTTATATCGGCGAAGCGCATGGTGTCGGTGTCGCTGTAGCAATCTGAAACAATCACAAGAGGGCACTTTTCGAGTGCGCGCTTAACTTGATCGGCGTTTGGCAAACTAACGACTGGATTTGTCGCCATTACCCAAACGGCTTTGATTTCACCTTGTTCAATTTTTTCAAACAAATCAACCGCTTTTAGACCCGCTGTATCCGTGATTTTATCTGTGTTCCAGAATTCGCCGACGAGCGCGCGGTGATCTTCATTTGTATATTCCATATGAGAGGCGAGCATATTGGCTAAGCCACCCACTTCTCGTCCGCCCATTGCGTTTGGTTGGCCTGTTACCGAGAATGGACCTGCACCTTCATAACCTATCGTCCCGGTCGCAAGGTGACAGTTAATGATACTGTTTACTTTATCACTACCGTGCGTTGATTGATTTACGCCCATAGTGAAGGCTGTCAATGGTTTATCTGTTTCAGTGTATAAATATAAAAAGGCGCTTAGCTCTTTTTCAGTTACACCGAGTAATTCGATTAAGTCGTCATCATTTGTGTATTCGGCTTTTGCGCTGGCTAATGCGGCGTCAAGGCCATTCGTATGTTGAGCGGTATAATCTTGATTTATTTTGCCCTTGCGCTCGATTTCGATTAATAGACGATTGAATAAAGCGACATCAGTGCCCGGTTTAATAGCAAGATGTAAATCGGCTATATCGCAACTATCGGTACGACGAGGATCAACAACAATGAGCTTAACATTTGGGTTTTTGGCTTTAGCGGCTTTAATACGTTGAAATAAAATAGGGTGTGCCCAAGCCAGGTTTGAACCAACGAGCGTGATGACTTCGGCATGATCTAAATCGTCGTAACAAATTGGAACGATATCTTCACCAAATGCACGTTTGTGGCCCACTACTGCCGATGACATACATAAACGTGAGTTTGTATCAATATTGTTGTTACCAATGAACCCTTTAATTAACTTGTTTGCTACGTAATAGTCTTCAGTTAATAACTGGCCAGAAACGTAAAAAGCGACAGAGTTGACGCCATGTTCTTTGATTGTTTTACTTAAGCCTTCTGCGGCTGCATTAATCGCTTGATTCCATTCAACCTGCTTATTATCAATAACCGGGTGCAGCAGGCGTCCTGTTTGACTCAATGTTTCGCCTA
Source organism: Algibacillus agarilyticus (assembly GCF_003286125.1). Taxonomy (GTDB): domain Bacteria; phylum Pseudomonadota; class Gammaproteobacteria; order Enterobacterales; family Alteromonadaceae; genus Algibacillus; species Algibacillus agarilyticus. The sequence continues at coordinate 56,936 of NZ_QMED01000016.1, forward strand.
AGGCTAAACCTTTTGAGCAGAGCTTTCCATAATTGGCAGGGTGGTTTTCATCACCTTCTATGGTTACTTTGTTATTTAAAATCTCTGCTTTAATACCACACCCTACGCCACAGTACGCACAGGTAGTATTTATCATTTTTGCTTCAGCCATCGTCAAACTCTTCTCATCTACGTCGTTGTATTGCGGGATGTAAATGCAATTTATAAACCAATATTTATAATACCTAGACTGGTTTTTTGTATCCATTTGATTTTAAAGGGGTATTATGGTTTTCGTGCTATTGAATTTCCCTTAGTTGGTGAATAAATAATGAGCATTAATCTCATTATATATTCATAATCCCGTTTTTGCGCATTGTATTGGTGCATCGCACCACTGTGGTGGTGAAAGAGGTATAGAAAAGTTTTCTACATCTATAGTATTAATTTAATGTTAGATTGCCAAATAAAACAAAGTTTTAGTTTAAGTAATTGAAAGTTATATCTTTTATTTTTCATGTAAAAATATTTAACAAAGTTGGTATTGTAATTGCTTTATCTGACTCAAGACATGCAGCCAAAAGGGTGCATGATTATTTTGAGTAGGCAGTTATGAATAAATCAACGAAGATAAATTCAAACTATGGCAAAGTTGCTTTAGTTGGTGCTGGACCTGGCGATGCAGATTTACTAACCGTAAAAGCATTAAGGTCTATTCAGACCGCTGACATTATTATATATGATAATCTTGTTAGTACTGAAATACGCAGTCTTTTTCCTAAAGAGTCAGTTGCACTCTATGTTGGTAAAGCGAAAGGCCAACACTATTTAACACAAGATGAAATTAATCATTTATTAATCGATCGCGCACAGCAAGGGTATTCTATTTGTCGCTTAAAAGGCGGTGACCCTTTTGTTTTTGGTCGCGGTGGAGAAGAAGTTTTAGCCCTTAAGGCACGCAACATTGATGTTGAAATTGTACCCGGTATCACCGCTGGTATTGGTGCAAGCACTTATGCAGGTATTCCTGTTACTCACCGTGGAATTTCACAAGGTTGTACATTTGTAACCGCACATGGTGAAAAAAGTTTAGATTTAGATTGGCAAGCGATGGCGGCCTTAAACCACACGCTTGTTTTTTATATGGGATTAAGCAAATTACCACTTATTACAAGTGAGCTTACCCGCTTCGGATTGTCTGCTGATACGCCAGCTGCCTTAATTGAAAGAGGTTGTCAGCAATCTCAGCGTGTTTTCACTACAACGCTAGCCGAACTCAGTGACGTTGCTAAAGCAAACGAGCTGCAATCACCTTCTTTGGTGGTTGTGGGTCAAGTCGTTTCTCTAGCTGAGCCTTTGCACTGGTTTGGTACAACTCAACATCATTCATCTATTTCGAGCTTCGACCACGAAGTATTAGCCGAAATGCAATTATCAGCCTAACGGGGAGATCTACACTATGGCTACTAAACAAAAAATTATTGTTGTTGGTAACGGAATGGTCGGGCATAAGTTTATTGATAACTTAATCCACCATCCAGATTATGAAAACTTTGAAGTCGTTACATTTTCAGAAGAACCACGCCTTGCATATGACCGTGTTGGTCTTTCATATTATTTCGCAGGTAAAACTGCTGACGACTTAATGCTGACTTCGGGCGATTATTATGACGAGCATGGCGTTCGTTTTATTGTTAAAGATAAAGTAATCACGATTGATAAAGCCGCTAAGACTATTACAACGGCTAGCGGTCGTGTAGAAAGCTACGACAAGTTAGTATTGGCAACGGGGTCATTCCCGTTTGTCCCGCCAATCCCTGGTAAAGATCAAGATCATTGCTTGGTTTATCGTACGATTGAAGATTTAGAAGCGATTACAGCGTCATCTAAAGTAAGTAAGACCGGTGTTGTTGTTGGTGGTGGCCTATTAGGGCTTGAAGCGGCAAATGCTTTAACTAATTTAGGTGTTGATACTCACGTTGTTGAATTTGCTCCACGCTTAATGGCTGTTCAGTTAGATGAAGGCGGCGGAACTTTATTACGTAACAAAATAGAAAATTTAGGAGTGGGTGTTCACACTGAAAAGAATACTAAAGAGATTGTTGCTGGCGAAACAAGTCGCTACCGCATGAACTTTGCTGATGGCTCTTTCCTTGAAACTGACATGATTTTATTCTCTGCGGGTATTCGCCCACAAGATGAGTTAGCGCGTCAATTTGATTTAGAAATTGGTGAGCGTGGCGGTATTGTTGTAAACGATAGCTGTCAAACATCTGATGAGAATATTTATGCAATTGGTGAGTGTGCTTTATGGCAAGGCCGTATTTTTGGTCTAGTTGCGCCTGGTTACACTATGGCTAAAGTTGCTGTTTCGCACCTTACTGGTGGTGACGAAGAGTTTAAAGGTGCCGATATGAGCACCAAGCTTAAATTATTAGGTATAGACGTAGCAAGTATTGGTGATTGTCATGGCCGTACTGAAGGTTCACTAAGCTATACCTATTCAGACGATAAAGCGGAAGTGTATAAGCGTTTAGTTGTTTCACCTGACAATAAGAAAATTATTGGTGCCGTATTAGTCGGTGATGTTGAAGCTTACAGCACTATGTTACCAATGATGCTTGAAGGCATGGACATCCCCGGTTCGCCTGAAGCTATGATTTTACCAACAACTGAAGGCGCGCCTGCTTTAGGTGTTGATGCATTACCTGATTCAGCTATGATTTGTTCATGTCACGATGTAACTAAAGGTGACCTAGTTGAAGCTATTCAAGGTGGTTGTCATGAATTAGGTGACCTTAAATCTTGTACTAAAGCTGGTACGGGTTGTGGTGGTTGTGCTGCTATGGTCGGCCAAGTCCTTAATAATGAGTTAGGCAAATTAGGTATTGAAGTTAATACTGATCTTTGTGAACATTTTGAATATAGCCGTAAAGAGTTATTCGATATTGTTCGCAGTAAAGATATTAATACATTTGACGAGTTAATTGAAAGTCATGGTACGGGTCGTGGTTGTGAAATTTGTAAACCAACAATTGGTTCAATGTTAGCGACTAAAAATAACGAATATGTATTAACTGATGACAACATTAGCTTACAAGATACCAATGATATCTTCTTAGGCAACATGCAACGTGACGGTACTTATTCTGTTGTTCCACGTATTGCGGGTGGTGAAATTAAGCCTGAACAATTAATTGTTTTGGGTGAAATAGGTCGCGACTTTAACCTTTACACTAAGATTACCGGTGGCCAACGTATCGATTTCTTCGGTGCGCAATTACATGAATTGCCTGTTATTTGGGAGCGCTTGGTTAATGCTGGTTTCGAAACCGGTCAAGCTTATGGTAAGTCATTACGTACGGTTAAATCATGTGTGGGTAGCACTTGGTGTCGTTATGGCATGCTAGATTCTGTCTCAATGGCGGTTAACTTAGAGCTACGTTATAAAGGTTTACGCTCGCCACATAAATTCAAAATGGGTGTTTCGGGTTGTACACGTGAGTGTGCTGAAGCGCAAGGTAAAGATATAGGTGTGATTGCGACTGATAAAGGTTGGAACCTTTATGTGTGTGGTAATGGTGGAATGAAACCTCGTCATGCCGATTTATTTGCGTCAGATTTAGATGATGAGACACTCATTAAGTATATTGACCGTGTTGTTATGTTCTACTGTCATACGGCAGATCGTTTGCAACGTACTTCTGTTTGGATGGATAACTTAGAAGGTGGCGTTGAGTACCTTAAAGAAGTTGTTATCGACGATAAATTGAATATTGGTGCTTCACTTGAAGCCGATATGCAAAAAGTTATCGATACTTATGAGTGTGAATGGAAAGCGACTATTAATAACCCTGAGCGCTTGAAACGTTTTGCTCATTTCATTAACTCTGATGCAACAGATGATAACTTGGCTTATGTTGAGCTACGTGGTCAAGAAAAAGGTCGTATCATGACTGATGATGAGCGTGAACGTGCAGCGAAAGGTGAAGAGATAATAGTCACTGAAGTATAAATATCATTTTTGATAAGGCTCAGCATCGATACCTGAGCCTTATAGACTATTTTTTATAGCATGTATTGTTTACATGGTGTGTACAAAATTATTTTAGAGGTTATTCCCCATGAGCTGGACAACAGTTTGTAAATTTACCGATTTAGTTGCAGATACCGGTGTATGTGCATTACACGAAGGCCAACAAGTTGCGATTTTTTTAGAAAAGTCAGAGCAAAAAGTTTATGCGATTTCAAATCATGATCCTATTGGCAAAGCGAATGTGCTTTCACGTGGTTTAATTGCCGATGTTAAAGGGGTATTCACGGTCGCATCGCCTTTATATAAGCAGCACTTTGTTTTAGCAACCGGTGAATGCTTAGAAGAACCTGAGCATTCTGTTAAGGCTTTTGAAGTACGCGTGCAAGACGGCGAAGTTCAATTAGCAAATTCTTAATATTCAATATTTAAATACTTCTGGAGAGTCAGAATGACTGCCGATAGCAAATTCAACCTGTTTTCATTCACAGGTAAAATGAAGATACTCCACATGTCGTGGATTGCCTTCTTTATTACATTTTTTGTGTGGTTTAACCATGCGCCGTTAATGTCAGCCATTGCTGAAACATTGGGCTTAACTAAATCGCAAGTTAAAACGTTACTTATTTTAAACGTGGCATTAACGATCCCTGCGCGTGTCATTATCGGTATGTTGACCGATAAATTTGGCCCCCGTAAAGTTTATTCTATCTTACTCATTGTTTGTTCTGTGCCGTGTTTTATGTTTGCTTTTTCAACCTCATTTGAAATGGCAGCAATTTCACGTTTATTACTTGGTTTTATTGGTGCTGGTTTTGTTATCGGTATTCGTATGGTAAGTGAATGGTTCCCTCATAATCAACTGGGTACGGCTGAAGGCGTATACGGTGGTTGGGGTAACTTTGGTTCAGCTGCGGGTGCGATGACTTTACCATTAATTGCTTTATGGCTAGGTGGTGATGACGGTTGGCGTTATGCGGTTGCCGTTACAGGTGCAATGAGCTTTGTTTTTGGTTTTATCTATTATTTCAGCGTTACAGATACGCCAAAAGGTTCGACTTATTTCCGTCCAAAAAATGTTGGCGGTATGGAAGTAACAAGCAAAGGCGATTTTGTTTTCATGATTATCATGAAGTTGCCTATGTATTTTGCCCTCGCATTATTAACGTGGAAATTATCACCTGAAGGCGTTTCATTAATTGGTGAAACCGGTGCGTTAGCTTCGTATGTGTTCCTAGCTTTGTTATTTGTTTTAGATGTTTATAAAGCGTATGACGTTAATAAAGAGATGTTTAAAAACCCTGTACCTGAAATGCATCAGTACAAATTTAAACAAGTTGCGGTATTAAATGTTCTTTATTTTGCGACGTTTGGTTCTGAATTAGCGGTTATTTCAATGTTACCGATGTTCTTCGCTGACACCTTTGGTTTATCGATGGTGATGGCTGGTTTGGTTGCCTCTGCCTATGCATTCATGAATTTAATGTCTCGTCCAGGTGGCGGCATGATTTCTGACCGTTTTGGTCGTAAGAAAACTTTACTTATTTTAACCGCTGGTTTAGCGATTGGTTATTTTGCAATGAGTTGTATTAACTCTGAATGGCCTTTAGTACTTGCGATAGTTTGTGCGATGGCTTGTTCATTCTTCGTACAAGCGGGTGAAGGCGCTGTATTTGCGGTTGTGCCTTTAATTAAGCGTCGCTTAACGGGTCAAATTGCCGGTATGACAGGTGCATATGGTAACGTAGGTGCTGTTGTATACTTAACCGTTTTCTCTATGGTTGATGCATCAACATTCTTCTTAGTGATTTCTTGTACGGCGGTATTAGGTTTCCTTACCTTATTATTAATGGAAGAGCCTTCTGGTCATATGACAGAAGTACGTGAAGATGGTACGGTTGAATTAATTGAAGTATCTTCTAGTCACTAATGTGATGTAGTTACTACTTTAGTTAATGATACAAAAGCCGGCATCGCCGGCTTTTGTTGTTTTAATAGAGTCTTTTTAAGGTGCTAGCAATGACAAAAGAATTAAAAGTTAATGTGGGTGGTTATTCAAGCGCTGGTATTAAAGTGGTAAACCAAGATGCGTTTGCCGTTAAAGTGGCCTCTGGCAGCATGCTTAAGCATAAAGGTGTTGTTGCTGCGATTGCGGATGGTGTGAGTAGTAGTGAGCGTTCGCAAGAAGCAGCTCAAATCGCGGTTACACAGTTTATTTCTGATTATTATGCGACGCCTGATACTTGGAGTGTCGGCCAGTCTTCTGCGCGGGTTATTACGGCGCTCAATTCTTGGTTGTACAATCAAAATCGTAATCTACATGCCGACGCTTTAGTCTCGACTTTTAGTTCAATTGTTTTTAAATCATGCACAGCTTATATTTTTCATGTGGGTGACAGCCGTGTTTATCGCAAAGAAGGCAAGCGTTGGCATTCGATCACCCGAGATCATGTGCATGCGACACGTGACCAAGATATCCTAACCCGTGCTTTAGGTATTGATAGCCACCTTGAAGTTGATTTTCATCAGGTTGATTTGGTTGATGGTGATTTATTCTTTTTGACGACAGATGGTTTTCATCGCTTTGTCAGTTTTAAAGAAGTTGATGAAGCGCTGGCATCACATGATAGTTTAGAAGCTTGTGCTGCGGCTTTATGTAAGCAAGCCGTCGTGAATGGCAGTGATGATAATCTATCTTGTGTGATTTTGCAGGTAGAACACATTCCCCATGAAGACATTAATGAAGCTCATAAACAGATCTCTTCTCTTGCGATCCCACCAGTGCTTGAGATTGGTCAATCACTTGAAGGTTATCAAGTTTGTCGGGTGTTGTTTTCGGGGACGCGCAGTCATGTGTATTTAGTTGAAGATGATCATGGTAAGCAATACGTATTAAAAACCCCCAGTGATTATTACAACGATGATTCACTTTATTTAGATGGTTTTCTACGTGAAGAATGGATTGGCAAGCGTTTAAATCATACACATATCATGAAGGTTTTTCCTCGCTCTGAAAATAGTCGTTTTATGTATCACTTATGTGAATACTTAGACGGTCAAAATTTACGTCAGTGGATGGTCGATAATCCTAAACCGTCGTTAGAGCAAGTGCGTAAAATGACGATAGAGATCTGTAAAGGACTTAGGCATTTCCAACGTAATGGTATGCTTCATCGTGATATTAAGCCTGAAAATATTATAGTAGATCGATTTGGCCAAATTAAAATAATCGATTTTGGCACGGTTAGAGTAGAAGGTATTGAAGAGATCAACTCGGCTATTAAAGAAGATATTCCAGTCGGTTCAGTTGATTACATCGCACCTGAGTTTATAGTCGAACGTGGACGCCATCGAGTCGGTGATTTTAGATCGGATATGTATTCACTGGCATTAATGGCTTATGAAATGTTATCCGGTAAATTACCGTATAACTTGAATGATTTGCGTAATAACATGCCTGATACCTACTCGGCATGGGTCTATTCCGAGCTTTCCGTATATCGTAAAGATGTACCTAAGTGGATGGATTTAGCGTTGGCGAAGGCGTGCGACCCTAACCCTGCGAACCGTCAATCTGCTTATTCAGAGTTTTTAGCAGACATTCAAAAGCCGAACATTAGTTTAGTGAGCAAGCATGAGCAAATGCCTTTTATGCAACGAGATCCATTGCGGTTTTGGAAATCGGTGAGTTTTATTATGCTTTTAGTGAATGCTATTTTACTATTTACCCTACTTAAATGAATAAAGGTATAGTGGTTAATCGCTCAAGTTTATATTTTTATGACATAAATGTATTTTTTAACTGATTATAAAACCAAATAGTATGACTAATAGGTGGTTTTAAATGTGTTTTCCATACACTCAGTGAATATTCAATATTCACTTTATTTATGGTTGTGGGCTGTTTTTCCTATTTTAAGAATGAAAAATACAAGGCTAAGGCTATTTTTGAACTATTTTGGTGCGATCTAGCAAAAATTTAACGTGCTGAATCAAATTAGTAAAAATAGTTATTACAAATCCAAATTTCGCTATGTCCTAGGCCATATATTTATTTGCACCCTATGGTGGCGTAAGCGACAATAGCGTCCACTAAGAGAAGTGAACACAAATACAATTATTTATAATAATATAAGAGGAGTTGTCATGGCATCACGTCAAGATCGCGCAAATGCTATCCGTGCTTTAAGCATGGACGCAGTACAAAAAGCTAAATCTGGTCACCCAGGTGCACCAATGGGTATGGCCGATATCGCAGAAGTTTTATGGGGTGATTTCTTACAGCACAACCCTGCAAACCCTGATTTTGTAAACCGTGACCGTTTTGTTTTATCAAACGGCCATGGCTCTATGCTTATTTATTCTTTACTTCATTTATCTGGTTATGATTTACCGATTGATGAATTAAAGCAATTCCGTCAATTACATTCACAAACACCGGGTCATCCTGAATACGGCTACACAAAAGGTGTTGAAACAACGACTGGCCCATTAGGTGCGGGTGTTTCTAATGCGGTTGGTATGGCGATCGCTGAGCGCACTTTAGCGGCTCAATTTAACCGTGAAGACCATGATATTGTTGATCATTTCACTTACTGTTTCTTAGGTGACGGTTGTTTAATGGAAGGTATCTCGCATGAATCTTGTTCATTAGCGGGTACTCTTGGTTTAGGTAAGTTAATTGCTTTCTGGGATGACAACGGTATTTCTATCGATGGTCACGTTGAAGGTTGGTTTACTGAAAATGTGCCTGCGCGTTTTGAATCTTATGGCTGGCATGTTATTGCTGATGTTGATGGACATAACCCTGAAGCCATCGCCGCGGCGATCGCAGAAGCTAAATCGATCACTGATAAGCCGACAATGATTTGTTGTAAAACAATTATTGGTTTTGGTTCACCTAACAAATCAGGTAGTCATGATTGTCATGGTGCGCCATTAGGTGATGAAGAAATTGCAGCTGCACGTGAATTCTTAAAATGGCCACATGCGCCATTTGAAATCCCAGCGGATATTCAAGCTGAATGGGATGGTAAAGCGAAAGGTGCTGATTTAGAAGCGTCTTGGAATGCAAAATTTGAAGCTTATACTGCTGCGTATCCAGAACTAGCGGCAGAGTTTACTCGTCGTGTAGTTAATAATGAATTACCAGCTGGTTTCTCTGAAAAAGCAGATGCCTTTATTGCTGCAACTCAAGCTAAAGCTGAAAATGTCGCTTCACGTAAAGCGTCACAAAATACCATTGAAGCGTTTGGTGCTATTTTACCTGAAATGTTAGGTGGTTCTGCTGACTTAGCGGGGTCTAACTTAACGTTATGGTCTGGTTCTAAAGGTATTCAAGTTGATGCTGCGGGTAATTACATTTTCTACGGTGTACGTGAATTTGGTATGAGCGGTATCATGAACGGTATCTCTTTACACGGTGGTTTTATTAACTACGGTGCGACCTTCATGATGTTTATGGAATACGCGCGTAACGCTGTCCGTATGTCTGCATTGATGGGTATCCAAAACATATTTGTTTATACCCATGATTCAATTGGTCAAGGTGAAGATGGTCCTACTCATCAACCTGTTGAGCAATTAGCTAATTTACGCATGACACCAAATATGTCTACATGGCGTCCGGCTGATGGTACTGAATCGGCAACGGCTTGGAAACACGCTGTTGAGCGTCGTACTGGCCCAACATCTTTGATTTTCTCTCGTCAAGGTTTACCTGCTCAACCGCGTACAGAAGAGCAAGTTGCTAACATCAAAAAAGGTGCTTATGTGCTGGTTGATTGTGGCCAAACGCCTGACGTTATCTTAATTGCTACGGGTTCAGAAGTCGGTTTAGCCGTTGATTCTGCTGCGGCATTAGCGGCTGACGGTGTTAAGGTTAATGTTGTTTCAATGCCATCTACTGATGTATTTGATGCACAAGATGCGGCTTATAAAGAATCAGTATTACCGGCTTCTGTAACTAAGCGTGTGGCTATTGAAGCTGCACACGTTGATTACTGGGCTAAATACGTTGGCTTTGGTGGTGATGTTGTGGGTATGTCTACATTTGGTGAATCTGCACCGGGTGGCGAGTTATACAAACACTTTGGCTTTACCGTTGACAATGTTGTTGCAAAAGTAAAAGCGCTTTAATTATTAAAGGCTTGAATTGATATAAGCCGGGTATTTATCCGGCTTATTTTTTTTCTTGATAGGTAATCTGTGCGTAAAGCACATCTCTGTCATATTTATCATTTATACCTAAGTTCATTTAAGTACGAGCGTCACTTATATTGAATATACTCAGAATGGATTTAGGTATAAATATCGACTCAGTATATAATGAAACTCTATTCGCGGTTCAAATGAGGATACCGTTATTATTCGAGTTGCTATTAATGGCTTTGGTCGAGTTGGCCGAAACCTACTCAGGGCTATTTTTGAAAATGGCCTGCAAGATACAATCCGGGTTGTTGCTATTAATGAATTGGCTGCCCCTGACGCGATCGCTCACTTATTAGAGTTTGATTCGACCCATGGTCGTTTTAACTTTCCGGTTAGTGTTAATGAAGAGCGATTAACGGTTGCCGGGCAAATGATTTATTTATTGTCGGAGCGACGTTTAGATCAATTACCTTGGGATAATCTTGGTATTGATCTCGTTTTAGAATGTACGGGTGTATATAAAACCTTTGAAGAAGGCTTTTTGCATATAAGAGCGGGAGCGTCTAAAGTTTTGTTTTCTCACCCTGCTGATTCTCATGTTGAAAATACCATCATTTATGGTGTTAACCATGACAGCTTATTGCCAACTCAGCGTATTGTTTCGAATGGCTCTTGTACGACAAATTGTATTGTACCGGTGATTAAAGCGCTTGATGATGCTTTTACTGTTGAATCAGGTACGGTAACGACAATCCATTCATCAATGAATGATCAACAAGTGATTGATGCTTACAGCGATGATTTGCGTTTAACTCGTGCTGCCGGACATTCAATTATACCGGTGGATACACGTTTAGCAGCGGGCATAGAGCGTATTTTACCGCACTTAGCTGAGCGCTTTGAAGCGATAGCAGTACGGGTGCCTACTATAAATGTGACGGCGATGGATTTAAGTGTAACGGTAGCGGAAGACGTCACGGTTGTACAAGTGAACAACTTATTAAAACAGGCTGCTGAGACATTGTTCGAAGGGGTTCTGGGTTATACCAACAGACCATTAGTTTCTGTTGATTTTATGCATGATCCGCGTTCTTCTATTATCGATGGAACACAAACGCGCGTTAGTCATAAGCGATTGATAAAAATATTAGCGTGGTGTGATAACGAATGGGGTTTTGCAAACCGCATGTTAGATACCGCACAAATCATGATTAAAAAGTAAATGCACTTTGCACACAAAAGGAAAAAAATATGTCAGTAATAAAAATGACGGATTTAGATTTAAGCGGTAAAAAAGTATTAATTCGCCAAGATTTGAATGTTCCACTTGAAAATGGCGAAATCACCAGTGCAGTGCGCATTGATTTATCATTACCGACAATTAAGCTCGCTTTAGAAAAAGGCGCAGCGGTCATGATAATGTCTCACTTAGGCCGTCCTGAAGAAGGAACGTTTGATGCCGAAGCGTCTTTAAAACCTGTTGCTGATTATTTAAGTGAAACTTTAGATGCACCTGTTTCTTTAGTTAGTGATTACCTTGAGGGTTATGAAGCTAAAGCCGGTGAAGTCGCCGTTTTTGAAAATGTTCGTTTCAATACGGGTGAAAAAAGCAATGACGATGTATTAGCTAAAAAATTAGCAGCTTTATGTGATGTGTTTGTTATGGATGCATTTGGTACTGCTCATCGTGCTCAAGCGTCTACACATGGTGTTGCTAAATATGCACCCGTTGCAGCTGCTGGTCCTTTATTGTCGGTTGAATTAGCGGCTTTAGGTAAAGCATTAGATAATCCTGCTAGACCTTTAGTTGCGGTTGTTGGTGGCTCTAAAGTGTCAACTAAATTGACTGTTTTAGATTCATTATCAAAAATTGCTGACGTGATGATTGTGGGTGGGGGGATCTCTAACACTTTCGTTGCTGCTGCCGGTTTTGAAGTGGGTAACTCATTATATGAAGCCGACTTAATTCCTGAAGCACAACGTTTGTGTAAAGAAACTGAAGTGATTTATGCTCAAGACGTAACAACGACTAAAGATGGCTTTAGTGATTGGAGTCATGATTCAGCTGTTACGGTTAAAGATCCAAGCGAAATCCAATCGGATGAAGAAATTATCGATTATGGCCCTAAATCGGCTGCTCGTGCGGCTGAAATTTTAAAAGGGGCTAAAACTATTTTATGGAATGGCCCATGTGGCGTATTCGAGTTTGATGCATTTGCTAAAGGCACTGAAGTTGTGGCTCGTGCAATTGCTGAAAGCGAAGCGTTCTCGATTGCGGGTGGGGGTGATACGTTAGCTGCTATCGATAAATTCGATTTAGCAGATCAAGTGTCATACATCTCGACTGGTGGTGGGGCTTTCTTAGAATTTGTAGAAGGTAAAGTGTTACCTGCTGTTGAAATTCTAGAACAAAGAGCTAAAGGCGCTAAATAATTTAAAATTTCAAAATGCGATGGTAATTTGTATTTTGTGATTAAATATTCTAAAACCCAGTGTTTAAACACTGGGTTTTTTGTTTTTATGGTGCTTGTTTATCGGTTATATAATAAATATATATTTTCTTATCTAGGGGGTTAATAAAGAATTGCTCATAAAGCTAATGAATTATATTTAATCAGTTAATCGTATTTATTTATCGGTCAAATTTGCTTAAAATGGCCGCCATTCATTTGAGTATATGGGTTTAGGCATGAAGTTCAGTTGTAGGGGCGTTAGTTTATCGGCATTGTTGTTAGGGATGTCGGTCAGTGCTTTTGGCCAAGCTAATGTTCAATCAGAAGATAAGCGACCTTGGCGTGCATCGTCTGAACTGGGTATTACGGATACATCCGGTAATACGACGGGGACATTAGCTAAACTGAAAACAGATTTTGAGTATGATGCTCAAATGTTTCGTACCACTGTTAATTTTGATTTGCTATATAAAACCGATGAAAAAGATAAAACGGTTGTTGACCCTGACACCAATGAAAATATAAAAGTAACAGAGAAAAACACGACTGCACATAAATATAATATAGCAGTACAAAGTAACTATAAAGTCACACAAAAAAATCAAGCTATCTTCGCTCGTGTCTCTTATGATAAAGATCGTTTTTCGAGTTTTGATTATCAAGCGACATTAACGTTTGGTTACAATACTCGTTTGCTACGTTCTGATGAATCATTTTTAGATTTATCAATGGGGCCGGGTATGGCATTTGATGCGACATTTCAAAATGAGTTAAATGAAGAAACAGGCCAAAATGAAAAAGTAAAAGTATCAGATAGTTACTTTCAATTATATTCAGCGGCTAAATATGAACGAAAACTCAGTGATACCGCTTATTTTACCCAACGACTGAGTGTTGAGGGTAACTTAGAAGATAATACTAAAACGGTATCGGATACCGCGATCACCTCTAAAATTAACGGCTCATTAGCATTAAAAGCATCAATTAAGTTTATTCATAACTCTACTGTTAAAGATGGCTTTGATAAAACCGATACCGTTACAGGTGCTACTTTAGTTTATACTTTTTAATATAACTAAGGCTTTTAGCTAAAGCCTCATACCCAAGTTACATAACAAATGCTTGTCTAAAAAAGCGATTTAAGTCAATTTTAAATTGTTCTGGTTTTACGCTCGATTCAATCGATTCTGTTTCACCTGCGCGTGCTAAATCGATTTCTTTCATATCGGTAAAATGTTTATGTGTTGTATGATAAAACACTTTGATGCGTGGTTTTAGTGGTGCTATTTTATTGGACTTTGTAACTATTGCTAACTTACCGCTTTCTAGTTTAACTAAAGTTCCGACTGGATAAACGCCAATGCATTGAATAAAGCTATTCAATAATTCTTCGTCTAACTGATGCGGTGTCATTGATTTCATTACTTTAAACGCATTAGTTGATGTCATGCCTTTTTTATATACCCTTTCTGCAGTCATCGCATCGTATATGTCAACAATCGTGATCATTCTACCCCATTGGCTTATTTCATCGCCTTTTAGGTTGTTGGGGTAACCTGAGCCATCTAATTTTTCATGATGCTCGGCGGCAACTTGCTTTGAAATATCACTTAACCCTTCTGTTTCATGTAAAATATCTAAACTAAATTGGGCATGTTTTTTCATGAATTCAAATTCAGCATCGCTCAACTTCCCTGGTTTATGCAAAATTTCATCCGGTATTTTTGTTTTGCCGATGTCATGAAAGAATGCGCCTGTTGCCAGTTGGTTTATGGTCTCGGTATCAAGAGCTAGGTGTCGTGCAAATATCCCCATTAAAATGGAAACATTTAAAGAATGTTCTAGTAAGTATTCGTCTTTTTCACGAATGCGAGTCATACAAGCGAGTGCATCTTGGTTGCGAAATATTGAATCAATAAACTTTTTTGTAGCTTCTTTAATCGGCTCTACATCTAGCTTGAGTCCTGATTGTATGTCGCCAATGGCTTTTTTCTGTAGTTCTTTTGCTTCTTGATAAAGCTTTTTAGCTCGATGCAGTTCGTTTTCTAATGCGACAGGTTTAATTTTATTTGTGGGTTCAGGTGCTTTTTCAGGTTGCTCGTTAGGTTCATCAATAATTGTTTTTGACGGGTCAATCGCTATTTTTAAAATACCTTTACGCTTGAGCATTGCGATCGATTTATCGGTCTTCACCCAACCTTTCGTTTTTATTTTTACCTTGTTGATCGTTTCAACGACTTCAACAACGTACATACCGGTATGAAGTTCATCAATTGAAATTATTTGCATATTTCAGTGCTTACCATTTTATGGGGGCGTTAAGGCGACATGATCTAATTTATTTATATTTGCATGCATGTAAAACTTTAGAGATAGTTGATTATATATTTATTTCAACTGTCTATGATTGCGCAAGCTCGTAATTGTGATCATCAAAGTTCTTCTTAACTTTAGCAAAGAATAAAGAATTTAACGAAAAATATCTGGAATTAAAAAAGGGCGGGAAATTAAAAAATACTGTACCTTACGAGTATTGATTCATAAGGTACAGATATTAAAGCTCGGCTATTATTTACGCCAGCTTGGAATTTTTGCTTCGTATGTCGTTATGTCTGCTTCAAATTGGAGTGTCCAGCCAATTGAATCTAAACCTTTAACTAAACATTCTTTATGGAATGCATTTATTTCAAAGTTGTACACAACACTATTTACTGTCACGGTTTGGTTTGGTAAATCAATATTAAATTGTGTTTGCGGATCAGCCGCTACCGCTTTAAACAATTCATTGATTTGCGCATCCGCTAAGATGATAGGTAAAATTTGATTGTTCATGCAGTTGCCATAAAAAATATCAGCAAAGCTAGTCGCAATAACAATATCAAAACCGTAATCTTTAATGGCCCAAGGTGCATGCTCTCGACTTGAACCACAGCCAAAGTTTTCACGCGAGAGTAAGACATTCGCGCCTTTATGTTCTGGTTTGTTTAATTCAAACGCAGGGTTTTCTGTTGTTCCTTCAAGATCAAGATAACGCCAATCATGAAATAAATGAATGCCAAAACCGGTTTTTTCTACACGTTGTAAAAATTGCTTTGGAATGATCGCATCAGTATCAACATTTGATTTATCTAATGGCGCTGCTTTACCTGTAATAAGAGTCATACCCGACATTATTTTGCCTCCAATAATGTACGCACATCAACAAAGTGTCCTGTTACCGCGGCGGCCGCTGCCATAGCAGGGCTCACTAAGTGAGTGCGTCCACCACGGCCTTGACGGCCTTCAAAGTTACGATTTGATGTTGATGCACATCGTTCACCATCACCTAATCTATCGTCATTCATGGCTAAGCACATAGAGCAACCTGGTAAACGCCACTCAAAGCCCGCCGCTTTAAATATAACGTCTAAGCCTTCTTCTTCAGCTTGTTTTTTAACTTGGCCTGAACCGGGCACGACAATCGCTTGTATACCATTGGCGACTTGACGGCTTTCGGCTATTTTAGCGGCAGCTCGTAAATCTTCAATACGGCTATTAGTACATGAACCAATAAACACTTTATCAACGCTTAAATCCGTTAAGGCTGAACCTGCTGCCACATTCATATATTTTAAAGCGGCTTCTGCTGATGCTCGCTCAACTGGGTTGCTGATATGACTAGGTGTTGGTACGGCTTCATTTACACCGATGACTTGACCCGGGTTAGTACCCCAAGTTACCTGAGGCTGAATGTCTTCAGCTTTTAAACTTACATATTGATCGAATTCGGCACCTTCATCGGTTTTTAATTCATTTAACCAATAATCAACCGCCACATCCCAATCGGCACCTTTTGGTGATAAATCGCGACCTTTTAAATAATCAATTGTTGTTTGATCAGGCGCGATTAAACCTGCCTTGGCACCTGCTTCAATACTCATATTACAAATGGTCATGCGTTCTTCTATTGAGGTCGCTTCGATTGCGCTGCCGCAATATTCAACAACATGACCGGTGGCGCCATCCATGCCTATTTTACCAATAATCGCTAAGATGATGTCTTTCGCTGTCACACCAAAACCTAAAGTGCCTTCAACTTCAACACGCATGGTTTTATATTTATTTTGTTTTAATGTTTGTGTCGCTAAAACGTGTTCAACTTCTGAGGTACCAATGCCAAATGCTAAGGCACCAAATGCACCATGTGTTGCAGTATGTGAATCACCACAAACAATTGTTGTGCCGGGTAATGTAAAGCCTAATTCAGGCCCCATTACGTGAACGATACCTTGTTTTACATCGCCAATACCATGAAGTTGGACGCCAAATTCTTCACAGTTTTTTTGTAATGTTTGCATTTGAATTTTAGCTTGTGGACCTGCAGCATCAATCGCTAATGATTGCGTTGATACATTGTGATCCATTGTGGCTAAAGTTTTAGTCAATTGACGTACAGGGCGATTCGCAACGCGTAAACCTGAAAAGGCCTGTGGTGATGTCACTTCGTGTACCAATTGGCGATCGATGTAAATTAAAGGTGTTTCACCGACTTCTGAACGAACAATATGTTCGTCGTAAATCTTGTCATACAATGTTTTTGCCATTGTGTTCTCCGGTAGCTTATATTCTTTTCGCTTACTGAAAGTAAGGAGGTGAATACGAACACGCTCAATATAAATTGAGCGTGAAGGAATTACATGATTTCAAAGAGCATTCTTTGAGATTAAATTTTTTAAACTTAAATCAAAGAAGCGATGTAATCGCCGACTTCTTTTGTTGATTTAGCTTGGGCTTTTTTATCGGCTGGTAATAACTCAGCGGTAACACAACCGTCTTCTAATGTTTTGACAACCGCGGTTTCAATCGCTTCTGCTGCTGCATCTTGATTAAAGCTAAAGCGTAACATCATCGCCGCAGATAATATTTGCGCGATGGGGTTAGCAATGCCTTGGCCTGCGATATCGGGAGCCGAACCACCTGCGGGTTCATACATACCAAAGCCTGCTTCATTAATTGATGCAGAAGGTAACAACCCCATTGAGCCGGTGATCATTGCACATTCATCAGAAATTATATCGCCAAACAAGTTTGAACAAAGCATAACGTCAAATTGTGCAGGGTAGCGAATTAATTGCATGGCTGCATTATCAATATAGATATGTTCTAGTGTTACATCTGGGAAGTCTTTAGCCACTTCTTCAACAACTTCACGCCATAATACAGAGGCTTGGAGTACATTGGCTTTATCTACCGATGTTACCTTGTTGCCACGTTTTTGCGCGGCTTCAAATGCGATTTTTGCAATTCGACGAATTTCACGACGTGAATAGCGCATCGTGTCATATGCATTTAATTCTTCGCCTTCGCCTTCGCGACCTTTAGGTGTACCAAAATAAATACCTGAAGTCAGCTCACGTACAACCAAGGTATCAAAACCTGATTTAGCAATATCTTCACGTAAAGGTGAAAGGTTTTCTAAACCTTTGTATATACGCGCAGGGCGTAAATTAGAAAACAGATCAAAATGGCCTCGTAAGCCGAGTAGAGCTGCGCGTTCTGGTTGTTCAGCGGGCGGTAAGTTTTCCCATTTTGGGCCACCGATCGAACCAAACAAAATAGCGTCGGCATCTTCACAACCTTTTACCGTTGATTCAGGTAGTGCTTTACCTTGATTATCAATTGCGATCCCACCTACATCAAACTCACTATGCTCAAGCGTAAAGTCAAACTTAGCTGCAGTTGCGTTTAATACTTTAATGGCTTCGGCCATTACTTCTGGGCCTATGCCATCGCCAGGCAGTACTGCAAATTTTAAGTTGTTCGCCATTTCTTTTTCCTTTCAATTTATTCTTTATGCAAAACGAGCTGCATTTATTAAATTAGACGTTATTCGCCTTGCTGTTTTGCTTGTTTTTTCTCTTCTACCTGATCGGCTCTATACGTTAAATTTAATACATGTAATAACGCTTTTGCTGATGCATCAACAATATCCGTTGATAAACCAAAGCCGTGATAGCGTTTACCTTTGTAGGTTGCGATGATATTGGCATGGCCTTGTGCATCTTCGCCGCCTGTTTTTGTACCTAATTTATAATCAACTATTTCAACCGGAATGTTCGCGGCATTTAAAATTGCGCGATAACTGGCGTCTACCGGACCATTACCGTTAGCCGCTTGTTCTATCTCTTGATCGCCAACTTGCAATAATACACCGGCTGTTGCTGTTTTAGGCGTGCCAGATATGGCGTTTAAATGTAACAACTTATAATGCTGTTCATCTTTTTGTTGTTGATTGAAATATAATAAGGCTTCTAAATCGTAATCAAATACTTGGCCTTTACGATCGGCTAATACTAAAAAGCTTTCATATAAATTATCTAAATCGTAGTCTTTATCGCTATAGCCTAGTTCGCTCATGCGATGTTTAATAACATGACGTCCGCTGCGTGACGTCATGTTTAAACTGGTTTCGCTTTTGCCAATGCTTTGTGGCGTAATAATTTCGTACGTATTTTTATTTTTTAATACGCCATCTTGGTGGATCCCAGAAGAGTGACTAAATGCATTAGCCCCGACAATCGCTTTGTTCGATTGCACTGGCATATTACATAATTGACTCACTAAACGTGACGTTTTATAAATTTCTTGTGTATTAATGCCCGTTGATACCTTGGTAATATCTTTTCGCGTATTTAAAATCATGGCGACTTCTTCTAACGAGCAGTTACCAGCGCGTTCACCAATACCGTTAATGGTACATTCTATTTGCCTTGCGCCTGCCTGAACAGCCGCGATAGAGTTAGCGACGGCTAAACCTAAATCGTTATGGCAATGTACCGAAATCACGGCTTTATCAATGTTAGGTACACGGTTGAATAAGTCGGTAATAATGCCACCAAATTCACTTGGAATGGTATAACCAACGGTATCTGGAATGTTTACGGTTGTGGCACCCGCATCGATTGCCGCTTCTACCATACGACAAAGATTATCAATCGGTGTTCTGCCGGCATCTTCACATGAAAACTCAACATCGTCAGTGTATTTACGTGCGTGTTTTACAGCGTTCACCCCCATATTTAATACATCTTCAAAGCTGCGACGTAATTTAGATTCTACGTGTACAGTTGATGTTGAAATAAAGGTGTGAATACGAAAGCGTTCAGCAACACTTAATGATTCGCCACAAGCGTCGATATCTTTTTCAACCGCTCGAGCTAAGCCACAAATAACCGACCCTTTAACATGTTCTGCAATGGTGCGAACCGATTTAAAATCACCCGGGCTTGAAACAGGAAAACCTGCTTCCATAACATCAACACCAAGACGCTCTAAGGCTAAGGCAATTTGTAATTTTTCGCGAACAGAAAGACTTGCGGCTAAAGCTTGTTCACCATCTCGTAAGGTCGTATCAAAAATTATAACTTGGTCTGACATAGGTAGCTCCAATATTGCGGTTGATTTAGCTTAGTTTGGTTTATGGCCACACCGCGGGGATATACAAAAAACCCGCGCTCATGGCACGGGTTTTTGTTTCGACTCAGTAGATATATTCTATACGAAACAAGTCACCCGTGCTCTTAAGAGAGACAGGTTGAGTAAGTTAACGTATAAAAAGAAGGTATTCACAGAAAAAAGTCCTAAGTCGAATTAATTAAATACTTATAGGTGTATTTTTGTTTTTTCAGGCTTTGAAGTCAAATAATATTTACAGCAATTTAATAACGCTTTGCTAATAATCAGAGCTAAGGGTTATATAACAAGATTTTTTTAGTATATTGAGTCGTCAATATTCATGAAATGTTATGGTTTGACAAACAGCGAATGGTTTTCAGGGCGCGCGACCTCAGTTTAAATCGAAATCGCGTTTTCAGCATGTATAGTCTTCTCGCTCAGGTTTTATGGTTCATTGTCAGCGCATACTCGCCCCAATCACATAGTAGAGTATATGCTCATGGGGTCTCGAAGCTTGCCTGCATGGATGCAGGTAAGGGGCGAGAGCAGGACGCGGTAGCTTTGACGGCTTTGCTTACATGGATGTAAGTACTTCGGTTTCGTCTGGAACTAGAAACTGGCCCCTAAAACCCGATCGCTTTGACTATAGTTTATGGGTGACGTATGGTATTTAACACGTCACCTTCAATTAGGGCGTATACGATGTCTTGTAAAGCATCTAAATGTGCAGTCGAGAGCAGTAAGCCTTCATCGTTTGATTCTAAATAATCAAGCTCGCGTAATTTCAAAACAAATTGGCTCAATATACTTTTATCGACAAATTCAGGCCCTTTAATATCGTGTAACCTAGCAAGTTGTTTTGCATGATCGAGTGCCGAGCGTTCTAAATCAATCCGAGTTATTGCTTTTTTGCCTTCAAATGCAGCGATAACAATAGCGTATCGTTGTAGGGTTTCTTGCGCGTAAACACTTAAAAGGTGCAATTGTTGATATTTTGCTTCCGTGTGTTTAATCGCCGTGAGTTTATCGCCTTCTTGCGTTAACAATTTATGATTGAGTAAAGTTGTTATTATATGCTCAAGATGTAAGCGCAGCTCATCATCTGAAAAACGTAAAAAATACTCACCGGCCATCACACCTAAAATAATTTTCCATTGCGCGAGTATCATGTCTCGTGTGCATTCGTTATGTGAAATCAAGCAGGCTGCGGCGAGTGAGGGTAATAAATAGACATGCAATATGTTATTGCGGTAGTAAGTTTGTAAAATGGCTTCATCATCACTCAGTGAGATAATATCCGTTTTACCCTTTTCTACTTTATATTTTTCCATGCCAATGGCGTGGTCGAGCAATACTTTTTGATGTGTATCAGGCGGTAATGTTAATTGTGGAAAAGGAGCGTCCTTTTCAACTAATGCGATACACAGTTTGAGTTGAGTTTCTAAATCGTCTCTAAATAATGAGTGTTTTGGCGCCGCTAACAAAGAGAGGGCGGTTAAATTCACCCCATTAAGAGCCGCCGCTTGATTGATGTGGCTCATGACTTGCTGACTCATTTCGTTGACAAAGCTTGGAAACCAAGTCGGTTTTTGCATTGTCGTTGGGTGAATATTGTCACGCCAAGTCGGATTCGCTGCCGTTAACGCTTTGTTCAAATTAATGGGTTCACCAAAGTTGACATAACCTTGACCAAAGTGACGTAATTTTTTGAGAATACCAAGGACTTGCCAAACCGATTCTTTTTCTTTTGCTTCGCCTCTTAACTCTTTCATGTAAGTGCTTACTTCCATTACATGCTCATACCCAATATAAACAGGCACTAAAGAAATAGGACGGTCAAGACCCCGCAATGCCGATTGTACGGTCATCGCAAGCATCCCCGTTTTCGGTTTTAATAAGCGGCCTGTACGCGAGCGGCCAGATTCAGGGTAATATTTTACGGCATAACCCCTGCTCATTAGCTGAACTAGATATTCTCTAAACGCTGCGGAATAGAGCTTGTTACCTCGGAATGAACGACGCATAAAGAATGCACCGCCTTTTCTAAATATAGGGCCCATTGGCCAAAAGTTGAGATTGATGCCTGCTGCAATATGCGGTGGCACTAAACCTTCGTGATAGATAACATAGGTTAAAAGTAAATAATCCATATGACTTCGATGACAAGGCACATAAACAATTTCGTGTCCTTCGTGAGCTAACTTACGCACGTTTTCTACGTTTTTAATATGAATGCCATGATAAAGCTTATTCCAAATCCATGTTAGCAATTTATCGCCGACTCGAACGACACTTTCGCGATAGTCTGCCGCCATTTCATTTAAGTACCCTTTAGCGAGTTCACGGGCTTCTTGAGTGCTAATGTTTTTAGTTTTGGCTTCATCTTCAATTACTTTTTTTAAGGCAGGAGAAGCGAGTAAGCCATTTATGAGTAGAGAACGATCCCATAACTTAGGTCCTGCAATAGCGAGCCGTTGACGTTGAAAGTGAAAACGTGCTACCCGTAAAAGTTTGTGCGCTATTTTATGATCGGTACCATGATCATCTGCAATTTCACGTAAAGATAACGGTTGGCTAAATTGAATTAAATTATGTCGACCTGAAAATAAAACAATAAAGAATTTTTTTAATGCATTCGGTTTTTTCTGGTCATTAAAAACCAGATCTGCTTCAGATTTTGTTTTACCGGGGTAGCGGCCCCAAGTCGAAAATACCGGTATTAATTGTGCATCCAACGATTGATTTTCTTTATGCTGCGTTAAGAGTTGATGAACTTGCGGCTCAGCATCTGTCGGGCTACGTTTAAGGTGAAGTGATGATGGTAGTTTATCTAAGCAAATGTAGCGGGTGTATTCTTTACCTTCTAAATTAACAGGAGAAAACGGGTCGGGTAAATTTTGTTTTTTGCACACGCGCTGCAACGCTAATAAATCAGATAGTGATTGCTCTTTTAAAACATAAAAAATTGAACGATCGTTATCAACACTCAATAATTCACTGAGTTTTGCAGGAATGACTTTCGTGCGGATCAAAGGTCTAAAAGGCCATTTAACGATGTTAATAAGCAAAGAATTTAAAGCGTTCATAATTTATTTTTTAAGAAAAAAAGCAATGTTCATATAACACTTATGATAACACGTAGCATGGATCTGACCATATTAATTATATATTCATGTGTTCTGCCGTATAGATAAATACGTAACAAATATAATTAATGAACTTTATCTGTGCAATATTAATACAAAGCATAATTATTGGTTCCAAGTTTGCGATTTTATACAGCCTGTATATACTAACAGTTAACTAAAGGTATAGGATGTTGTTATGAAACCATTAACGCCAAGACAAGCTGAAATTTTACAACTGATAAAAAATAATATTAATGATACGGGCATGCCGCCAACTCGAGCTGAAATTGCAACGACTCTCGGTTTTAAATCGCCAAATGCCGCAGAAGAACATTTAAAAGCTTTAGCGCGTAAAGGGGCTATTCAAATTATGCCTGGCACAAGTCGTGGTATTCGTTTAGTCGCTGCGAATGAAAATAATGTGGAAATGGGATTACCCCTTGTTGGTAAAGTTGCAGCTGGTACGCCTATTTTAGCGCAAGAGCATGTTGAAAGTCGTTATCAAGTTGATCCTAGTTTATTTAAACCTAGCGCTGATTTTTTGTTGCGTGTAGAAGGTGAAAGTATGAAAGATATTGGGATTATGGATGGTGATTTATTAGCCGTACATAAAACGACGCAAGTTAGAAATGGTCAAGTTGTTGTTGCTCGCGTTGAAGATGATGTAACGGTAAAACGCTTTGAGCAAACCGGATCGCTTATTCAATTACATGCTGAAAACACGGAATTTTCACCTATCAAAGTTGATCTTAATTCAACTTCATTTGAAATTGAAGGTATTGCGGTTGGTGTGATCCGAAATACGACCTGGATGTAACCTACTTATTTATATCATTTATATGCCTCAATAATTATAAGTTGCGGAGCTTGCATCTTTTAATACCTGAGGCATATAAATTTGATACCTCGTCATTCCTTTTTCATTTTTCTTGTCTTTAATATCTTATTCCTCTCTTCCCAATTTTATCTTGTTTTTGTTATTACTTTAGTTTTTAAATTAATGTTAAATAATCGTAAAAAAGTTGGACGAACAACACTTCGTTGACTAATTTCTATTAGTAGCCTGTATAAAAATAAAACACTATCGCTATCTAGTTTGTTATTTGGAAGGTATTTAGCGAGAGATCTAATAAAAATAAAGTTGGAACGCTAAAACTCATTCGTGTCACAAATGTTAATACGGATTGAGTTCTCTAGCCGACAAGAGGAGTTGTTTGGTGAAGAACAAGGTATCAATTCTACAAATATCAATATCCCTCATATTATCTAATGTATTCAGTTTTGCTTTTGCGGCTGAAAGTTCTGAACCAATGCCTTTAAATATGACCCGAGGTGTTACTTCTATAAGCGCAGATGTTTATGATTTACACATGCAGATTTTTTTGATCTGTACCGCGATCGGTGTGGTTGTGTTTGGTTTAATGTTTTGGGCTATGTTTTTTCATCGTAAATCAAATGGTCATAAAGCGGCGAATTTTCATGAGAGTGTAAAAGTTGAAATCGCGTGGACCGTTATCCCATTTATTATTTTAATTGTAATGGCAATACCTGCGACAAAAACCCTTATCGCGATGGAGGATGCGAGTGAGCCTGATTTATCTATTTTAGTGACGGGCTCGCAATGGAAATGGCATTACAAGTATATGGATCATGATATTGATTTTTACAGTATTTTGGCAACGCCAACTGAGCAAATAAACAACCAATGGGCAAAAGGTAAAAACTATTTACTTGAAGTTGATCGACCTTTGGTTATTCCTACGGGCAAAAAAGTACGATTTTTGATGACTTCAGATGATGTGATCCATTCTTGGTGGGTGCCTGATTTTGCGGTTAAAAAAGACGCTAACCCGGGCTTTATTAATGAAGCATGGACCAACGTAGATGTACCGGGTATTTACCGTGGCCAGTGTGCCGAGTTATGCGGTAAAGATCATGGCTTTATGCCTGTTGTTGTTATTGCTAAAGAGCCTGCCGAGTTTGAGCTTTGGCTTAGTCAAGACGTCTCTCGTCGCCAAGCCGCAAAAGAAGAAGAGCAACGCTTACTGGCTATGAATATGTCGTTTGATGAATTAATGGCAGAAGGTGAAAGAGCTTACATGGCCAAATGTGCGGCTTGTCACCAACCTAATGGCATGGGATTACCTGGCGTATTTCCGGGGTTAGCAGGGAGTGCAATTGCGGTTGGTGATATTAAACAACATATCGAAGTTGTTATTAATGGTGTTGGTGGTACCGCGATGCAGGCCTTTGGTAAGCAAATGACGAAAAAAGAAATGGCTGCGGTTATAACCTATGAACGTAATGCGTGGGGTAATAACACGGGTGATTTAGTGCAAGTAAAAGATATTTTTGAATTCATGCAAAATAACTAATAAGAGCGGTGAATAATAATGACAACTCTCGTTCAAGAGCAAGATGATCATGATGAACACCACGCAATACCCACTGGTATAAAGCGTTGGTTATATACAACAAACCATAAGGATATTGGCACACTTTATTTATGGTTTGCCTTTATTATGTTTTTAATTGGTGGGGCGATGGCGATGGTGATCCGTGCTGAGTTATTTCAGCCGGGTTTGCAAATTGTAGAGCCTCACTTTTTTAATCAAATGACAACGGTACATGGTTTGATAATGGTATTTGGTGCCGTGATGCCTGCGTTTACGGGTTTAGCTAATTGGATGATCCCTTTAATGATTGGTGCGCCGGATATGGCGTTACCTCGCATGAATAACCTTAGCTTTTGGATTTTGCCTTTCGCTTTTCTTATCTTACTCATGTCTTTGTTTATGGAGGGCGGTGGACCCGCTTTTGGATGGACATTTTATGCGCCACTTTCGACTACTTATTCAGGTGATTCAACGGCCTTGTTTGTATTTTCTGTTCATATCATGGGTATTTCATCCATTATGGGGGCGATCAATGTCATTGTTACAATATGGAACATGCGTGCGCCTGGCATGACTTGGATGAAAATGCCGTTATTCGTATGGACATGGTTTATTACTGCATTTTTGCTTATTGCCGTTATGCCTGTACTCGCAGGCGTTGTAACCATGGTTTTAACTGACAAGTTTTTTGGAACTAGCTTTTTTGATGCGGCGGGCGGCGGTGACCCCGTTATGTTTCAGCATATATTTTGGTTCTTCGGTCACCCTGAAGTGTATATCATGATATTACCGGCTTTTGGTGTGATATCTGCTATTGTACCGACGTTTAGCCGTAAAAAATTATTTGGTTACTCGTCGATGGTATATGCAACAGCATCCATTGCATTGTTGTCTTTTGTGGTATGGGCGCACCATATGTTTACCACTGGCATGCCGGTATTTGGCGAACTGTTTTTTATGTATTGCACCATGCTTATTTCAGTGCCGACAGGGGTGAAAGTTTTTAACTGGGTGGCGACGATGTGGCGTGGCTCTATTTCCTATGAAGTACCCATGCTATTTGCCATTGCTTTTATTATTCTTTTTACTATTGGGGGCTTTTCCGGTTTGATGCTGGCTATTACGCCTGCTGATTTCCAATATCATGATACTTATTTTGTTGTTGCACATTTCCACTACGTGTTAGTGACTGGCGCTATTTTCTCTATTATTGCGGGTACCTATTATTGGTTACCAAAATGGACGGGGGTGATGTACGACGTAACACTGGCTAGAGCGCATTTTTGGTGCTCACTAATCTCGGTTAATTTATTGTTCTTTCCTATGCATTTTGTGGGATTAGCCGGCATGCCTCGTCGGATACCGGATTATTCAATTCAATTTGCTGATTTTAATCAATGGATCAGTATTGGTGGTTTTGCATTTGGGTTATCGCAGCTTATTTTTTTAGCGCTATTGATTAAAGCGTGTCGTAAAAAAGGCAAACCGGTTGACACTCAAGTATGGGAAGGTGCAGAGGGGCTAGAGTGGCAAGTACCATCACCAGCGCCATATCACACGTTTGATAAGCCACCGGAAATCAAATAATGGAAACCAAGCCAGATAATAAAAAGCTGATTTATCGTTTATGTATAGCGGTTGCCTTTATGTTTGGTTTTGGCTTTGCGCTTGTGCCTTTATATGATGTTTTTTGTCAAATTACCGGAATTAACGGGCGTGTTGTCGTGAATGCATCTGAAGACGAGCTGCAAACGGTTGATGAAAGTCGTTTGGTTACGGTTGAATTTATTACACGGATTGCCAATGGTAATAATATGACGTTTGAAGCCTTAACTAAACGTGTGCAATTACACCCTGGGCAATTATCTGAAGTGGCTTTTACGGTAAAAAATCCAAGTGATGTACAAGCTTATGCGCAAGCTATTCCTTCTGTATCGCCAGGACAAGCATCATTGTTTTTGAATAAAACGGAATGTTTTTGTTTTCAACAGCAAGAACTCGAAGCAAATGAAACGGTTACTTATCCGATGAAGTTTTATTTAGATCGTGACTTACCTCACTCTATATCGCTGTTAACTGTTTCATATACCTTATATAAAGTAGGAACGGGAGCGGTTGTTTCTGTTTCTCAAGAGGGCAAGAGAAATGTCGAATCACTCTGATAAATATTATGTACCGGCACAAAGTCCGTGGCCTATCGTCGGGGCTTTTTCACTTTTTTTAATTGCGTTGGGTGCCGGAACAACGGTGGCTAAAATACATCAATCAGGAGATCCCGGTTGGGGGAAAATAGTCTTAATTATTGGCATCATCTCGGTGTTACTCATGATGTTTGGTTGGTTTCGAGACCAAGTTAAAGAATCGATGTCAGGGATGTACAATGCTCAATTAGGGCGCTCTTATCGACAAGGTATGATTTGGTTTATATTTTCTGAAGTCATGTTTTTCTGTGCTTTTTTTGGTGCGCTTTTTTACGCTCGCATATTATCCGTACCTTGGCTTGGAGGGGCTGATAACAATGCAATGACTCATGAAGTATTATGGCCCGCGTTTGAGGTTATTTGGCCATTAATTAAAACGCCTGATGGCACCGAAACAACAGCGATGGGCTGGGGAGGCTTACCCTTAATTAATACGCTCATTCTATTAGCCTCTTCTGTAACCCTGCATTATGCTCATGTTGGGCTAGAAAAAAACAAGCGCACTCAACTAACGCTTTTGTTAGCCGCAACGGTCGCTTTTGGTTGTGTTTTTTTAGGCTTGCAAGTGCTTGAGTATATGCATGCATATCAAGATATGGATTTAAAATTAGATTCGGGAATTTACGGTAACACGTTTTATTTACTAACGGGCTTTCATGGTATGCACGTTACGATGGGAACTCTATTTTTGATTGTTATGTTGCTGCGGGTTATGAAAGGACATTTTAGTCCCGATAATCATTTCGCTTTTCAAGCCGCCAGTTGGTATTGGCATTTTGTTGATGTTGTTTGGCTTGGGTTATTTATCTTTGTTTATATTATCTAATGGTAAAGCACTGGTTAATAATGATTTGTTAACCAGCAAAATCGTAGTCAAATTTAATCTGGTAGACGTGTTTAAAATTAAATAGGTGTCGGGTTGAGTTGTATGACACCTAATGACGCAAAAATGAGAATAATGGCTAAAATAGTAATAGAACTAATTAAACGTTTTCCTAAAACCTGACTCATAGAAACGGCTTTATCATCTTTTAACATAATAAAAAGTGCTTTAAATAAGCTAAAAACAACAAGTAAAAATAATATAACTATCAATATTTTAATGATCATAATCTGCTAACTAATAAAAAAGAGGTTGCCTTGCAAATTACTGTAGGCGCATTTTGTCAGAAAATCCAAGTTATCCCTGTCGTTATTATTTTTTTGCTTTTGTGCATTTTAATCAAGCTTGGGTGGTGGCAGCTTGAGCGCTCTATTGAAAAAGAATCGAGATTACTCCGAATAGAGCAATTGGTCAGTCTTGGACAGCAAGATTTGTTGCATTTACCGTTACCCGCCGAATTACAGCAAGACTTTCCCGTTCGTGTGAAAGGTTCATTTGATGTTCGATACACTTGGCTGATAGAAAATAAAATAGTAGATGGTCAATTAGGGTTTGATGTAATAGGGCTTTTTTATCCTCAGGGGCATTTACCCGCGTTAGTGAATTTAGGCTGGATAGCTGCAGATATTCAACTTAACCCTGCTGAACGCGTGCAGCCCCCCGCTGATGTTATTAGTTTTAACGCCATTGTACATTTTCCTGAACAAAACCCATTTATGAGTGACGCTTTAATCGGTAGTACTTATCCAAAAAGAATGCATCAATTATCCGTTGCAAAAATCGCTAACGAGCTAGACTTAATCTTACAGCCTTTTGTCTTACTACAAGATGATAGTGGTTTTACGCAATTTAAATCTCATTGGCATCCTGTGGTGATGTCGCCTGAGAAACACCAAGCTTATGCTGTGCAATGGTTTGCATTAGCCGCCACTCTATTTTTATTAACTTGTTGGAGATTTAAACAGATATGCCTAAAAATAAAAAAATAACGCAGTTAGGTATGATTATTGTCGCATTTGTATTGCCTGTTGTTTGTGCTTTTGTCATGTTAAAAATGAATTGGTTTACACCCGCAAGTACGAATAAAGGTGAATTGTTACAGCCTATTCGCCAACATGCTTTAGCCGTACCACAAAGTGTAAATGGTAAATGGTTAATTATGTATAAAGCGAAAAATAACTGTGATAGTGAATGCCAAAATAGTTTGTATGCTTTGCAACAAGTTAGAGTGGCATTAGGTAAAAATGTAGACCGTGTTTCATCTATTGTGCTGACAGAACAATCTGAAATGCTAACTCAATATGATGTCACTTTACTGACTAACATTACACATGAAAAATTTAACTTTTTAGCTGATCAACCCAACGCTTTATATGTTGCTGATCCATTAGGTAATGTCATGATGCGTTATCACGTAGGAATCGAAAAGCAAGATGCCATTATGGCTGCTCGCGATATGTTGCGAGATTTAAATAAAATGCTAAAGCTTTCTAAGGTTGGGTAGTTAATGAAAAAACTCGTCGCCTTTTCACTTGTTTTAACCTTGATTGTTGTGATTCTTGGCGCGTTTACGCGTTTAACCGATGCCGGGCTAGGTTGCCCTGATTGGCCTGGGTGTTATGGTATGCTGACGGTGCCAAAGCCTGCTGATATGGCTCAGGCTCAGCAAGCTTTCCCTGAACGAAAAATTGAAGTGAATAAAGCATGGAACGAAATGATCCATCGTTATGTGGCCGGTACTTTGGGTTTATTCATCTTGGCGATCGCTATTTGGGCTTGGCGTTTGCGTAAGTATCGAAAACATACTGCCTTATTGTTAGCGGTTGTTATTTTTCAAGCTGCACTCGGTATGTGGACGGTAACGCTTAATTTAATGCCGGTTGTTGTAATGGGGCATTTAGCAGGGGGATTTAGTATTTTTTGCTTGCTCGCATTGCTGTGGTTTCGTTTAAACGCGTTTGAAATTAAGCTTTTTTCACCGCCTAGCCCTCCAAAAATTAAATATTTAAAATTAGGTGCGATCACCGTTTTAGCGGTTTTGGTTATTCAAATATTATTAGGCGGATGGACTTCTTCTAATTATGCCGCTTTGGTTTGCACGGATTTACCCATTTGCCAAGGGGATTGGTTGCAACAGTTAAAACCGGCACAAGCATTTTCTTTGATTAGTCCCGTTGCAGAATCATATGAGTATGGTGTACTCGATTACGCCGCTCGGTTAACGATCCATGTGAGTCACCGAGTTTGGGCTATTATTACTTCTGTCGCTGTTATTGTGTTTTTAATTTTACAGTATCGATGGCTGTCTTCAGTTGTGATAAAAAAATTAACTCTGATTACAAGCGTTTTGTTAGTCACTCAGGTCGCTTTAGGGGTCAGTAATATTTTGTTTACATTACCTTTAGCTGTTGCTGTTAGTCATAATGCTTTTGCACTTTTGTTATTAACGTCGTTAGTTTTTTCATTTTATTTACTTAATGCTGGTTTTAAAGGTGAGTCGAACCAACAAGGAGTTGAGCATGCTTAATAAACAAGCGTATACACAAGAGCTCGTATCAATCGTTAATGATTACGTTGAAATTACCAAGCCCAAAGTGGTTTTATTGATATTGTTAACCGCTTTAGTCGGTATGATGCTCGCTTTACCGACGCTACCGGATATCGGTTTAATGTTAATGAGTTTAATTGGCATTGGCCTGCTTGCTTCTGCTGCCGCTGCAATTAACCATGTTGTCGATTATCGTATTGATTTATTAATGGCTAGAACCTATAACCGGCCTGTTGCTAAAGGGCGTATTGGTCAAACTAATGCGATGATTTTTGCGGGTATTATTGGCTCTTTAGGTTATCTTATTTTAGGGTTAATGGTTAATTGGCTAACGGCTCATTTAACCTTGGCATCTCTAGTCGGTTATGCGGTTATCTACACTTTATATTTAAAGCGAGCGACGCCACAAAATATTGTGATTGGTGGGCTCGCAGGTGCTATGCCGCCTTTACTTGGTTGGACCGCAATAACGAATCAAATTGATCCCAATGCTTTTTTGTTGGTCATTATTGTTTTCACATGGACGCCTCCTCATTTTTGGGCATTAGCGATCCATCGAGAAAAAGATTACGCCAAAGCTAAGATCCCTATGTTGCCTGTGACCCACGGTAAAGCGTTTACTAAAACAATGATTGTGTTGTACTCCATTTTACTCTTTGTTGTTGGATTGTTTCCTTGGCTATTTGGTTTGTCGGGTCTTTTATATTTAATGAGTGCGGTTTTACTTAATAGCTATTTTTTATATTTGGCTATTCAATTAAAGTTTAATGAATATGATGGTTTAGCTTATAAATTATTTAAGTTTTCAATTTCTCATTTAATGGTATTGTTTATTGCCTTACTTGTTGATCACTTTATGATGTTATATGTCTAATAAAATTTATGTTGTTGTTTTACTTATTGCTTTGCTTTTAGGAAGCTTAAGTCAGGTTTTTTTATTTAAATCTGATCCCGCTGATAATTTAGAAAATATCAGGGTTTATCAGCCTGTTCGACCTGTAGGCGAGTTTAATTTAAGTCAGCATACGGGAATGAATTTTCAGCAAAGCGAATTACTTGGGCGTTGGACGTTTTTGTTTTTGGGTTACACGCATTGCCCTGATATTTGCCCAACAACGATGTTATCGCTAGCTGCTGTTTATCCTGAATTAAAAGCAATAAAAGATAATGTCCAAGTGGTGATGATATCCGCCGATCCACAACGTGACTCACTTGCTGTTTTAAAGGAATACGTACCTTTCTTTCATCCTGAATTTATTGGCGTGACTGCGCCTCACCCGCAATTATTACCTTTTACTCAGCGTTTAGGCTTAGTTTATTCAATGACAGAAGGGGAAAATAAAAGTAATTACCTCGTAAATCATTCAGCTTCAATCGTACTTATTAACCCTGAAGGAAACATAGCTGCATTAATCAAACCTGATTTCACAAAGCAGCCGCCATCGGTTGATTTTAAAAGTTTGATCCTACTTTTAAAAAATATTTAACTATAAAAATGGCAAATTTCCACAGGCGTTCTAATATTGATTTAGGGTGATAACAAAGTTTGTAAATCAAACTTAAACTATTGAATAACTAATCATTATGGCTGATGAAATAACGGTTGTTTTAACCGAAAACGCGACAATTGCACAAGCAGATACTTTGCTACATGAATTGAACGAAGTCTATTTACTAGGCTCTTCAATTACAATTGACGCAAGTCAAGTTGTTAAAATCGATTCCGCTGTCATACAGCTTTTGGTCTCGTTAAAAAAATCACTTACGGTTAGCGACTTAACTATACATTGGGAGTCGCCAAGTTCCGCCTTTGTTTCTGCTGTAAAAGCTCTTGCTCTTACCGACTATTTATCACTTCAATAATAAAAAACATTTTAATAGGAATTGCTACATGAAAAAAATTCTTGCAGTTGACGATTCAGCATCGATGCGCCAGATGGTGTCTTTTACTCTAAAAAAAGCGGGTTTTGATGTGACAGATGCTAAAGATGGTGTAGATGCTTTAGCAATAGCTCAAAATCAAGATTTCGATCTCATTATCTCGGATGTAAACATGCCGAACATGGATGGGATTACGTTAATTAAAGAATTACGCGGAATCGATAAATTTAAATATACACCCATGCTGATGTTAACAACGGAATCAGGTTTAGATAAAAAATCAGCAGGTAAAGCGGCTGGTGCGACAGGTTGGATCGTAAAGCCGTTTAATCCAGACCAATTATTAGCAACGATAAATAAAGTTTTGAGATAAATTTATGAGCGTTGACCTCAGTCAGTTTTACGAAGTTTTCTTTGAAGAAAGCTTTGAAGGCTTAGATGCCATGGAATCCGAACTGCTGGGTTTAGAGCCTGGTACGCCTGATAATGAAACCATTAATACAATCTTCCGTGCTGCTCATTCAATAAAAGGAGGTAGTGGTACTTTTGGCTTTAATTCGGTTTCTGAATTTACGCATGTTATAGAAACACTGCTTGATCAAATACGCGACGGCAGACGACTGCTTACCCAGCACCAAATTGATTTGTTTTTACAGTCAGTTGACTGCATGCGTGACATGCTTAATTGTTTGCGCAATAACGAAGAGCCCGATGTTGAATTAGCTCAACCGCTCAAGTTAGCTTTTGAAAAAATACTCAATGGCGATGAGACTCCAGGTGATGATGAAGCACCAAGCGACGTTACACCTGCTACCTCAACTCTTGATACGCATTGGCATATCTCTTTAAAGCCCGGTATTGATATACTAAAAACAGGTAACGAGCCTATTTTTATGCTGCAAGAAATTGCGGAGCTGGGTGATGCAAAAATAGCAATAGATGTAAGTTTAGTGCCGATGCTTAATGCAGTTGAGCCTGATAATTTATATTTAAGCTGGCAAATCGATCTCACATCGCAATGTAAAGAAGAAGATATTGCTGAAATTTTTGATTGGATCATTGATGAATCAGAAATTGAAATTACTCAGTCATCAAATTTGGTTGATAATAAAGACGATGCTGGTGACAGACTGCCTGTCGAAACAGAAAACACCCAAGATTCAAAGCCTGAAAATCTGACTAATGCATCAACTGAATCAAGTGCAGTAGTTACTCCACCGCCGGCTCCTAAAAAAGAAGCAACTCAATCTAAAGCTACCGAATCTAGTTCTATTCGAGTCAGTATTGATAAAGTCGATTCGTTAATCAATATGGTTGGTGAGCTTGTTATTACACAAGCTATGTTAACGCAATTAACGGATGGTGAATTTGATAAAAGCAAGCTAGCTAGTATTCAAGAAGGCATGGCGCAGCTTGCGCACAATACGCGTGATTTACAAGAAAGTGTTATGCGTATTCGTATGTTGCCTATTAGTTTTGTTTTTAGTCGGTTTCCTCGTTTAGTTCGAGACACCAGTAAAAAGTTAAATAAAAAAATCAATTTAGTTTTACGCGGTGAAAATACCGAATTAGATAAAACGGTAATGGAAAAAATTTCTGACCCGATGGTGCATTTAGTTCGAAACTCGATGGACCATGGTATTGAAATACCTGAAGAAAGATTGGCAACGGGTAAAGAAGAAACCGGTACGTTAACTTTAAATGCTTATCATCAAGGTGGTAATGTTGTTGTTGAAATTGTCGATGATGGCAAAGGCTTAAATACTGACAAAATTAAATCGAAAGCCATCGAAAATGGCTTGATAAAAGAATCAGATGACTTAAGCGAACAGCAAATTAATGAACTTATTTTTGAACCTGGGTTTTCGACTGCCGATGAAGTCAGTGACCTATCTGGCCGCGGTGTTGGGATGGATGTTGTTCGACGTAATATTCAAGCATTAAATGGTTCTGTTGAATTGCAATCGGTAAAAGGAAAGGGCTCTACATTTACTATTCGCTTACCCCTAACGTTAGCAATATTAGATGGCCAATTAATTCGCGTAGCCGATCATATCTACATCATTCCACTCATCAATATTATTGAGTCATTACAGATTGACCCAAGCAAAGTTAATAATGTTGGCGGTGAATATGATGTCTTGCGCCTTCGTGATGAATACGTACCGATTATTCGTTTACATCAAGCTTTTAATCACCAAGCCGATTGCTCTAAATTAACTGAAGGGCTACTCGTTGTTGTTGAAAGCGACAATGGCAAAGTTGGTATTTGGGTTGATGAATTGCTTGGGCAGCAGCAAGTTGTAATTAAGAGTTTAGAAGCTAATTATCGTAAAGTTGATGGTATTTCAGGGGCAACCATTCTTGGTGATGGCACGGTATCCTTAATTATCGACATCATTGGTTTAGTCAAATTAGCCGGTTTACGTAAAGCGGTACGGGTAAACGCTCTTGCGGGGAAACAAGATGCTGGAGCTAGATAAATTATGAATATAGATGAACTGAACGCTCGATTGGTTGAGTCAACCGTTAATGAGCAAGACTATTTTGATGAGTTTCAGCAGTACTTAACTTTTTTAATGAATGGTGAAGAGTACGGCGTTGATATTCTTCGCGTACAAGAAATTAGAGGATGGGAAAAGTGCACTGTTATTCCCAATTCATCTGATTATGTTCGAGGTGTATTAAACCTACGTGGCACCGTTGTGCCCGTTATCGATTTGCGCGTGCGTTTTGGTTTGGCTAATGCCGAGTACAGTCAAATTACCGTCGTGATCGTTGTTAAATTACGCCAAGACGATAAAGATAAAATTATGGGGTTAGTCGTCGATGCGGTTTCTGATGTACATGCCCTGAAACGAAGTCAAATTAATGTATCGCCTGAACTTGGTGATAATCAAAACAGTGAATTTATTCAAGGGTTAGGTCAAGTTGAGAATAAGATGCTTATTTTATTAGACCTGAACAACATATTAGATTGACATTATTTAGTGCCAATTTAACAAATTGTGTTTTAGCAAGGTAGTGATGCTATTTAAAACTGAAGGTAAAAATTTCAGTATCTATTAACAAATATAAGGTGGTAAGACGCATGGGATGGTTTAGTAAACAAGTCGAAGAAGCTAAAACCGTTAGCGATCATGTATTGTCAGCGTTAGATAAATCGTTGGCAATTATAGAGTTTGAACCGAATGGAACGATTCTCTCGGCCAATAGTAATTTTCTTTCTGTTATGGGTTACCGGTTTGATGAGATCCAAGGTCGACATCACAGTTTATTTGTTGAGCCTAGCTATGCTAATAGTGCTGAATACAAAGAATTTTGGGCTAAATTAAATCGTAAAGAATTTCATACTGACGAATATAAGCGTTTTGGCAATGGCGGACGAGAAATTTGGATCCAAGCGACTTATAACCCTGTTGTTGATGATAGTGGCAATTTGCTTAAAGTGATCAAAATTGCGACAGATGTGACGGCTCGTAAATTAAAAAACGTAGAAAACACAGGCCAAATTAATGCGATAAGTAAATCTCAAGCGGTTATTGAGTTTGATTTAGAAGGTAATATACTCACCGCAAATGACAATTTCACATCAACTGTGGGTTATAGTTTGTCAGAAATACAAGGACGGCATCATAGCCTTTTTGTAGAACCCGAATATGCACAAAGCACCGAATATAAAGAATTTTGGCAGCGTTTAAATCGAGGTGAATTTGTTTCAGGCGACTTTAAGCGTATCGGCAAGGGTAACAAAGAAGTATGGATAAAGGCTTCTTACAATCCTATTTTTGATATGAGTGGTAAACCATTTAAAGTTGTAAAATATGCAACTGATATAACAGAGCAAAAAAAATCAGACGTTAAAGCGAAGCAAACCGCTGACCTGGCTAATGCGCTTAATGTTTGTCAGGCCAATGTAATGATTGCTGATAACGATTTAAACATTGTGTTTGTAAATGATGAAAACATGAAAATGTTGAAATCGCGTGAAGTTGAGCTGAAAACCGTTTTACCTAATTTTAATGCCGATAGCTTAGTCGGAACCAATGTTGATATTTTCCATAAAAATCCTTCTCATCAACGAACAATGCTAAAAGCATTAGCACAACCCTATACGACTCATATTAAAGCAGGAAATTTAACATTTAGACTTATCGCGACGCCTTGGCATAGTTTAGAAGGTGAACGCATCGGTACGGTTGTTGAATGGCTTGATATGACCGAAGAGCTAGCTCATAAAGATGCGTTAGCTAAAATAGCAGCCGAGAATGCGCGTATAAAAGCGGCTCTTGATAAATGCCAAGCCAATGTAATGATGGCTGATAATGATTTAAACATTGTTTACTTGAATGATTCTGTTCAAGCGATGATGCAGCATAATCAGGCGCAATTACAAACGGTATTACCGCGTTTTAATGCAAATGATTTAATTGGAACATGTGTTGATGATTTTCATAAAAACCCCGCTCATCAGCGAAGCTTATTAGCGGGATTAACTGATGTATATCAAACTCGTTTAAGTCTTGCTGGTTTAACGTTTGATTTGATTGCGACACCTGTTTTTGATGATGAAGGCGCAAGATTAGGGACTGTCGTTGAATGGGATGATGTAACCGCTGCGATAGCGAAGCAAGCGTTAGACGATAAATTGGCTGCAGACAATGCACGCATAAAAATAGCGTTAGACCGTTGCCAAGCCAATGTCATGATGGCGGATAATGATCTCAACATTATTTACTTAAATGAATCCGTTGCAGATATGATGCAACGAAATGAAGCGCAATTGAAAACCGCATTGCCGAGCTTTAATGCAAGTCAGTTGATTGGCACTTGTGTTGATAGTTTCCATAAAAAACCAGCACATCAGCGTGGCATGTTAGAAGCGCTAAAAGATGTATACAAAACTAAAATTACGGTTGCTGGGTTAACCTTTAATTTGACTGCGACACCGGTGTTTGATGAAAAAAATAACAAATTAGGCACCGTGGTTGAGTGGGATGACATTACAGAGGCTCTCGTATTAAGTACGGAACAAAAACGTTTAGCGGATGAAAACTCAAGAGTTAAACAAGCGCTTGATAATGTAACGACCAATACCATGATCGCCAATGCTGATAATGAAATTATTTATATGAACTCTGCCATTCATTCAATGATGCGGACGGCTGAAAATGATATCCGTCAAGCGTTGCCTAATTTTGATGCGAATAACTTACTCGGTCAAAAAATGGATGTTTTCCATAAAAATCCAGCTCACCAGCATCGTTTAATCGAGTCTTTATCGGCAACATTTGCTACTGAGATCAATGTTGGGGCACGCCGCTTTAGTTTGGTTGCCAACCCCATCGTGAGTGATGAAGGCTCTCGAATTGGCACCGTTGTAGAGTGGGGCGATCGTACTGCTGAGGTTTCAATTGAGAAAGAAATTGATCATCTTGTTGAAAGTGCGGTTGCAGGTGATTTATCGATCAGAATAAAAACAGATGATAAGTCTGGTTTCTTTGAAGGATTAAGCACCGGTTTAAATCGTTTAGTTGGTGTATGTGAGGGAGTGATAAACGACACCGTTGAAATGCTAGATGCGATGGCACATGGTAATTTAACTAAAAGAATAGAGGGGGATTATCAAGGTGGATTTGGTAAGTTAAAAGAAGATGCCAATGCGACCGTCACTAAACTAACTGAGATTATTGCCCGTGTTAATCAGTCCGCGAATACGGTGGCATCTGGTGCTGATGAAATAGCACAAGGCAATGCTGATTTAAGCCAACGCACAGAAGAGCAAGCGTCATCACTTGAAGAAACTGCAGCGTCAATGGAAGAGATGACCAGTACGGTTAAACAAAATGCAGATAATGCATCAATCGCTAACGAACTGGCTTCAGATGCGCAAAGCAAAGCGGTAACCGGAGGGCAAGTTGTTGAGCGTGCGGTTAAGAGCATGAGCGAAATAAATGAAGCAAGTAATAAAATCGCTGACATTATTGGTGTTATTGATGAAATTGCGTTCCAAACTAATTTACTGGCGCTTAACGCCGCGGTTGAAGCCGCCAGAGCCGGAGAGCAAGGTCGAGGTTTTGCTGTTGTTGCTGGTGAAGTCCGTAACTTAGCGCAGCGTTCAGCTGAAGCCGCGAAAGAAATTAAAGACTTAATTCGCGATAGTGTTGCTAAAGTTGAAGATGGCTCGTCATTGGTGAATGAATCGGGTTCGACACTGAAAGATATCGTGCAGGCAGTAGAAAAAGTAAGCCAAATGATCGCTGATATTTCTGTTGCGTCGAATGAACAGAGTGCGGGTATTGAACAGGTTAATAAAGCTATAACACAAATGGATGAAATGACTCAGCAAAATGCAGCGCTGGTTGAAGAGGCGTCCGCAGCGGGTGAGTCGATGTCTGAGCAAGCTCGTGCCATGCGCCAATTATTATCATTCTTTACCGTAGAGGCGGGTGGCGATAGCCGACACGTTGAATATGTAAGCCGAGAACCTTTGGCTAAACCAAGTAGTCGACAGTTTGATCCAAAACCTAAGACTCAAAATACTGGATTATCGTTCTCTGAAAGTGATGACGAATGGGAAGAGTTTTAATAATGTATTAACGCTTCATTGACTAAAAAGCTAAAGCATTTCATATATTGCTTTAGCTTTTTTTTACTTGAAGGGCAATTTATATCCTTGTTTTTAAGATGCAGAGTGATGAAAAGGACTTATAAAATACCTATCATGAAATATTTTATATTGCTATTACTGTTTGTGACAAATGTGAAAGCTCAAACCCTTGAAGCTATTGATATTGCGGGCAGGCAACGTATGTTAACGCAAAAAATAGCAAAAGACGTGTTGCTTGTTGCTTCTGGCCAAACAAATAAATCTATTTTTAATGCCTTACAGCAAAGCCATGCATTGTTTGATGTTTCTTTGATTCATTTAAGAAATGGAAATTTAAAGCTTAACATTCCTAAATCACCTGATGCATTGCAACCGCAATTAGCTCAAATACAAACGTTGTGGCAACCAACCTCAGATAACATCATGAAGATCATTAATGAGGAAAAGGCTGATTTAGCTTCAGTTGAGCTCGTTATGCAAAATACGGCAAAATTACTGGCTTTGTCTCATCAATATGTAATTGATTTATCATCAGCGAATAGCTCGCAGCAAAACAAAAGCTTATTACAAAGGGTAAATTTAACCGGTAAATTACGGATGTTAAGTCAAAAAATAGCGACTCAAGCGTTGTCTGTTTGTTACCACTACCATTTTTTCAAAAATAAAAACTCAGCGATAAACACAATAAATGAATTCAATAATATTATTGAAGGGCTCATTGTGGGCAATGATTATTTACGTTTGAAGAAAGTTGCATCACATAATGAACTTCAGCTATTAAATGCAACCCGCTCTCATTGGCAAGCATATATTGATTCACTCGCGCCTTTATTGGATATCGCGTACGCCGTTTGTGATGATGCGACAATTAAGCATATTCAATCTAAGAGCATGCATGTTTTATTTTCAGCCAATAAAACAGTGCAATTTATTAAGTAATTTTGTGTTTAACATAATTTAAAAGGTCGTAATAAATGATCGCCTATCTTGAAAATTTAAAATTGTGGCAGAAATTAGTTTTAGCATTTAGCTTTTTTGGACTCATTCCGATGTTATTTTTAGGTATAACGGCCACTAATATCGCGACTGATTCGTTAACGTCCCTTGTGAAGCAAAATTTAGTATCAATCCGTGATGCACGAATTAGCTCACTTGAAGCGTACGTACAAAATACACGAGAGAATATCGAAAGTTTAGCGGAAAAGCCAAGTGTGGTTGGTGCGATGAATGCGTTTAAGGCCTCGTTTGTCAAATTCCGAACGGATAATGATTTAGCTCAACTCGATACGGTTGAATTGAAGTCAGAGTTACTTTCTTATTACGAAGAACAATTTGCACCCAAATTTTTAGAAGAAAACGCGGCCGAAGCGCCAGTTGATGACATGTTCAGTTCTTTAAGTGAAAACGCTATTGCTTTACAGTCGTACTATATTGCAAAAAATGAGCATCCATTAGGCGAAAAAAATAGTTTGCAAAGAGCGTTTGATGAATCGACTTATTCGCGGGTTCATAATACCTACCATGAATTATTTAATAACACCCTTTACCGTTATGGTTTTTATGACATATTTTTAGTCGAACCTGAAAATGGGACGATCGTTTATTCGGTTTTTAAAGAGCTTGATTTTGCAACCTCTTTGTTTAGTGGGCCTTATAAAAATACCAATTTTGCCAATACGGTTAAAGATGTTATTGCTAAAAAGCAAACTATTTTGCATGATTATAAAAGTTATCTTCCTTCATATAATGCGCCTGCATCGTTTATTGGAACGCCTATATACAGTGACGGTGGATTAACCGGCGTTCTCGTTTTTCAATTACCTTATGGTCCGATCCAAGACATTATGGGTAATAGGCAAGGGCTGGGTGAATCTGGTGATGCTTATCTGTATGGTGCTGATGCGCTCCCCCGTAGTGATTCAAGTTTAAATGTTAAACATCGAACTTTAGCGGCTAGTTTTAAAGATGACCCGCTCGCAAAATTAACCACTGAATCGATTAATAACGCGATTAGTGGTAAGGAAGGTGCAGAGCTGGGCGTAAATGCAGATGGCAAACCTGCGGTTATCGCCTATGGTGCGCTAAATATTGCTGGGTTGAAGTGGTTTATTAATGTTGAAATAAAGACTGAAGAAGCCTTAGAAGCAACTCATCAACTAACTAATACGAGCTTTATTATTGCGGCGGTGGCGCTGTTTTTAATTGTGGTGTTGGGTTTGTTGTTTGCTAAAAATATTGCAAAGCCAATTCAGGCTATTTCTGCATTATTGAGTACGGTTGAAAACACAGGCCAATTACATCATCGCAGCCAATATGCAAGTAATAATGAAATTGGCCAAATGGCAAAAGCATTAAATCAATTAATGGATAATTTGCAATCTACTTTTTCTTCTGTAAGTCAGGTTTTAGATGAAACAAGTAAAGGAATCATGGGGCAGCGTATAACTTTAAACTTAGCGGGCGATATGGCCTTGCTTGAGAGTAATGTGAATAACGCGGTGCATGCTATAGAGGAATCTGGACGTCAGACCAAAGAGCAACAGGCAATCGCGCAAGAAGCCGCCCAGCAAGCTGAACTTGCTGCCAAAGAAGCAAAAAAATCAGAAAAAGATGCATTAGCCCTTGGTGAAAAAGCCAAGGCATCTGCTGAACAAGCTGAAATGTCGGCTCGTGATGCTTCTGTTGCACAACAAGAATCGGAAGTTGTTGCTCAAAAAGCAAAACAACAAGCCCAAGCTGCGCTAAGAATTAAGCGAGCGCTAGATGCCTGTAATGCGGCGGTTATGGTTGTCAATACGGATGGTTTCATTATTTATGAAAATGAAGCTCTCAATTGTTTATTTAATCAATACGCAACAAACATTCAAAAGCTCGTGCCAACGTTTAACCCTAATAAAATTGTCGATGCGGCTATCGCAAATTTACATGCTTTGAGCCTCGGTTTATTTAAACCAATTAATCAGGTTCATGCATCTTATGTCGTTAATTTAGAATTTGATGGTTTAGTCATTGATGTTGTTATTTCACCTATATATGACGCTGACAAGCAAAAAATGGGGTGTGTGTATGAGTGGCGTGATTTAACTGATGAAACACTAAAAGCACGTGCTGACGCTGAAATTGCAGCTGATAATGCACGCGTTAAAACCGCTCTTGATCGTTGCCAAGCTAATGTCATGATGGCTGATGTTGACCTTAATATTATCTATTTGAATAACTCGGTTATCGATATGCTTAAAGATAATGAAGATAAACTGAAAACTCAACTTCCATCTTTTAGTGTTGAATCTCTTATGGGGCGTTGTATCGATGATTTTCATACATCCTCTTCACACCAGCGGAAGATGCTGGCAGATTTAACTCAGGTTTATCAGACACAAATTAAAATAGCGGGGTTAACCTTTGATTTAACCGCAACACCGGTCTTTTCAGATGAAGGTGGACGGGTTGGAACCGTTGTTGAATGGCGAGATTTAACCGAAGAGTTAGCGAGAGCGGCAAAAGATCTTGATATTGCAAATGAAAACCTGCGTGTTCGACAGGCTTTAGATTGTGTATCGACCAATACAATGATTGCAGATGCGAATAACAAAATCATTTATTTAAACTCTGCCATTGAAAATATGATGCGCAGTGCAGAACCTGAAATTCAAAAAGCTTTACCTCAATTTAAAGCTCAAGAGTTGATGGGACAAAATATGGATGATTTTCATCGATCACCAAAACATCAGCAATCAGTGATTAGTTCGTTAACGAATACCTTTAGTACCGAAATCAAGGTTGGGCTTTTAACTTTCAAGTTAGTTGCTAACCCAATGACAAATAAAGAAGGTGAGCGAATTGGGACCGTTGTTGAGTGGACAGATCGTACGGCCGAGATTGCGATTGAACAAGAAATTGATAATTTGGTGCATCAAGCTTCTTCTGGTGATTTAACTCAACGGATACCGACGGATGGTAAATCAGGCTTTTTTGCTGGTTTGAGTAACGGATTAAACACTTTAGTTAGCTCGAGTGAAGCTATCGTTAATGAAACCGTCGACATGCTTGATGCGATGGTGCATGGCAACTTAACTAAGCGAATAAACGGGGAATACCAAGGCGCATTTGCTAAGTTAAAAAATGATGCGAATGCCACAGCAGTGAAATTAACTGAGATTATTAGTCAAGTAAACCAATCGGCGACCACGGTTGCATCAGGTGCGAATGAGATAGCACAAGGCAATGCTGATTTAAGTCAAAGAACAGAGGAACAAGCGTCGTCATTGGAAGAAACGGCGTCATCAATGGAAGAAATGACGAGTACGGTTAAACAAAATGCTGATAATGCGACGCTAGCGAATGAGTTAGCTACCGATGCACAATCTAAAGCTTCTTTAGGTGGTGAAGTTGTTGAGCGAGCGGTAACCAGCATGGCTGAAATCAATGAGGCGAGTAAACGAATTGCCGATATTATTGGTGTTATTGATGAAATTGCATTTCAAACCAATTTACTTGCCTTGAATGCCGCTGTTGAAGCGGCAAGAGCCGGTGAGCAAGGTCGTGGTTTTGCTGTTGTTGCGG
Organism: Algibacillus agarilyticus; assembly: GCF_003286125.1. Taxonomy (GTDB): domain Bacteria; phylum Pseudomonadota; class Gammaproteobacteria; order Enterobacterales; family Alteromonadaceae; genus Algibacillus; species Algibacillus agarilyticus. Next base: position 101,195 of record NZ_QMED01000016.1, read on the forward strand.
GTGAAGTCAGAAATTTAGCTCAGCGCTCAGCTGAAGCGGCAAAAGAGATAAAAGACTTAATTCGAGATAGTGTTGCTAAAGTTGAGGGCGGTACCCGTTTAGTGAATGAGTCTGGTAAAACGCTGCAAGAAATAGTGCAAGCGGTTGAAAAAGTTGGTGAGACGATTGCAGGGATCTCGGTCGCTTCGCGAGAACAAAGTGCGGGTATTGAACAGGTTAATAAAGCGATCTCTCAAATGGATTCTATGACACAACAAAATGCCGCTTTAGTTGAAGAAGCCGCTGCCGCTGGAGAATCCATGTCAGAGCAAGCTCGATCGATGCGTCAGCTTTTAGCGTTTTTTACACTTGATCAAACGTTACGAAATAGTGAACAAAACTATATTGAACAAGGGAGCGCATCAAAAGACAATAAAATGAACGGTTCTTCTCACTCTTCTTATAACGATAAGCCCGCGACTGCGCTTTCTTTCAAAGGCGATGATGATTGGGATGATTTTTAACGCTAATCGTTGTTAATAGCAGAACACTTGTTAACGATGATGGGAATGACTAAACAGTGGTAATAACGTGATATAAATAAGCCCTAAACAATACTTTGTTTAGGGCTTATTTTATACACAATTCATCATTATGAATTTTGCATTAAGTATAGGTAAGCAACTGTAAATGCGGCTTCTTGAAATACTTTTAAACCTGTTTCTTTAAAGTCGATAGGTAAAGGATTTCGTTTTGATAATGCTTTTATTTCAGTTGGCTGAATTAATTCAACATCGAGATCTGTGCACAATTGAACGGCTGCTTCTAATTTAAAGCCGACTGCGGCGCCTGCAAATTTGCCACGCATCGGACGAGCTCTAATAATGACTTTATCAACCTGATAATCTTGCATTAATTTTTTAAAAGAAAACTGAAATTTTTGCATCGCTTCAGCGTCTTCTGCATTTTCTACCGCGACTCTAGCGACACGCACGTCGAGTATATTAAATAAACCTTTGTTATCTTCTAAAATTGAAATGACGGCATCGTTGCCCTTAAATTCTACGCCACATACTCTCATTGATGTTGTTCCGTTAATCTATATATACAGAGAAGTTTAACAGGGAACCCGCTTGCAGGAAAATAATTGCGAGTTTAAAGCTGAAAAATGATGAGGTCAGCGCTAAAATGACGCCTTTTAGATTCAAGCTGGGGTTCGATTGGATAATATAGAGCATGATGATGCATATTGGATGCGTTTAGCACTAGCGCAAGCTGATAACGCTGAAGGTATAAATGAAATCCCGGTGGGGGCTGTTGTTGTTTGTAATAATAATTTGGTATCAACTGGGTATAATCAATCTATTTTGTTAAGCGATCCGTCTGCTCATGCTGAGATGGTCGCTATAAGGGCTGCTGGTGCCGAACTTAATAACTATCGCTTACCTGATTGTACGCTTTATGTCACATTAGAGCCTTGTTCTATGTGTGCGGGGCTGCTTGTTCATAGTCGAATAAAACGTTTAGTCTTCGGTGCTACAGATGCAAAAACGGGATCGGTTGGGTCTATTATGAATTTGGTTGCACATTCGCAGCTTAATCACCAAATAGAGTATACGTCGGGTGTATTAGCTGAAGAGTGTAGTCAAAAAATTTCTGATTTTTTTAAACGTAGAAGAGCTGAGATTAAAGCGTTGAAAAAGCAAAAAAGAAAAGAGGGTTAATATTGTTAAGGTCGGTAAGAGCGGGTTATCAAAAGCGTTTAGGCTTCATCTAACTCACTCATGGTTTTGTTGGCAAAGTTAATTCGACGCCAAACTACTTTTGAATGTGTCTTCTTTAATAATCGTTTGCGCTGTGTTGCGCTTTTTACATTTCGTTTATACATATAGTTGTATCTCCTTTATTTATGTATCTAGATTTAAACCTTTTATTATTACAATTTAATGAAGGTATTGTTCAAATTATCACCTATCCGGTGTGAGTGCAAATCGGTATGCGTTAAATGCCTGCTTTTGTCCGTTATTTCGCATTTTGGCTTAAATTTCGGCCTTTTTGCTGTCTAAAACGGGGGCTGTTTGTTGTTTTTCTTCATCGACCTCGGGCACTGCTTGATCGTTTACGTTGTTTCTTTCTTCAAGTGTCGCGAGCCAAACAAGTGAATCATAATAACGACGAATATTGGCAACGTAAGTTATGGCTTCATTACCACGTGCGTAGCCATATTTAGTCGTTTTATAATAACGCTTTTTGTGTAACCAAGGTAAGCGCTCTCGAACATCGACCCATTTATCTGGATCACCACCATCTCGCTGAGTTAAAACGCGCGCGTCTTCTAAATGCCCTAAACCGATATTATAGGACGCGAGCGCAAACCAAAGTCGGTCGGGATTTGTTATTCTGTCAGGGATCCGCTTTATTAAGCTTGCGATATACTTTGCACCGCCTCGAATATTATCTTGTGCATCGAGTCTGTTCGTTACGCCAACTTGTTTAGCGGTTGGTTGAGTGAGCATCATAATTCCGCGCACCCCTGTTGGTGATTTAGCGCGAGGGTTCCAATGACTTTCTTGATAACTAATGGCGGCTAATAAACGCCAATCAAGATCATATTGCTCGGCGTACTGCATAAACCATTGCTCATATTTAGGTAGTTTTTTCTCGACGGACTGTAGAAATTTACGAGTATCAACATAGTTAAACTTATCCACATGGCCATAATATTTATCTTCTAAGGTCGTCAATGTTGCGGTCTGATTTAACATGCCGAAGTATTCAATAAATAAGGCATATAAAGAATCATCTTGTGATTGATTAAATGCCCAGGCTAATTGTTCTTCATCTTTGAATGTAAAGCCGATGCTTAATTCTGGCGAAACTCGTCGGTTGACCGCTAAATGATGAGAATCGACAATGGTATAAGCTATTTCTTCATTGATAACCGCTTGCATCAACTCTTCTGGATCTTGCTCTGCCGTTTCTTGCCATGTTAAATCTGGATATGCTTCTTTTTGTACCGTGAGCCATTCTGCATGGCTGCTATCTTGCGTAACAACGAGCGTGCCATTTAGATCATTTAATGTTCTTGGCCGGGTGTTTCCTTGTTTGAATACTAATTTTTGACTGATGTTTTTATAGGGCGGTGCAAAACGAAAATGTGTAAGTCGTTCTGGTGTTACGGTTATACCAGCAGCAATAAAATCGATTTCTTGTCGTTGTAAGCGCGGAAATATTTCACGCAAATGGTACGCAGGCACAACATTGAGTTTTACGCCAAGGTATTCGGCAAAACCGGCCATTAATTCATATTCAAAGCCCGCTGGGCCATCCGCATTGATGTAATAGGTTGTTTGGCCATACAGGGTGCCAATTTTTATTTCGCCCGCTTTTTTTATGCGTTCTGCATGATTTAAAGGTTTGTCGTTATTGCAGCCTGAAAAACAAAAAATAGTAAAGATAATCAAGCATAAACGAACTTGAATGGATATCGATAATTTGTTTTGAGTCTGACTTAAAATCACGAACGAACCTATGTATACAGATGATGAGCCCGCAGATTAACTAAGCGAATAGGTTAGGTCAAACCAAATATGAGTCAGTTATACGCTTTTTTACATTAACGTAACATTAATATTGAGATCTATTTAACCTTAAGAATGCCTTTTGGCTATAACGTAAAGGTTTGTTATTTCTTTGTTTTTATCTCACTTGGCGGTGGACTTTTTTCTTGGTTTGCTGTTGTTTTTAAATGTGATACATAAACATGAATAAAATAGTCTATCGGTGTTTGGTTACTTGGTTTTAAAAGCGCAGTTTTGCGGCTATAATACGCCACCAAATTTGTTCAAACTTTAAACGTTTGCGCCCTACATCATTTTTTGCTGTGGAAGGTTAGCTTGCAAATGTTGTGAACAATACCAAATTCTATTTATTTTTCTTTAGGTGATTTTGTTTATGGAAATCCTTCGTGGTGCCCCAGCTCTTTCTGAGTTTCGTGTTAATAAGCTTTTAGCCAGCTTTGAAGAGCTACAAATTCCAGTAACTAATATTTATGCTGAATACATGCATTTTGCTGATGTAAATGCTGAATTATCGGCTGATGAGCAAGCTAAGTTACAAAAGCTGTTAACGTATGGTCCGACTATTCAAGAACACGACCCTATTGGTGAATTATTTTTAATAACACCACGACCAGGCACCATTTCACCTTGGTCATCTAAAGCCACTAACATTGCTAAAAACTGTGGCTTAACAGCTGTTAAACGCGTTGAACGTGGTATTGCTTATTATGTTGAAACCTCCGCTTCACTTTCGAGTGAGCAAACTAAAGCATTGTTGGGGTTGATCCATGACCGCATGATGGAAGTGCGCTTTGTCGAGTTATCTCAAGCCGAAGCTTTGTTTGCTCACGCTGAACCGGCTCCACATACTTCTGTTGATATCATTAACGGCGGCCGCGAAGCATTAGTAGAAGCTAATACTCGACTAGGCCTTGCATTAGCGGAAGATGAAATCGATTATTTAGTGACTAATTTTACTAAATTAGATCGTAATCCTAATGACATCGAACTTTACATGTTCGCGCAAGCAAACTCTGAGCATTGTCGTCATAAGATTTTCAATGCGGATTGGACAATTGACGGTGAAAAACAGCCTAAATCATTGTTCAAAATGATCAAAAATACCATGGAAACAACACCTGATTATGTAACATCTGCTTATTCAGATAATGCGGCGGTTATGCAAGGTAGCGAAGCGGGTCGTTTTTATCCTAATCCTGAAAGTGGTATTTATGAGTACAATCATGAGTCGATTGATATTCTCATGAAAGTTGAAACGCATAATCACCCAACCGCTATTTCTCCTTACCCTGGCGCTGCAACAGGTTCGGGTGGTGAAATTCGAGATGAAGGTGCAACCGGTCGAGGCTCTAAACCTAAAGCGGGTTTAGTTGGTTTTACGACTTCAAATTTACGTATTCCTGGTTTTGAACAACCTTGGGAAGAAAACTTTGGTAAGCCTGATCGTATTGTTACCCCACTTGAAATTATGCTTGAAGCACCATTAGGTGGTGCGGCGTTTAACAATGAATTTGGCCGACCTGCGATCACGGGATATTTCCGCACATACGAAGAAAAAGTAAATAGCCATGCAGGTGAAGAAGTGCGTGGTTATCACAAACCGATTATGCTGGCGGGTGGTTTAGGTAATATTAAAGCAAGCCATACCGATAAAGGTTCGATCCCTGTTGGCGCTCACTTAATTGTTTTAGGTGGCCCAGCGATGAACATTGGTTTAGGTGGCGGTGCCGCTTCATCAATGGCGTCTGGTGAGTCGGCTGAAGATTTAGATTTTGCTTCAGTGCAACGTGAAAACCCTGAAATGGAACGTCGTTGTCAAGAAGTTATCGATAAGTGTTGGCAGTTAGGGGATGCAAACCCTATTTCATTTATTCATGATGTTGGTGCTGGTGGGCTTTCAAATGCCATGCCTGAGTTAGTACATGATGGTGGTGTTGGTGGTAAATTTAATTTACGTGATGTACCGAATGATGAGCCGGGCATGTCGCCGCTCGAAATTTGGTGTAACGAATCTCAAGAGCGTTATGTATTAGCCGTTGATAAAAAAGACCTTGCTAAATTTGAAGAGATTTGTAAACGCGAACGAGCACAATATGCCATTATAGGTGAAGCAACAGAAGAGCATCATTTATCGCTGGCTGATTCACATTTTGATAATACGCCAATTGATTTACCACTGGACGTTTTATTAGGTAAAGCGCCTAAAATGAGCCGTGAGGCAACGTCATTACAGGCTAAAGGTGATAATTTTGATTCATCAACTATCTCTGTGCAAGATGCTGCCGCTCGTTTATTACGCCTACCGACCATTGCCGAAAAAACCTTCTTAATCACCATTGGTGATCGCTCTGTAACAAGTATGGTAACCCGTGATCAAATGGTTGGCCCTTGGCAAGTACCTGTTGCTGATGTTGCGGTAACCGCCGCGGCACTTGATACTTATCATGGTGAATCAATGGCTATTGGTGAGCGCACGCCGGTTGCTTTGCTAAACTTTGCCGCTTCGGCTCGTTTGGCTGTTGCTGAATCATTAACTAATATTGCAGCCTCTGATATTGGCGATTTAAAGCGCGTTAAATTATCAGCAAACTGGATGAGCCCTGCTGGACATCCAGGTGAAGATGCGGGTTTGTATGCTGCCGTAAAAGCTATTGGCGAAGAGCTATGTCCAACATTAGGAATAACTATTCCGGTTGGTAAAGACTCTATGTCAATGAAAACAGCATGGAAACAAGATGGTGAAGATTGCTCTGTAACTTCTCCTCTTTCGTTAATTATTACTGCATTTGGTCGTGTAAATGACGTGCGTAAAACAGTTACCCCACAGCTTAGAACGGACAAAGGCGATAGCCGTTTATTACTTATTGATCTTGGCGCAGGTAAAAACCGTTTAGGTGGCTCATGTTTAACCCAAGTATATAAGCAGTTAGGTGAAACAACGCCTGATGTTGATGATGCTCAAGCACTTAAAGGTTTCTTTAATGCGATTCAAGCGTTAGTTAGCGATAGTAAACTATTAGCTTATCATGACCGTTCTGACGGTGGTTTATTTGTGACATTAGCTGAAATGGCTTTTGCTGGCAAAACCGGTATTAGTGTTGATATTGCTGAATTAAACGATCACCCCGTTAATAGTTTATTTAGTGAAGAACTCGGTGCTGTTGTTCAAGTTAAGGCTGATGAGCTTGATGCGGTATTAGCTGTTTTTGAACAGCATGGTATTGTTGATTTAGTTCATGACTTAGGTACTTTGAACGATGATGATCGCATTGTGATCACACAAGGCGATGATGCAACTATTATTAACGAACTCCGCGTTACTTATCGTCAAATGTGGGCTGAAACGACTCATAAAATGCAAGGCCTTCGTGATAACCCTGCTTGCGCTCAACAAGAACATGATGCTAAAGCGGATGTAGCTGATCCGGGACTACACGCTAACTTATCGTTTGATATTAATGAAGATGTAGCTGCTCCTTATATTGCAAAAGGCTTACAGCCTAAGGTTGCAGTGTTACGTGAGCAAGGTGTTAACTCTCATGTTGAAATGGCAGCGGTGTTTAATCGTGCCGGTTTTGAATCACATGATGTGCACATGAGTGATATTCTTGAAGGTCGTATTGCGCTTGATGATTTCCATGGTTTAGTTGCTTGTGGTGGCTTCTCTTATGGTGATGTACTAGGGGCTGGCGAAGGTTGGGCTAAATCTATTTTATTTAACGAACGTGCACGTAACCAGTTCCAGCAATATTTTAATCGCGATAATACATTTTCATTAGGTATTTGTAATGGTTGCCAAATGTTATCAACGTTAAAAGAATTAATACCGGGTGCTGAAGCTTGGCCTCGTTTCGTGCGTAATAATTCAGAACGTTTTGAAGCGCGTTACAGCTTAGTTGAAGTTCAAGATAGTCATTCGATATTCTTTGATGGTATGACGGGGTCTCGTATGGGGATTGCGGTTTCTCATGGTGAAGGTCGTGCTGAATTTGCTAATCAAGCGGCGTTCGACGCGTTTAATAAATCAGGCGCAGTTGCCTTACGTTATGTGAATAACTATGGTCAAGTGACTGAGAATTATCCGGCTAATCCAAATGGTTCACCAGAAGGTATTACAGGGGTTGCATCTGCCGACGGTCGTGCATTAGCGATGATGCCGCATCCTGAACGTGTATTCCGCTCTGTAACAAACTCTTGGCATCCAGATGACTGGAAAGAAGATAGCCCTTGGGTTCGCATGTTCCGTAATGCTCGTGTATTTACTGCTTAAATACTGAGCCGTTTTAGGCAAAGTTGTATTTTGATATTCAGCCCTGTTAAAAGATACAACGGGGCTTTTATATTTTATGTCGGATAATAGTATTAAGTATATAGAGTTTAGGTCATGTTATTGACGATAACGCGACTAAATGAATATGAAGGTTCTTAATTATTGATGGCGCAGAAGGGCTCGTCATTCTGAGTCGCGCGGCTGAATAATTAAAAGCAAGCTAGCCTTGTTATGCACTAACTTACTTATGATGCATCAGATTAAAATTTAATACTGCCGCGGCGAGGTTTTATCGCTGCTTTTATTGCGTCTTGTTCTTGTTTAACTTTTTTATTGGCAGCTTGCTGTGCTTCAGATGGCTTTTCTGCAGGTAAAACACCTTCTTCACGTTTTATTTCATAGCGCAATTCATCAAATTCTATAACATCTCCATCATAAATCTTTTTGCGTTTTTGCGTTTCGATTTCACCATTTACGGCAACATAGCCTTCAGATATTAAAATTTTAGCTTCCCCACCACCTTCAACTAAATTTTCAAATTTAAGTATTTTATACAGTTCAACCGGTTCGCGGTTGATATAAATAATAGACATTTTTTAACCTTAATCGTCAGTCGCTATATCTATCTTTTTAAAAGATAGTCATAAGCTAAATAAAAAAACCAGCGATAAACGCTGGTTTTAAAGTTATTTATTGCGAGAAATTATCACCGTAAATCAAGCTTCTATTTTATCAGTTTGATTTTATGGCAGTCGTCGGAAGTTACGCTTCACCTTCGACTGTCGCATTGTGGTAAACTTCTTGTACATCATCACTATCATCAAGCATATTTAAGAACTTCTCAAATAATGGAATATCATCACCAGTAACGGTAACCGATGTTTGCGGAACGTAAGTTATTTCTTCTACTTTTAATTCCAAATCAGGATAGGTTTCGTTTAATGCTGTTTTCGTTTTAAAGAATTCAGTATGCGCAGCTAAAACCGTAATAATACCATCTTCACATTCGATATCTGCAACATCTACGTCGGCCATCATTAAGGCTTCTAATACCGCTTCTTCATCTTCGCCTTCAAATTGGAATACAGCTTGGTGATCAAACATATGTATGGCCGAACCCGGCGCACCAATTTTTGAATCCGTTTTAGTGAATGCTTGTCGTACGTCTTTAATTGTTCGATTAGTATTATCTGTTAAACAATCAATGATAACCATACAGCCACCAGGGCCGAAACCTTCATAGCGTGTATTTTCGTAGTCTTCACCACCTCCGCCAGCGGCTTTATCAATAGCTTTGTCGATAACGTGAGTTGGAACTTGGTCTTTCTTCGCTTTAGTAATTAACTGACGTAGGGCCAAATTGCTATCTGGATCGCCGCCACCATTTTTAGCGCATACGTATATTTCTTTTCCGTATTTAGAATAAACTTTTGTTTTTGCGCCTTGTGTTTTAGCCATTGACGCTTTGCGGTTTTCAAAACTTCTGCCCATTAAAGAATGCTCTTGTTAACTTTACCCGAAAAAATAATGCCGTAATTCTAGCAGTTTATTGCCTATATTGGCTAGTACCGCCTATAGAGGTTCATTTAGTGATTTGTACGTTAAATTTTTTACTGGTTAATGTAAGTGGGTGAGTAAAAAAACACGCAATGAAAACAATAAATAGTAATTTTGTTAGGCATTTAATCTTGTTTAACTGAAAGACTGATTTTTACAGTAGGGCTTAATTATGTCGCGTGTCAGGAATATTATTGTAATGAGTAAAATACTATTTTGTTTTACATTGGTTAATTGTGGTAGCAATGAGGATCAATTTATCCCTAATCATGCAGATACAACTAACACTCAAGAACTAAATATTGGAGATGTAGATTTACCAGAGCTAGATGAAGATGGCTTGATAAATTATCCCGTGACATCTCGTTTACCCTTGTTTGAGCCGATGGGCGATCAAACTATGTTGATCGTGGGACAAGACATGGTCGCTATTGGTGGGATTGTTGAAAAAGGATCGGTATATGACCAGGGTTATATGGACGATCCAGAATTAGATGATTTACCAGTAGGTTTAACAACTTACCTGCATATACAAGATAACAGAGGCTTGACTGAAACGTTCAATAATTTAGGCGAAGTTAAAAATGCTAAATTAACGGTCAATCATACCGGTTTTTCTCATACAACTCCTTTATTATCAATTGGTTATTTTATTTCTAATGACTATGAAGCAATACAAAGCGGTAAATATGATAGAAGTTTACATACATTAGCAAATTGGATAGTAAAAACGAACGTACCGACTTTTTTACGCATTGGTTATGAATTTAATGCGGAATGGACTAAACATCCACTTGATCCTAAAGGCTATATTAATACCTTTAGGTATATAGTGAGTCAGCTTGACGCACAAGGCGTGAAAAATTGTGCTTATGTATGGCAGACTGATGGAATAGGTAATGAAAGCGAACTGCTAAAGTTTTACCCAGGTGATGAATTTGTTGATTGGATGGCATATTCACATTTTAAAAGTTCAGGTGAAGGTTTATTAAGCTTAGCACTAAAACACAAAAAGCCGGTTATGATTGCCGAAGCAACCCCCGTTGATTTTGATTTAAGCAAAGATAATGATGCAGATGGTCAACGGGCATGGACTAATTGGTTTTCTCCATTATTTAAACGAATCGACAAAAATCCAAATATCAGAATGCTTGCCTATATAAATGATGATTGGGATGCCAAATCAATGTGGCAAGACGTCGAATTTTTTAATCAAACAGATTCCCGCATACAATTAAGTGAAAAAATTAAACAAGAATGGATTAGTGAAATAACAGATGGCACATGGTTTAAACAAGAAGAAGTATTAAAGGCTATCGGCTGGGAGTAATTATCTCGTCCCTTCATTGCGATAAAGAAACAACATAGAGATAGTTAATCTAAACCTGTTATCAAATGTGAACTAAAAAATAACATTTTTATATCAAAAGCTGTATTTTACAACACCGAGTGAGTGCTATTTAATCAATGTAAAAAAAGATTAATTTAATTGAAAAAGAGTGTTGACGGGTGAGATTAAATCCCTATAATGCGCCCCCACAGACAAGGCAGGCAACGCCGCTAAGTCAGTCGGGTTAAGGTTTTAATGTAAAATGCTTACTCCGAATGAAACACAGTTTAGACAGTTTTTTAGAAAGCTAAAAAACAATTTAAAATAAAGTGTTGACATTGAAAATAGGAAGCGTATTATTCGCATCCCGCTCAACGAGGCAACTCTTGCAGCGAACATCGAAAGATGGCTCTTTAACAATTTGGTAGCTTACTTATCTGTGTGAGCACTCGCAAATATTAAGTATATAAAATTAACTTAATGTTCTCTGAGTGACTTACACGGTCAAAACAAAACGAATATTAATTTATTTGTTTGCAAATCAGAATTCATTGAGACCCAGATTTACTTTTTTTGAAGAGTTTGATCA
>NZ_QMED01000017.1 GCF_003286125.1 Algibacillus agarilyticus
AATGGCAAGTTGCTAGTTAAAATTACTGACCCTTTTTCATATCGTTTGGCGATCACCTCGAATAACAATTTGGCTTCGTGGGCACTGAATGGAAGGTACCCGATCTCATCAATTATCAGTAACCTTGGCGCAATTACCGAGCGTTGCATTACTTGTTTATAGTTATCTTGCCGTTGCGCGGTGACCAGTTGTAGGATCAAATCTGAAGCACTGATAAAGCGCGTTTTTATCCCTGCTTGAACGGCTTTATAACCTAGCGCAACTGCGATATGAGTTTTGCCAACACCTGAAGGTCCCAACATCACCACATTCTCTTGTCTCTCGATAAAGGAGAGCGATGCTAATTCCATGACTTGCTTTTTGGGGACGCCTGTTGCGAATTGATAATCGAAATCCTCTAAGGTTTTCAGGCTAGGGAACCCCGCCATGCGCGTAAACATATGCTGTTTACGCTGATGCCGTGCACGTTTTTCACATTGCAACACCTGTTCTAAAAAAGTGAGGTAATCCCATTCCTCTTTGGCCGCTTGCTGAGCTAAATCACACGCATTGGCATCAATACCAGCTAACTGTAACACCAAGGTGAGTTCATTTATACGTGATAATTGCAGGTTCATATCGCCTCCGACAATTGGTCGTAAATACTAAGGGGGTGGTGTAATGGCTGTTCATTTAACGCCGTTAATGCTGAATGCAGAGGCACGTCAGGCGCAAGGGACGTGACTACTGGAAGCAGTGTTGGTGGCAAAGACTGTAAAGCGAGTCGTTCTTCAATCAAGCGGTTCGCTGGTTTTTGTTTGGTGGTATCGTGAATGCGTTGATGAGCCACTGTATCAAGCCATAACATAACTTCGGCATTGGCGGTCATGACATCTAACGTTTCTCCTATAGCCTCCAATTTGGTATTGAGTGGTCTGAAAAAATTATCGCGAACATAACGGACCATACGCTCAACCTTACCTTTAGTTTGTGGTCGGTAAGGTTGGCAGAGCTTAGGTATAAATCCCATGCTTTTAGCAAATTGGTAAAAAGCTTGGTTGAGTTTATGTTGCCCTTCACCATAAGCGTCACGCTCAATCACGACCGTTTTCATATTGTCATACAATGCTTCTTGTGGCACACCTTGAAAATAGTCAAAGGTTAAACGGTGGCACTGCTCAAGCGTGTCGTAACGCATATTATCGGTAAAGACGACCATCATAACGCGGCTATAACCCAGCACAGCGATAAAGGCATGTATCGGGAACTTGCCCCCGCGCATTTGCCCCCAATCTACCTGCATCTGCTTACCTGGTTGGGTTTCAAATCGAACAGTCTCCGTTGGGGACGGCTTACCACGATATGCATATAAATACTGACGTAATAGCGATAAACCACCACAGTAGCCTAATTCTTTGAGCTCTCGAAATAGAACAACGCCCGATAAGTGCACAGGCTTGGCTTGTGCAATACGTGAATGAAGAAACGGTTTATAGAGATCGAGTAATGAAGTCGTTTTCGGCCGAGCAGAATAAGCTGGCGAATCAACTTGCATGCGCAAATAACGTTTAACGGTATTGCGTGATATCCCGAGTTGTTTAGCAATGGCCCGTTGAGAAAGGCCTTGTTGGTGCAGAATCTGAATTTTCATAAGTTCTTCTTTTGTGATCAAGGTGCCTCCGAAAAGGCACAATAGTGAAAACAAGTGGATCAGAATTCAACTGTTGAAGTGGATCAGTTTTGCATTGTTGGTAACACTTAAAACCTGTGGCTCCTGCGTCGTTCTAACCCCTAAATCCATTTAGGCGGCCCCAATCACATGGTAGAGCATATACTCATGGCGTCTCGAAGCTTGCCTGCATGGATGCAGGTAAGGGGCGAGAGCAGGACGCGGTAGCTTTGACGGCTTTGCTTACATGGATGTCAGTACTTAGGTTTCGTCTGGAACGAGAAACCTGCCCCTAAAACCCGATCGCTTTGACTATACATCAAACTCTGTTTAACCAAGCTTACGTTTAGAAATCGCTAACGGATTATCGCCTAGCTGTTTGTGTATCAATATACGCTGTATTTTATGCAACGATAATAATTGCGTTGATTTATACAGATAAGCTCATTAAAGAGGGGGGCCCCTTTGCTTTAACTTACCTCTCTCGTAGAACGGATAAACTGGCTTTGTCGATAAACATTATTTGAACGTTTTTATTTGCCGCTTCACGCTTAAAGCCATAAAGAAATAAAGTCATAAAGTCATAAAGTCATAAAGTCATAAAGTCATAAAGTCATAAAGCCATAAAGTCATAAAGTCATAAAGACCAATACATATAAACTGAGTTATTTTAGTGTTATTTAAAATAATATAAATAAAAATAAAATATAAATGAAAATAAAAACCGACAGATTATCTTATTTACTACTAATACTGAAAAGTAGCATAGCGAATAGCCTTAAAGCACGATCACATATTGATTTACTCACGCTCTCTGAATGTTTTCAACTGCTACGCAAAAAAACACTTAACATTCACGGGTGGTCTACCACCACATGTTAATTTCACCTCACGCCTAATTCGATCTACTTTCACAATCTAAATAATTAATTCCATCTACAATACCCCCACACTGTCCCCGTAACATGACATAAAAACACATATAAATAATTAAACGTTTAAAAACAAACACTTACATATACAACTGCACAAGATAAACTTTTCACGTAGCTTTTTATTCCTGATTTATCGCCTAAATTATCATCTAACCAAGCACCACTTCACTCGGGAATATCGCGATATAAATCAAGTTTATTACATTGAATTTCATTTACTTTTTTATCGACTTTCAAGACCTTAACCAACCACCAATTCACTATTTTTATTGTATCTAACAGCTAACACAACCAATTATCCGAGCAATTCGGCTCTCTTTTATCGCTCAAAAATAGAAGCAAGAATTAATATTTTAATAATCTACATCTTGACTACTTAACCCAAAACACATAATTAACAACAAACAATTAAATGTAGACTTTATACAATAAACAACTAACTAAATACAAAATAGATAAAAACAAAAAGACTACAACAAAACAAAAACATAAAATAAACACAAATTAAACTTATGACTATAAAATAGTCTATATGGACTATTTAAATATAAGGTGAGTGTTTTTTGTGCTATTGAGGGGAGTTAATAGATGATTAAAAAATATTCAGATGAATTAGCAAGCTAGTTATCAGCTGTATTTTTTGATTGAAAAATAGAATCAAATGAAAGATCGCGTAAAAATGCATAAAACGAAACGTGAAGGCAATAAAATGTTAATAAGATGTATTAATAGTGAATTATAAATACGAATTAACCATGCTGAAGATCAAATTGACCGGATAAATATTTACGATTTATAACAATGTAATTGTAATTTTTAACTGCAACACATTAATATCTCTATAAAAAAACAATTCCAAAACAAAAAACAAACGTTGAAAAACAACAACTTAAAATAAAATCCTCGCTTAACAACGTTAAAAAGGCAGCTATTAACCATCAACCTACCGTCATAAATGTTATTGTCAAAATGATAATAAGGTGTTAAAAATAATTATAGTCTTAGAGACTATAATCAACATAATAACTAACTTAAGCGTTACTAATCACACAATAACGACAAGTAATTTGATAAAAGGGAAACAACATGTTTAAACACACCATACTTTCTAGCGCTATCATAACCGCGCTTAGTACTGCCGCATTACCCGCATTCGCAGTAGAAGCAGAGGAAGATGTAGAAGTCATATCCGTTACCGGTATTCGCGGTAGTTTAATCAAATCAATGGATGTTAAACGCGACAGTGCAGGTATTGTTGACGCCATATCAGCTGAAGACATGGGTAAATTCCCAGATACAAACTTAGCAGAATCGTTACAGCGTATTACGGGTGTATCAATCGATCGCCAAAATGGTGAAGGTAGCAATGTAACGGTTCGTGGTTTTGGTTCAAACCTCATTACTTTAAATGGCCGTCAATTACCAACAACAACCGGCAGTCGATCATTTGATTTTGCTAATATCGCATCTGAAAGCGTCAGTGGCGTCGAAGTATATAAAACATCAAATGCATCGGTTACAACCGGCGGCATTGGTGCAACCATTAATTTATCAACACATAAACCATTACAAGCTCCGGGCACTAAAGCGAGTATTGGCGTTAAAATGGTTAATGATACCTCTACCGATAAAGGTAGCGCGACACCTGAATTCAGTGGTTTGTATTCACAAACGTTTGCTGACGACACTTTTGGTATTTCAATTTCAGGCAGCCGCCAAGAACGTGAAAGTGGCATGCAACAATTCTTGCAAGACCAAGGCTACCGAGCGAGTGCGGCTAGTCAAGTTACTAGCCCAAGTGTGCCGGCTGGTGCAGAAGGGGGTAAAAACCGCGACTTAATTACTGGCATACTTTCTACCCCACAGCAGCCACGCTACGTATTTGAAGAGCGTCAACGTACCCGTACAAATGGTCAATTAGTTTTACAATTCAAGCCAACTGACAATATTACAACAACGTTAGACTACACGATGATCAAAAATCATATTGAAGAACAACATACTGATGCGTCAGTTTGGTTTAACTATTCAGATGATCGCAGTGAAACCGTGTGGGATGGCGTAGAAAATGCCGTACCGCTTATATATTCTGAAATTTATCCAGCTCTAACCGATACATCGTTAACGGTTGGTGCATGGGGTCGTAAAGAATCAACCGATTCACTGGGTTTAAACATTGAATGGCAAGCCACCGAAAATTTAACGCTAGCGCTTGATCACCATAGTTCAGAAGCTGAAATGAAAGCCTCTGATCCACGTCATGGCACACGTAATAACATTCAATTACCTTCTTATACCCGTACACGTACCGGTTTAGATTTAACCGGTACATTACCTGGGATCGCAACAGGTGATATTGAAAAATTCAATCCACAATCAATACGTTTATCAGGAAGTTGGTTTGCCAATGACTTCTATACTTCAGACGTTTCACAAACACAGCTAACCGGTACATTCTTATTTGGTGAAAGCAGCAGTATCGATTTTGGTGCCTCAATTAATACCGTAGATAACCGCTTCCGTCACACGCAAGTACAAAGAAATGATTGGGGTGGCGTCGGTGCAGATGGCTTACAAGACGGTATTACCGGTGACTTCGAAGGTATTGATTGGGTTGAAGATACCATCCTAGACAAGTTTGAAGCAACACCAGGTAACTTTGAAGGAACCGCTACGCAATCAGAATATGACTTATTTGATAAAATCTTTTTTGCCGATTTTGATACGATCGTTGCCGCAGCAGAATTAGCGGATCCAGAAGCCAGTGTGGGTAATTTATGGGGTGATTGTCAAGCAGCAACCGGGGCAGCCGCGGGTCCAAATGGTGAAGGTCAATTCTGTGCATCAACTAACTGGAATTCAGATACCAATAGATACACCGAAGAAGAAACAAAAGCTATTTACGTTCAATTAAATCATGAAGGTGATTTAGGTGATATGACTTTTGATGCGCATTTAGGTTTACGTTATGAGATGACTGATGTTTATTCTGAATCTTATGCACCTTCATATAACCAAGTTATTTGGCCTGAAGAGACCCAAACAACCGTGACCGGCGTAACAGGTATTGTTGCACTTGATCGTTCTGGTGATTACAGCAAATTACTCCCTAACTTAAATTTAAACCTTAACGTTACTGACGACATTACTGCACGATTTGCAATTGGTAAAACGATTGCTAGAGCGAGCTATGATCAATTACTCGGCGGCACAACGATTAACACATCCGGTAGTTTAAATGGCTATTCTGGCCAATCAGGTAACCCGGGGTTAGAGCCGCTTGAATCATTCAACTTAGATTTATCTTTTGAATGGTATTATGCTGAAGGAAGCTATGCTTCAGTAGGTTACTTCAGTAAATCTGTATCAAATAGCATCATTACAGGTACCAGTAAAGAAGCAATATTCAACCTACCAAACCCATTTGATGGTGAAAAATACGATGCAGCACGAGCCGCGTTAGGTAACTCAGCTTCAAATGAAGCAATCCGTAACTATATATTTGAAAATTACGCAGATAGCCCAAGTGTAACACCTAACTTTAATGATGCAGGCGAGCTTGATGGGGGTGTGATCGTTGGTGATAGCACCGATAGAACCATTATGTTTGACATTAACATTCCGGTAAATAATGACGAAGATGAAAAAACCACAGGTATAGAATTCAATATTCAACATATCTTTGGTGATTCAGGCTTTGGCGCAATTGCCAACTATACGTATGTAGATTCGGGTGATGGCTACGACAAGTTATCGTTAACCGACAGCCAAGCGGTTATTGGAATGAGCGATACGGCTAACTTAGTGGCCTTTTACGACCAAGATGGTTTTCAAGCGCGTTTAGCCTATAACTGGCGTGGTGAATTCTTAAATGAAAGACGCACAGGTGGTAACACAACTGCACCGATATATACTGAGGCATATGCGCAACTCGATTTTAACGTGAGCTACGAAGTACCTGCAGTTGAAGGCTTAACGGTATTTGTTGAAGGTATTAATCTGACCGACGAGTATGTTACAGAGTATGGCCGTGATAGCCGCCTTATTTACAAGCTAACACAGCAAGGTGCTCGTTATAACGTGGGTGCACGGTTTAAATTCTAAATAAAACCATCGCCAATCGCGATAAAAACAACAATAATGCACACACATTTATAGCATACCGAATATCTCGGTATGCTATTTTTTACTCTTAGCACCGAAGAACACAACAAAAAAAGCCTAAAACACATAACTAAATATCAATTAGCGATATTAATTAACCCTATTTTGATAAGCCCAGTGTTTAGTAACGGCTCGAATCATATGTTAAAAATCATGTCCAACCCTCATTTTAAGAATTAACACTGCAGGTAATCTAACCGTTTATCATTTACCTGATCTAATACCAATTCATATTAATAAGTGTTCTCTCAGGATGCATCCAGCGGTTTTTGAACAAGGCGTCGGTGTATAGGAATGGTTGTTCCCTTTTCAAATACCGATAACGCAGGTCAAAAGCCGCTGAGGCATTCCTTTCAGGCGAGTTTTAAATGCGCTTATTCTATGTTGCTCAAACTCAAAAGGTCACCACTATTCTTTCATTCAGCGCCTTGATTAAGCGCATTTAAACGCTCGCTGAGTGGGTACTTATTCTTACGGATTGGTATAAAGCGTTATCATCTTAAACATCAAGTAAATTAAGCTGAAATATCGACTGGATCTTTACCCTTTCGACTGTTATAGTCAAAAAGACATTTACATTATTTTGACATTTTGTAGTAGAGAGTTTATGCAGTCAGAAATTAAAAACATCGTTATAGTTGGAGGAGGCACCGCAGGCTGGTTATCCGCTGGCATAATAGCGGCTGAGCATCTTGATTTAAGTGCTGAAACACATGCACCCAATATAACGATCACCGTAGTCGAATCAGCTAATGTTAAAACATTAGGCGTAGGTGAGGGAACTTGGCCTTCAATGCGATCAACGTTAAGAAAGATAGGCATAACCGAAGCCGAACTGCTGCAAAAATGCGATGTGAGTTTTAAGCAGGCCTCTAAATTTGTTAACTGGCACACTGAAAAAAACCATCAGTATTACCACCCTTTTACGTTACCCATTGGCGTAAAAAAAGTAAATATTGCGGAACACTGGTTAAATGCCCAACACAGTAGTCAGCATGATTACAGTCAATTTTGTCAGTCTGTTGGCTACCAAGACCAAATTTGCGATCTCGGTTTGGCCCCCAAAATGGTCGCAACACGTGAATATGATGCAATCGCTAATTATGGCTACCACCTTGATGCCCAAAAATTTAGCCAATTACTCAAAGAGCATTGCACAGCTAAGTTAGGGGTTAAACACATTGTTAATGATGTTGAAACCGTTAATGTAAACTCAAATGGCTATATAAAATCATTACAGACTCAACAAAATAGAACGATTGAAGGCGATTTATTCATCGATTGCTCAGGCTTACATGCTTTATTAATTGGACAGCATTACGAAGTGCCTTTTATCGAACAAAAATCAGTTTTGTTCAATGACCGGGCATTGGCCGTGCAAGTACCTTACACCGATGAAGATGAAGCCATCGCTTCTTATACATTATCAACCGCACAATCCAATGGCTGGATTTGGGATATCGGTTTACAAACGCGCCGCGGAATTGGTTATGTCTATGCCAGCGAATACACAACAGAAGCGCAAGCTAAAACCACCTTGCAAAAATACTTAATTAAAAATACAAGCTTAAAAGCAACAGACGAACTGAATATCAAAGCCTTTGAATTTACGCCTGGTTACCGTGAGCATTTTTGGCATAAAAACTGTGTTGCGGTGGGTATGTCAGCCGGCTTTATCGAACCATTAGAAGCCTCTGCGCTCGCCTTAATAGAGCAATCAGCTAAAGTAATCAGCGAGCAATTACCCCGCACATTTGATTCAATGCTCATTATAGCCAAACGGTTTAACCAGAAAATGACTAAACATTGGCAACAGATCATTGAATTTTTGAAACTGCATTACGTTTTATCAGCGCGTAAAGACAGCCCTTATTGGTTAGACAATAGAAAGCCAGAATCAATACCGCCGGCATTACAAGAACAGCTCAAACTTTGGCAGCATCAGCCACCAAGCCAATATGACATCGCTCATACAGAGCCTTTATTTCCGGCGGCTAGTTATCAATATATTTTATACGGTATGCATTTTAAAACGAACGCCAATAGCGCAAAAAAATTAACCAAACAAGCGGAATTTGCACTGGCTTTAATGGCCGATAATCAGCAAAAACGCAGTCAGATTAGCTCAGTATTACCTCGTAATAGAACGCTACTAAATAAGATAAACCAATACGGCATGTCGAATATTTAATTCACATTATTAAACTCAATGGGAGTCATCATGGCTAATCACGCATTACTTAATAATATTGATCACCAAGATCTTAAAGTTGTTACTGAACGTTCAAGCGAATATGGTGACAATCTGTGGTACGCACAAACATTTGCGCAAGAGTTTCGCAGTATTCAAGCGCATTACCCTATTTTATTCCAGCAAGATCAGAATAACGGTACGTTTGTTTCAGTTGCCTTGTTTGGCTTTACGCAAAACGAGAATTTATTCCTAAATGATAATGGTTGGCAGGCGAGCTATATTCCATTATCGGTACAACGCCAACCGTTTTTAATTGGCCAACAAGAAAGAACGACCGACGGGGTAACGGAACAACATAGAGTTATAACGCTTGATTTAGATTCGCCGCGAGTCAGTAAATCGCAAGGTCAGCCTTTGTTTTTGCCTTATGGCGGTAACAGTGATTACTTAGAAACCATTGCGAATGTTTTAGAAACCTTACATCAGGGTTTACAAGACGATGCTATTTTCAGTCAAACTTTAACCGATCTTGATTTACTTGAATCGGTCACGCTTGATATCGAACTCAACAATACTAAAAAGCATCAATTAATTGGTTTTTACACCATCAACGAAGACAAATTAAATGCCTTAAGCGCTGAAAAAATCAAGCAACTGCAGCAAAGCGGCTACTTACACGCGATCTATATGGCATTAGCATCACAAGTACAAATAGCCGAACTTGTCGCCCGAAAAAATGCGCAAATAGCGAGTTAATATCAGATGACCCCGATGGCGTTACAGCAGCATAAAAGCCCCCATAATCCTCTCAAGATACAACCTCACGTTCAGGTAAAATCGTTGAATGGTTATACACCTGCAACGTTACCGGCTGAATGGTTAAACGCCACTGAACCTTTTATCTTAAAAGGTTTTTGTGCGCAGTGGCCTTTAGTTAAAATCGGTAAAAAGTCTGCCCAAGCCGCATCAGATTATCTACAACAACATAATGCGGGTTTACCACTAAAAGCGTCGTATCTTGAACCAGCCGCAGAAGGACGGGTTTACTACAACCATGACATGTCGGGTTTTAATTTTATCAATAAAACCCTACCACTACGTGATGTATTAACCGATTTATGGCAACAATCAACAGCTGATACACCGCAAGGTATTTACATGAGTTCAACGAATGTCGCGGTTAATTTTGCTGATTTATTGCCGCAAATTTCTGTAACGCACATTCCGAAAAATGCCTTGATTAATTTGTGGCTTGGCAATCAAACTCGCATTGCTGCACATTACGATGTTGCGCAAAATTTTGCGTGTTGCTTGGTGGGACGCCGTCGTTTTACGTTGTTTCCGCCTGATCAAGTCGCTAATTTATACCCTGGTCCGATTAACTTCGCTCCGGGAGGGCAAGCCATTAGCACCGTCGACTTTAATAATCCCGATTTAAATCAACACCCTAACTTTACTAACGCGTTAGCGTCGGCACAAGTTGCCGAGTTAGAAGCGGGCGATGCCCTCATTTTACCCAGTATGTGGTGGCATCATGTTGAAGGGCTAGACGACTTTAATGTGTTACTGACACATTGGTGGCAAAAAGCAGAAGCTCACTTAGGCCGCCCAACCACGGCATTACTCAATGCGATTTTGAGTATAAGAGACTTACCCCGTGAGCAACGCGAAGCATGGCGCCATTTATTTGAGCATTACATATTTAATCATTCATCTGACAGCACGCAACACATACCGGAAGCAGCACAGAGCATTTTAAAAAGCCCGATAGATGAACTCACAGCTCGTCAATTACGCGCGGAGCTGCAACATTTTTTGCGTCGTTAAACATTAAGACCAACCGACACAACATGTTGTATGAGTAAAAATAGCGAGCTGAGCTACAACCTGATTTACGTCATGAATACTTAACATTATCGAACGAGCTATTCAACGCTGAATACCAAGAGGTTACACACAATGAATAAACAAAAAATAGTTATTGCAGGTGGCGGCACAGCCGGTTGGATGACAGCTGCCGCACTCACCAAATTATTAGGTAAAAACCTAGATGTAACCTTGATCGAATCAGATCAAATACCCACCGTCGGCGTGGGTGAGGCGACCATTCCAACGCTGCATATATTTAATGATTTGCTCAAAATACCCGAAGCCGAGCTAATGGCCGCAACCAATGCCACCTTTAAACTGGGTATTTCGTTTGAGAACTGGCGAGATGTAAACCAAGACTATATTCATTCATTTGGTTATCTAGGCCAAGATTGCTGGGCTGCAGGCTTTCAGCATTTTTGGATAAAAGGTCAACAAAAAGGGTTTGCCAGTGAAATAGGCGATTACTGCCCAGAACATGTTGCTTGCCGGCAAGGGCAATTTGCGCTGCAACCGAAACAAGCACGTAATCATGCATTGCATTTAGATGCGGGGTTGTATGCAAAATATTTACGTAAACTAGCCGAACAACACGGCATTAAACGCATAGAAGGCTTAATCGATAAGGTTGATTTACACCACCACTCTTCATCTTGCTTACCCGATAACAATGGCTTTATTAAATCGGTCACCTTAACCGACGGTCAAGTCATTGAAGGCGACTTGTTTATTGATTGCACTGGGTTTAAAGGCCTCTTGATAGAACAAGCGTTAAATACCGGTTATGAAGATTGGAGCCATTGGCTACCTTGCGACAGTGCCATCGCCGTACAAACCGAACTAACCGACGCATTACCACCTGTGCCATATACCCGTTCAATCGCACATCAAGCCGGTTGGCAATGGCAAATACCCTTACAAACCCGAACAGGTAATGGCTTGGTGTATTGCAGTAAATACATGTCGGACGAGCAAGCACAAACCACGTTACTTAATAATATTAAAGGCACATTACTTAACCAACCGCGAGTAATTAAGTATCGCACCGGTACTCGCCGCCAACACTGGAATAAAAATTGTGTGGCGATTGGTTTAGCCAGTGGTTTTATCGAACCACTCGAATCCACCAGTATTCATCTTATTCAACAAAGCATTATTCGTTTAATGCAATTGTTACCGGGCCAGCAAAATAATGATGCAAACCGAACGTTATTTAATAAAAAGATGCGCGACGAAATAGAAAGTATTCGCGACTTCATTATTTTGCATTATCACGTGACGCAACGTGAAGATTCTGATTTTTGGCGTTACTGCAAAAACATGCCGATACCCAACACATTACAACAAAGACTCGATCTTTTTAGACAAAGTGGCCAAGCTTACAAAATGGAGCAAGAACTATTTGGTGAAACATCATGGATCCAGGTCATGCTGGGACAAGGCATTATGCCAGAACAATATCATGCCATTGTGGATCTGATGCCAGATGAAGAACTACAGCAATTTTTAAATCAAATAAAAACCAGTATTGCCCGTAAAGTCGCGAGCATGCCCAAACATACTGATTTTATAAAACATTATTGCCATGCACACACTGACCATTAATTCGGCATTTCAGCCGAGTGTGAAATACATAGGCCATGAAAAAACACCGATTATGGTCATTGATGACTATGTTGATTCAATCACTTCAATAATCGATTATGCGTGTCAGCAAGCCACATTTACCGCCGACACCGCCACGTTGTATCCCGGTTGCCGCGCAGCACTTCCTAAGCACACTGTGATTAGTTTACTCAAACCCATCATGCCTTATTTATATCGCTTATATAATTTGAATCCTAAATGGCAACCACAACCGAAAGGCAATGCGTTTTCGTTGATCACACAACCGGCTGATTCACTTAATTTGATGCAACGTTGCCCCCATTTTGATTCAACCAGTGAGAATATGTTTGCGGTTTTATTATACTTAAATGCAAAAGAACATGGCGGTACGGGGTTTTATCGGCATAACCCCAGTCAATACGAACGTATTAACGCCGCACGTGAAAACACTTATTTTAAACAACTCACACAACAAGAAAGCGACTTGCAATCTAACCCCGTTGATTATTGCACGCAAAGCACGGCTGAATTCACCTTATATGATCAAGTAACGTATAAACCAAACCGTTTAGTTATTTACCCCAGTAATTTATTACACTCAACCTTAGTGAATAAACAAATAGATATCGACCCAAACCCACACACGGGGCGCTTAACGGCTAACTTGTTTATTGAGTTTTTTGCGCCAAAGTAAAACAAATGAGTAAAAAAATACGTAAGGTAAATAGCCACTAGACCGAGTTGAATGAAAGCGAATGAGGGTTGAGTTAACAAAACAATGCCGCTAGAGTAATCAATCTGAATTCAGGTTAATCAATGTCATAAATTTAGGTCGCGGAAATGAAATACAAAAAGCTAGGTTCAAGCCCTTTAATGGTGTCAGACGTGTGTTTAGGCACCATGACATGGGGTCAACAAAATACACAAGAAGATGCAAATACGCAGCTAGATTATGCCATAGAGCAAGGCATTAACTTTATTGACACTGCCGAGCTATATTCCGTTCCGCCAAAAGCTGAAACACAAGGTTCAACCGAGCGCATTTTAGGCAACTGGCTCGCGGCTAATAAAAGTAAGCGTGAAGATTTGATTGTGGCCAGTAAAATAACCGGCCCCGGTTTGCCTTGGGTACGCGAAGGTAGCAAAGTATCAGGGCAAAGCGTGATAGCCGCTGTTGAAGGTTCACTTGCTCGTTTACAAACCGACTATATCGATTTATATCAAATTCATTGGCCAAACCGCACCTCACCTCATTTTTCGAACCATTGGCCACGTAATGTTGATCATACTCAAGTCAATGTACAACAACAGCGCGACGAAATAGCCGATATTTTACAAGGGTTAGAAACCTGCGTTAAAGCCGGAAAAATTAAATATTGTGGTTTGTCTGATGAAACGCCCTGGGGCATTAACGAGTATTTAAAAATAGCCGAATCATTGAACCTACCCAGTGTGGTATCGATACAAAATGAGTTCAGTTTGTTGCATTTAAAAGATTCACCGTATGTTATCGAAAACTGCGTACTCAATGATATTGCTTATTTACCTTGGTCACCACTTGCAGGCGGCGCGTTATCGGGTAAATATCGCAATAATGAACGTCCGGCAAACTGTCGTTGGACGATGTCGCAGCGCAACGGTATTTTTAGAGATACGAGTCAAACACACGCAGCAATAGAAGCTTACTATCAAGTTGCGCAAAAACATGGTTTAGCCCTAACTCAAATGGCGCTCGCTTGGGTGTATCAATTTAAAGGCGTTACATCGACCATTATTGGTGCAACCTCAATGCCGCAGTTACAAGAAGATATAAGCGCTTACCACTTAGCATTAAGCGAGGAAGTATTAGCTGATATTGATGAAGTGATTAAACGTTATCCTGTGCCATTTTAAACTCATATACTAAATGAAGTGAGATAGGTAGATTAAATCCTATTTCACCTCATTTATAGTCTTCTCGCTCAGGTTTTATGGTTCATTGTCAGCGCTTACTCGCCCCAATCACATAATAGAGCATATGCTCATGGGGTCTCGAAGCTTGACGGCTTTGCTTACATGGAAGTAAGTACTTAGGTTTCGTCTGGAACGAGAAACCTGCCCCTAAAACCCGATCGCTTTGACTATATCATTCGTTTACTTAATACTGTGCACCAACCGATAACATAACCGCACTTTCAACATCGCCACTCATATAAGCATTATAATCTAACGAAGCGTACCAATCGTTACCGAATTGAAAGGTTGCACGTGGTTGAAGATAAACCCCCGCATCCATATCAATATCTTCTGATGGGCAATCTGAGCAATAGCCCACACTGCGATCAGATGTTAAAACCAGTTCATAGCCCGCTAATAACGCAACACTAAAGACATCATTGACTGCATATTTATATCCGCCTTCAATATAACCATTAAAAGCGGTTGCAGAAGAATCTGAATCACTTTCACCGCCAAATGCACCTTCAGTACGCACCGTAAAACCGGCTTTATCTGAATATAAATAACCCGATAATCCCGTACCCCAAATAAAAGAGTCGGTGTGGTTTTCCCAACCCAAGCGCCAATAAGTTGCTGAATCTTTTACTTCACCAATATAAGCCGCTTTGGCATCAAGGCTAACGGACCCTAAGCTGCCATGAAAGCCTGTCGATTTATGTGCAACCAAAGATATTTCAGAAGCGTTAGGGGTTTCTTGTGCGAATACAGTCTGTGAAGCAGTAACAGCAAATAGTAAGCTGGCCGTGAGTAATTTAATTTTCATTTAGATTCCATTTTAAAAAAGATTGTTTGTCCAATTGTTATTTTAAGTCTTAAACAGAAGCTCCATACATAAAGCGATTTCGTTCGTTTCACCAGTTTAACATAGAATATTATCGGCCTTAAACGTAACATCGCGCCGATTAAGTACATATTTATCGACAATATTGCGCAAAATGATGGAGTAAGTTAACGTACAGCAATAATATGATTATTCAAAAATAAGGAGAGTAACATGAATGGCGCAGGTGGCAGTTCAGGCGGAATAGGGCATTTTTTCTTAGGTATTTTTATGATGTGCGGCGGTTTTTATATGCTACTTAATGCCATCACTGTATCGTCTAATTTTGGCATGGGCTCACGCTTATATGGTTTTTCAGCCATGGGAAGCAACATAGGTATTACCGGCGGTATGATCATGATCCCGTTTATACTGGGCATTGGCATTGTTTTTTATAATGCTAAAAATGTAATTGGCTGGTTATTAACATTAGGCTCAATCACCGCTCTGATCTTTGGCGTAATTTCAACCATTCGCTTTAGCTTACGCACCATGACCGCATTCGAGCTCATTGTTATTTTAGTGCTCGCAATTGGCGGCTTAGGGCTGTTTTTACGATCCTTAAAAGCCATTGACGCAAAATATAGTTAGCAAAGCCAAATCCGCATTACCCTGTTTACATTAGATAAGTGCATTAAAACCCGTTTTTTGCAACAAAACGAGGGCTATAAACGCTATGCCAGTAACTCTAACCGACCTAAGTTATTTTGAAAAAAATCTAAAAAAACCCGGGTTTTTAAAGGAATACTTCGGCTGTGATATAACACACTAAGCTGTTGCGCAACGGGCTGCTTAGTTAGTTTTATTTTTTGCATTTTACAATCAAGTTGGCAAGTGTAATTAGGCAGTTTAGCTAAGCCTATATTACGAATAGTGGCTTGGCGACGCATCTCAGGACTTGTAAAAACGACTCTGGCTTTGACGGGTACAGCTTGCAACTTATTATTGTTGCGCGTGCCATCACGAAATAACCACTGATCTTGCTCATGCGCCAATATGCAGTTTTCATTAATAAGATCTTCTGGCGACGATATATGACTAGCATCGTAACGCTCAGACGCATAGATTGATTGTGGAAAACTGAGTAAACCTTTGGCGATCCAGTTGGATTCGGGTAAAGGGGACTCATGCAGCACAAAGGTAATATCAAACTTTTGTTGCTCGTCAGGTAATGGGCCCGAATAGTGAGCGCAATTAAGCGTTATATTAGGATACATCAACGCAAACTCCGCCACTAAAGCACTCATAATTTGATTAAAGAAGTCTAACGGCAACAGTATATTTAATTGACCTTTAGGCTCGTTTATTAACGCCCCAACCTCTTCTTCTACTTTATGTAAGGCATCAATATGTGGCTTAGCCGCACGATACAATAATTGGCCAGACTCCGTTAAATGTTGTTTGCGCGTCGTCCGGATTAATAACGGGTTACCCAGTGCTTGTTCTAATTGTGTTAAGTGCCGACTGACTTTAGATTTAGGGATTGATAATTTATCTGCCGCCTTTGTTAATGAGCCGGCCTCTACAAGCGTTACAAAAAATAATAAGTCATCAAGACTTGCTTGCATCATATCTCTCCCTTTTTATTAATTAAATAACGAATATACATACCTAAATTGTTGCATATATAGAACAATGATTCCTATTAACCCCCTCTTATCAACAAAAAATAATTTAGATAGACTGTTTTTACTTTGAAAAGCGAGTGAATATAATCAATTAAGGAAACCATTATGAGCAGTGTAAGCCAAATTAATTCTCAAGATTTTAACCAAGAAGTGATCGAACAACAGGGTTTAGTATTAGTTGATTTTTACGCGCAGTGGTGTGGTCCTTGTAAAATGGTAGCCCCCATTTTAGAGACGCTATCAACAGAGCGCGAAGATATTAAAATAGTAAAAGTTGACGCCGACGAAGCCGGTGAATTAATGGCTGAACACGGGATTAGAGGCATCCCCACTTTATTACTTTTTAATAACGGTAATAAAATAGGCACTAAAGTAGGCGCGCTTTCTTTAGGTCAATTAAAAGAGTTTATTGACCAAGCTTAAGCACGAGCACTATCGAATCAATCAGGCAGTTTAGCGCTAACTGCCTTTTAATTTATCCGCATAACTCAGGAATAAGCATCACGTAAAATCCGTATTATGGGCATGAAAATGCTTTCTGATTTTTATTACCGCCTTGTTTAAAGCAATATTTGATAAATAGCACAATAACCGCCAAGTAATTACATCACTCTTGCCACCTAATAGCGCCATAGTTTGCCAGTGATTATCATTAAACTTCACCAAGGACTGACATTTAAAGATTCTGGTTGTAACGCGTTTTTGCCCCATAACGAGTTAGAAAATTTAAAATATGGACTTTGCTTTTACCTCAGAACGCGTTTACATAATTATATTAACAATTGCGTAGCTTTTTTATTAATCCAATAAAGTCTGCTTACAGCGAATATTAAGGTATGACAAAGTTGTTGGTTTTCAACTTTTTGCTAAGATTAATTAAGTCTATTTAACAATGGAATGGATGGATGGATATGCCAAAACTTATGACCGTATTGCTAGTCGCTGCAAGCTTTTATTCGTACTCAAATGAGTTCAACTATTCTGAATTACGTTTTATCTCAGTGAATGAAGCTCCCGCTAATTTTCTAAATGAAAAGCGCGAGTTATCTGGCTATGTATTTGAAATCGTTAAGCGATTGCAAAAACAATTAAACATAAATACCGAAACTGAAGTGTTGCCAGAAGTTAGAGCATTACGAACTTTAGACACAGAACCTAATGTTCTTATGTTTAGTCTTTCTCGTACTAATGAAAGAGAAGATAGGTACCATTGGCTCGCTCATGTTTTATCAAAACGTTGGATTTTCTATTCTTTAAGTCATGCACCATTTGAGGTTTCCTCAATTCAGCAAATTTTAGCTTCTAGAACTGTAGGTGTTGTTCGCGGGGATATAAGAGAGAAGTGGTTGTTAGATAAAAATGCTTCTAACTTAGTTAGTGCATTAAATTACGATCATGCAGTTAAAATGTTGATGCATGGTCGATTTGATACGTTGTTCTTCGAATCCTTTGGGATGTATAGCACGCTTAAAAAGATCGGCTATAGAACCGACTCCGTGAGAAGTTTATTAGTTGCAAATGAATCTGACGTGTACATTGCGTTGTCAAAATCAGGTACGTCTAAAAAATTGGCGGAACAATTACAAAAGCAATTTATTCTTTTAGTTTCTTCTGAGTGGTATGCAAACCATGTTAATGAGTGGGTCAAAAAATTAAACGCCGAGGGCTCAGCTGATGCCTGGATAAAAGGCAACATTCTGAATTATTAATCGCAAATTAAAAATTTAATTACTGAAGGAAGCCTTAAAAATACCGATAGTAATAACAGTTATAGTTTTCAAAAATCTCTTTGAATAGAAGGCCTTAAATATGAACTTGAGAAGCATCCGATTTCGATATACAGCCATGTTTTGCTCTATTGCTGTGATATTTATTGTTTCTGTATTTCTCTATACAAAGTTAATAACTAAGACTGAAGAAGGAATGACTCAAATAGGGCAAACATTCAATCTAGCGATATCATTGGTTTTGAACGCAGACAGAGACCTTTATCAAGCGCAGGTAGCAGAATTAAGGTTATTTCAAGAGGAAGTTAGTGACTCTAGTTTTTTTAAAAATAAAGGTGAATTTGAAGAAAATGCACAACAAGCATTAGATCGAATGCGGGAGTATCAAAGGTTGATGAAAGCCTTCCCTGAAATACTGTCAAAATTAAACACGTTTCAGGCTTCTTACGACGATTGGTTTAATCATGCTAGAGAGGTTTTACATTAGTAGAAGTTGGTAACCTGGCCGCTGCTCAAGCCTTAAGTAAAACTGAAGTCGTGACGAAATTTAACACTTTACGAGGATATTATAATGTAGCTGGAGAGGATGCTGATAAAGCAAGTTCAGATTTAAGCAAAGAAACAATTGGTAGTGTTAATAGTACTAGTTTGGCGTTAATGATTTTCAGCATTTTAATAGTGGTGCTCACGATTGCAGTTGGCACGTTAGGGCCAAAGTCATTGTCAGAGTTAATTCTAACCCTGTCCTATGAAATTAAAGGCTTAAATAGCGGTGATGGTGATCTTACTAGAAGGATTAACTCTAAACGTAAAGATGAGATTGGACAGTTAGCGAACGATTTTGATGAGTTCATTGCTGGTTTAGCAGAATTAATCAGATCTATTTTGGAACAGTCAAAAGCTGTTATATCTGGAGTTGAGAAACTTGATATAGGAGCTGCAAGTATTCAGGATACCAGTCGGCAACAAACAGATAAAGTTGATTCTATTGTTACCGCAGTAAATGAAATGTCATACGCAGTCAAAGAAGTAGCGCAAAATGCAGTTTCGACGTCAGACGAAATTGATGAGGTAAATAGGCTCACTCAAGAAGGGAGTCACGTTACTGAAGGTACGGTTAAGGATATGGAAGAGCTTTCGATAACAATAGGGACTGCTGCAAACGTAATTGAAAATTTGGTTGAAAATTCAAATGACATTGCGTCTGTTTTGGATGTTATTAGAAGCATAGCAGAGCAAACCAACTTATTGGCATTAAATGCGGCAATTGAAGCGGCTCGAGCTGGAGAACAAGGTCGAGGTTTTGCAGTGGTTGCAGATGAAGTTCGCTCTCTAGCAAGTCGCACGCAAGAATCTACTCAAAGTATTCAGCAAATGATTGAAAGTTTACAGTCTGGGGTTGAACAGGCCGTTAATTCAATAAATAAGGGTAGCCAAGGAACAATCTCAACTGCGGAGAAAGCTAAGCAAGCATTGGTATCATTAAACAACATAACAAAGGCATGTAGCAATGTTAGTGAAATGGCCGCACAAACGGCTACGGCTACTGAAGAGCAAGCGCAGGTAGCACAGGATATAAGTCAAAATTTAACGACGTTAGCTGGGCATACTCAAGATAATTTCGATGTTGCAATTGATAACGGCACTCAAGCTAACAATACTATGGCTCTTGCTCAGAGGCTTGCCTCTTCAGTTGAGCGTTTTAAGTTAGACTAAACTAACCACCGAATTGAGAGCGAGTTTAATCTACTAAACTATTCTAGAAATTATGCGGGAGCTCTATTAATCTCGAATTTACTTGAAAGAGCATCCTCTATTGCCTTATGTTTTGAGTATTTAAATGATGTTGAAGGAAAAAGAGCCGCACTAAATCCGCATTCGGACTAACTCATTTATGTCCAAAAGCGAGTTAAGGTTGGTGACTATATCAGGCTCTGAGGTGGCAAAGCTTTATGTAATTGAATGGCGGCACAAAATGTAACTTGGTGGCGGACCTACATGTTATTTTCCAACATTAAAAGTTCAAGCAAAATCTAGGCGGAATAAGGGCTAGCGTCCTATAATTTATCTATATTTTAGAAATGATAGAAAAATTATAGGTTTTTAACGGTATAGCGAATACAAATCGCTGAGAATTTAAATAGCAGTCACTTGGGTATATAATGTTATTCAAGCGTAATAAAAAATAAAGCGGAGATTAAGATGAAAACAATGACTTGTAAGCAACTTGGCGGTGCTTGTGACATTAAATTTAGCGCAGAAACATTTGAAGAACTTGCCGAAAAAAGTAAATTGCACGGCATGGAAATGTTTCAAAAACAAGATCCCGACCATCTTGAAGCGATGCAAAAAGTCATGGCTTTAATGCAACAACCACAAGCAATGCAAGCTTGGTTTGATACTAAAAAACAAGAGTTTGATGCGCTAGCCGATGATTAATTAATCAAAGCTAAATATCAGCGGCGGGTTTACAACCAACCGCTTGATGCTTCAATTAGCGCGTAAACGTAAGAATATGACCTTTGTAGTCTTTACCTAAATGGTCAATTTTAGCCGCGCGCTCAGGCGTATAATCAAAACCTAACTTAATCATTAACTTGCTTAATTTGCCTTTTCGGCCACGGTCGGGGTCAACCAATACCACATCACATTTAGCATTTGCATGATCATTAATAAAATGCGCTAGCAATTCAATATGCTCATCTTCATATAAAACATCACTGCCAATAATTAAATCAAATAAACCCAGCGTGTCACTGCCATCAGCCCAATCAACTTGTTCATAAGCAATAGGTTTGTCGTTATTAAGTTCGGTGTTTCTTAATAAAAACTCACCCACATTAGGGTGATAATCCGTTGCGGTAATGTCGGCATTTTGTGAATTTAACAACAAACTAGAAAGTGCCATACCACAACCTATTTCAAGTATGCGCTTATTTTGGGTATCACATTTTTCGATATGATTAGCCAACATTACGCCCGAAGGCCAAATGATGCCAAAAATAGGCCACAAAGCAGATGAAATACCTAAGTTTTTAGCGATATCTTCAGGGTCATAAAATTGCTGATTATCACGTAACGTGCACAAATGTATATCGGTGTTGTCGAACTCAATAGTTTGGTAACGCAAACGAAGAGGTGTCATATATATCCAATGTTTGATGAGGCTAAGCCAGCTATCTAGGATAAATGACAAACGAAAGAAGTAACGAGGGTATAGTAGTAACCGCTAATAGCAACCTTTATTCACATTTGCATTAAATTAAAAGTCAAAGTATATAAATACTTTATGGCAAGTAAGTTCTTACTTACATTGACTAACTCGCGCTTCGAGCCATTCTTTATCCCCCCGTATTGTACAAAATCTTACTTTATTATTATTTATTTAATTAATTGAACGATACGGTTGGTAAAAGCTTTTATTATTGATAGGGTAGAGTTGTATTCTAACAGCTTGAATAGATTAGGTTTCAGTACAAAAAACAGGGATAGTTGGATAGAGAAATAAGTGGGTATTCGCCAACTCTAAAAGACGCATCCACTTTATACGCACCGAATACTAAACCACAACCTTTAAGTGGTTTGGGATATCTTGATTAACACTTATTTTCGAGGTTGGCTTTAATTGTTTATTCGATTGATATATTTAGTTACGTTCATCTTTGTGTTTAGCTTTTCGACTCTAGGCTTAACTAAAGAACTCACACTAGAACAGCAGCGAAAACTATTTGCTGCCGCCGAATACGACGCTAAAAAAGGTCGGGTTAAAGCTTATCGTCAAGCCATTAAAGATCTGGGTGATTACCCACTGGCACCTTACGTCGAACTTGCCTACCTAAAAAAATACCCTTACTTGGTTAATAAAAAGCGTATACGTCATTTTTTAAATTTATATACCGGCACCCCGCTAGAATGGCCATTACGTAAAGCGTGGTTAACCTTTTTAGGTAAAAAAAATGAAGCGGTTATTTTTTTAAATGATTACCGCAAAACCAATAACGCAGAATTAAATTGCTATAAATTACAATCAGAACTGGCGATCGGCGGCAAATTAGAAAGCATAGTAGACGATATCAAAGATCTATGGATAGTCGGCCAATCACAACCCAAAGCCTGTGATGGACTTTTTAAACAATGGACCAAAAACGGTTACAGAACCACCGAAGATATTAAAAAACGTATTGTCTTAGCCGCAGATGGCGGTAAACACTCATTGCTCCCCTACCTAATAAAACAATTACCCGATAACGAAAAAGCATGGGCTAACCTTTGGTATAAAGTGCGACGAGACCCAAGAAAAACGGCCAATATTAATGCATTTAAAGCGGGTGATAATGAACATGCGCAAATTGTGCATTATGGTTTAAAACGTTTAATTTGGCGCGATGAAGATGCCGCGATTGATGCTTGGCAACAAGCCCAAACTCGATTTACCTTTACCAAAGAACAAAAAATAAGCCTCAATCAAAAATTCGCACTGGCATTAGCCAGTCAAGGCGACGAACGAGCTCTACGTTATTTTAAACACATCCCGGTTGATCAACTAGACAATCAATTACGCCACTGGCATCTGGCTTTATTATTACAAAAAGCATCGCAACCCGATGACTGGCAGTTAATTGTCGACTTTATCACGAGCTTACCCACTGAAGCGGCAAGTGAGTTATCAAATCAATATTGGTTAGCCAGAGCACAAGAGTCTCTTGGTCAAACCAACTTAGCCCAACAGCTATTTAAAAAAGTAGCATTAGAACGACATTATTATGGTTTTTTAGCCGCAGCCCAAGTTAATCAAGTTACACATATTAATAATTACCCTTTTCAAGCCCATTATGAAAAATTAGACATCATGGCCGATGCACCCGCAGCAAAACGCGCTTTTGAGTTTTTACAATTAGAACGTTATACCCAAGCTAGGCGTGAATGGTGGCATTTAAAACGCACATTAACTAAAGAAGAAAAAGCGACCGCTGCCATTTTAGCTTCGCGCTGGGACTGGCACGATCAAGCCTTAAGCACAATATCGCAAGCCGGTTATTTAGATGATGTAAACTTACGTTTTCCTTTAGCGTATCAAACTGAATTTGAAATAAACGCCAAGAAAAATAAAATACCGACCTCATTGGCTTTTGCCGTTGCTCGACGTGAGAGTACGTTTATGTCGGATGCTAATTCTAGTGCCGGTGCCAAAGGTTTAATGCAGCTTATGCCGGGCACCGCCAAGCAAGTTGCAGGTAGACGTATGTCAACCCAAAAACTTTTTACACCTAATACTAACATTAAGCTAGGCACCACCTATTTACGTCAATTGCTCGATCGGGTTGATGAACAATATCCTTTAGCGATCGCGTCTTATAACGCCGGTTATCATCGCGTAATTAAGTGGATCCCTCAAGATGCGCCACAAGACTTTGATCTATGGATAGAAACCATTCCCTACAAAGAAACCCGTGAATATGTAAAAGCCGTTCTAGCTTATCAACAAGTTTATGAGCAGCTGTTAGGTAACAATAAAAATTTATTTATACCTTTAGTTTCATCACAAATAATCAAGAGAAAGTAAATAGAGTTAAAATAACTAAATTTTAGTTATTTTAACCAAAAAAATAATTAACCACGATTAAAGTAAACCATAAATCATTGTTAAATAACAATAAAAACAACTTGGTATAAAAAATGTAATACCTAGTTACTTTTATTTATTTTAACGAGAAATAGTATGCGACAAGGAACTTCACTTTTATTATTCGGTTTATGTACTTCATTAACAGCCTGCGTTGTAGTAATTGATAACGACCCTTCTTGGCAAAGTCATCACCATCACTTTTCGGTGCCAGCAAGCGAGTTAGCTCAACTCAATGTTGATATTAATTCGGGTAATTTATTTATTGAAGGGGTTGACGGACTCGACGAGATCCATGTTAACGCTGAAATTAAAACCATATCAGATCATATTGATGCTGAAAAATATATAAACAAACAGCAAGTTGAACAACAACTAACGATCCAATCTGCGGGCTGGGATTCGTTTGATTCTGCTTGGCATGAACCCGTTCGCATTAATTTGCACATCCAAATGCCTAAACATTTAATTTTAAGTGCGACTCAAGGCTCAGGTAACTTAAAAATAAGCCAATTAAACAATCATGTTAGTGTTGATGATGGCTCGGGTAATATTCGCTTATGGGATATTGCAGGTCACATAAAAATAGATGATACCAGCGGCAATATTAATCTGAAAAACATAATTGGTAACGTCATGATTGATGATAATTCAGGTGATATTAAAGCCGATAAAATACAAGGCACATTAAGTGTGGCAGACACGTCTGGTGATATTAAGGTTAGTAATACAACTGAATTTAAATTGCTAAGTGATACCAGTGGTCAAGTTGCTTTGAATAATATGGGTCAGTAAGTAAGGATAAATAATGAATCGCTTTTTACGTTATCTCATCTCGTTTTGTTTATTTATGACCGCTTTAGTTTTTTACTCACAAGGCGCTGGCCCTGGTGGCTCACTCTTTTTGATCGCAGGCGTTATTTTTGAAGGTGCTTGTTGGTGGCTGCTATTTAAAAACCGCAAAAAGAAAGGAGCCGACCATGTTTAAAGTTATTTTTTATATTGTATTAGCTGCTTTGCTGTTAGCCGGTTTGCAAGAGTTATTTAGTTCTGCAACAACCCATGCCCACTTTAGTTGGCAGCATGATCAACATGAAACAGTGCATATATCGGGCATCTCTAGCGTTATTTTATCAACCTTAGGCATGATATTACTCGTGACTTTGTTAGCACTGGTGACATCAATTACGCTGGGCGTACTGATATATTTTATTATCGGCACCCTTATATTTGCATTGTTTGGTCCGTTGTTATTACCCGCGTTACTCATCGTCGCGATTGTTTATGCTTTTATAAAATTTGATCGCAGCAGCTCACGATAACCGCACGAATACATGCAAAAAATAATCGAAATACAAAGTGAATGCAGGTGTTATTAATTTTATGTAGGTATAATTAAATATCACTTTCATTTTGGCTATCACACTTTGTCTTTACTCGATCATTTACTTAGCGCATTAAACATTACCGGACCCGTGCTTTTTATTTTATTAGCCGGTATTTTATTCAAGCATTTAAAACTTATTGATAGCCAATTTGTTGCGACAGGTAGTAAGTTAGTTTTTACTATCACCTTACCGTGTTTACTCTTTTTAAGTGTGGCAGCCAATAACCCAAGTGAAAGCTTAAATTTGCCTTTGGTTAGTTATGCGGTTGCTGCAACGGTCGCGAGTGTTGTTCTAGTTTGGTTTATTTCTCCACTTTTGATCGCTAAAGCAAAGCGCGCAGTATTTACACAATGTGCCTTTCGCGGCAATATGGGGATCATAGGTTTAGCATTAAGTGTTAATGCATTTGGTAGTGACATATTGGCAATGGCTGCTGTTTATTTAGCGGTCTTAACCATTTTTTATAATGTTTTATCTGTTTTATTATTAAGTGACTCACCTGGCGGTGTATTCAAAAACCTGATGAAAAACCCTTTGATCATCAGCATTGTTTTAGGGGGCAGTTGGGCGCAAATGGGTTTGACCATGCCTAGCGTAGCCAATGATTCACTTAAGTATTTAGCGCAATTAACCTTACCATTAGCCTTGTTGTGTATCGGTGCGAGCTTAGAGTGGCAAAGTTTAAAAGCAAATCATAAAGAAGCTTTATATGGCACGCTACTGAAATTAGTGGTGTTGCCTGCAATTATCACAATAATTGCCATAAATCTTGGCTTTACGGGTGCGCCATTAGGGGTATTATTTTTAATGATGGCAACGCCTACTGCAGCAGCCGCTTTTGTTATGAGTAAACAAATGACGCCTTATGGTAATTTAGCGGCTGAGATTATTACGCTGTCGACGGCTTTAAGCCCTATTAGTATTACGTTAGGCTTGGTTGTATTGAGTTATTATCATTATATTTAATGCGTGGAAGTGGCATTAAACTAGAAATAGCTTGATGGTTACTTGCTTAGTCGACAAACTCGAAAATAACCCATTCCAACAACCAAGTTAGCAACAGTTATCTGCCGATAACAACGTGGCTAGCTCCGTTTTTATAAAGTCAGCTTGCTGCGCTAAGGTGGTTTGTATCACATCATAGCGCCAATCGCCTGCATTGATATTTAAACGATAATAAACCCACTTACCTCTGCGTTCACCCACAATAAGATCAAACCCTTTCAGCTCGGCCAAGTAACGTGAAATACGTGGCTGCTCCATTGCAAAGACTTGCGTAAAATCACACACACACAGCTCTGTTTTTTTGAACAGCAGCAATATTATCTTTAAACGTGTCGGTTCTGCTAACGCCTTAAAAAATAACTGAGGTGAACATAAAGACTCTGACGTGGGTAATGACATAAAAAATTCTTTAAAAGTTTATTGTACATATGAAAAAACACATATATGATTTTTCGCATGTTTATATAGTCTCATTTATCAAATAGGTTTTCAAATGACAATTAAAGTGGGTATTAACGGTTTTGGTCGCATGGGGCGTTTAACGTTACGTGCAGCATGGCAATGGCCAGATGTAGAATTTGTGCAAATAAATGATCCAGCAGGTGATGCTGCAACCTTAGCACATTTACTTAATTTTGATTCTGTGCATGGCCGTTGGCAACATGAAGCCATAGCTCAAGAAAATGAAATCACGGTTGATGATCAAAAAATCATTTGCAGCCGCAATACGCATATTGCCGATACAGACTGGTCTGGCTGTGATGTAGTGATTGAAGCATCTGGAAAAATGAAAACAAAAGCGTTATTGCAAGCTTACCTTGATCAAGGTGTAAAACGTGTTGTTGTGACCGCACCAGTCAAAGAAGAAGGCGTTTTAAACGTTGTGATGGGCGTTAATGAAGGTTTATATGATCCAACAGCGCACCGTATTATTACAGCCGCTTCGTGCACAACCAATTGTTTAGCGCCCGTTGTCAAAGTAATACACGAAAACATTGGCATTAAACATGGCTCGATGACCACTATCCACGACATTACCAATACGCAAACCATTATTGATGCACCGCACAGTGATTTACGCCGAGCACGGTCTTGCGGCGCAAGCTTAATTCCGACAACAACGGGTTCAGCCACCGCAATTACCCATATTTTTCCGGAGTTAAAAGGCAAATTAAACGGCCATGCTGTTCGTGTGCCATTAACCAATGCCTCGTTAACGGATTGTGTATTTGAAGTGCAACGCGACACCACCGTTGAAGAAGTGAATGCTTTATTAAAAGAAGCAGCAGAAGGCGAGTTAGTTGATATTTTAGGGTACGAAACACGCCCGTTAGTTTCTATTGATTATCGAACTGATCCGCGATCCAGCATTATTGATGCACCTTCAACGATGGTTATTAATAATACGCAAGTTAAACTTTATGTTTGGTATGACAATGAATGGGGATACGTTAACCGAACAGCAGAGTTAATGCGTTTAGTTGGGCAAATAGATAAAGCTTAACGTCTATGTTTTAGTTTTAGATTTTATGTACAAGGAGTGCTTTGACTCGCATTCCTTATTAATTTCTTTTCTGTTTAGAGTTAACTTATGCTGCAAAGTTTATCACCCGCCATAAAACAATATTTTTTAATCACCGCTAATTATTGGTTTTTCACGTTAACTGACGGTGCGCTCCGCATGTTGGTTATTTTGCATTTTTATACATTAGGCTATAGCCCTCTGCAGATCGCAGGGTTATTTGTCTTTTATGAATTTTTTGGTGTGGTAACCAATCTAGTTGGTGGGTGGTTAGGCGCTAAAATAGGTTTAAACCGCACGATGAATATTGGTTTAGGGCTACAGGTAATCGCTTTAGGCATGTTATTAGTACCAGCTGATTATCTTACTGTGGTTTATGTTATGGCTGCTCAAGCCTGCTCTGGTATTGCAAAAGACCTCAATAAGAT
The DNA here is from genome assembly GCF_003286125.1 of Algibacillus agarilyticus. Lineage (GTDB taxonomy): Bacteria > Pseudomonadota > Gammaproteobacteria > Enterobacterales > Alteromonadaceae > Algibacillus > Algibacillus agarilyticus. The sequence goes on from NZ_QMED01000017.1 coordinate 28,558, forward strand.
GAGTGCCAAAAGTGCAGTCAAAGCGTTATTGCCTCAGCAAAATAATGCAAACAACCATGAACAACGCTTATTTAAACTGGTTGCCTTTTTAACCGGTTCTAAAAACACGCTTAAAGGCGCTGGTTTTTTCATGGGTGGGGCTTTGCTTGCGACTTTAGGATTTCGGGGTGCCATACTCAGTATGGTCGTTGTATTGGCCATTATCTGGTTACTTAGCCTTGTTTTATTGAAACAAGATTTAGGTAAAAGCAAATACAAAGCTAAATTTTCTGATATTTTTTCAAAAAGCCCAGCGATTAATGCGTTATCGGCTGCTCGTTTATTTTTATTTGGTGCACGCGATGTCTGGTTTGTGATCGCAGTACCTGTTTTTTTAGCTCAACAGTTAGGTTGGTCACATACCGCCATTGGTAGCTTTTTAGCTTTATGGGTTATTTTGTATGGCATAGTGCAATCAATCGCCCCTTTCATTACGGGTAAAAACGCAGGTACATCACCCAATAAACATAAAGTATTTATTTGGACTTTTATGTTAGCTCTCTCTCCTGCCGCAATTGCTTTATTAATGCCAGTCTATGATTTATCCACCGTTTTAATCACTGGGTTATTTGTATTTGGTGCACTATTTGCTATTAACTCTGCTATTCACAGTTACCTGATTGTGAGTTATGCCGATCAAAATAGTGTTTCACTCGATGTCGGTTTTTATTATATGGCGAATGCACTAGGGCGTTTAATTGGTACGCTGTTATCAGGCTGGGCATTTCAAGTCGGCAGCATCGAGCTTTGTTTATGGATATCGAGTGGCAGCTTGCTTGTAGCGGCCTTTATCTCTCTTTTGTTACCGGCAAACGAAGGTCAATAAGTAAAATTTTAATGTAGCGTAATAAAAAACCCATTGTTTCCTGACTTGCATGCAAGTGAGAAACAATGGGTTTATAACCCGAACAACAAGCGGTGATCTGGTTACTTTTTAATTGGGCGCTGCCAACCTTCAATATTGCGCTGTTTTGCACGCGCAATGGCTAACTCGCCATCTTCAACATCTTTTGTTACAACTGCACCAGCCCCCACGGTAGCGCCAGAGCCAATGTTAACCGGCGCAACTAACGCAGAGTTAGAACCTATAAAGACATTCTGACCAATGATCGTTTTAAACTTGTTTACACCATCATAATTACACGTGATCGTACCAGCCCCAATATTCGTGCCCGCACCGACTTCAGCATCACCTAAATAAGTTAAATGATTAGCTTTGGCACCTTCACCTAATGTGGTTTTTTTTATTTCAACAAAATTACCAACATGACAATTATCAGCTAATTTAGCACCCGGTCTTAATCGTGCAAATGGACCAATGGCATTACTTTTGCCCACAGTAACGTCTTCAAAGTGGCTATTAGCTTTAACGACCGTTCCATCGCCAATCGTGACATTTTTAAGTACACAATTGCTTTCAATAGTCACGTTATTCCCTAATACAACCTGGCCTTCAAGTATGACATTAACATCAATGATCACATCTGTACCAACCGTTACATCGCCACGCACATCAAATCGAGCAGGATCTCGCAAAGACACACCTTGGATCATTAATTCGGTTGCTTGCTCTAACTGATATACACGCTCTAAATGCGCCTGTTGCATGCGGTTATTTACGCCTTCAACTTCATCGGCATTATGCGGACTTACGGTGCAAATTTCTTTACCTTCAGCGGCGGCCATACCAATAATATCCGTTAAATAATATTCGCCTTGGGTATTATCATTGTTTAACGCACCTAACCATTTTTTTAACTGCTTAGCTGGTACAGCCATAATACCAGTATTAATTTCATTGATCGTAAGTTGAGTTGGGTTAGCGTCTTTTTGCTCTACAATTGCGGTGACTAAATTATTTTCATCTCGCACAATACGACCATAACCAAATGGATTGGCTAATTTAACGGTAAGTAAACCGATACCTTCTTCTGGGGTTGCAGCCACTAGCTTGGATAACGTTGATGATTTAATGAGCGGAACATCACCATATAGAATTAACGCCACTTCATCATTGCTTAAAAATGGAATAACTTGCTGTACAGCATGACCCGTACCGAGTTGTTCTTTTTGCTCAACCCAATTCGCATCTTCTTGTTTTAGTGCTAATTTGAGTTGCTCACCACCATGGCCATAAATCAGCTGAATATTTTCGCAACCCATCTCACGTGAAGCATCGATTACATGTTTAACCATAGGCTTATGGCCAATTTTATGTAGTACTTTTGGTAAATTAGATTTCATGCGCGTACCTTTACCGGCCGCGAGAATAACTGCTGAGAGTTTCTTTTCCATAATAGACTTTTATATAATTGATTAGGCGGGGTTAGTTTATAACAAACATAATAAATTTAAAGTGACAGATAACAAAAAGGGCGGTTTAAAAACCGCCCTTTTTTAATCATATCAATACTTAACAACGATTATTTACGTAAATTATTAAGTACTTTTATTTGTGCAATCGCTTCAGCTAACTCACGAGCGGCTTGAGCAAAGTCAATGTCGCCTTTAGGATTAGCAATAGCATCTTCTGCACGTTGCTTAGCTGCTTGTGCTGCTGCTTCATCGATGTCGTCACCGCGTAAAGCAACATCAGCCAGCACAGTTACACCATTAGGTTGTACTTCTAAAATACCACCTGACAGATAGATGAACTCTTCTTCACCAAACTGCTTAACAACTCGGATATGGCCAGGTTTTAACGGGCTGATTAAAGGTGCATGGCCAGGCATAATACCTAACTCACCTTCACTACCAGTTACCTGAATAGATTCAACTAGGCCAGAAAATATACCACTTTCTGCACTAACGATATCTAGGTGTACGGTCATAGCTGCCATAGCTACCTCCTATCCGAAATAATTAAATGCTTTTAGCTTTTTCAACAGCTTCTTCTATGGCACCAACCATATAGAAAGCTTGCTCTGGTAAGTGATCATACTCACCAGATAAAATGCCTTTAAAGCCTGCAATAGTATCTTTTAAAGATACATATCGACCCGGTGTGCTGTTAAATACTTCAGCTACGAAGAACGGCTGAGATAAGAAACGCTGGATCTTACGAGCACGGGCAACGGTTTGTTTATCTTCTTCAGATAATTCGTCCATACCTAAGATTGCGATGATATCTTTAAGTTCTTTATAACGTTGTAAAACGATTTGCACACCACGGGCAGTATCATAATGCTCTTGACCAACAACTAACGGGTCTAACTGACGCGAAGTTGAATCTAATGGGTCAATAGCAGGATAAATACCTAATGCAGCAATGTTACGTGATAATACAACAGTTGCATCTAAGTGAGAGAACGTCGTCGCTGGAGATGGATCCGTTAAATCATCCGCAGGTACGTATACCGCTTGGATTGAAGTAATTGAACCCGTCTTAGTTGACGTAATACGCTCTTGTAGTACACCCATTTCTTCAGCAAGTGTTGGTTGGTAACCTACCGCTGATGGCATACGACCTAATAATGCAGAAACCTCAGTACCCGCTAGTGTGTAACGATAAATGTTATCAACGAAGAATAATACATCGCGACCTTCATCACGGAATTTTTCTGCCATTGTTAAGCCAGTTAAAGCAACACGTAAACGGTTACCTGGTGGCTCATTCATTTGACCGTATACTAACGATACTTTATCAAGTACATTTGATTCGTTCATTTCATGATAGAAATCGTTACCCTCACGAGTACGCTCACCAACACCGGCGAATACAGAGTAACCACTGTGCTCGATCGCGATGTTACGGATTAATTCCATCATATTTACGGTTTTACCAACACCGGCACCACCGAATAAACCAACTTTACCACCTTTAGCAAATGGACATACAAGGTCAATAACCTTGATACCTGTTTCTAAAAGGTCGTTTGAATTAGCTTGGTCTTCGTATGAAGGCGCTTCACGATGGATTGACCAACGATCTTCTTCACCGATTGGACCCGCTTCATCAATTGGGTTACCTAATACATCCATTATACGGCCTAATGTAGCAGTACCAACTGGTACCATAATAGGGCCGTTTGAGTTCACCACTTTTAATCCACGGCGTAAGCCGTCTGATGAACCCATTGCGATGCCGCGAACTACGCCGCCGCCTAATTGCTGCTGAACTTCTATCGTCAGACCAGCTAAATCGCCTTCTTCTACTTTTAACGCTTCGTAAACTTGAGGTACAGAATCTTGTGGAAACTCTACGTCTACGACCGCGCCGATAACTTGTACGACGTGACCTGTACTCATGATCGTTCCTCTAACCTTAAATGTTTAGACGGCAGCTGCACCAGCAACGATTTCACCCAATTCTTGAGTAATCGCCGCTTGACGCGCTTTGTTATAAACTAATTGTAAATCGTCTATCAGCTCACCTGCGTTATCAGTTGCAGCTTTCATCGCAACCATACGTGCAGCCATTTCGCTTGCTACGTTTTCAACAACAGCTTGATAAACCTGAGATTCTATATAGCGAGTTAATAACTGTTCCAAAATTTCTTTTGGATCAGGCTCGTATATATAATCCCATTTATGTTTCAGTTCGTTATCCTCTGCCTTTGGCAAAGGTAATAGCTGATCAGTCGTAGGTGTTTGCGTCATGGTGTTTACAAATTTATTGTAAACAACATAAAGGCGATCAATTTCACCTTTATCGTATGCATCTAGCATCACATGTACAGAACCTACTATGTCGGATACTGATGGTGCATCACCCAAACCATCGGTTTGAGCAATAAGATTACCACCATAGCTGTTGAAAAAGGAAGTGCCTTTGCTACCTACAGCAGCAAAATCAACTTCAGCCCCTTTTTCTTTCCACTCTTTTGCAGAATTTATGACGCTTTTGAACAAGTTAATGTTCAAGCCGCCACATAAACCACGGTCGGTAGAAACAACAATGTAACCTACGCGCTTAGCTTCACGCTCTTCCATATAAGCATGCTTATATTCCAAGCTACCAAGCGCGATATGACTAATCACCTTGCGCATATTTTCTGCGTATGGACGTGATGATGCCATGCGATCTTGTGCTTTACGCATTTTACTCGCGGCAACCATTTCCATAGCGCTGGTAATCTTTTGAGTATTTTTAACACTCGCAATTTTACTTTTTATCTCTTTAGCGCCAGCCATAATCAATCACTCCGATTAATGTGTTAATCGTCTACTCTTACCAAGTTTGAGTAGCTTTAAACTTCTCGATACCTTCTTTCAAGCCTGCTTCTACGTCTTTGTCGTAGGCACCACTTGCGTCGATTTTTTCGATTAGTTCAGCGTATTCAGAACGCATAAATGATTGCAGGCCTGCTTCGAAATCAAGTACTTTATTAACTTCGATATCGTTTAAATAGCCTTTATCAGCAGCAAATAAAGAAACCGTCATTTCGCCTACTGTTAATGGAGCATATTGATTCTGCTTCATTAATTCAGTAACGCGCTCACCATGCTCTAATTGAGCACGAGTTGCATCATCAAGGTCAGATGCAAATTGAGCAAATGCCGCTAATTCACGATATTGAGCAAGTGCTAAACGAATACCACCACCTAATTTCTTAACTGATTTAGTCTGAGCAGCACCACCAACACGTGATACAGAAATACCCGCGTTAACAGGAGGACGAATACCCGCATTAAACATGCTAGATTCTAAGAATATCTGACCATCAGTAATTGAAATTACGTTAGTTGGTACGAATGCTGATACATCACCCGCTTGCGTTTCGATAATCGGTAACGCAGTTAAAGAACCGGTTTTACCTTTTACCGCACCATTTGTATAACGCTCAACATAGTTAGCATTTACACGTGATGCACGCTCTAATAAACGTGAATGAAGATAGAATACATCACCAGGGTAGGCTTCACGACCTGGCGGACGACGTAATAATAATGATACTTGACGGTAAGCAACAGCTTGCTTAGACAAATCATCATATACAATTAACGAGTCTTCACCGCGGTCACGGAAGTATTCACCCATCGTACAACCAGCGTAAGCTGATAAGTACTGTAACGCTGCAGATTCAGAAGCGGTAGCAACAACAACAATCGTGTTTTCTAATGCTCCGTGCTCTTCTAATTTACGTACAACGTTAGAAACTGTTGACGCTTTTTGACCAATTGCAACATAAACGCTTTTAACGCCTGTATGTTTTTGTGCAATGATGGCATCGATGGCTAAAGCAGTTTTACCTACTTGACGGTCACCGATAATCAACTCACGTTGACCACGTCCGATTGGAACCATTGAGTCAATTGACTTATAGCCCGTTTGTAAAGGTTCATCAACTGATTGACGCTCGATTACGCCTGGTGCAATTTTTTCAACTGCTTCAAAACCATCGTTTTCGATAGGACCTTTACCGTCGATTGGTTCACCTAAAGTGTTAACCACACGACCTAATAAACCAGGACCAACCGGTACTTCTAAAATACGGCCAGTACCTTTTACTTTTGTGCCTTCTTGTAGATCCGCATAAGGACCCATAACAACCGCACCAACCGAATCACGGTTAAGGTTTAACGCGATTGCGTAACGGCTACCAGGAAGCTCGATCATTTCACCTTGCATTACATCGGCTAAGCCGTGAATGCTGATGATACCATCGGTTACAGATACGATTGTACCTTCATTTCGAGCTTCACTGACGATTTCAAACTGTTCAATACGTTTTTTGATCAGCTCGGCAATTTCTGTGGAATTCAGTTGCATGCTCTGTTCCCCTACGACTGCAAACTAATTGCTAGTCGATCCAATTTTCCGCGAATAGTAGCGTCGATCACCATGTCGCCAGACTTGATCACAAGTCCACCAACCACGGATGTATCTACTATACAATTCAGCTTAACTTTTTTTGCTAAACGCTTTTCTAAAGATGCCGCTAGCGAGCTCATTTGTGTTTCTGTCAGCGTTACTGCTGATAAAACATCAACTTCAGCTGTTTTCTCATACTCTGCTTTTAATGCAGAGTATGAAGCAACAACGTCAGGTAAAGCCGCTAAGCGTGCATTTTCAGCCATCACTTTAATCAAGTTTTGGCCATTTTGATCAAGCTGTTCTCCACAAACCTTGATGAAAATTTCAGCAAGTTGTTCTGGATTTACAGAGCCCGATAACAAACCTTTAATTGATTCGTTTTTCGTTACTTCTGCAGCAAATGTCAATTGAGCAAATACAGCATCAATTTTATTTGTTTCAACAGCAAAATCAAACGCAGCTTTAGCGTATGGTCGGGCTATAGTTGTCAATTCAGACATCTTTATACCCCTTATAATTCTTCAACAAGCTTATCAAGAATGTCAGCGTGTGCAGTTGCATCAATCGAGCGCTCAAGAATTTTCTCTGCGCCAGAAATTGCTAGAACAGCAACTTGCTTACGAAGATCTTCTTTTGCACGATTACGCTCAGCTTCAATTTCAGATTGACCTTGAGCTAAGATTTTTTCAGCTTCAACACGCGCTTTCTGAGCCGCTTCATCAATAATTTGATTTTCACGTTTCTTGGCTTGTTCGATGATAGTAGCAGCTTGCGCTTTAGCTTCTTTAAGTTGCTCAGACGCCTTTGCTTGAGCTAATTCTAAATCTTTAGCTGCACGCTCAGATGCTTCTAAACCATCGGCTATTTTCTTTTGACGATCTTCAATTGCACCGTTTAATGGTGGCCACACATATTTCATGGTGAACCAAACAAAAAATACAAATGCGATTAATTCGCCGAGTAGAGTGGCGTTGATATTCACAATCGCGCCTCCTTATTATTCGTTAAAAAGCAAAAGTTGTTATTAAGCGCCAATTACGAACAATAAGTACAAGGCAATAGCAACACCGATCATAGCGATCGCATCGATAAGACCTGCAACGATGAACATTTTAACTTGAAGCTGTGGAGCTAGCTCAGGTTGACGTGCAGCAGACTCTAAGAATTTACCACCTAAAAGACCGAAACCGATAGCAGTACCTAACGCACCTAAACCGATTAACAGAGCAACAGCGATGTATAACATTGTTTTTCTCCAATTGTAGAAAGTTAAAGTTTAAAAAATAAAATGTAAAAAGTTTTTTGGGCATCCTGCCCTTTACCCTTCGGGCCGACTTAAAATAAGTCGCCTAACTTAAATCCCGAAAAGTTAGTGATCTTCGTGCGCCAAGCTTAAATATACGATGCTTAACATCATAAATATAAAGGCTTGAAGCGGAATTACGAGTAAGTGGAATGCAGCCCAGATAAAGTGCGCAGGCAACTGCCAAATACCAATCAAGCCAGCTATCAAGATAAAGATAAGCTCACCTGCATATAAGTTACCGAACAAACGTAAAGCGAGTGACATTGGCTTCGCGATAAGCGCGATAACTTCAAGGATAAAGTTGAACCAATATAACCAAGGCGTATTAAATGGATGAGCATATAGCTCTTTCATGAAGCCGCCAAAGCCTTTAATTTTGATTGAATAGTAAATCATTAATGCAAATACACCTAGCGCCAATGCTAATGTCGTATTTAAATCAGTTGTGGGTACAACTTTCATGTAAACATGATGAGGATCGTAGCCCATTAAACCACCAACCCATTGGGCAAATGACGGTAAAAAATCAACCGGAATAATATCCATAAAGTTCATAAGCAGAACCCAAACGAATATCGTTAATGAAAGCGGAGCGATTAATGCGTTTTTGCCATGAAATGTATCTTTTACACTCTGACTCACGAATTCGACAATCATTTCAACGAAACATTGAAATTTGCCCGGTACACCCAAGGTTGCTTTTTTTGCAACGCTACGGAAAGAAAGGATAAAAACCAGACCAAGAGCGATTGACCAAGCAAGTGTATCTACATGCCATGTCCAAAAGCCCTCACCAACTGCGGCGTTGGTAAGGTGGTGCTGGATGTAACCTTGTGTTGTCAAGGCTTCACCATTTGCTGCCATTGTTAAAGTTCCTAATAAAAGTTTAAGTAATTGAAACTGGTGTAAAAACGTGAGCCAAAATAGCAACAACAAAACCAATAAACAAAAAGGGAATTAAAAACCCTGATTTCATTGCTAAAGCAAATAACATGCTAGAGAGCACTAATTTCAGTGCGGCTCCTCTGAAGAATCGTCTCATCGTCGTATTTAGTTGGCTGGCACCTGCCGTTGAAAACAGCAGTAAAGCAAAAAGGCTATTTGGTAAAATAACTGAAAAGCCACCAACTAAAATCGATTGCATCGATTCTACGTTTTTAAATATAAGCCCAATAATTGCAGCACTGCAGACAAATGAAGCTTGAATTGCAATTAACTTGAATCCTATCTTTAGGCCTTTAAGCGCTAATTTATTCAAGGTTATTGAGCTCCAAATTATTAAGTCCTTACAGCTTGCTGCTTTATTTACGAGTATTACAACTCAAGGCGTAAAAAAGCTAGCGAAAGTATACTGTTTTATACTAGCTTTTCAACTTGATCAGATGGAATTGATATTAAGTTTCTTATAATATTTTGATATTAAGGGCTACGTAACCATTGTTAACAAAAAAAAACGTCAAAAAGGCGTTAAGATGACTGTTTTTTTAATCTTTCAATAATGCCATCTAGCGTATTCAAATTTGAAAAATCGATCACTAATTTACCTTTTCCTTTCGCGTTGTGACTAATGGTCACATTTGAACCAACAATATCGGTTAACGTATTTTGCAAAGCAGCAAGATCAGGATCAATCACTTTTTCAACTTTAGGTTGTTCTGGTTGTTGAACTTTATGCACAAGTTTTTCGGTATCACGAACCGTTAAACCTTTAGCAACAACCGTTTTAGCGGTATCAGATTGTAAATTTCCCGTTAAACCTAATAGTGCACGAGCGTGCCCCATTTCAATATCACCATGTTCCAATAACGTTTTTACATCAGTATTAAGATTATTTAATCTTAATAGGTTTGTTACTGTGGTACGTGATTTACCCACCGCATCTGCCGTTTGTTGATGTGTTAATTCAAATTCACTCATTAAACGTTGCAACGCGGTTGCTTCTTCCATGGCATTAAGGTCTTCGCGCTGTATATTTTCAATTAATGCAATAGCAACGGCGGCTTCATCCGGCACATTTTTAATTAAACACGGAACTAAATCTAATTGCGCGAGTTGCGCGGCTCGCCAACGGCGTTCACCCGCGATAATTTCATAGTTATTTTCGCTTATCAATCTAACAACAATTGGCTGGATAATACCTTGGCTTTTAATTGAATTAGCTAAATCATCTAATGCTTCCGGCGACATATCTTTGCGAGGTTGATATTTACCAGGGTGTAAATATTCAATAGCTATTTTTTGTAATTCGTTACGCTGTGATTCACTTTCTTCCTGAACACCATCTTGATGCGAGGGTTGAAAAGCACCACTGGTTGTGAGTAGCGCATCTAAACCGCGTCCGAGACCTCTTTTTTTTGCCGACATTTTTTATCCAATTCAATTTTTATTATTAAGCGACTTGCTGTCTTGCTTTAGTCGTTTCGCTTTTTCGGATCATTTCGCCGGCAAGCGCTAAATACGCTTTAGCACCGGTTGATGATTTATCATAATACATTACAGGCGTACCAAAACTAGGCGCTTCAGCTAATCGCACATTCCGTGGAATAACCGTTCGGTAAACTTTATCACCAAAGTGACTTTTTAATTGTTCTGATACATCATTCGCTAAACGGTTGCGCGGATCATACATCGTACGCAAGATCCCTTCGATAGCTAAATTAGGGTTAACAACTGAAGCCAATTTTTGGATTGTATCCATTAACGCAGTTAAACCTTCAAGTGCATAATATTCACATTGCATAGGAACCAATACAGAATCAGCAGCAGCCATGGCATTAACCGTCAACATATTTAACGATGGTGGGCAATCAATGAAAATAAAATCATATTGGTCACGACATTTTTCAAGCGCATTGCGTAAACGAACTTCACGTGCAAAGCATTCCATTAATTTAATCTCGGCAGCGGTAACGTCTGAATTAGCCGCGATAAGATGATAACTGCCTGATGTTTCTTTCACCGCCACTTCATCGACGGGCTTTTCTTCAATCAATAATTCATAAGCGGTTGCCGGCACATCATATTTATCAACGCCGCTGCCCATGGTGGCATTACCTTGTGGATCGAGATCAATCAATAATACTTTACGTTTAGTAGCGGCCATTGACGCGGCTAGATTTACCGCTGTCGTTGTTTTACCAACGCCACCTTTTTGATTTGCTACTGCTATAATTTTTCCCATGACACGCCTCTCTTTTAGAACCAATTCCGGTTTGTTACGACGATTTTCTTATATGCAACAAATGCCTTTCTTCCGCTAAATTAGGAACGTTTAACGTTATGGTTTTACAAAGCGTAAAGCCAGTAGGCAAATTATCGATTTCTGAATCAGGATGAATGCCTTTCATAGCATAAAAATTTCCATCTTCAGGTACTAGATGGTGACACCAAGTGAGCATATCTTCAAGTGATGCAAAAGCTCGACTTAACACGCCATCGTATAAAATATCAGGTTGGTGCTCTTCAACTCTTGATTGAATGGCTGTCACATTGGTGATTTCAAGCTCATAACATACTTGTCGAATAAATCTGATTCGCTTACCTAAGCTGTCGAGCAAGGTAAATTGTACATCAGGCATGCAAATAGCCAGTGGTAAACCGGGTAAACCAGGCCCCGTTCCAACATCAATAAGTTTACCTTCTTGTGGTAAATGCTCAATCAGAACAATTGAATCCATAATATGCCTAACCAGCATATCAGATGGCTGTCTAACCGAGGTTAAATTATACGCTTTATTCCATTTATTTAGCATTTCAACTAAAGCTAATAATTTTTCACTTTGTTCTGTTGTAACGGTTAGCGATGTTTTTTTCAATAAGTTCGAAAATTGTTCAGATAAAGACATGATAGTTCTAATTTTCTTAATGCGATAACACATTCAAAGGTAAAGCGGCTATATTTTAAACAATATAGCCGTAGATGGGTAGATTATATTACGCTGAGCGTTTTAATAAACCTTGTTTTTTCAAACTTATTAGCAAAAGAGAAATTGCGGCGGGTGTAACACCTGATATACGTGAAGCTTGGCCGATTGTTTCAGGTTTATGATCATTTAATTTAGCAATAACCTCATTTGATAAACCATTAACATTGGTGTAATCAAAATCAGCAGGCAACAAGGTATTTTCATTCCGTAATTGCTTATTAATTTCTTCTTGCTGGCGTTCAATATAACCTGCATATTTGATTTGAATTTCGACCTGCTCCGCGGCTTGCTTATTTTCAAGAGCGGGCCCTAAGTTGCCAATTTTCATCAAATCGTCATAACTCATTTCAGGGCGTCGAATCAAATCTTCAAGTGAATGCTCACGGCTAACTGGGTTTTTTAGCAATGGATTTAGTTCATCAATGCATTCGTGTTTAGTATGGATCCATGTCGTTTTTAAACGCTGACGTTCTTTTTCAATTGATTCTAATTTTTCATTGAATGCAGTCCATTGCTCTTCACCCACTAAACCAACATTGTAGCCAGATTCAGTTAAACGAATATCAGCATTATCCTCACGTAATAACAATCGGTATTCCGCTCGACTGGTAAACATGCGATAAGGTTCTTTAGTGCCCATGGTGATTAAATCATCAACCAGTACCCCTAAATAGCCTTGATCACGACGTATAATAAAATCATCTTTTTCTTGAGCGCGTAAAGCCGCGTTTGTTCCCGCTAATAAACCTTGAGCGCCCGCTTCTTCATAACCTGTTGTGCCGTTAATTTGGCCAGCAAAATATAAATTTTTAATAAATTTGGTTTCAAGCGTTTGACGTAAATCGCGTGGATCAAAAAAGTCATATTCAATAGCATAACCCGGTCGAGTTATATGCGCATTTTCCATGCCTTTGATTGAACGAACTAAATTTAATTGCACGTCAAAAGGTAAACTCGTTGATATACCATTTGGATAAAGTTCATGAGTGGTTAAACCTTCAGGTTCGATAAATATTTGATGTGAATCTTTATCGGCAAAACGAACTATTTTATCTTCAATTGATGGACAATAACGAGGTCCAATCCCTTCGATAACACCAGAATACATGGGTGAACGATCTAATCCACCTCGAATAATATCGTGTGTATTTTCATTTGTATGGGTTATGTAACAAGGGATCTGTTGTGGATGATCGGTTTGCTTACCCAAAAATGAAAATACCGGTGTTGGAAAATCACCTGGTTGTTCTTGCATCTGATTAAAATCAACAGTACGTGCATCAATTCGAGGAGGTGTACCGGTTTTTAATCGGCCAACTCTAAACGGTAAAGCACGTAAACGTTCTGCAAGGGCGATTGATGGTGGATCACCGGCTCTACCACCACGATAGTTTTCTAAACCTATGTGGATTTGTCCGCCTAGGAATGTACCTACCGTTAAAACTACAGACTTGGCTGTAAATTTAAGACCCATTTGGGTCACAACACCAACGACTGTATCGTTTTCAACAATTAAATCATCACATGCTTGTTGAAAAATAAGTAAATTTTCTTGGTTTTCTAAAGCTTCGCGTACTGCTGCTTTGTATAAAATTCTGTCTGCCTGAGCGCGTGTTGCTCTAACCGCAGGTCCTTTGCTTGAATTTAGTGTTCTAAATTGGATGCCACCTTTGTCGGTGGCTTTTGCCATTAGGCCGCCTAAAGCATCAATCTCTTTAACTAAATGGCCTTTGCCAATACCACCAATTGCAGGGTTACATGACATCTGACCTAAGGTTTCAATGTTATGGGTAAGTAATAATGTTTTTTGCCCCATACGGGCAGATGCCATTGCGGCTTCAGTGCCTGCATGACCACCGCCAACAATAATTACATCAAATTTTTGGTCAAACATCGACATTTGCGATCTCCAATAGCCAAGTTGAAGAAAAGGGCGGCTATTTTATAGTCAATCGATCAGAAAGGGAATCTTGATTTCACTTTTCTTTTTTTGTAGGACTCTTTTTTGTGATTTTTTATTTTGTGATGGGCTTTAATAATATAAAGATCTTTATATAGAGATCTTATTTTTGTTGTTATTAGGATCTGCGATCTCTGTGGACAAGCCAAAAAAACTTTTATATTTCATATTGTTATATTTTTTTAAACTTGTAACTTATCGTTGATCAAACTTTGATCAACCTGAGGATTAAAGTGCTAGTTATACACAACCCGATCGCAACCTGCTATTTTTCATCAGGTTGATCACGGTTTGATCACTTGTTGTTAGCTAGTTTATGCACAGCGTGATCAAATTCGATCGGATTTTGTGGGTAACTTGTGTGTTCTCTGTGTGCTTCCTCTGATCTAGTGGATAAAACTAGCAAAAAGGCTGTTTTTCACTCACATTTATTTAGTAAGATCATAATTGATCACACATCGAAATTATTTTTAAATTATTTTTATTTTTTTTCAAAAAGGCTGCATTTTGCGAATATTTAGTCTGTTTATAACGGTTTTAGTGTGTTTGATAGTGCAAATAAATGCCTTTTTATTAGTTTTAATCTTTTTTTATTTAATAAATTCGATCACTTTGATCATATTTGCGTTTGATAAATACTGTGCGATCAAAGACAAAAATAGAGTGCCAGAACGTAATTTATACCTATTTTCACTCATTGGTGGATGGTTTGGTGGGTGGGTCTCTATGTATTTATTTAGGCATAAAACGAATAAAACGGCTTTTTTGATCCGTTTTTATACGATCGGTTTGGGTTGGTTTGTGGGCTTATTTGGGCTTATTAATTGGTCTGAAACGGGGTTGCAATTCAGTCATTTTTTTAACTAACGATCGCTTATTATAATTGATGATCAAATGTTGTTATTTAATGATCACAAGCCGTTATTTTGACTAAATATGAAGTTTTAACGTAGTTTCTATTTTAATTTTTTGGGCGCCTAGTTATCTAAAATAGGGCTACTTTTAAGGTTACACACAGCTTTTTAACTTTTAGGTTCGGTTTTATTAGGGTTATCGCTTTTATAATTAATTAAAAATTCGTGTTTATAAACTTATATTTTAGCTGTTTAATTAATCATTACATGATCATTTTTTTGTATATTGCAGATTTAGAGACTAATTTTAAGTAGCTAAAAATGATAAGAATAGCTGCAATACTTTAATTTTAACTAATTAGTGCGATGATTCATTTTTATGATTGCCTATTTAGATTAATTATCGATACCGCAATTAATTTAACATTGTGGTGTTTTTTTAAGGGATTATATGATCACACTTTATGGCTTTGGGCCGCGTTTTGGTGTTACAGACGCCAGCCCATTTGTTTTAAAAATAGATGCTTTTCTGCGTTTAACCAGCCTTGAATACCAAACTAAAACAGGCTTGGGTTACATGCGCAAAGCGCCCAAAGGTAAACTACCTTTTATTAAAGATGATGAAACACGTGTAAGTGATTCATTTTTTATTATTCAGCACTTAAAGCGGAAATATAACTTAGAGATAGACGCGCATTTAACAAAAGAACAAGTTGCAACAAGTCACTTAATTACTAAGTCGTTAGATGAAAATTTTTATTGGTGCATTATTTATTCACGTTGGATAAGAGAAGATACTTGGCCTATTTTAAAACAGACTTTTTTTAGCAAATTCCCTTTTCCTATTCGCTATATTGCACCGATAGTCGCACGTAGAAAGATTAAACAAACCTTTATTAAACATGGTATGGGTTTACATAATGATGCCGAGATAATGGATATTGCGCAAGAAACGATAGAGAGCTTAGCACACCTGTTAGGCAGCCAATCGTATATATTTGGTGATAAGCCGAGCTCATTGGATGCCAGTGTATTTGCTTTTCTCGCTGAGCTGATTTTAGTTGATTTAACCAATCCTATGTGCGAGTTAGCGCGTAGCTACGATAACTTAGTTGCTTACTGTCATCGTATAAATGAGCTTTATTATAAATAAAGCCGGATAAATTCTTAAAAATGACAATGTATACCCAAGTCACTTGGGTATACATTAAACAAGTTGATAAATAATTTAATCCATACCCAAATTACTTAGTGCTTAGTGCTTAGTGCTATAGATTGGGATTGTTAAATTTTGTTGAGTCGCACAGGGTAAAATTAATAAATTTCTATTTCATATTGGCAATCAAACACGACTTTTGAAGCTAGATTTATTAAGTCTTCTTTTTCTTCCAACTCTAATGGAGATGATGCTTTATCATCGGTACTAAACCAAGGTTCTATGCAAACGTAGGGAGCATTAGGCTTTGCCCATAACCCTAAATGTGGTACATCAAAGCGCATGGTTAATAATTGCTTCTCGTGGGCATCGATTAAGCTTACCTCTTTAGAATTGATATGGCGTAAAATGAGAGCATCTTTAGCAAAGGTACCAGCTGTTAATGGTAAACATTTATTTTTTATTGGACTTGTTTGCGTGCTTTCCGAAAGTAACCCCTGAATCAGTGTGTAGCAATCAGGGTTTTCTTCTGCATCAAAAGCTAAGCTACATTGTGCGTTTTCCATTGTCTCTGCTGGCAGATTAAACGCAGGATGTGAACCTATACTAAATGGCATATCGGTATTACTGTTATTAGTTACTTGGTAACTCACAAACATTTTATTTTTAACCAACTCAAACGTGACTTCTAAATAGAATTCGAAAGGGTAAGCGGTGAGCGTTTCGTCATTTTGACTAAGGCCTAAGGTCACTTTGTTTGCTGTTTGGCTAATCAGATTAAACAATTGATTACGTGCGAAGCCATGTTTCGCAATTTCAAATGATTGTGTTTGGTATAAAAACTTGCCTTGATTGAGTTTTCCGACAAACGGGAAAAGGATAGGGGCGCTACCTTGCCAAACAGTTGGGTCTGCTTGCCAAATGTATTCGACTTCTGTTTCTGTTTTTGTCAGGCTAGCGAGTTCGGCACCAAAAAGTCTGATCTTGGCTTTTAAAAATTCATTACTTATTTCAACGTAAGACATCGGTGTGTATTTTTGATGATGGAGTGATATCTTGAGTTTATACCCAAGTGACTTGGGTATAAACTGATTTATAGCTGAGCGGTTTAGTGAGCGGTGTAATTTTTACGAGCGACGTGCAAATTTACTTGGCTTTTTTTTACGTGGTTGAGTGTGACGTTGTTCTTGATCGTTATTAAAGCGGTTATCGCGTTTGCTGTGTTCATTATTGCGATCATTGTTGCGATTATTCGTGTTTGCCCGCGTACGTTTTGTTTTATGCTGAGGTGATTGAGCATTTGTTTGATTGGGCTGACTGCTAGGGCGTTTGTTGTGATCAACCGATTGTTCTTCTGTTTTACCAGAATCTTTAATCGAATCATTTATTTCAGCCATTTCATCAGCTGTTAAATGGCGCCATTCACCTGCTTGTAAATCACCTAATTCAACATTCATGATGCGCACGCGTTTAAGAGTACGTACATGATATTCTAAATATTCACACATACGGCGAATTTGGCGGTTTAAACCCTGAGTTAATACCATTTTAAAAGTCCGTGAACTGATTTGTTCAACTCGACATTTTTTAGTAATGGTATCTAAAATAGGTAAGCCATTTGCCATCTTATTAATAAAGTCTTTTGTGATCGGTTTGTCTACGGTCACAATATATTCTTTTTCGTGTTGGTTACCAGCGCGTAAAATTTTATTAACAATATCGCCTTCATTGGTCAAAAATATCAACCCTTCAGATGGTTTATCTAAGCGGCCAATAGGAAATATTCGTTCGTGATAACGAATGGCTTTAACAATGTTATCTTCAACGAGTGAATCGGTAGTGCAAGTAATGCCAACCGGTTTGTTATAAGCAATGTAAACTTGCTTGGGCTTCGCTTTTAAAGGTTTATCATCTATTTTTATGTCATCATCATCGGTCACTTTCGTCCCTAATTCGGGTAATTTACCGTTAACGGTCACTCGGCCTTTTTCAATAAAGCGATCAGCGTCTCGGCGTGAACAAAAACCTGTTTCACTAATGTATTTGTTTAAGCGTTTTGGATCAGACATAAATAATAGGTTTACTTAACAACAGAAAATAAGATTCGCATTGTAGAGAGGATAACGGTTGCCCGCAATGAATAGTTAATACAACCCGACACGGTTAATCATGGTCGGGTTGTAATTAAACTGCAAATAACCGACGCATTTAATTATAAGCCTAAGTCGCTTAGGCTTGGATGCTCATCTGGTCTTCTGCCTTGTGGCCAATGAAATAAACGTTCTTCAGGTTTTATAGGCAAATCATTGATGCTGGCAATGCGTTTTTCCATTAAACCGTTTTCATCAAATTGCCAGTTTTCATTACCATATGATCGATACCATTGGCCTGAATCATCTAACCATTCATAAGCAAATCTAACCGCGATACGGTTTTCGCTATGAGCCCATAGTTCTTTTATCAATCTATATTCTAATTCTTTGGCCCATTTTCGATTTAAAAAGTCGGTTATTTCGGCTCTGCCTTGTATAAACTCTGCACGATTTCGCCATGTGCAATCTGCTGTATAAGCTAAAGCAACTTTATCAGCATTACGTGAATTCCAGCCATCTTCAGCCATACGTACTTTTTGTATTGCTGTTTCGGTGGTAAAGGGAGGTAAAGGTGGGCGTTGGGCTGTTGTCATTATGCTTTTCCTTTAAGTTGTTATTCGTTTTGTATTGGTGGTGTACAGACTTGTCTACTTTTGCAGTATAGGCTGAACACTAAGCATGTCAATACGTTGTTGGAAATAACTAGACCGACCTGTATACTTCTGCTGATTTTAGAAATGAGGCGATGTGATGGCGAGTAGTAAAAGAGCATTATTAATTGATACCGCACAAGCGCTTTTTTATAAAAATGGTTTTAGAGCGACGGGTATCGATCTTATTTTGGCTGAAGCAGGCGTTGCTAAAAAAACGTTATATCATCATTTTACTTCTAAGGACGATTTGATCATTGCAACTTTAATGCAGCGTGATCAACAGCTTTTATTACGGTTAAAAACCGATACGCAACGACTGATACCGGTGCAAACGTGTCAAACTAAGCTTGCGCCTATAATGGCTTTTTTTGATGCTTTAGCGGAATGGATCACATCTGAACAATTTTTTGGTTGTATGTTTATCAATGGGTCGGCTGAATATCCTCGGCATGATGATCCTATTCATTTAGCGTGTCGAGAACACAAACTTTTAATGATGCAGCTTATCGAATCGTTGTTAGTGGAAGTTGAATTGAGTGATAAAAAAAGTGTTGTGCGTCAGCTCTCTATTATTGCTGATGGCGCCATTGTGGGGGCACATACGATGAGTGAATCGGATTCTACACGGTTTGCTAAAATAGCGGCTCAGGCCGTACTGACTCATTTTTGCTTAAATTATACTCAATAAACTTAAAATTTATTGAGTATATCAACGTCATTTATACACCCATTTATTTCTCTGCGGCAACCACTGAAATTTCTACTAACAAGGCTTCACGTGCCATGCTTGCGGTCACACAGGCTCTTGCTGGGGCATAGCCTTCCGGTACCCAAGCATCCCAAACGGCATTCATTTCAGCGAAATATTGCATGTCTTTTATATAAATAGTGGCCGATAACATATGTTCTTTGTCACTACCGGCTTGTTCAAGTAATGTTTCAACTTTATCTAACATGGTTTGTGTTTGTTCGGTAATGCCTTGGGTGGCATCTGTGCAAACTTGCCCACATAAATAGATTGTACCGTTGTGTTTTACAATACGGCTCATGCGTTGTTTTGTTTCAATTCGTTCGATCGTTGTCATTATCTTATTACCTATTTATGTTGTTAATTTTCTTGGCGTTATTTTACGTCAATTTTTTACGCGTGTTGATCTTCTTGCTGTAACTGCCACATTTTTTTAAATAAGCCATTTTGTTGCAGCAATTCAGCATGAGTGCCTTGTTCTACTATTTTACCTTTGCTTAATACGATTATATTATCGGCATCGATAACCGTAGACAATCTATGCGCTATCACTAAGCTTGTATGATCGGCTGCAACCGCTTTTAGTGCTTGCAGAATTGATTGTTCAGCTCGTGAATCAAGGCTAGAGGTGGCTTCATCAAACACTAAAATGGGGGCTTGTTTTAAAATTGCACGGGCAATCGCAACCCGCTGTTTTTCACCTCCTGATAGTTTTAATCCTCGTTCACCGACTTGCGTGTTTAATCCTTTTGATAAACTTTGTACAAATTCTTCTAAGTAAGCTGATTTTATCGCATTTTGTATCTCGGTGTCGCTGGCATCAGGTCTGCCATATCGAATGTTCTCATACAAAGTCGCATTAAATAAAACGGTGTCTTGTGGCACGATCGCTATCGCTCGACGCAAACTTTGTTGACTAACATCTGCAATATTTTGGCCATCTATGGTTATACCGCCCTGATCTAAATCGTAAAATCGAAAGAGTAATTTAATTAATGTGGATTTGCCTGCGCCACTATCCCCAACAATCGCAACCTTTTGACCGGCTTTGATACTAAAACTGACATTATTTAAAATAGCGCGATCGGCACTGTAATTAAATTGCACTTGCTCAAAGTTTATTTCAGCATTAGAGACCGTTAATTCACGTGCGTGTTCTTTGTCATTAATTGCGGGGGTTCTGGCTAATAATTCGAACATGCGTTCTATATTTGCTAATGATCCACGTATTTCGCGATAAACAAAACCTAAAAAATTTAAGGGTAAAAAAAGTTGCATCATAAAGGCGTTTATTAAAACAAAATCACCCAGTGTCATTGTGCCATCATGCGTTTGTATTGCGGCTAAAGCCATCATTGCCGTCATTGAGGCGGCAATAATAAAAGCTTGCCCACCATTTAATACAAACAATGAGAGCCGGTTTTTACGTTTAGCTTGCTCCCAATCGGCTAGTGCTTGATCGTATCGTTTGGCTTCGTATTGTTCGTTGTTAAAATATTTTACGGTTTCAAAATTTAATAAACTGTCGATTGCTGTCGTGTTCGAGTTTGAATCGGCGTTAGCTGCTTCTCTTACAAAAGCGGTTCTTTTTTCAGTCGCGATAACAGAAAATGCAATATATGAGGCGATCGCCATAAAGGTAATCATCGCAAATTCAATACCATACTGATTAAAGAAAATGCCTATCACTAACAGAATTTCCAGTAATGTCGGAATAATATTAAACACCATAAAACGCATTAAAAAGCTAACCCCAGATGTGCCACGTTCAATATCGCGTGATAACCCACCGGTGCGCCGATCAAGATGAAACGCAAGCTCAAGATTATGTAAATGCTGAAAAACACTTAAACCCATACGACGCATTGCACGTTCGGTTACTCGGCCAAATAACGTATCGCGGATCTCACCTAAAATCGTATTTAAAAAACGAAATAAACCATAAGCGAGCACTAATGAAATGGGGGCTGCTAGTGCAATATTAATAGGGTCGTCGAGTGCATTTACCGCATCTTTAAGCAAAAAGGGCATGCTTATACTGGCTAACTTGGCCAGTATTAAGCATAAAACGGCGAGTGATATTCGCGCTTTGAATTCAAATAGATAAGGCCATATTTTTTTGGCAACCTGCCAATTTATCGGACCAGTTGGGTGATTAGCGTGGTGAGAAGGGCGCATGTGTGTCCTGTGTTGAATATATGAGCGGTCAGTAAAGTGTAAATTTTAACCTTGTCTGTTTATATCACCTAACTTATTTCTAATTGATTACCTGTCTGCAATTTATCCTTAAGTGGCTAAGGTATATAATTCTCCTTGTTGTTATCTATTAAATAGAGATTTTTTTGTTGCCATTCGATTACACCATCACTCGTTCGTCAAAACGAAAAACGCTATCGATTATAATTAAAGAGGCGGTAGTGCGGGTTTTAGCACCCACGTGGTTGAGTGAAAAAAAAATAATAGCCATGCTGAATGCGAAGCAACAATGGATAACAAATAAGCTTAAAGAACAAAATGCCTTATTAGCCACTCGGCCCCCTTTACCTGTCATTGCTGAAGATACGACGCTCACGTTATTTGGTAAGCCGTTTTCGATATCCATTAAATCAGGTACAAAAACACAGTTTGTTTTTAATCGCGGCAGGCTTGCGTTAATTATTTCTACACGTGTGAAACCAGAGAATGTTCAAGCGCATTTGAGCAAGCAAGTTCAACTTTTTTATCGTGAGCAACTACAAGCTCAACTACAAAATAGGTTGCCGATATTAGCCGATAATATGGGATTAGTTTATCAAAAAGTCAGTGTTAAAAATTTCAAAGCGAAATGGGGCAGTTGCAATAATAGAGGTGAATTAGATTTTAATTGGCGCTTAGCCGCCATGCCATTTGAAACCATTGATTCTGTTTGCATACATGAGTTGGCTCATTTAAAACATTTAGATCACAGTCGTGATTTTTGGGCCTTAGTCGCTAAGTATGATCCCGAATATCAATTTCATAAACAAGTTTTGCGCCAATATAGTACGCAAATTTGGTTTTAATCAGCCACTGAGTCTTCATTAATTTTGCGAAAGTAGCCGAGAGCCTGGCTTTTTTCCACTTCATTTTGTTTAGCATACGTATGTATTCAAATCATTGTCGCGAAAATAGACAAAACATGCTGTAATTAATTTTTAATCATTGTTACTTTTTATTAACACTCATTATTGTGACTTCGCATTGTTTATGCTGCGCCGGTCCGTTATTAAGGATTCGTTTGATGAAACAACAACCTAAATTATCTTTTTGGCAAATTTGGAATGTCAGTTTTGGTTTTCTAGGCGTGCAATTTGGCTTCGCTTTACAAAATGCTAATGTCAGTCGTATTTTGTCTGATTTAGGTGCCGATTTACACTCTCTTTCTTTATTTTGGTTAGTCGCACCGATTATGGGGTTGCTAATTCAACCTATTGTTGGTGCGGCTTCTGATCATACCTGGAATGGTGTGGGTCGACGTAACCCGTATATTTTAGGGGGGGCAGTCGCGGCTGCTTTTGCGATGTGCATGATGCCGAATGCCCCTTTGTTTGTGCAGTTAATGTCGCCGATGTTATTTGGGGCTGTGATGTTAGCCTTGATGGATGCTTCGTTTAATGTGGCATTCCAGCCGTTTAGATCATTAGTTTCAGATATGGTGCCGTCTTCACAGCGTAATAAAGGGTATGCCGTACAAGCGTTTTTAATTAATGTTGGTGCGATTATTGGCTCTATTTTACCGTTTGTTTTAACCAATGTTGTTGGGCTCGAAAATGCTTCTAAAGCGGGTGAGGTCGCCCCGTCTGTTACGGTGGCGTTTTATGTTGGAGCTTCAATTATGTTGGGCACGGTTTTATGGACGGTATTTAGAACGCGTGAATATCCACCTAAAAAATATTACGCTTATAAAGGCCTTGATCGTAAAGAAGTTGAAGCGCAACTCGCCGCCGAGCGCAAAGCAACTTTTGGCGAGAAAATGCGTCGTTTTGTGCAATTAATGATCACCATGCCTAAAACAATGAAGCAACTCGCATTAGTGCAATTTTTCTCATGGTTTGCGTTATTTATTATGTGGGTTTATACCATGCCGGCAATAACCCAAAATGCCTGGGGAATCGAAGCTAAATGGTTTGATTCAGCTTATTTGTCATCGTTAAGTGAAGTGCCTGCTTATATTGCCGAAGCTAAAGGTGCCGCGGGTGATTGGGTGGGGATTTTGTTTGCCGCATATTCATTATTTGCCGCTATCTTTGCTATTTTTATTACCCGAATTGCCAATAAAGTCGGGCGCAAATTAACTTATTCTTTGGCATTATTAGCCGGTGGATTAGGTTACTTAAGTTTTGTTTTGTTTGATGATCCGACAATTGTAACGGCTAATTTATTGATCACTGAAGTTGAAATTCCAAGTGGTGCGTTAAACCTAATATTCCCAATGATCGGTGTTGGGGTCGCTTGGGCGGCAATTTTAGCCATGCCTTACGCTATTTTAGCGGGCTCGTTACCGGCCGAAAAAACAGGGGTTTATATGGGGATCTTCAACTTTACGATCGCCGCTCCGCAAATTATCTCAGGTTTATTTGCCGGTTGGATTGTGAGTGCTGTATTTGATAACAATGCAATTTATATTTTAATGTTGGCGGGGGTTGCCATGATTTTAGGTGCCGCTTCGGTCTTTATTGTTGACGATGCACCAGATGAAGATGAATCGGTAAGTGATGACGCGACGTTAACCGGTAGTACAAATTAAGTTTGTCACCGACTGCGTTTTAGAATCAAAATTAAAAAGCCGCTGAAAAGCGGCTTTTTGTTATGTGTTCAAACGCTAAATATAGTCTTCTAGTTCAGGTTTTATGGTTCATTGTCAGCGCTTACTCGCCCCAATCACATAGTAGAGCATATGCTCATAGCGTCTCGAAGCTTGCCTGCATGGATGCAGGTAAGGGGCGAGAGCAGGACGCGGTAGCTTTGACTGCTTTGCTGACATGGATGTAAGTACTTATGTTTCGTCTGTAACTAGAAACCTGCCCCTAAACCCCGATCGCTTTGACTATAAGTTAGCGGCATGTGTAGCGATTAACTTACCGTACGCACTCTAAAATTACGGCCTTTCATTTTTCCTTCACTTAATATCTTTAATGCGCGCTTAGCGACTTTGGTATTGACCGCGACATACGACCACGTAGCCGCAACATTAATTTTACCCACTTGCTTACCATCGATCCCATTTTTAGCAGTTAACGCGCCTAGTATGTCACCTGGGCGTAGTTTTTGCTTTTTACCACCGTCGATAAGCAATGTGGTATTTAATGGCTGTGGTGGTGTATCTTGCAACAAACTACTTGATGGTAATGGCTGGCAATCGTCGATAGGGTCAACAAGTGAATCTAATTGAGCTGCACGATATGATTCTTTTTCATTATAGAGTGTGCAGGCAATACCTTTGCTACCTGCACGCCCTGTTCGACCGATACGGTGTGTATGCACTTCAGGGTCGTGGGCTAAATTAAAGTTAATTACTGCATCTAAATCTGAAATATCTAAGCCACGGGCGGCTACATCGGTGGCCACTAATACCGTGGCACTTTTATTGGCAAATTGAACGAGCATTTTGTCACGATCACGTTGCTCTAAATCACCGTTTAACGCGAGTGCAGCAAACCCATGATCACATAATGAATCGGCTACCGCTTGTGTATCTTTTTTCATGTTACAAAAAACGATAGTTGATTGTGGTTTATGGGCTTGCAGTAATAATCGTACGGCCGTTAAACGATGAGATTCGCCATCAACTTTATAAAAAATTTCTTGGATTGTGCTTTCGCTATGTTGAGAGGCTACTTTTATCATCTCGGGCGATTTCATTACCCGTTTAGCAATCGCTTGAATGGTGTCAGGGTAGGTCGCACTAAAGAGCAAGGTCTGTCGGTGTTTTGGTGTACGGTCGATGATCGCATCTAATGTTTCTTGAAAGCCCATGTCGAGCATGCGATCAGCTTCATCAAGCACAAGAGTATCCACATCCGCCAGTGATAATGTTTTACGGTTGAGATGATCATCAATACGACCAGGCGTGCCGACAATAATATGAGCACCATGTTCGAGTGAGCCAACTTGTGGCCCAAATGGCATACCACCACATAAGGTTAATACCTTTATATTATGAATACCGCGGGCGATGGTTCGGATTTCAGTTGCCACTTGATCAGCGAGTTCACGTGTTGGACACAATACAAGTGTTTGAATGCGAAAACGTTTCACATTGAGTTTTTGCAATAAGCCTAAAGCAAAGGCGGCTGTTTTGCCTGAACCGGTTTGTCCTTGTGCAATGACATCTTTCCCGGCCAAAATTGGCGGTAGACTTTTTTCTTGGATCGGCGTCATTGCCGTATATTTTAATGATTCAAGTGTGGTTAATAGTTCAGGTTTTAAATTTAATGAATTAAACGCTGCGTTACTCACGAGGTTATCCTATTGATTAAAAGGCGTTATGATTAACGCCTTAAATTATTATTTGCCAATACAAAAACTACTAAAGATCCGGCCCAATAAATCGTCACTGGTGAATTCACCGGTGATCTCATTCAAATGCTGCTGTGCTGCGCGTAGATCTTCAGCGAGTAACTCACCCGCTGCAGCGCCAAGCAATTGGTCTTTACCATTATGTAATTGGGTTAAAGCGCGATTGATGGCATCTATATGGCGGCGACGAGCCATAAACTGACCTTCGGTTGAACTTTGATAGCCCATACAACCTTTTAAATGGTTTTTTAAATCGTCTAAACCATCATGTGTTTTAGCGGATATGCGCACCACCGAATAAGGTTCTTCTTCAGTAAACCCTGCTTTTTCAATAATTGACGAGTCGAGTTCATCGATTTTATTTCGAATAAGGGTGACACCCATATCGGTTGGCAGCTTTTCAAAAAACTCGGGCCAGAAATCTTGTGGTTCATGCTCGGTATCGGTTGCATCAACAACCAGTAAAACACGGTCGGCTTGGGTTATTTCTTTCCACGCTCGTTGTATACCGATTTGCTCAACTTCATCTGGGCTTTCTCTTAAGCCTGCTGTATCAATAATATGTAAAGGCATACCATCGATATGAATTTGTTCACTTAATACATCGCGTGTTGTGCCAGCGATATTCGTTACGATCGCTGAATCTTTACCAGAAAGCGCGTTGAGTAAACTTGATTTACCCGCATTGGGTCGACCTGCGATGACCACGCGCATACCTTCTTTTAAGATAGCACCTTGTTGGGCTTTCTTTTGCACCTCTTTGGTTTGCGCGATTACGGTATTTAAACTGTTGAGCACTTTACCGTCTGATAAAAAGTCGACTTCTTCTTCTGGGAAATCAATTGCGGCTTCAACATATATGCGTAAATTAATAATTTTTTCGTTAAGTGAATGCACATGTTTAGAAAACTCGCCTTGTAGTGTTTGCAAAGCACTCCGGGCTGCATGTTCTGATGATGATTCGATTAAATCCGCTATGGCCTCTGCTTGTGCTAAATCGAGTTTGTCATTTAAAAATGCGCGTTCAGAGAATTCACCTGGGTTGGCCATTCTAATATTTGGCATACTTAAAATAGTACGTAATAAAATATCAAGAATAACGGGGCCGCCATGCCCTTGCAGTTCAAGAATATCTTCACCGGTAAATGAATTGGGTCCTTTAAAGAATAGGGCAATACCTTGATCGATAACTTGATCATTTTCATCATAAAATTTTAAATATTCGGCCATGCGGACTTTGGGTAACTTGTGCAATATCGTGTGGGCGACTTGCTCTGCTAATTTACCTGAAACCCTAATAATTCCCACTCCCCCTCTACCGGGTGCGGTGGCTATAGCCGCTATCGTATCTTGATTATCGATCATGTTTAACACTCTTTACTTTAAATTTATTTAACGCGAAATTTATCGTTCGGGATAAACAAAAACGGCCGCATGTTGCAAGCGGCCGTTGGTTTAATGCTTTTTCAAATACCGTTATTTTTTATTTAAACCTTGCTTCTCTATAGAGCGGTTTATTAATAACATTTGAAGAATAGAAATTACGTTACTGACTAACCAGTATAATACTAAGCCAGATGGGAACCACAAAAAGAATACCGTAAACATGAGCGGCATGAATTGGAATATCTTTTGTTGTACCGGGTCTGTCATGGGTGTTGGTTGTAAACGTTGCATTAAGAACATACTCGCGCCCATTAAAATAGGAAGCACGTAGTATGGGTCTTGCTGCGATAAATCGTGGATCCAAAGGGCAAATTCAGCATGGCGTAATTCAACACTTTCTACAAATACCCAATAAAGCGACAAGAAAATAGGCATTTGGATCAACATAGGTAAACAACCACCCATCGGGTTAACTTTTTCTTTCTTGTAAAGCTCCATCATGGCGACTGACATTTTTTGTCTGTCTTCACCAAAACGTGTTTTAAGTTCTGCCATTTTAGGTTGTAGTTGACGTAATTTTGCCATTGACGTGTATTGCTTTTTCGTTAACCAATACATAGCCCCTTTTACTGCGATGGTGATTAAGATAATCGCTACACCCCAGTTACTGACTAAACCATAGAAGAATTTTAATAACGTAAATAGCGGCTGAGATAAGAACCACAAAATACCGTAATCAATAGTGAGATCTAAGTGCTTAGCTAATTGACCTTGTACTTCTTGATCTTTTGGCCCGACATATAAATTTGTATTAACCTTACTTATGGTGCCAGGCGCGACATCAACTTGCGGGCCTTTAAAACCAATGATTGCATTACCATTTACGGTTTTAGAATAAATTTGGTTTTTGTCTTCTTGTGTGGGTACCCAAGCACTGACAAAGTAATGCTCGATCATCGAAACCCAACCACCTTTAGTTGATACGTTTATGTCACGCTCATAAAAGTCGTCAAAATCAACTTTTTCATAATTATCATCATTAGCTGAATAAGCCCCACCACGGTAAGTCGGCATCATCATGCTGCCACCTTGCATTGCTGTGCTTTGTTTTAACTGTGCATATAATTGCACGGCTTGCACACTGTCAGTTTGGTTATTAACAACATATTCCACATTGATAGTGTAGCTGTTCGCATTGAACGTGAATATTTTAGTGACTTGCATACCTTTAGCGTTGGTATAAGTAAACGGCACGGTTAAGGTATCACCCGTTAACTGATAGGCTTCTTGGTTAGCTTGATAAACGGCTCGGCCAGCACGAGTGTCGATACCTAATAAACCGCTTTGTGCTTGGTATATTTCAGCTGTTTGTTCTTTTAACAGCGGGAAAGGAATATCGCCGTCTTTTTCTGTTGGATACTTTAATAACTTAAGGTTAGTGATATCACCACCCACTAAACTTATTGTAAGCTCGTATACATCGGTGGTAACCGTTACAAAAGCTGATTTATTTGCTTGTTCCGCTACCGATTGTTGAAGTAAAGCAGCCGGTACATCTGAGTTACCGTTTACTGGTTGGCTGTTACTTAAATTTGCAGATGATGTTTGTTCTGCTTGTTCAGTTTCAACGGGTTTCGGTGCGTAATCTACTTGCCACTGCTGCCACAGCATGAAGCTGACAAGGAGCAAGCCAATAATCAGGAAATTTTTTTGTGATTCCATGTTGGTTTAATTCTCTTTCGATTGCTTTTGATGTTTTTCGGGGACGGGATCGATGCCCCCCGAGCTAAATGGATGGCATTTTAATATGCGTTTGCCTGCTAACCAAGAACCTTTTAGCCCACCATGTAGATTAATTGCATCTATAGCATATTTAGAACAAGTGGGATAAAAGCGACAATTCTGTCCGAGCAGTGGGCTTAACGCTATTTGGTAAGCGCGAATAATGGCGATCAAGACTTTTTGTAAAATTTTTGAATTTTTTGCCATGTGTTATTTAATTCGCGAATAAGCTGTTCATTATCGATATCAGCTATACCTTGGCGTGCGATAAATACCATATCGATTGCCGGTAACTCTGATGCATTCAAACGAAATTGTTCGCGGGTTACGCGTTTAATTCGATTTCGGTCGACGGCTAGTTTGGCTTTTTTCTTCGAGATTGTAAATCCAAGACGTGGATGTTCTTGGTTATTTTTACAAATTAAAAGGGTATATAGACGACAGGCGAATTTACGTGGGGATGAGTTGAACACTTGTTGAAAGTGTTCGGGAGTTAATAGTCTTAACTCCCGACCATAGGCATAAGATTTCAAGCTATTAAGCGCTTAAAACTTTACGTCCTTTAGCACGGCGACGAGCTAAAACTTGACGACCGCTTTTAGTAGCCATACGAGCACGGAAACCGTGAGTACGCTTACGCTTTAAATTACTTGGTTGAAAAGTACGTTTCATAGGATAACTTCCAAATTTGCAAATTTGTGGCCTAAAATTACCAATAAATGCAGGCCAAGTCATTTATTGGGGCGCGAATTATAAGTAAAGGCCGAACAGAGATCAAGCAACTAATGCGATCCGCGCCTGAATATATCAAGTAATTGTGATGTTTTGGCTTTTTAAAACGCTATTTAACACCTTTAGATCGGTTATAAAAGCATCACGACAATATTTGAGGTATTTATCGTCTTAAAAGGGGCTTTATCTTTTACTTGGGGATAAATACGTTAATTGACGGTAAAGTTAGGCTGTAAAACGGTTTTTGTTCTTTTTTACTGGTTATATTTACATGGTTATTTAGGTTTTAGCCTTCATGTTCTCTACATTAAATGAATAACTTTATATAATCGCATAAAAATTATTCTAGTTATCCACATTTAAAAGTTGTCAAGAAAATCTAGAGATCTTTAAGGTGTAAAAAACGTGGTATTATAACCAAATGTGATTAAGGGTTAATGCTATATAAAACAATCGCTTAGATTAGTTTTTTTCGGCTTTTTTAAAATGATGTAAAGTGCTTCTTGCACTTGTGGATATAATTTGGTTATATCACCCCCCAGCTTTATTAATGGAGTGACTTTTGACCGACTCGCTGTGGCAATCTTGCCAGAACCAGATGCAGCAAGACTTGCCTGCTCAAGAATTCAATACTTGGATCCGACCACTACAGAGTCAGGAAAATCCAAGCGTTATCACTTTATTTGCCCCTAATCGTTTTGTCCGTGATTGGGTATTAGATAAATACTCTGATTCGATCAACAGCATTATTAGTCAATTGGTTCAAGGCACTCCTCCAAACTTACGTGTTGAAGTCGGCAGTAAGCCGGATGCTAATACGCGCCCTGTTGCGGCACCTAAACTCGAAATGGGCAGTAAAATACCTGCCTCTCAGCCTTTGCAACCGCAAACGGGTTATAGCCATGCTCCTGCAGTGCATGTACCTAAAACGACCTCATTAACCCCCGCACAATCTGATTTAGGCTTACAGCTGAAATCGAATATTCGTGAAAACTACACATTTGATAACTTTGTTGAAGGTAAATCAAATCAACTTGCACGTGCGGCAGCTTGCCAAGTTGCTGATAATCCGGGGATTTCATATAACCCGTTATTTTTATACGGTGGTGTTGGTTTAGGTAAAACACATTTATTACATGCTGTCGGTAACGAAATTATTGCGCGTAATCCAGATGCAAAAGTGATCTATATGCATTCAGAGCGTTTTGTGCAAGATATGGTTAAAGCGTTACAAAATAATGCGATTGAGTCGTTTAAAAAGCATTATCGTTCAGTTAATGCGTTATTGATCGATGATATTCAATTCTTTGCTAAAAAAGAGCGTTCGCAAGAAGAGTTCTTTCATACCTTTAATGCACTACTTGAGGGTAATCAACAAATCATAATGACAAGTGATCGTTACCCTAAAGAAATTGATGGTGTAGAAGATCGTTTGAAATCACGTTTTGGTTGGGGTTTAACAATTGCGATTGAACCACCTGAACTTGAAACACGCGTTGCGATATTAATGAAAAAAGCGCAAGAGGCAAAAGTTTCATTACCTCACGAAGTCGCCTTCTTTATTGCTAAGCGTTTACGTTCGCATGTTCGTGAACTTGAAGGTGCATTAAATCGAGTTGTTGCTCACGCTAATTTTACAGGCAAAGCGATTACGATCGAATTTGTTAAAGAAGCGTTAAGAGACTTACTCGCATTACAAGAAAAACTCGTTACAATAGACAACATTCAAAGAACGGTAGCTGAATACTACAAAATTAAAATCGCTGATATTTTATCTAAGCGTCGTAGCCGCAGTGTTGCACGCCCACGACAAGTCGCGATGGCACTGGCTAAAGAATTAACCAGTCACAGTTTACCCGAAATAGGTGATGCCTTTGGTGGTCGAGACCACACAACGGTATTACATGCTTGTCGTAAAATAAATGAGCTACGAGAAGAAAATTTAGATATTAAAGAAGATTATTCAAATTTAGTTCGCACATTATCGTCTTAACAAACGGATATTATTAAAAAATGAAATTTGCTATCAGCCGAGAAGACATCCTAAAACCATTACAACTCGCAACCGGTACGGTTGAACGCCGTCATACATTACCTATTTTATCTAATGTATTATTAGAAATTACCGATGGCGTATTATCGATAACGGGCACTGATTTAGAAGTTGAATTAGTTGCATCGGTTGAACTTGTTCAAGCATCTGAAGATGGAAAAATAACAGTTCCGGCTAAAAAGTTATTTGATATTTGCAAAGGCTTAAATGAACAATCGTTAATTGAGTTTGTTTTAGATAATAACAAGTTGCAAATTAAATGTGGTCGAAGTAAGTATTCACTATCAACGCTTGACGCAAAAGACTTCCCTAATTTAGAAGATTGGCAAAGTGAAATTAACTTTGGTGTTGCGCAAAACGTCCTCAAAAACTTAATTGAAAAAACCTCATTTTCAATGGCAGTGCAAGATGTGCGTTATTATTTGAATGGAATGTCGTTAGAAACTCAAGATAATATTATTCGCTGTGTGACAACTGATGGGCATCGTTTAGCGTTAACCCAGCATGAATTACCTAATGAGCGTTTACAAGAAAGCCAAGTCATTATCCCACGTAAAGGTGTCACCGAAATTTTACGTTTAATTGATGATGTCGAAGATGTTATTTATATTTCAGTGGGTTCAAATCACATACGTTTAAATAATGAAAACTTTACTTTTACCAGCAAATTAGTTGATGGTCGTTTTCCTGATTATCGTCGTGTATTGCCTAAGGGCGGAGATAAGACCGTTACAGGCGAAAAAGATTATTTAAAACAAGCTTTCTCACGCGCGGCTATATTATCTAATGAAAAGTTCAGAGGGGTGCGTTTAAATCTTGCCCAGCATGAGCTAACTATTACGGCTAACAATCCTGAGCAAGAAGTTGCTGAAGAAATTGTTGATGTAAACTACGAAGGTGATTCATTAGAAATCGGTTTTAATGTTGCTTATATTGTCGATATTTTAAATGCGATTGAGTCTAATGAAGTTAAAATCACATTGGGTGATTCTAACAGTAGCGCATTAATCGAAGACAACAAAGACGATGCTTCGTTGTATGTTGTTATGCCAATGCGTTTATAAGAGGTAGCTGAACAAAGGTGAATAAATTGAGAATATTCACCTTTGTTTTATATAAATGATAATAGAAAAACTAGTTGTTAGTGACGTACGCAACATTGATAAAATCCAATTAATAGCGCATCCGCGATGCAATATTATTGTCGGTAATAATGGCAGCGGAAAAACATCTATTCTTGAATCTATTCATCTACTGGGTTTTGGCCGCTCATTTAGAACACATAAAAACCAAGATTTAGTACAAAAACAAAAAGAATCTTTGATGGTGTTAGCGGTTGGCGCTACATCAAATGATATACAGAAAAAATTTGGTATTAGAAAAACACTTGCTGGCATTAGTGATATTCGAATTGATGGTAAAACAATTCGACGTCAAAGTGAGTTATCTAGTTTTTTTCCAATAGTAAATTGTTCACCTTTAAGTAATGTATTGCTCGAAGATGGCCCCGCGGTTAGACGTCGTTTTGTTGATTGGCTTGTGTTCCACGTGGAACATGAAACCATTGCACAAACATATAAAGAGTATGAACGTGCAATTGATCAACGTAATCGGTCGTTAAAACTGGGTAACAAGCAACTGGCTAATTCGTGGACTCCACAATTAGTCAGCTTAAACAAAACTATTTCAGCGAAACGCGAACATGTTATTAATGAATTAAATGAACGTTGCAAAGCGGCATTTAAAATATTAGGTCAAGAGCAGTTATTAGAACTTGCTGAACTTGAGATAAAATATAAACGTGGTTGGCGCTTAGACGGCGAAATAGAAGAGTTGCTTACATCGAGTTTAGATTTAGACTTAAAGCGTGGAACAACGCACTATGGCATCCATCGTGACGACATGATTGTCTCTTACGGTGAGTCTATTGCTAAAACCGTTTTATCACGGGGCGAGCTAAAAATATTATTAATGTGTTTATTGATTGCGGCAAGTCAATACATTGAAGCCCATTCTGATAAACAATGCATATGGTTAATTGACGATATAGTGGCAGAGTTAGATAAGCCAACGCTTGATAAGTTACTATCGTATTTATTGGCAATGCAACGTCAACTTTTTGTAACGTGCATTGAAAAAGATTTACCCGTATTAAAAGAAAAAATAAAGCATGAAAGCGTGATGTTTCACGTGGAACATGGAACTACAGTTAATGAATAAGGTTTAAAAATGTCTGAACAATCTTATGATTCGTCATCCATTAAAGTTTTAAAAGGCTTGGATGCAGTACGAAAAAGACCTGGTATGTACATCGGTGATACTGATGATGGAACAGGCTTACACCACATGGTGTTTGAAGTCGTTGATAACAGTATAGATGAAGCCCTTGCGGGGCACTGCACCGATATCGTTGTTACTATTCATGCTGATGGTTCAGTAAGTGTTTCGGATGATGGGCGTGGTATACCAACGTCGATACATGAAGAAGAAGGTGTATCCGCTGCCGAAGTTATCATGACGGTACTCCATGCCGGTGGTAAATTTGATGACAACTCATACAAGGTATCGGGTGGTTTACACGGTGTCGGTATTTCTGTGGTTAATGCGTTGTCATATAAACTTGAAATGACAATTCGTCGTGAAGGCAAGGTTCACTCACAAACTTATACTCATGGTGTGCCTGATGCTCCGTTATCGCCAATTGGTGATACAGAAAAAACCGGTACAACCATTCAATTTTGGCCATCAACTGAAACGTTTACCGATGTAAAATATCACTATGATATTTTAGCTAAACGTTTGCGTGAATTGAGTTTCTTAAACTCAGGCGTATCAATTATCTTAAAAGATGAACGCGATGACCGCAGCGATCATTTTAAATACGAGGGTGGTATAAAGGCCTTCGTTGAATATTTGAATCAAAATAAAACGCCTGTGCATCAAAATGCATTTAGTTTTATTAGTCACCGTGAAGAAGATGGCATTACTGTTGAAGTTTCAATGCAGTGGAATGATGGTTTCCAAGAAAATATTTTTTGTTTTACAAATAATATTCCACAACGTGATGGTGGAACACATTTAGCCGGTTTTAGAGGTGCATTAACGCGTACGTTAAATACGTTTATTGAGAAAGAAGGTTTAAACAAGAAGCAAAAAATTGCCATGACAGGTGATGATTCTCGTGAAGGCCTAACAGCGGTTGTTTCGGTAAAAGTACCTGATCCTAAATTCTCTTCACAAACAAAAGATAAACTGGTCTCAAGTGAAGTGAAATCGGCTGTTGAACAAGCGATGGCAGAAAAACTACATGAGTTTTTACTTGAAAACCCCGCTGATGTGAAGCAAGTCGTTGCTAAAATTATGGACGCTGCACGCGCACGTGAAGCCGCTCGTAAAGCGCGTGAGATGACACGTCGAAAAGGTGTGTTAGATATTGCCGGTTTACCAGGTAAATTAGCTGATTGCCAAGAGAAAGATCCCGCGCTTTCTGAACTTTACATAGTGGAAGGGGACTCGGCCGGTGGCTCTGCCAAACAAGGTCGAAATCGTAAAAACCAAGCAATATTACCGTTGAAAGGTAAGATTCTTAATGTTGAAAAAGCACGTTTTGATAAAATGTTGTCTTCAGTTGAAGTTGGAACCCTTATCACGGCATTAGGTTGTGGTATTGGTAAAGACGAATATAACATTGAAAAATTGCGTTATCATTCAATAATCATCATGACAGATGCTGATGTTGATGGTTCTCATATTCGTACATTATTATTAACTTTCTTCTATCGCCAAATGTTTGAGATTGTTGAAAGAGGCCATATTTATATCGCCCAGCCTCCTTTATATAAAGTTAAAAAAGGTAAGCAAGAGCGTTATATTAAAGATGAAGATTCATTAACCAGCTACTTAACTAACCTTGCACTAGATAATGCATCGTTCCATGTTAATGAAGATGCACCGGCTATTAACGGTTCTGCGCTTGAAAATATCGTGACTGAGTATCAGTTAGCAGAGCGAATTAAAGAACGCTTAGGTCGTCATTGGAATAAGAGCTTAATTGAAATTATGCAATTTTCTGACTTAATCACGACTGAAACACTCAATGATAAAGCGCTGGTTGAAGCTTGGCTTGAAACCACACTCGCCAGTTTAGCGAAAGAAGAAGGTAGTGAATCTATTTATGCTGGACAAGTGCGGTTTGATGAAGAGCGCCAGCAGTATCTACCTGAATTTAATATTCGTACGCATGGTGTTGATCACGTTTATGTAATGGATCAGAAGTTTATTAATTCTGCTGATTACAAAAATGTAGCCAAAGCTGGAGCGACAATTAGTTCGTTGATAGAAGAGGGTGCACATATTCGTCGTGGTGAAAAAGTTAAGCCAATTACGAGTTTTGCTGAAGGCTACGAATGGCTAATGAATGAAAGTCGTAAAGGCTTATATATTCAACGCTATAAAGGGCTAGGCGAGATGAACCCAGATCAACTTTGGGAAACAACGATGGATCCTGAAACTCGTCGTATGCTTAAAGTGACGATTGAAGATGCGATTGGTGCCGACCAATTATTTAGTACACTAATGGGCGATCAAGTCGAACCGCGTCGTGCATTTATTGAAACTAATGCGTTAGAAGTAACAAACTTAGACGTATAAAAATAACTCAAAATAGACTTCGAAAGCCCGTTTATATTACCTTTAAATATATAAACGGGCTTTTTTATATCTATGCTAAAAATACCGCAATCATAGCTCGTTTAAAATTGTTTAATCACTAATTAGTGCTAAATTTAAAGTTAGACTATATTAAACAGCATCTTAAACAATGAAAAACACCCAATACATTTATCAAGCAGATCAATGGGATAAACCACTTCAGCTCGATATAGAAGTGCGCTTGGTTTTATTATTTGGTTGTAAAACATTTAGCCAAAATAACCATTGTATTGAACAAGTTCGAGCTGCTTTCCCCAATGCTGAAATTATAGGTTGTACCAGTTCTGGCGATATTGCCGGTAATTGTCTTTATGATGAATCTCTCATTGTTACTGCCATTGAATTCTCTACGACCAAAATAAGGATCGCATGGCGCTCAGTTATTGGCGATGATATAACAAATGTTTGCAATGAATTAGCGGCAGAGCTACCTAAAGATGAACTTAAATATGCGTTAGTGTTATCCGATGGTCATTCAATTAACGGCAGTGAATTAGTCAGTGCATTAGTCGCGGCATTACCTGAACAGACTATTTTAACCGGCGGGTTAGCGGGTGATGGCATGCGATTCAAAGAGACCACTGTTTGGTATAATGATAAATCCGAACAAGGCAGAGTACTTGTTTGTGGCTTATACGGAGAAGATCTCGTTATCGGCCATGGCACAAAAGGAGGGTGGGATCCATTTGGCCCTGTAAGAACCGTGACAAAGTCAAAAGCGAATTGCTTATATCAGTTAGATGGCAAGCCTGCTTTAACGTTGTATAAAGATTATCTTGGCGTATATGCTGAACAATTGCCTGCCTCTGCGATGCGCTTTCCACTACTTTTAACAGATGAAAAAAATAACTCAACTGAAGTTATTCGTACCATACTCGAAATAAATGAGGCTGAAGAAAGCATGATGTTCGCTGGCGATATACCAGAAGGTGCAAAAGCTCAGCTTATGCGCGCTAACTTTGATCGACTGATCGATGGAGCCGAGATGGCAGCGATGCAAGCTTCTGCAGAAATTAATGCTAGCCAGCATAGTTTAGTTTTATTAATTAGCTGCTTGGGACGACGTGTTGTATTAAATCAACGAACAGAAGAAGAACTCGAAGCGGTGGTAGAAGAACTAGGCACGGAGCATTGTTATTGTGGCTTCTATTCATACGGGGAAATTGCCCCATTAACCTATGGTGAAAAAAGTACACTGCATAATCAAACAATGACAATCACAATAATAGCAGAACGAAATGCATAGCTTACTCGCAAGGATTTTACGCAAGCAAGGTCATGGTATCAAAGTGACACCCGAAATGGCTGGATTTTTAGATCATATATCAGAAGCATTTGATCAAGCTGACGATGATAGAAAAATGCTTGAACATAGTTTGCAACTCACATCAAATGAGTTGAATGATATTAATGG
The DNA here is from genome assembly GCF_003286125.1 of Algibacillus agarilyticus. Lineage (GTDB taxonomy): Bacteria > Pseudomonadota > Gammaproteobacteria > Enterobacterales > Alteromonadaceae > Algibacillus > Algibacillus agarilyticus. Next base: position 66,664 of record NZ_QMED01000017.1, read on the forward strand.
CAAGCTAAATAATCAATTAGAACAAGTAAAAGGTTTTCAGCACGAAACTGAAAACATGCTAATTAAACAAAAAGCATTGTTAGATGCAAGTCCAGAGGCCATGTTTAGTTTTAACCTTGCGGGTGAAATAGTGCAAATTAACCAGTCGGGTTGTGACTTTTTTAATAAAGAAGAAATCGAAATCGTAGCCATGACAGGGGAAGATGTACTGGTTATGATCTTGAAAAAAGTGCTCGAACCTGATGAATTCTTGGCTAAAATAAACCCGATGTTTAATAGCAAACATGCTCGTTTACATGGTTTTATTAATACGCTAGATGAAAAAACCTATGAATATTATTCTGTACCTGAGCTTGCTGGCGATCGCTATATTGGCCGTGTTTGGTGTTGCCGCGATATTACTAATATAAAACGTCAAGAAGCCTTACTTAAATATAGAGCCTACCACGATACATTAACCGACCTACCCAATAGAACCTTTTTGATTGAAACGTTAGAAAAAAACATCATTTTAAGTGAGCGTAATAAAGCGCGCATGGCTGTTATTTTTATTGATTTAGATGACTTTAAAAAAATTAATGACACGGTTGGCCATGCTGCTGGTGATAATTTTCTTAAAACGATAACCATTAAGTTGAATCGAATTTTACGTAAAGGTGATGTGTTAGCTCGAATTGGTGGTGATGAATTTGTACTGGTACTAGAAAGCCGAAATGAAGGCGAGCTATATGAAGAATTTGATACCGCCGTTAAAAGGCTATTAGCGGTATTTCAATCGCCTTTTATTGTGAAAGGTAAGCGTTTTGTGGTGACTTGCAGTGCGGGTATGGCTCGTTTTCCTGAAGATGCAAAACAAGCTAACGAGCTAATCGGCAAAGCCGATATGGCCATGTATCAAGCAAAACGCCAAGGTAAAAATAAAGTGGTTATGTTTGATTCATCTTTAGAAGAAAATATTCAGCACCGAATATATAACGAAGAAAAGCTACATCACGCGATAAAAAATAAAGAATTTGTTCTACATTACCAGCCGCAAATTGATATTAAAACCGGAAATTTAATTGGTGTTGAGGCATTAATACGTTGGGAGATTAGCCATGGTGAGCTGATTTATCCTGATCAATTTATTGGCTTGGCTGAAGAAATGGGCTTGATTAGCCGTATCACTGAATTGGTATTAGAAACGGTTTGTGAAAGACGCGAGGCATGGCGCACGATACCGACTTTAGCTAATGTCCCTATCTCTATCAATTTATCAGCGCTTGATTTTAATAATGATCAATTTATCCAAAATGTATTTGAAATAATGGGAACCTATAATTTTGATAGTAGCTTGCTTGAATTTGAATTGACAGAAACCGCTGTATTTGATGATTTAGAAAAAGTGAGAAATGTATTATCGAAGTTAAAACAACATTTTGTCAAAATTGCGATCGATGATTTTGGTACCGGCTACTCCTCTTTTTCATACCTACAAGATTTAGATATTGATTACTTAAAGATTGATAAAAGCTTTGTGCAAGATTTACAGCAAAACAAACGCAGTGTGGCGATTGTAAAGAGTATTATTGATATAGGGGTTAACTTAGGCTTAACGGTTATTGCTGAAGGTGTCGAAACAGAAGAAGATGCAGCGTTCTTAAAAGCGCATGGCTGTCATATTGGGCAGGGCTATTTATATAGCAAGCCTGTACCAGAACAACAGCTTATTGCATATGCGGCTGATTTGCTTAGCCTACTTGAGTGCGATATTGATAATCAAGCCAAGCGTTAAGTTGAAAGTCATGTTGCAAGTCATATAAAGAAAACCCCTCTGCCGTAAGCATAAAACGCTACTCATTCGTTTACTTTTCGTTTATTAGTCGAATCGGTCAAGGTAATCAGAGATATCATTAATAAAGCGCTGACCATATTTAGCTAGCTTACTATTACCAACCCCAGACACTTTTAACATATCGTCTAATGTCGTTGGTAATTTGCAAGACATATCCGCCAGTGTTGCGTCATTGAAAACAATATAAGGTGGAATATCTTGCTCATCGGCAATAAACTTACGCAGCTTTTTCAAACGAGCAAACAAGCGTTTATCGTAATTAAGTTTACTGAGGTTAGTTTTCTTATTAGCGCTAATCGGTTGTGGAGCTGATCTTGGTTGCGCAAGTTCTAATATCGCTTCTCCACGTAAAACAGGCCGAGCCGCTTCAGTGAGTTTTAAATGATTACTCTCTGTAATGTCTTGAATAAGTAAACCATGATGTACTAGCTGCTTGAGTACGCTATGCCAATATTCAACTGGGTGCTCTTTGCCAATCGCATAAACACTTAACTCATCGTGTTTGAAATCTCTAACTCGTTGGGTTTTTGCTCCGCGTAGCACATCGACAATATAGTTAAAACCGGCCGCTTGTCCTGTTCGATAAATGGTTGATAATGCTTTTTGTGCATCAACCGTTGCATCCATCTTTTGTGGTGGATCTAAACAGATATCACAATTACCACAGGCGCTTTGTGTTGGTTCACCAAAATAGTTTAATAATACTTGGCGGCGACACGTTTCACTTTCGGCGAGTGCCGTCATGGCATCAAATTTTTGTGTTTCTATAACTTTACGTTCTTCACTATCACTTTGTTCGATAAACCAGCGTATGGTGTCACCATCTGAAAACTCGTATAACATGAGTGCTTCGGCATCTAAACCATCACGCCCCGCACGACCTGTTTCTTGATAGTAATTTTCAATTGAACGTGGAATATTAAAGTGGATAACATAACGAACGTCTGGTTTGTTAATACCCATGCCAAAAGCCACGGTGGCGACAATGATATTAATGTCATCTCGTAACCAGCTATTTTGATTATGCGAGCGTTCTTCAAGTGTTAAACCGGCATGATAAACCGCTGCTTTTAAATCTTGGCGCTGTAAAAAGTCGCAGACTTCTTCACACTTTTTACGCGTGCTGCAATAAATAATACCGGCTTCATTATCATGCTCTTTTACGTAGCGTTGTATCTGTTGTAATGGCTTAAATTTTTCTAATTGCAGGTAGCGAATGTTCGGTCGATCAAAACTGCCAATATATTCAAACGCCGTTTCGAGTTTTAGTTGCGAGGTAATATCATGACGTGTCGCTTTATCTGCCGTTGCGGTTAATGCTAAAACAGGCACATTGGGCAGGTTTATTTTTAACTGACCTAATGCGGTGTAATCGGGCCTGAAATCATGCCCCCATTGCGAGATACAATGAGCTTCGTCTATGGCAAATAAACCTGGCGGATTGAACTGTAAAAAATTAATGAAGTTTGGCGTAAGTAATTTTTCAGGCGCAACATAAAGTAATTTGATGATGCCCGTACTAACCTGGTTTAAAACCGTTTGCTGTTGTTGATAGTTTAAACTGGAATTAATAAAAGCAGCCGAAACACCCAGCGAGGTTAGCTGATCAACTTGATCTTGCATTAACGCAATTAAAGGCGAAATAACGATCGTATAACCCGAGAGGCACAAACTGGGTATTTGATAACAAAGTGATTTACCACTACCCGTTGGCATAATGCAAAGTACATCGTTACCTTGCAAAACTTGCTCAATAACGTCGGCTTGTCCACTACGAAATGCCGGGTAACCAAATACATTTTCTAATATTTTTTGTGCTGATTCACTCAAAGACTGACCTCCTAAATTACCCGCGTATTCTATACGCAAACCTGACAAAATGCAGACAATCTCGTACTTATTTATCGCCAACAAAATAAATTAATATGGTCAGCAGAAAAACTAACGTATGTCTGATGAGCTTTCAATGCAGACGTTTTATATCTTATTGATATTTCGCATTTGATTGTGGTTTAGGTATACAATTAAGCATCTATTTTTACTTAGCCGATTTTATGTTAGATATTACATCCGACTCTTTATCTTCCGACACTTTATCTATTGTGCTTAATGATGTGCTTGCTGCGACGAGTGATATTGAAGTCACTCAAATCGTAGAAGAGGCGAGTCAGGTATTAGCATTAGAGCAGTTTTCATTATTGATTGAAGCCATCCCCATGCAACAACGATTGGTTGTGTGGAATGCTTATTCAGAAGAGAACCAGCAGAGCTCATTTGTCTTGATGGGGGATGACACTCGAACTTGGTTGATGGATAAGTTAACTGATTCAGCCTGTTTTGAATTACTGGCTCAGCTCGATGTTGAGCATATACTCGAATTGGCAGAAGATTTACCCGATCGTTTTTTATCTTATGCGATCAAACAGCTTGATGAATCACAGCGAGCATTGTTTCAACAAGCGCAGCAATTTGATAATGAGCAAATTGGTCATTGGTTAGATTATGATTACGTACGGATTTCTGAAAAGTTAAAAGTATCAAGCGCCAAGCGAATAGTGGCTAAAGGCTTATCACCTTATACAGATACTTTTTATACGGTTAACAAAGAAGGCCTGCTGACGGGGTGTGTGAGTGTAAATGACTTATTGGCGGCTGATGAAAGTGCATTGCTTGCTGATTTAATCGATGGCGAATTAGTGACTTTGCAGGGTAATGAGGCGTTATATGAATCAGCCGAAAAAGTGATCATGTCAGATAAAATGGCGTTACCGGTTATTGACGAAAATGGGCATTTTATTGGCCGTATTCATATCGCTTCTGCGTATGAAATTAGACAAGAGCAAATTCAAGGGCAAATAAATAATGCGGCGGGTTTACGTGAAGACGAAGACTTATTTTCGAGTGTAAAGCAAAGTGCGCAAAACCGAGGTGTGTGGTTAGGTATTAACTTAGCGACTGCTTTTTTAGCTTCTTGGTTTATTGGCTTGTTTGAAGCAACATTGCAACAAGTTGTCGCCTTGGCTGTTTTAATGCCGGTTGTCGCATCGATGGGGGGCATTTCGGGTAGTCAAACATTAACGGTTATTGTGCGCGGCTTAGCCCTTGGCCAAATAACCGAAGCAAACCGGAATGCCTTACTGCAAAAAGAATTAAAAGTAGGGGCCGTCAATGGGGTTATATGGTCTTTGGTTATTGGCGTTATTACATACTACTGGTTTGATAATTCAGCATTAAGTTTTGTTATTGGTTTTGCTATTTTATTAAATCTCATTGCGGCTTCTGTTTCTGGCGTTATTATTCCGTCGGTTTTAGATAAATTAAAAATCGACCCTGCGCTCTCAGGGTCGGTGGTTTTAACCACGGTGACAGATATCGTTGGTTTTGTCGTCTTCTTAGGTTTGGGTCGTTTACTGTTGCTATAACGTTTTACGTTATTAACGGCGATGGGTATAGCATTAAAAATGGCTGTTGAATAAAATGATACAGCATTGGTCATCGCATCTTTTTCTGTGAATAGAATATGTGAATACTTTAAAGGTTAAGGAATAAAAATGTCGATTGAGGTCATTACATGGATAGGTATTGCGGTTTGTATTTCGCAGTCTGCCATTTTCTCTGGGTTAAATTTAGCGTTTTTCTCGTTAACACGATTACAGTTAGAGGTGGAATCGAGTAAAGGTAATGCGGCCGCAAAAAAAGTATTAGCATTGCGTGACGATTCAAACTTTCTATTATCTACCATATTATGGGGTAATGTTGGGATCAACGTGTTATTGACCTTGTTAACCGATTCGGTTTTAACCGGCGTTAGCTCCTTTTTATTCTCTGCATTTGCGATCACGATTATTGGTGAAATTACACCGCAGGCTTATTTCTCGCGTAATGCATTAAAAATGGCGGGTATGCTGTCTCCTGTTATTCGCTTCTATCAAGTCGTGTTGTTTTTCTTTGCTAAGCCAACGGCATTAATTTTAGATGGCTGGTTAGGTAAAGAAGGTATTACTTATTATGCTGAAAGTGAATTACGTAATATTATTCGTAAACATATAGAAGCTGAAGAAGCGGATATTAATCATGTGGAAGGGATTGGCGCGCTTAACTTTTTTGCCTTAGATGAAGTCAAAGTCACTAATGAAGGGGAGGTACTTGATCCAGATTCAATCATTGTTTTGCCTACCAAAATGGATCTCCCTTTAATCCCCGATATTACTAACAGCTCTGATGATCCATTTTTGAAAAAATTGCATTTGTCAGGACATAGCTGGGTTGTGGTAACCGATGAACATGATCATCCTTTGTTAGTTATCGATGCCGACGGCTTTTTACGGGCCGCACTATTTGAATTTGATACGTTTGACCCTTATGAGCACTGTCATCGTCCAGTCGTGGTGACCGATGAAGGAACCTCAATCAATGAGGCTATTTTAAAATTAAAAGCGACAGAAGAGGCTGACAAGCATTTTGATGGCGTGATCGAGCATGATGTATTACTGGTTTGGTGCGAAGGTGAAGAGAAGCGCATTATCACCGGTGCTGATATTTTTGGCCGTTTATTAAAGGGTATGTTGCCGCCTGTTTTATCACAAGGTTAATATTGAATAAGGTTGTAGGTTTGAAAATAAAAAAGGCCGCTTGCGAAGGTCAGATTTGCTGGCCTGGTTACATGCAGATTTAATTAAATAGAACACAACCATTCCTCTTGCTCTTCGGTATCCGGTACCTGAACCCCTCTAGCAGAGGAAATTAGCTCTAAAGCTTCTTTGGCAGGCATACCCGAATGAACTAGAATTGCTCCGGCAATAATGCCGGTTCGGCCAATCCCTGCTCGGCAATGAACTACAATATGCGTACCGCTACATATCTCTTTATAAAGCTGTTGAACAAATAATTTGGCTTTCGAAGTATCTGGCAACCCTCTGTCTGGTATTGGGAATGAGGAAAATTCAATTCCATTGTGAATACATAATTCTTCTTCTGTCGCCAAACCGACTTCGATTTGTTCTGGTTTCTCTAGTAAACAGACTACCTTATCAATACCCAATCGTTTTAGACCCGCGAATTCATCTTCAATCCATTCTCCGGATACAGGCTTTGCCATTACAGATAGTATGCCTTTCTTGATGTTTATTACTTTGTAAATAGTAGGGAGCATAATATCTTAGAGCACAACAGGGCTGTTTAATTCGTTTTTTTGTTGGCGGATGCAAACCATAAAATTAGGGTACCTCAATCATTAAGTTGCGGCCTTCATCTTTTGCTTGAAAAAGTCCTTTATCCGCCTGTGTTATGGCTTGTTCTATCGTTTGGTTTGATTTTAGTTGCGCAACGCCTATGCTCGTGGTTACTTCTAATGTATCGCCGCTTTGCAATTCCATCGGAAAGCTTTCGAGGTGATGCCGGAAAAACTCCAAACGGCCTGCTGCTTCGGCTTGTGTTACATTGGCAAAGAATACACAAAACTCCTCACCGCCAAAACGCGCCGTTATTATATTGTCTTCTCTAAAATGCGACATCAAGCGGTTAGCCATATGAATCAATACTTCGTCTCCTACATCATGCCCATAAGTATCATTAACCGATTTAAACTTATCTAAATCCATTAAAGCGACAATACAAGGATGCTGATTAACGCGCGTATCGGTAATTAATTGTGGCACAACTTCAAAAAAGTGACGGCGGTTTGTTAGGTTTGTTAAAAAGTCATGATTAGCCGCATGGCGAGCGGTGGCTACGTTTTCAATAAATTCTAAGTTTCTAAAAATACGGGTAAAAAACTCTTCATGCGTAAAAGGTTTTGTTAAGTAATCGTTGGCGCCGGTTTTTAAAAAACGAGCAGACAGTGATTGCTTACGTGTACCTGATATACCAATGATAGCAATTTGGTCGCTGCTAAACTGCTGCCGAATCGCCGACACTAATTCAATGCCATTCATAACCGGCATCTCATTGTCGGTCACAACGACTTTAATATCGGGTTTTTGACTGAGCACTTTAAGTGCCTCTTGGCCATTTTCAGCTTCTAAAACGGTAAAGTTATGACGCACTAATAGTGATTGCATAAAAATGCGTGACGAGCGCGCATCGTCAACGATAAGTAATTTTGTTTGATGGTTGTTTTTAAGACGATGTAGTAGGCGACTTACGTAATCAAAAGATTGGATCGTTTCTTTTGGTATGTAATCGATTATGGGTTTACTTAAAATATTTTCGCGAGTGCCTTCATTTAAATTACCCGTTAAAACAAAGGCAGGAATTTGTTGGCTAATGACAAAGTCGATAGCTTCGCCGTTTGGTGCATCGGGCAAACTATAGTCAACGCAAGCACAAAAAAAATCCGTGTGCTCGCAGAGTACCGTTTCTAATTCTCTTAAGCTTTTTGCGGTGATCGGTATAAAACCGACACGTTTAGCAATAGTGGATACCACTTTTAAGATAGAGGTACTATCGTCTATCACTAATACTTTTTGGTCGGCCATGGTTTAATCCGTTATTTTATTGGAAACATAAAACCTGATTACGGCCTGTTTCTTTCGCTTGGTATAACGCTTCATCTGAGTGAGAGACTAAAGCGGCTAAATGCTCATTGCGCGATGTGTAACCAACACTAATGGTGTACTCGATATCTTCATTATCATACGTTAAACAAGACTCACTGATCACTCGCCTAAAGTCATCGAGCTCTTCGCCGGCATGTAATTCATCATAATCAGGTAAAAATATGCAAAACTCTTCGCCACCAAAGCGCGCGATCACACAATCTTGAAAGTGTTCGGTGAGTTTATCGGCAATATCGTTAATGACTTTATCGCCTGCATCATGCCCATAGGCATCATTGATACGTTTGAAATGATCGATATCAACCATGGCTAAACTAAACGGCTTACCTTCACTTTCTAATTTTTTGACATACGTTGGTATTTTGCTAAAGAAATAGCGACGATTAAATAAAGTGGTTAAATAATCGGTGTTAGCTGAACGTTGTATATCTTCAACATATTCTAAATGTTCAATGTTTTGGATTATTCGACAATAAAACTCTTCATGACAGAAAGGCTTTTTCAAAAAGTCATTGGCGCCATTCTTAATAAAGCGAGCCGATAAAGATCCTGCATCAGCACCTGAAAGCCCTATGATGGCGATCTCGTCTTTGTTGTATTTACGTCTGACTTCGGCTGTGAAGGCTATTCCGCCCATATTAGGCATTTCATGATCAGAAATAATCAGCTTAATATCGTTATGTTGCGCCAGAACCTCTAAGCCTTTTGTACCATCTTCCGCTTCTAACGTTTGAAAGTTATGGCGTTTAAGCAATGTGGTTAAATAGGTTCTTACCGATTTTGAATCATCTACAATTAGCACTTTGAAGTGTTTATTGCGATGCAAGCGAGTTAATAATTTTTCAAGGTAGAGCAACGCTTGTGTGGTTTCTTTAGGAATATAATCGACAATGGGCTTGGCTAATAAACTGTCGCGGACTTTATCTGACATACTACCGGTTAAAACAATACTGGGAATGCTCTTACTGAGCACAAGATCAATGGCTTCACCATTGGATGCATCCGGTAAATTATAATCAATAGTTGCGATATCATAATCGGTATCTTTTGCGAGTAAGGCCTGCGTTTCAGCCAGTGTTGTCGCAGTATCGACCACGTAGCCAGCACGTTGGCCTACATGTTTTATGAGCTTTAAGACGGGACGGCTGTCTTCAACCGCAAGTAATTTTTTTGTAGTTACATTTGTAGTCACGATGGCAGCTTCTTATGAGAGTGATTTTTAAGTATATGAAATATGTAGGGTAAAACAAGATTTATTATTGTGTTGTTTGAGCTGAAAAGTAAAGTGGAGCGCGGGAGTACAAAAGAGAGTGGGCCGATGTAGTTGTTTAATGGTTGATTAAGAATGAGTTCTCAAAAAAGTAACTTATTCAAGATCGGTTGTTTGTACTCAAGTGACTTCAAAACGCAAGAATGAGTATGTGAAGTCACTTGAGTATAAATGTATTTTTTAGCCGTATTTTAACTTAACGGGACTAATTTAGCATAAGCGGCAACTAACCATTTAGTACCTTCATCATCAAAGGCTACTTGCACTCGGCTTTGTGCGCCACTGCCTTCGTAATTTAGCACTGTGCCTTCACCAAACTTACTGTGTTCAACTCGCTGGTTTAAATAGAGGCCTGCTTGATCAAATGCCGCATCAACTTTGACTGAGCTAAATCGATTATCGTTGTTCATCGGTTTTGTTACTTTGGCTTGCATGCGAATTTCATCTAAACATTCAGGGGGGAGTTCGCGTAAAAAGCGACTGGGTGAATGATAGTTATCTTTGCCGTATATGCGTCTGGCTTCTGCATACGTGATATAAAGTTTGCGCATTGCACGGGTAATACCCACATAACAAAGTCGGCGTTCTTCTTCCATTCGGCCTGATTCTTCACTGGCCAACTGGCTAGGGAACATGCCTTCTTCAACCCCGGTCATAAAGACGGTATCAAATTCTAAGCCTTTAGCTGAGTGCAATGTCATCATTTGTACGGCATCTTGATCGCGTGCGGCTTGATTTTCACCTGATTCTAAGGCGGCGTGTGATAAAAATGCACTTAAATCAGATAAGTCTTCATCTGGACTTTGAAAGTTTCGGCAAGCGGTGACTAACTCCGCTAAATTTTCTAATCGGGCTTGCGCCTTTTCACCTTTTTCAGCTCGATACATGTTTTCAAGCCCTGAGCGTTTCATGGCTATTTCTGCTTTTTGCTCTAGTGATACTTCATTGATTTCTTCAGCGATATTATCCACCAAAGCAACAAAACTACTAATGGTGGTTGCTGCACGTCCTTTTAATAAACCTTGCCCTAGCATGTCTTTGGCCGCATGCCAGAGTGGTAATTGAGATTGTCTTGCATGGCTACGCACTTGCGACAATGATTTATCGCCAATGCCACGTGTTGGTGTATTAACGATACGCTCAAAAGCCGCATCATCCTGAAAATTATTAATTAAGCGTAAATAGGCGAGGGCATCTTTAATCTCTTGGCGTTCATAGAAGCGTAGGCCGCCATAAATTTTATACGGTATTTGTTCGGCTAGTAGCGCTTCTTCAAGTACTCGTGATTGCGCGTTAGAGCGATATAGCAAGGCATGACTCGATAATGGGATATCTTTAGCGAAGCTGTCTTTAATTCGGCTTACAATAAACCGTGCTTCGTCTAATTCGTTAAAGGCGGCATATAACCCAATGCGTTCGCCATCATCAGCATCGGTCCATAATTCTTTACCCATACGATCGCTGTTGTAGGCGATTAAATGGTTTGATGCTTTTAATATAGTGCCGGTGGAGCGATAATTTTGTTCTAAACGAATGGTGTCGGCACTTGGAAAATCACGTAAGAAGTGTTGTAAGTTTTCTATTTGAGCGCCGCGCCAACCATAAATTGATTGATCATCATCGCCTACTATCATCATATGATTGCTCGGGCTTGCCGCTAAAATGCGTAACCAGGCATATTGAATGCTGTTCGTATCTTGAAATTCATCAACTAGAATGTGTTGAAATCGTTGTTGATAATGATGCAATAAATGGGGGTGGCGTAACCATAATTCGTGTGCGCGTAACAATAACTCAGCAAAATCGACTAAGCCTGCTCGATCACATGTTTGCTGATAATTTTCATAAATTTTAAGCCAAACTTTTGCACTTGGATCATTAAACGTATCGATATGTTTAGGGCGTAAACCTTCATCTTTTTTACCGTTAATATACCACATGGCTTCTTTTGCCGGCCATTTCTTATCATCAAGCTCCATCGCTTTGATAATGCGTTTAAGCATGCGCAATTGGTCATCTGAATCAAGTATTTGAAAACCTTCGGGTAGGCCAGCATCTTTATAATGTAAACGTAAAAGTTTATGAGCTAAACCATGAAACGTCCCTATCCACATGTGGTTAACGGATGTTTGTAATAGGCTTTCTATGCGGCCGCGCATTTCTTTTGCGGCTTTATTGGTAAAAGTAACGGCCAGTATGGCGTAAGGCGAGATTCTTTCAACTTGCATTAGCCAAGCAATGCGATGAACTAAAACCCGGGTTTTACCACTACCTGCACCTGCCAAAACCAGCATAGATTGCTCTGGGGCGGCGACTGCTTCGCGCTGTTTATCGTTAAGAGAGTCAATGAGGTAGGATATATCCATCGTGTTTTCGCATATTTAGATTAATAACTGGCTAAATATACATGTTTTGAGCATTTAAACCAAGTGCCATTATCTTCATGCAAATGGTTTTATACCCAAGTGACTTCAAGATGCAGGATTCAGTGGGAATTTAAATTGATTTAGGCACGGCAAACAGGTGCAAGTTTAGCGGGTTAAATTAAGCCTGTTTAACACAGCATAAATCAATTTAAAACCCACCGGAACGGAGCCCCTGAGCGATGTTACTTCGGTGTTGTATTAACTTGAAAGGAGACTACATTCCTGCATTAATACGCCTAGAATTAATATCGCTCAAGGGCTCTGAACGAGCATGTTGAAGTGACTTGGGTATATGTTCTTACCTTATTGATATTTAGAAGATAATTTAATCAAAACAATTCTACATCCATTTGATAATCTGCTTTATCTTCATTCTTTAAATGGTTGTTGATATAAATTGACTCTTTTTGCACTTCTTCAACAATGTGGTTTTGCTCATTAACGAGGCGCTGCATTGTTATTAACACCTTGGCTAATTTTCGATTGGTTGTATCCGCATCATATGTTTCTTCATTGACTTTATCTAAGGTGGTTTGAACTAAATTGAGTATATATATTTCTTGATCTTCTTCGAGGCCTAGACGAGGGATCCTTTCTTCTAATTCATTATACATCGCGGTTAAGTGACTTTTATTTTTTTCGGTGTTTGTATTTAATGTGCCGGCTAAACTCACCAGTGTTTCTTTAATGGCTTGAAACGACGACGTCATTTTTTTAGCTTGTTCAATAATGAAGCTTTGCTCAATTAAAGCCATTATTTTTGCATCAACCGCACCAAGTACCGCTGGAAATAAATCTTTATAACGGCCATAGTTCTCCGCATTATCGAGTGGCATATTTTTAATGAGCACACTCACGTGAGGGTAATTAATGATTGTTCTGCAGCCAAAATCGACAAAGCGCTTTGTGTCTTTAGCTGATTTAAATAACTCTTTCTCAAGTGGCTTAACAAGCCCTTTTGCTGAATAGAATTGGGCATTATCATGCAATGTAAACATAAGGCTAGTATTAAGCTTTAGCATGTTAGTCAATGCAAAAAAACGTGAAGATAAAGATTCTAAACTGGTTATTGAATATGATTGCTCAATAAATAACATGACTTGACCCAGTTCGCTAAAGCCTTTTAACGCCTCCATTGCAACATGTTCAGCTTGGTTTTTTTGATGACTTAACTCTTCTCTTTCATGTGAATGTTGGAGGTGAATATGAATTTTTTTCAGCAGTAAATCACTTTCAAACGGCTTGACGAGGTAATCATCAGCACCGGCTTCATAACCTAGCATCACTTCACGTAGCGATGTTTTGCCGGATAAAAATATAATAGGAATGTTTTTAAGACTTTTGATGTGACGGATCGCATCACAAACTTCGTAGCCATTTTGTCCCGGCATTTCAACGTCGAGCAAAATAAGCTGAGGCTTATTCATCTTCAGTTGTTTTAGGGCTTCGGTACCTGAAAAACAGTGTTGCAAAGCAAACTGATCTTTGAGGTGCTTATCAATTATTTTGTGGATCAACTTATCGTCATCAACCACCATGATATTAACTGACATTGCATATTAACTCTTTATAAATAGCTTGTTTAAAATATAGTCAGAGATCGGCAACAACACATCAAAATGGCAAAAAATAATGTATTGCTCTGTTAGGGCGTGTTTATCTATTGTGTATGCTTTTGCAGCCGTATTTGCACGATTTATACAAGGCAGAGCGATTGTGGTGTCGTTATTCTACATAAAAGAGCGATAAAGACTTTATGCTCCTGCAAAGTCACCTTACCCCACATCCATGTGGGGCAAAGACTTTATGCTCCTGCAAAGTCACCTTACCCCACATCCATGTGGGGCAAAGACTTTATGCTCCTGCAAAGTCACCTTACCCCACATCCATGTGGGGCAAAGACTTTATGCTTCTGCAAAGTCACCTTACCCCACATCCATGTGGGGCAACATAGTAGAAATAGTGGAAATGCGCTGCCCTTTGGGTTCAATCCAAAAGGTTTTGCTCTTTGTTATTGGCTTTTGACGTAGAACCACTATGCCATCAAGCCAATGCCGCGATCAAAACGTTTTGGAATTGAACAAAATATATACGATAAAGATAAACACGCCTTAGTGAATTTTGATTAAATAAGAGTATAGCCCGAGAGCTGAAGGAGCTTTGAGTTGCTGAGTGCTAAGCCTAAGGCCGCAATTTAAGTAAATCAGCTAACGCATTAATTTGCATATGAGGCAGAGCGGGGTAATTGGTTTTACTGTTAAACGGGTTATACCAACATGATTGCATGCCAGCACGGTTTGCACCAAAAATATCGGTTTCGAGGTTATCACCTATATGCAATATTTGCTGTACAGGTAAGTTCAACGCAGACGCTATTTTGTTAAACATATCTTGTTCAGGTTTGGCTTTGTTTTGTGTGTTGGCAAATAATTTTAGTTTGAATAGTCTTGATATGGCTAAACGATCAAAATCGACATTGCCATTCGAAATAACGACAAGGGTAAAATGTTCACTGAGTGCGATTAATGTGTCTTGAAACTCTTTACTGATCACTATTTGATTACGCGCCTGCATAAAAATAGCAAAAGCGCTGTCAATATCACTATCGCTATAGGTGATATCGTGTTTTTGAAATAAATAAGCTAACCAGGCTTTACGTAACAAGGTGACATCATTTTGTAATTCGGGGCGTTTTAACGTTGCAAATTGTTTAGCGCTGGATAAATCGCATTTTGAGATGTTTTTGAGTTCAGGATAAGTATTAACTAAATGCTGGTGCAATGCCTGTTCGGCGTTAAGAATAATGGGCTGATTGTTATAAAGTGTATCGTCGAGATCAAAACTAATGGCTTTAATGGGCTGATATGCTTTATAAAATTTCATCGTTAAAATAGGCCTTTGTTCGTATTCGGTTTACATTTATTTTTTAGGCGGTGTTTTAGCTCTTGGATGGGCGCTATCGTACACTTTGCTTAAATGCTCAAAATCGAGGTGAGTATAAACTTGGGTTGTTGATAAATTTTCATGCCCAAGTAGCTCTTGTACCGCCCTTAAGTTTTGGCTGCCCTCAAGTAGATGAGTCGCAAATGAATGCCTTAACTTATGCGGATTTAAATGTTTAGCTAAACCTTGCTCAACACCCCATTTGCGCATGCGTTCGCGGCACTGCCTAACACTTAATCGACGGCCGCTGTTTGCTCTAAAAACAGCGTCATTCTTTTGTTCGGTATGTTTATAACGGCATTCTAGCCAGCGTTTTAATCTTTGCTCGGCAATTTTGCCAAAAGGCGCTATACGTTGTTTATTGCCTTTACCGTTTATGATTAACGTTTTATCGCCCCAATTGATATCTGCGATATTTAAATTAATCAATTCACTAACTCGTAAACCAGAGCTATACATTAATTCCATCATTGCAAAATCGCGTATAGCGATTGTTGTGCTCGGGTGCGCTTGTAAAAGTTGGGTTATTTCATCAATGTCTAAGTTCTTAGGCAGTGAACGGCCTTGTGAAGGGGCGTTAACTATTTTAGCTGGATTGTGCTCAAGTATTTTTTCGCGCACTAAAAACTGACAAAAAGAGCGGATCACTGACAGCCTTAAGCTAATACTCCTGGGGCTGAGTTTTTGTAATTTAGCATTAGCGAGTACTTGACGTACATATTGATTATCGATATCAGCGATATTTTCAATCGGTTGTTTAGTCAATATCGTTTTTAATTGTTCTTTGTAAGTAATCAGGGTTTGTGGTGATAAACGTTTTTCTTCACCTAAGTATCGCCAATAAGCCTCTACAATTTTATTGATCGTGTTCATGACTTCCTTATGAAAAGTGATTAGGCTTAATTCCTGCTGAATAAAAACCTTAAGCTAATTAAATAAAATTCGGTTAATTAACTTAACCATAGGCGCTAAAAAGACAGTGTCCATTTCTGGGCTAAAATGATGTTCGTCACGACTGCCAAAAATAAGCAGACCTAAATCTTTTTGTGCGCCTAAACGTATCAAACAAACCGAGCCGATACGTTGTTCTGCTTGAAAAAATAAATCCATTTCTTGTTGTTTTAACCGGCCAAAATAGTAAGTGTCACGCGCTAAACGATCAGACAATACATCATTAAAGTCGGCTAGATTATTAACAAGGTAATCGGTTTTATTATCGGTTGGCGGTGTAAACAAACATAATTTAACACCGTCTAATTTTATTTGTTCGATTAATATCGTTTTGAGTAAGGTCATTAATTTTTCACTATCGGGGTCTTCGATTAGTGCCATGTATAAATTAATGAACGCTTTGTAAATTTTCTCGTTGCTTTTAGCGGTTGCGACTAATTGTTTTTTTTCGGCTTCGAGTTGTTTGTTTTTTGCGCGTAAAATCTCTTGCTGCCGCTCAAGTAATGAAATCGATCCTTTTTGTTGATGTGGCAACGTCAGCGCAACAAGGGCTTCTGGGTTGCGCGCAAAAAGGTCGACGTTTTGAGCGAGATAATACAATACATCACTTTCATTTAAGGTGATCAATTCGGGTTGTTCATCGCTCATATATTTATTTGCCCATCAAATACGTGTTGTGCTGGGCCTGTCATTTTCACCGGTTGCCCTTCGCCTTGCCAACGGATTGAAAGTTCACCACCCGGTAATTCAACTGTGACCGAATTATTGAGTTTACCTTGTAAAATACCCACAACAACGGCCGCACAAGCACCTGTACCACAAGCCAATGTTTCGCCTGAGCCACGTTCAAAAACACGTAACTTAATACGATCAGGAGAAACAACCTGCATAAAGCCAATGTTCGCTTTGTTAGGGAAGCGCTCATGGCTTTCTAATAATGGTCCTAATGTTTCAACATCGGCGTTATTCACATCATCGACGGTTAAAACACAATGGGGGTTACCCATTGATACTGCGCCGCATAAGATGTTTCTATCGTCGGCTTGTAATATGTAGGTTTTTTCTGTTTTATTCGCTTTAAAAGGGATTTTTTCAGGTGTTAACTGTGGCACACCCATATTAACTGTGATACGGCCATCTTGTTCTACGTGTAAAACGATATTGCCGTTAGCGGTGCTCACATTGATTTTTGCTTTATTGGTTAAGCCTTTTAAGCGTACAAAGCGCGCAAAGCACCGAGCTCCGTTACCGCATTGCTCAACTTCGCTACCGTCTGCATTATAAATGCGATAATGAAAATCTAAATCGGGTGAGTAAGGAGGTTCAACGATAAGCAGTTGGTCAAAGCCAACCCCGAAGTTTCTATCCGCTAATTTTGCGACTTGCTCAGGCGATAAAAAAACAGACTGGCTCACATTGTCGAGCACTAAAAAGTCGTTGCCTAAACCGTGCATTTTTGAAAAGGTAAATTGCATTACACATATAAATCTTAAAACTCTAATCGATATAGTTTACCTAGAACGTCAGCGCATGTGTATCGCTAAGTGTAGATTATTTTTGCTTGGGGTTTTGAGCCTTGCTTTGGGCTTGGTCTCTATAGTCTTCTCGCTCAAGTTTTATGGTTCATTGTCAGTGCTTACTCGTCCCAATCACATAGGCTCATGGGGTCTCGAAGCTTGCCTGCATGGATGCAGGTAAGGGGCGAGAGCAGGACGCGGTAGCTTTGCCTGCATGGATGCAGGTAAGGGGCGAGAGCAGGACGCGGTAGCTTTGACGGCTTTGCTTACATTGATGTCAGTACTTCGGTTAGAAACCTGCCGCTAAAACCCGATCGCTTTGACTGTATTTAAGCTAGGTTTTGTTTTTTCAAACGGGTTGTCTCAGGTGGAGAGGTGTCGTGTTTAAGTGAGTTTGCCGCATGGCAGGTACCTGTGATAACCAATTAAGCGTTAAGCGAATAGGCCAGAGTTCAGGTTATTTGCATGAAAATACAATTACTTAAGTTTTTCACCACCATAATGACCCTTAAATAAAGCGACTTTTTAGCTGCTTATGTATATTTGAACTACACTTATAACTAAGCCTAGATAAGGACGCACTAAACAATAACCGACAAGAATGCTGCAGCAAATACAGGCTAAGTTGTTGAAATGATTATTCATTGAGGTGTTTTGTATGCGTAAAGTTGTTCGAATCATTAAAGTGGGTTTGATCGCCACACTCACTATTTTATTGATTGCATCATTCATGTCGACTAAACCGGCTAATCCGTTGCGAATTGATAAAGTGGCCACGCCAGAGCCTAATTATTTACTTAAACCGCAAACTCATGTCAGAGTCACTCCGCGCCCGACTGAAACTTTTTCGTTCCCTATTTCGATTGGTGAAATTGGCCCCGTACAAAGCTTGTTTTCAGGACCCGCGCAATATCCTTTTATTTGCATGTCAGAGCGCACAGGCTTTGGTCAACCTGAAGTTGATAACCAAGACGGTTATGGTATGCCGGTATATTCACCTGATATTGCGGCTGAAAACCGAACTCGAGCCGATATTATCGGTTACAGTAAAGATTGTCTGGTAAAAACTGCGATTCAATATTATCGGGTCACGCCAGATCAAGAGTTTTCATTATTTGATGGTCAGTTAAACGCCGAGGATATGCTGGTTAGACTTGAATACGGCAGTATTAATCGGTTTTTATATGCGATGGCAATGCCGATTAACCTAGATGAACTTGGTGACCGACAAGCGAAAAGTCAGTGGAATAATAAACTAATTTATCAATTTGGCGGTGGAGCCGGTATCGGTTTTAGACAAGGTAAAATCAAACTTTATCACATGTTTCAGCGTCAGTATGACCAGCTGAAATTAGGTTATGCCATTGTTACGTCAAGTGGTAACCGCACATCTTACACCTATAACATGCTGTTATCGGAAGATATTGCGCGACGTGTAAAACTTAATTTTATTTCATTGTATGGAGAACCTGAATACACCGTTGGTATTGGTGGGTCTGGTGGGGGGTTAGCGCAATATCTATTGGCACAGAACGCACCGGGTTTAATTGATGCCGCTATCCCACTTTATTCCTATCCCGATATGGTATCGCAAACGTTATATGCGATGGACTGTGACTTATTAAATACTTATTACACTTTTCGAGCGGAAGATCGAGACAGTTGGCAAGACATGAACAAGCGTCGTCAACTTGATGGGTTAGTCACACAAAATGGAGATGCACACCCAAGTGCTATTTTTCAGCCCATTAATCAAGTGCTGCAAGGTTTATGGCCTAATTACCCTGATGGCAATAGTGAATGTGTTAATGGTTGGTTTGGTTTATATGCTTTTATTCATAACCCGAGACAAGGTTGGATGCGTGATTACTTCTCGCAGGATGTCGTTGATCAGCATCATTGGAATCATTGGCAAGATTTAGTCAATATTTATGGTGAAGACGATAATGGCTTTGCTCGTCATGTTTGGGGTAATCAGGGTATTCAATATGGTTTAGAGCCTTTAAAAAAAGGCGAGATGTCATTTGATGAATTTATGGATGTAAATCGTAAAGTGGGCAGTTGGAAGCCGGTTGAAGAAATGCAACCTGAAAATATTGCGCGTATTCCGATCTGGGATAAACCATTTTGGTTGTCTTTATGGGGATTTCATAATGTAACCGAAGTTGAAACGGGTAAGTCCGCTAGCCGTCACGCAACCGATTATACGGCAACAGAGCGTGGTTACCGTTACGGCCAAATCTATCTGGGTGTGGCTGATATCCCTATTTTAGATGTGCGTCATTATTTAGAAGATAAACTCGATATGCATCATGTTTCAGCGAGTTTTCAATCTCGTCAGCGAATTGAAGATTGGCAAGGAAAAACATCGCATCATGTAATATGGGTTGCCAATGCAGATTATGACCCTGTTGATCGCGCTTTTGAAGTGATGGATGAATGGATGCAGGGTATTAAAGCTGGGCAGGCTTTGGATATAGCAAAACCAGATATAGCACAAGATGCCTGTTTTGATGAGCAAGGTGGTGTTATCGCAATCGGCGATGAAGTTTGGCATGGTGAATGGAATAAACAACCTTTAGGTGCTTGTCAGCAAGTTTACAAATTACATAAAACGAGCCGTATACAGGCGGGCGGCCGTTGGGCGGGTAACGTGTTCGATTGTGCCCGTATTTCAATTGATCAAGCGATTAAAAAAGGCATTTATGAAGGCGTTGATGTCACCTCGTATAAAGGACAATTACAAGCTTTGTTTCCTGATGGCGTTTGTGATTTTGAGCAAGGAGATCAATCACGACCCAAAGATTTAACCCCAGCTGCTTTGGTTGGCTTGTGATCGCCTAAGCGTTATTACGATAGCTAATAAAATAGGCTTAAGTCAGTTAGGTTTAAGTCACTGAGAGGTAAATGATAAAACTAAAAAGTCCGATGCTTCTGTATAAAGAGGCTTCGGACTTTTGTTTTAAGTTTTCAATTTAAGAAGGGTTATTTTGCGTTTTAAAACATTTATAAAACGCTTTCACCACGCCATAAGTCATCAAGCTGTTCACGTTCGCGCACAACATGTACGGTTTCATCTTCAACTAATAACTCAACCGGACGAACGCGACTATTGTAGTTTGATGCCATTGTAAAACCATAAGCACCTGCTGAACGCACGGCTAATAAGTCGCCACTGGCAAGGGCTAATTCGCGGTCTTTACCTAAGAAATCACCGGTTTCACAAATAGGGCCGACGATATCGTAGACTGCGTTGTTGTGCGTTAAACTATTATCAACTTGAATGATTTCTTGATAAGCGCTGTATAAAGCAGGGCGAATTAAATCGTTCATCGCAGCATCAATAATGGCAAAGTTCTTTTCTTCGCCTTCTTTTAAAAACTCAACTTTAGTAACAAGTATGCCTGCGTTTGCCATAATGGCACGACCCGGTTCAAAAATAAGTTGTAAATCGGGTCGATCTTTTAGTTTGTCAACGATCACGGCTGCGTATTCATCTGGATGTGGCGGTTTTTCATCGGTGTAAGTTACCCCTAAGCCCCCACCAAAATCTAAATGTTTAATGTGAATGCCGGCATTGGCCAACTCATCAATTAAGACAAGCACTTTATCTAACGCATCAATAAAAGGTTGTAATTCAGTTAACTGTGAGCCGATATGACAATCAATACCGCGGATCGCTAAATGAGGTAAGGCGGCTGCTTTTTGGTAAGCGCCAAGTGCTTGTTCACGCGCAATACCAAACTTATTGGCTTTTAAACCCGTTGAAATATAAGGATGCGTTTTAGCATCGACATCAGGGTTAACTCGTAATGAAATTGGCGCTTTTTTACCCACTTCACCAGCGACTTTATTAATGCGCTCTAACTCAGGGATCGATTCAACGTTAAAACAATGAATACCGGCTTCTAAAGCATATTCTATTTCTGCTTCGGTTTTACCAACACCAGAAAATACAATTTTGCTTGGATCGCCACCGGCTTTTATAACACGGGCGAGTTCGCCGCCCGACACGATATCAAAGCCTGAGCCTAATTTAGCTAACACACTTAATACGCCAATATTTGAGTTCGCTTTAACCGCGTAACAAATAAGGTGAGGATGGCTTTTAGCCGCGTTATCAAAAGCTAACCAGTGACGCTCTATTGTTTTGCGCGAATAAATATAACATGGGGTATTATAGTTGTTAGCAATGTCAGCCACGGCCACATCTTCAACAAATAGTTGGTTTTCGCGGTAATCAAAAAAGTCCACGTTTCAGCTCCCTAATCTTTGGGTTGGTTTGGATTTTGTTCTGGCTCAGCTGGTAAATATAAAGGCCCTTTTTGGCCGCACCCAGCAAGTGCAATCAAGATCAAAAATAGATAAAATGTACGATTTCTCATCAATAGGTCTTAAATTGTTGAAATCAGCGCTCTATAATCGCATTGATTATTTTAAAATCAAGCAATAACCGCGTGCTTGATGCGATATGCTCAATTTTTTTGCCATGCTTATTTCTACATCTTTACGTAATTTGCGTATAATGGCCAAATTAGTTGATTTGATATAAAGCATTGTGACTTTTGTTGATGAATTCATTCCAAGCAAAGTTATGACTTTTGTATAAAATCAGTGCATTATATAATTTGCGTATAAATGCCAAGAGCGATCTCCATTCACCGTAATAAAACGAATAATAATTAGAGACATTTTTTAATGAGCGAACACAAAAGCCAGTTAAGTGATACCTTATATCATCAAAAAGTTGATGCCATTATTTTAAAGATCGAAGAAGCCCTCGATATTTTAGATGAAACCGATCTCGATTTTGATTTTGAATCAAATGGCGGCAAGTTAGATATCGAATTTGCCGATCGCAGTAAAATCATTATTAATAAACAAGAACCGTTGCATCAAATTTGGGTCGCCACAAAATTCAATGGTTACCACTTTAATTATCATGCTGATACCGATCAATGGATCGATGAGCGTTTTGGTGATGAGTTTTGGCATTTCATTGATGCTGCCGCTTCAAAACAAGCTGGTCGTACAATTTCATTAAAAGGATAAGTCAGGATGACTAACTTATTACCTTTTGTCGATGTCGAAACTGCTGAAAAGCCCGATAAACTGGTTATATGGTTACATGGTTTAGGTGATTCTGGTCATGGCTTTGCGCCTATCGTGCCTGCGTTTAACTTACCAGATGAGTGTCATGTTCGTTTTGTGTTTCCGCATGCACCAATCCGTCCTATTACGATTAATAATGGTATGAAAATGCCAGGCTGGTACGATATTGCAAGTATGGACATTGTTAGCCGAGCTGACGAAAAAGGTGTGCGCGAATCGGCTTTACAAATTGAAGCGCTGATTGAAGCTGAATTAGCAAAAGGTTTTAAAGCCGAGAACATGGTGATTGCGGGATTCTCGCAAGGTGGTGTGATGGCTTACCACATTGGTACTCGTTTAAAGTATAAAATAGCCGGTATTTTAGCGTTATCGACTTATTTAGCCGTGCCTGAAAAATTAGCACAAGAAGTTAATGATATTAACAAACAGACACCTTTATTAGCGGCTCACGGTACCGCTGATGATGTTGTGCCTTTTGCTGCCGGTAAAATGGCGGCTGATTCGCTTAGCCAACTTGGTTTTAATGTTGAGTGGCAAGAATACCCCATGCAACATAATTTATGCCCACAGCAAATTACCTATATTGGACAATGGCTAAACAAGGTGTTTAACGCATAATGGCTAAAGCTGCACTTAAAATACAGGTGAAAATCAAGCGAGAAACCTTGCTTGAACCTGAAATGGATATCGATCATTCACCCGCGCCTTTTAATATGCGCAAGGTATTTGCTGCGTTAGCGGTGAGCATTTTAGGCTGTACCGGTTTGGTGCATGCTATCGCTGACCCTGAAGCGTCTGCTGACAAGGTTAACCAAGCGACACAAACTACGCAAACCTCTGCACCGCCGACCTCTAATGTGGTTACTGTGAGTAGCCTGACACCTAATTTATTAGAGATCGAACAAAAGATTGTTGATGACAAAAAAACTCAAAAAGTGGTCGGACTTGAGTATATTCGTGCCGCAGATGTCAAAAAAAATCAGCAAGCGAACGCGTTATCTGAGAATGAAATTAATTCGGTATCATTATCTAAGCCTTTAAAAACGGCTAACGTGGGTTTAGAAAGCGATGTAACAACATCTCAAGCTGAGCTTGAATCCACCACGCAAGATCCACATTCTACCGATAAGACAGCGCGTGCGTCATCCAAGGCGAAACAAGCTCAAACCAAAACATCGGCCTTTATCAAGCGTTCTGTTTTAAGCTCGGCTATTGAAAGCCGCGAGCCTGTTGTGGTTGAATCAACACGTATTAATGCCCAAACAACCACGTTTAAACTATATATGTTTACTGAATTACAAGATTACACAAAACAAACGATTACCCATCGCTGGTTTTGGCGTGATAAAGTGGTTTCGGAAGTGACACTTGACGTGAAAGACGCTAACTGGCGCACATGGTCAAGTAAACGTATTTTATGGCGTTGGCAAGGTGATTGGCGAGTTGAAGTGCTAGACGCCGATAATAATTTGCTCGACGTTAAACGATTTAAATATGGCGTTTAACGGCTTTGTTTCGTTATATCCATTCAATATAAAAGATTTCTTATGAACCAAACTCTACGCATCGCAACTCGTGAATCTGCCCTTGCCATGTGGCAGGCTGAATTTGTTAAAGCTGAATTAGAAAAATGCCATCCTGACTTAACGGTCATCTTGTTACCGATGAAATCAAAAGGCGATATTATACTTGATACCCCTTTGGCTAAAATTGGTGGTAAAGGCTTATTCATTAAAGAGCTTGAACATGCCATTATGATGGGCGAAGCCGATATCGCTGTGCATTCAATGAAAGATGTGCCGATGGAATTTCCTGAAGGTTTACAGCTCGCGTGTATTTGTGAACGTGAAGACCCTCGTGATGCGTTTGTTTCTAATGACTATGCATGCATTGATGATTTACCACAAGGCGCCATTGTTGGTACGTCGAGTTTACGTCGTGAATGCCAATTAAAATCTTATCGACCTGATTTACAAGTGAATTTTTTACGCGGTAATGTGAATACGCGTTTACGTAAATTAGATGAAGGCGGGTATGATGCCATTATATTAGCATCTGCTGGGTTATTGCGTTTAGAAATGCCAGAGCGTATTAAGCAATATATTGCACCTGAATTGATTTTACCGGCGGTGGGTCAAGGTGCCGTTGGTATTGAGTGCCGTGAAGGAGACCAAGCGATACTTGATTTATTAGCACCGCTTGCCCATGCCGAAACAACAGTTCGTTTAACAACTGAGCGTGCTTTTAATAAAAAATTAAATGGTGGTTGCCAAGTGCCTATTGGCGGTTACGCTGAATTGACCGCTGATAATGCCATTCGTTTTAGAGGTTTAATTGCTTCAGTTGATGGTAAGCAGCGCTTTACAGCAGAAGAAACGGCATCGGTGAATGATGCAAGTGCATTAGGTGAGCGTATTGCTCAAAACTTGTTAGACCAAGGCGCAGGAGAAGTATTAAAAGCGGTATATGGTTAACTCCTTATCGACCATTCGAGTGCTTAACCCTCGGTTTTCGCAATCGGGGGTTGCTTTAACTCAAAGCTTACTTGCAGCCGGTTTTACCCCCTGTTCGATCCCTCTTTTTTCTATTCAATCGGGTAACGACTTAAACGCCTTTCAGCGTGCTAATTTAACGCATTGTAGTTTGATTTTTACGAGCCAGTACGCCATTGAGTTTGGCTTAAATCAACTTGATACCAAAACCTTAAACACCATTAAACCTCAAACAGTATATGCGATAGGTCAAGCAACAGCACATAGCTTACGCCAAAAAGGCTTTACTGATATTGTGGTAAATGCAGGGCACACATCTGAAAGCTTTTTGGGTTCAACCTCATTAAAAACCTCAGATAACGTTGTTATTATAAAAGGTGAGCAAGGTCGAAATACTTTAGCGATAGAATTGGCTAAATTGGGATTTAGTGTTGATAATTATGCTGTATACAAACGTTGCTGGACGCTTTTATCATACGCTGATTTAACGCGTATTTGCCAACTGAACGCATGGTTTATAACCAGTGGCGAAATGTTAGAACATTTAATGCGTCAATGTGATAAAAACCAATTAACACCACAACATGATCTACTTATTTTTGTGCCAAGTGAGCGTGTTGCACAAATCGCAAAATCATTTGCATTTACCCAAGTAATCGATGTAAAAAGTGCATCGAATAGCGATATGATAAAGGCATTACAACGCTATTATCAAAATAATAATTTCAAGGTTGATAAATGAAGCAAACGCCAAACAAGAATGTCGATAACTCGGCAGAAGACGCGCAATTAGCTAAACCTGAAGAAGCTCTTGCTGATCCTGCTAAGAGTGATAAATCAGCCGACGCAGAGACTAACAAGCCTACACCACCAGTAGACGCCGTTTTAGATCACACGATAGAACCAAATGCTGCAGTGATAGGCGATACATCAGTTAAAAACCATAATGATGATATCGCGCATTCAGATGCTCGTGCGAATTTGAAGCAAAACGTTGTTGTAAAAAAACGTAACGGGGCGGTTGCTTGGCTGGCTTTTTTATTGGCCTTTATCGGCCTTGGCGGTGTCGCATTTATTGCCTGGCAAGGTTGGTTGTTGCAACAGCGTATCGAACAAGATCAAAGCCAAGTGAGCGTTTGGCAGCAAGATGTTAAGCAACAGCAAAAAGGTTTTCAACAGCAAGTGGCGACTCAATTGCAGCAAACGCAAGACTATTTTGTACAAGAAGCTAAAAATAATCAGCAAACACTAAAAGAATTAATGGGCGCTATTGAGCGTAAAACGCTCGATATTGATGCTGAAGCGGCTCGTGCCGATGCCAGCCAGTTAATTAACTTAGCAGGGCGTAAATTAGGATTAGAGCAAGATGTGCAAGCGAGTATGCAAATTTTAGCGCTCGCTCAGCAGCGCATTGCTAAATTTAACACGCCAGACTGGTCAGCGCTAAAAAATGCAATAGCCCATGATTTAGGTGAATTACAATCGATTAACCCCGTACAAACTGAGAAAACTTATCTTGATTTAACATCGTTGGCGGCGCTTGTGGCTAACCTTCCGCTTAATCAAGCCATGATCCCAGATGAGGTTGAGGCTCCACAAGATTTAACGCTTTCGGATTCAACCGATGATTGGCTCGAAAATGTGCATAAAACGTGGTTAACCTTAACGGAGAAGTTTATAACCGTAAAGCGTCGTAATGGTAATGTTGAGGCATTATTGTCGCCTAAACATGAAACGAATTTACGCCAGAACATGCAAGCCAAAATAATGCACGCGCAGCACGCGGTGATCAACAAACAGCCTGCATTATATAAAGATGCTTTGCAGCAGGTGCAAAATTGGTTGAGTCAATACTACAACCTCGATGAGCGGCCTGTTTTAGAGGCTAAATCACAGTTAAATCAATTAATTAATCAAACCATTGTGCAAGATTTATCTCAGGTTCAACTTGCTAGCTTAGCGTTATTATCTCAATCTCCAAAAAAGGTAATACCAACAGAGCCGTCAGGTGATGCGTTATGATACGTTTTATTTTATTTATTCTATTTATCACTGGGGTATTAGCGTTAGGCTTTTATTGGGTTGATGAAAAAGGCTATGTGTTGATCGCCATGAATGAATGGACGATTGAGACATCGGTTGTTGCTAGCGTGATCATGTTAATAGGCGCGTATTTTGCTTTTCATTTATCCGTTCGTTTTATTGTTGCAGTGTTTCGTTTGCGCTCAGTCAGTAAAGCTTGGCGTGCCCAGCGCCGACAAAAAGGAGCATTTATACAATTTGATAAAGCATTTGAAGCTTTTTTGAGTGGTGAATATGTGACTGCAGAAAAGTTAAGTTTAACGCAAGCGGAGCATAGCCCTGTGCGTAAATCGCATTTTTTAATGGCGGCTGAATCGGCAAAACGCCAAGGTAAATTTGATGATCATGCGCGTTATAGTTTGCGTGCCGTAGAGCAAGGCTCTGATCTTGAAAAGCAATTAGTGCTTGTTCAAAATTTGAAAGAGCAGGGCGAGTTATTACAAGCGATAGAACAAGCCGAAGCGTTATATAAAAAGCACCCTAAGCAGTGCCAAACGTTAGTTTTACTGAGTATGTTATATAAAGATGCTAATCGCAGTGCGCATTTAGTTGAGCTTTTAAAACCACTCAAACAGCATACTGATATGCCAAACGAGGTATACGAAGGTTTAGTAAAAAGTGCGTTTAGTGGCTTGTTTAGTGAACTAGCCAATGCCAAACAACTTAAACCATTGCAGCAATTAGCCGATCGTTTAAAGAAACTCAGTGATGCGCCTGAAAAGCTAATTTACTTATACGTAAATGCATTAAATCAAGCTGGGTTTAACGACGACGCAGAAAAATTTGTGTTAAAAAGCGCTAAAAATGCGATCACGCCTGAATGGGTGATGATGCTTAAACATGCGCAGTTTCAGCAACCTTTAAAATTAATTGCGTGGTTAGAACAAGCCATTAAGAAAAATCCAGATGATATATTAGCCGTTACCGCCTTAGCCTATGTTGCGGCTAGCGCTCGAGATTGGACGTTAGCACAAAAAGCGTTTGAAATGGTTATCCGTAAACAGCCTGCTCAAGATGAATACTTTGCCTTAGCGCATGTTTTAGAGCAAAGCCAGCAAACCAGCCAAGCATTAGCTTGTTATAAAAAGGGCGTTTCGCTGACTCGTTAATCATACGAGCGCATAAGAACTTATCTGAGTTGGGAGGTTGCACCTTGTCAAGACTGCTTAATAAACCGGTTTGATCGCCGGCGAGAAGTGAAAAATAAAAAACGGCCGGTTAGTTACTGGCCGTTTTTTTATGGGCGTTTATTGTTTTTTTTGATTTTATCCCCAAGTGGCTTTATCCCCAAGTGACTAGGGTATATCTACCCTAGTAGAACAAGGGAGGGGTTATTTGGCGATGGCTTTTCTACGAATTAATAAGCTCACCGTTAACATCGTGAATAACCACCAATGCGTGCTACCGCCACCACCGCTATCTCCGCCTGCGTTATTTGACGTATTACCGTTTGCGTTATTTGAGCTCGCATCTGCCGCTGCATTATTGGTTATTGTGTAGTTTGTTAATTCACTGGAGTAACCATTCTCTGCAACTTGCACAATACCAATACCCTCGGCAAACCAAAAGCTCACGTCGTAGGTGACTCTGATGTCTGCCCCGTCAATATTCACTGCGCCAGTAAATGAAATTTGCGTATGCAAGGTATCAAATTGCCCCGCAGGAAGTGAAAGTGACTCAGGTGTTTGATATCTTGTTCTCGCAGACCAAGTCATTGAACGATCACCATAGGTTGGCGATATATTGACATTGCCACTTCCATTTCCTGTATTACTTTGCAGTAAATTTATGCCTTTATCCAACCTTATGTCTGTGCTGAAATCACCATAATTGGTGTAAACAGTGGGTAGGTAAAAACCAAACAATTGAACTTTATTGTCCACCACTTTTAAGTATAGTTTTGACCCTTGTGTAAACGTTAACGGTGTTATGTTTTGACCCGCAATATTGATCGCTGAACTGATGCGTGCGTTATTACCGTTATATTGCCAAGTGCTACCCGCATTTAATAAGAAGTAATCACTGGCCGTAATAGCGCTTTTAGCGGCATTGGTTGGGTAGTAATCGTTTGCATCACTAATACCATCGCCATCGTCATCAGAATCTGTATTGTTGCCGATACCGTCATTATCAGTATCAGCCCATTCAGAACTGTCTAATGGAAATGGGTCTTCATCATTATTTGTGTTATCGCCATCGATATCTGGATCACTATTATCACCAATCCCATCGTGATCTAAATCGGTTGTTTCAGCTGGATCCGTCGGAAATCGATCTTCGTAATCAAGTACACCATCGTTATCGTCATCTTGATCTTCTTCATTGCCCATACCGTCTTTATCATGATCATATTGCTCATGCGGGTTTAATGGAAATGCATCTTCCTCATCGTTAACGCCATCGTTATCATCATCTAAATCGGCTGTATTTCCAATGTTATCCCAATCAGAATCAATTGACTCATTAGGGTCAAATGGAAATATATCTTCATCATCGTTAACACCATCATTGTCATCATCAGGATCTTGGTTATCACCTATCGCATCATTATCGTTATCTGTTGATTCATGAGTATTGAAAGGAAATTTATCTACATCGTCCATGACGCCGTCATTGTCATCATCGATATCTGCGCTGTTACCTACGCCGTCACCGTCGTTATCAAGATGATCCGAAGCATCTGCGGGTAACTCATCGGCACTATCAAGGTAACCATCGTTATCGAAATCATGTTCAACAAAATCGAGCAGTTCAATATTGATTTGTGTATCGGAGCTATACACTAAAGCAAGCTGCTGCTTGTTGGCTAACGCGATTAATTTAATCGGGGTGCCTTGCACTTCATAGGCATCGAGAGGGTATTCGGTAAAGTCGGCTTGCCAGCGTTGTAATTTGCTGTAACTATTTGAATCTACGCCCTTTAAACTAAATAAATTACCTTGAAGCCAAGCTAAATCGGTTAATAAGCCGTCATTTAATATATCGGCTTTTTCACCTAATTTTGCCGCGGTTGATACGCGACCTGTTGCATTGGCGATAAGATGGCCATTAGAAGATACACTCAGTGGATTCGCCCAGCCATTGCCATCATGAAAGTCACTTTCGTCCTGCTGTGCAAATTGTTTTGTTATAGGGTTAATATTAACGGCTTCGAGATCAGCCGGTGACCAAAGGGTTAAATAATAAATTCGGTTTTTATTTGCATCCCAAACCATGCTATCAACAGGAGCTGAAAGATACTGAGTATCGAGAATTTGACCTTCTTTATCAAGCAGGTAGTTATTGCTTTGTTCGCTACTTTTACCTACGATAAAATCGCCTGCACTGACTAAAGCGCTAAGCTTTTCTTGCCAGTCGAGCGTGGTTATTGAGTTATCACTTAAATCTAAATAAAACAATGAGCCATCATCGGCACTCATATAAATACGCTGCCATTTTTCAGCGTAAGTAAATTCAGTTGGGGTTTTAGTTAATGCGATCGTATCAATGAATTTTTGTTCGATCACTGACCACACAAAAATACTGGCATGTGCCTGACTCAATACATATAAATAGTCGTTATTAGCATCAGCTTGGACAGCATCAACATTAAATTTTAGGCCATTAGCATCTAATTTTGCATTGGGATCGGCAGGTGATAAGTCGGCAATATCGATTATCTGAACTAAGGTTTCGTTTTTATCGGTTGAAAACACATAAGCCTTATCGTTAATAACCGTTACGCTTTTTTTGCTTTCGCCTTGGTTTTCGTCGTTCGATAACCAGTAGCTCCAACCGCCCCCGTCATATACATGCAGAGCCCCATGTTGGCCTTCAAAAATGGCCTGCTGCACAGCATTAGCTGATTCCAGATCACCTCGAGCATAAGTGCCTGTCGTATAAAAATTTAAGGTTGGAGTAACACTTAAAATTTCTGATGTGCCATTTTTACGCTCGATTGACATGTTGAATGTGACCGTTTCATCGCCATTAGGAATGGTAAAGCTTTCAGTGTGAATTGCATTATGTATTGAAACTGTTTGGCTGCCGGTTGATTGATAAGCTTTATTTAATGCATGCAAGGCATTGTTGCGTAAAACAATCGGTAAGCCTTGCCAAAAAGTGGTGTCATCAGCACGGACGGTATACCACTCTCCATCTTCGGTTCCTTTAATTAACGGTGTTAAGTTAGCTGCATTATAAACTGAACCATAATTGTCGAGTACATGTGTACTGCCCGGCACAGGGTAATAAGTGGGATCATTAACGAGTGTGTAAAAACTTTCTGCCGCTTGGTTTAATTGGCCATTATCATCGATATTAATAACATAAGCATTGTTATAGCTGGTTGCATATATTTTATTTTTATTTGGGCTTAATGCGATATTAGGGCCAGTATCTTGTAAGCGATCTTCATATTCATCCGCTAAAATACCGCTACTTTTATTAATGCTAAGTAAGTAACCATAACCTGCGACAATTAAGTAGTCATCTGTCGAGAGCAAGCTGTGTACCTCTTGACTGGTACTCCGATAGAGACTTTCATTATTACCAGTATGGTCAACATGCTTTATCTCGTTACCATAACTTAAATAAATACCACTCTCATCAACATGAAAAGCCCAGGGGTTGCCTGTTAGTGTTATGGGTAATAAAAAATCGTCGATGGTATGTGAATAACGTTTGAGCTGATTGGATTCAGTGTTGGCTAAATAGGTAATATTGTTATAGGTTTTTGTGGGTAAAATAGTGGCAAATGCCGAGATAGATATCCCCATTAATAGACATAATAATGCCATTAATTTGATTTTCATGTTTATCCTTAAGTGTTCAAGTGTTGTTGTTTAAAAATAGTGTGTTTTTTATTGTGCAAACTTGATAACACAGACGTTTAAAATATAGAGCCTGCGTGAGTTTGTCTTATAAACCTAAATTCAAGGCATGCAGAAGTGGATGCTATTGAATCACGAGTTTGTTTCTCGTTATTGGTTACTAAATTTTGGGTTGGCGCTAAAAACGATTAGCGATGCCTTGTGTGGTGTATCTGTTATAGCGATAACAGATAATTAACAATAGCAAAAAGTAATTTTAACACAAAGTCTACATATCAATTTGCTATATCTAAAAGTTATATAAATTATTTTTATCGAGGGTAGGTAGAAGAAGGTGCAGGGTACGGTTAAATTATTACTAATAGGGGAAAAAGAGATAGCATAAAGGGATAAATATAGTCAAAGCGATCGGGTTTTAGGGCTGGTTTCTAGTTCCAGGCGAAACCTCAGTACTTACATCCATGTAAGCAAAGCCGTCAAAAGCTACCGCGTCCTGCTCTCGCCCCTTACCTGCATCCATGCAGGCAAGCTTCGAGACCCCATGAGCATATGCTCTATTATGTGATTGGGGCCGCCTNAAATGGATTTAGGTGTTAGAACGACGCAGGAGCCAAAGTCGAGAGTAAGCGCTGACAATGAACCATAAAGCCTGAGCGAGAAGACTAAAAATAAAGGCACTCCAGCGGTTAACTGGAGCGGTTATTGATATCGGTAATATTTAGGCTCGTTATATTGGTGAACGCAATATTTAAACAATTACTTGCGATACCGATCAAAAAACGAGCTGAGTATAGGCACTAATTCTTATAAGGGTTGAACCATAAGTGTGCTTTATCAAGCGGTGTTCTCGATGTAATATTAGGGCTCGATAGCTCAATAACTTTTCTGTCGGCTAAATTGGCATTTTCTAGGGCGCGGGCGACATCTTTATCTGCAAAAAATAAACGTTCAAATTCACCTGACGCATATAACTCATTTAGGGCGTTATTTAAAAAACGGGTCACTTTTGCATTTTCTCGTGTCACGAAAAAATAAAAGGGAGCTGCGTATCTAATCAAAATATGGGGTTCAACAATTAAGTTATATTCAGGCCAACGGTCAAGTTCACGCCAGGGTTCGTGTAAACCACGTGGGAAGTAATCAAACCGACCGCCTTCAAGCATGGGGAATAAATTAGGAAACTTTTGTTCTTTAACAACGGGGATGCCGTTATGGATGAGCGTGATGGTATCGGACCACAAACTACCTGAACCTGCCGTGTATTGCTGCAAATCTTCAAGGGTTCTAACGTTTTGCAAAATGTTACGTTTGTCTTTGGGCACAACCGCTAACCGTAACCCTATCAAACCACGATAAATAGGGATATAAATCGCATTATAATCTTCTTCAAAGGCGGCGTTAGATTGGCTCCAATGTATATCAATCTGGCCGTTTTTTACTTCTTCTAAAAGTCGAGATTTCGTTAAGTTGCCTTGACCATCATAAGGGAAATCAAGGTGGTATTGTGGGTTGTTTTTAGTGATTGCTTTAAGTAGCGTAAGGGGTAATGAGCTAACATCGCTATTGCCTTGAATACGAATGGCTTCTGATGCTGCCAAACTGACAAAACTACATAATGTTAAGCAAAGTAGTGTTATAAACTTCACACATTTCATTTACTTATTTCCTCTTACTTGCATAATTAATCGTCGGATAGCAAAAATTTTAAGTCACATTATAGTAGTTTAGCCTATGTATAAAATATATTGTTAATATTTTGTAAGTTACAGTTTTATTTTCGTCTGCTATTTGAGGATATTCAGAATATTTTGAATAAAAGAATGGATAAACGAGAGTATAACCTCTATTTATCCATTTTAATTAAAATGGTTTTTTGCTAATTTCTACCGGCCATCACGCCGCCATCTACATCCCAAATTGCGCCAGTTACCCAACTTGATTCTTCAGATAACAAGAATAGAATACTGTTAGCAACATCTTTTGTTGTGCCGATACGGCCAATGGGATGAAAACGGTTAAAGCCTGTTAGTGTTTCTTTTATATTGTCAGTGTCAATAAAGGCATTGTAAATCGGTGTTTCTACAACGGCTGGTGCGACTGCGTTTACCCGAATATTATATTCAGCTAGTTCCATGGCTAAATGTTGTGTAAATGCATGTAACCCTGCTTTAGCCATCGAATATGCCGATGAAGGTGTTGCTTTAACCGCTTGTTTTGCCCACATCGAACCAATATTGACGATGTTTCCTCCTGTGTATCGGATCATATTTTGTGTGACAGCTTGGCTGATCCTAAAAATTGATTTATTTAAGTGATGATATCGATCAAAATCAGCTTCGGTATGTTCAATAAAAGGTTTAGGGTAAAAATAACCAGCGGCATTGACGAGGTAGTTAATATGAATTGAAAAATTATTAATCTTGTCGATGAAGTTATCTACGCTTTCGGCTTGGTATAAATCGACAGCATAGCCAGTTACATCGCCAAATGATTTAAGTGTTTGCGTTGCTTTTTCTAACTTGCTTTTATTTTTGCCCACAATAATAACAGGTATGTTTTTTTGCAGTAGCTGCTTTGCCGTTTCATAACCAATACCACTGGTACCACCTATAATCAGCGCGCTTGTTGTCTTTTTAAATGTCATTTTTTTATCTCCAAATTGTATGAACGTGATAATCTTAAAAGCTTCACAACTGACTGAATAGTCGGTACAAATTGGTAGGGTAGGCACTTAGAGGTACATCTTTATGATTAATAAAGAAAAACTATTTCCACGAAAATTAGCGCCTAAAAGTAGTGCTCGTATGGTTGAGGTTATTTTTGGTTGTAAATGGTCATTAACCGTTTATCAATTATTAGCTCAAGGTATAAACAGGCCAGGAGAAATGGTTAATAACGTGGAAGGTTTAAGCACTAAAGTGTTAAATCAATGCTTAAAACGAAATATAGAATTTGGCATTTTAGAGAAAATTGTTTTTAATGAATTACCGCCTCGAGTAGAATATCAAGTCACTACGTTTGGAGAGCAATTTTTAGTTATTATTGAGCAATTAGAAAAATTGCAATCTGCGATCGATGAACAATCTACCCGCCGTAACCCATTAACTTAAGCGCAGTGCCCAATTACCATTATGTTCTAGATCGCAAGCCTCTTCTGTATCAAACTTAATTTGTTTTTGTGGGTTTTTAAGTGTGATGTTGATATTGGATAGGGCTTTTTTTGTCTCTTTAATGAGCTGCAAATCGTGTTGATTTTTTTCGGCTTGCGCTCGATCATCTATTGTCTTAAACACAAGAATAACGTTTAACGAGTTAGGTACATCAGCATAATTTACCACGTGAGTTAACCAGACAAACCCAGGCACATTATCTAATGCGGGCTCACATACAGTTGTGAGTATTTTGATTAATGCATTTTCAATTTTTTTATCCGATTTTTTCATTTTATTGCCTGTGATGTAAAGTTAACGATGCGTTTAATCAGCAAAATGAGCCGAGGTTTAATCGCGTTTCAAAATTGGTTTTTTAATGAGTTGTTGCCAAGATCACGTTATACTTTTTGTTAGTTTTTTGAATACAGAGTCAATCTATGCACGCACAACCCAATAATCCATTACATGGTATCACGTTAGAAAACGTCGTAACGCAATTGGTCGATCATTATGGTTGGCGTGAACTAGCACAGATCGTGAAAATAAACTGTTTTAGAAGTGATCCTTCGATTAAATCCTCTTTAAAATTTTTACGCAAAACCCAGTGGGCACGTGATGAGGTTGAAGATTTATATATTACGACATTCACTGACTCAATACCCAAGCCTCGTTCACTTTCTGCAAAAAATGAATTGGAAGCGCAAGCCGTTACGCCCAAAAAAGGCCATAAAAAATCCTCTGCAGCTTCTCATTCAAAATCAAAAATTAAAGCGGATCCTTGGGCTAACTTTAAAGGTTAGCAGCTAAAAAGTTGAAAGATACCGGCGAATAAAATCGTATTCACTATGTTGTTGTAAAACAGGTCAAGGAGCTTATTTATGCCAAGTTTTGTTATTTTGTTTAGAGGCATTAATGTATCGGGTAAAAATATAATGCCGATGAAGGCATTAGTTGAGGCGTTAAATGCAGGTGGATTTCATCACGTTAAAACCTACATTCAAAGTGGTAACGTTGTTGTGCAAAGCGCACAGCCACCTAAAATTGAGTTTATCAAACAGTTAGTGGCAGATAAGTTTGGTTTTGTTGTTGATTTACTTATTTTAAGTCAAGCCGAGTTTGAGCAAATTAGAGTCAATAACCCTTATGATTCAGCTGAAGGTAAATTTGTGCATTTTTATATTTGCGGCCAAACACCCACCTTAGATGTAGATAAAACACAGCATTTATTGGCTGAAACAGAAAGCTATCAGCTTATCGATTCTGTTTTATATTTACACGCCCCTAACGGGATTGGACGTTCAAAACTAGTGGCTAAGGTTGAAGCTTGTTTAGGTGTTTTTGCGACCGGGCGTAATTTGAATACCATTAATAAATTACACAAAATGCTAACGGCTTAACGTTACGGCTTAGTTTGACGTTATGAGCTTGAGTCTGCTTGAATAATGACTTGCAGCCCGCCCATGGGTGAGGCATCTAAATGCAATTTAAGCTTATGCCATTGAGCAATTTTTGTCACTATCGCTAGCCCCATTCCGTATCCCTGAGAGTTTGCTTGCCGAAAAAAAGGCAGTAACACTTTGTCGCGTATGTCGGGCGCGATACCTTGGCCATCATCGCAAATGTGCAATTGCCAATTGAGTTTATGCTGCACAAAGCTAATTTGAATATGTGTTTGCCCATAACGGCAGGCATTACTGATCAGGTTATTTAACAGCATCGAAAAATAAGTATGATCAACTTGAATGATTGCTTGGTCATCAATGTTGAGTTCAAAAGCTTTGTCTGGATACTGTTGTTTTAAGGCGTCAATAATGTGGTTTACTTGTTGTTTTATTGCATAGGCTCGGGGTTTTAATTCAATTTGTTGTTGCTCCAAGCGGGCGAATTTTAACAAGGTTTCAACGAGGTTCGACATTTCGTCTAAATCTTGGCTAAGCCGTTGAATGTGTTGCAAGATATCAACATCATTTTCTAATTTTTCTTCTAGCCAATCTAAACCAAAACGTAGTCTCGCAATTGGCGTGCGCAAATCATGTGATACCGCACTGCTTAATAGTTTGTTATCTTCTAGAAGTGTTTCAATGCGCTGTGCCATTTGGTTGTAGCCCATTTCAATGTTTTTAATGTAGCTAAAATGACTATTGGGAATGCGTTGCTTGAGTTCACCGTTACCAAACCTATGCAGTGCCGCTTGAATAATAAATAAACGCCTAATCAAGGGGGCTGACCACCCAATCACCAGCAACGCAATGCCAGTATAAAAAATGAGAGTAAACCATAAACGATAGTCGGTTGTTGGCATTGTTAAATTTTGCTCAGGTAACTGGTAGTTTAAACTCATCATGTGATCGGGCTGCCGATGGTCGGTTAGCCAATATAAAGTTATTTGTTGGCTAGATTGTAAAAATAGCGGCTCTCCAGTTTTAATATGTGCTGTCAATTCGGCTGGTAGGGCTAGCTCGGTTAAATTGTTATACGCTAAGCTGAGTGGCGCCTGTAATTGGCTATCGGGCTTGAGTTGTTTTGCTAATTCAAACAAAAAGCTTTGCTGCTGATTTATTTGAATGTTTTCTTGCTGCGGTTGCTGAATATTGAGGTAGCTATAGTCGAGTAAGTAGCCTAAGCCAATAGCGGCACTTAATGTGACAGTGATGAGTGACAAGGTGAAAATTCGCATGCGATGTGCTCAATTAATTGTGTTGCCAAGCGTGCTGGTTAAACAAATAACCTTTAGCGCGGATCGTTTTTATTTTGTTGGATGGCTGGGCTGTATCGCCTAATTTTTTGCGTAGCCTTGAAATGCTAATATCAACTGACCGGTCAAAGCCATCATACTCTAACCCTCTTAACGACTTTAACAGGGCTTCTCGTGAAACAATTTGACCTGCTTGGCTAGCCAGTAACCACAGTAGATCAAATTCGTTGGCGGTTAGCTCTATTTTATGAGCATCGAGTTTTACATCGCGACTGGTTTTATTTATAGACAAACATCCAAACTGTAAATGCTCATTGGCGGTAGGCATTGCTCTACGCAATAAGGCTTGAATATGGGCTAATAATACACGTGGTCGTACTGGTTTGTGCATAAAGTCACTGACGCCTAGCTCAAGCCCGGTAATTTCGTCATTGTCTTCATTGCTCGCGGTTAACATTAAAATGGGAATTTGTTGCTGTTGCCTTATATATTGGCACACCTCAAACCCACTGAGTTTGGGTAAATTTAAATCCAAAATAACACAATCAATCGTGTGTTCAGTAAAGAGTGTTATGGCTTGTTCGCCATCTAATGCATGAAATAGAGTGAAGTTATGGCTAAGTAAATAGTCACCGATCCATTGTGCGAGTGATTCGTCATCTTCAACCAATAATAGGTTGCCGTTGTTTTTTAAAACAGTCGCCATGATGAACGCCTTTGTTGTGATTGACTATACACCCAAGCAATTTCAAATCTCATTTGCGCAATGGTTTGTTCTGACTGCATGTTTTTAATACTAATTATGACATCTTTTGCACTTTGTACATCGTATTGATAAGTGCCGTGTTGTGCGGTGTTTTGTTGCCAACAGTTTAGGGCTTGCTTTGTTGAGCTAATAAACAAACAATATGAACCTTGAGATGTTATTTCCCAACTAATATCAATCAGTTGATAACAGGTTTGCCCTTGATGCAAAGCAACGCAGCGGGTTGGGGTAACGTGCAGCTGAGTGCTGATCGGGTTGGCAAATGCACTCGATATATCATTTAGGCTAGTAAGAAACAAAACACTAAGCAAAGTTAATTTATACACGAGTCGATCCCTAAAACACATAACTAACTGAAGATGCCAGAATGTGCGCTTCGTCATGAATGAGTAAAGGGCTGTCGGTTACGCCAGACAAAAACTTGGTATATCGATACAAACCGCGCCATACCCAATTTTCTTTTATTGGGTAAGTGAGGCCAAATTCGGCATTAGCGATTAATCCCCCTTTCGCGCCATCATAAGCAGGTAATTGCTCGCTCTGTTCTTCAGGCCTTACGTTAAAATAATACTCAGCAGCATGCCTGCTGTGATAAGCCAAACCGCCTAATACGTGTAAGTTTAAGTTGCGTTTTTGCCAATTTTTGCCAATAAACGCGGTTACGGCATGGCCATCGTGAGTGTCACTTATATCTTGTAAAACTCTAACTTCAACTCGATAACCTGGCTGGCTATAATTGGCTCTCAAACCCAAATTAAAATCAGCTTCACGTGGGGTTAAGTTTGAATCTTTCCATGTTTGATTATCGTCTTCATCCCCCATACCGTAATGCTCAGGTGCAAGAATTATATCGAATGACCAATGGGTGTCGCTAATAAAATTATAGCCGATATTAAAACCGTTAAAGCCTTCGGCATAAGCTTCAATAAAAAAACCTTCATATTGATAACGGCCATTTATATTGAGGTATACCTCGGTGCTCATACCCACATTTTTATCTGTGTTTTTTTCTGGGTAGCCCCAAAGTGGGCTCTTAAAATAAGTAAGGCCTAAACCTAAATCTAAAAAACCGCCGTTTTGATCCGCCGGAATACTCGCGCCGCCTCTTACAGAATGGCTAATGTCTTCAGCATAACTGTGAGTGCATAACATGGCTGATAATAAAAATAAATGCGAGGCTAATTTGTAAAATGAATTCATAACATTCAGTTCAGGCTTTTGGATAGGCTAATTATGCACGAATAATCCCAATTTATGTGTAACTAAGTGTAACAGAATTGATGTTCAAGCAATCCGTTACATATTGATACAAAAGTGAAAGCTTTGGTTACATTTATTGACGAACTTTTTATTTAAGCTGGTTATATAGTCAAAGCGATCGGGTTTTAGGGGCCGGTTTCTATACCCAAGTTACTTGGGATTAATATACGTTTAAATGGAGTCAGACATGTACCGTAATACTGTTAATTTTATTAATCGAGCTGCAAGCATAATACCTAAAAAAATGAATTGGAGGATCGTGGGGAGCGGGTTGATCTTATCTAGCGTAAACCTTGTTTATGCTGATGCAAACGATTTACCGGCGGATCAACCCCCAGAACTGCAAAAGCAACAGCAAAAGCAGAATATCGAAAAAATCGAGGTGAAAGGCAGCCGTCGAGCGTATTACACGCAAATTACTGAAAATGCTGAAAAGCTGACTAATATGCCGGGATCTATGGGTGATCCTATGGCCGCTATTGCCGCATTGCCAGGCGTTATTATTCCGACGGCAGGAGGTGAGCCAGCGGTGCGAGGTTCTTCACCGGCTGATAACCGATATTATATTGATGGCATGCCCGCCGGTTATATTTTTCACGAATTTAATACCTCTATTTTTGATGCGCAAACCATACAAGACTTTCAACTTTATTCTGCGGGTTTTGGCGCTGAATATACCGGTGCAACAGGTGCCGTATTTGATGTGCGTTTACGCGATCCCAAAAAACAAGATATCGCCATTACCTTAGACGCGTCTTTATTAAGAGCAGGTGTATTTGTTGAGGGGCAAGTCACCGACAACTCTGCTTTTTATCTATCTGCTCGCCAAGGGTTAATTCAATATTTTTTGCCAAAACAAGATGAAGCCGACGAAGATGGTGTTCGCATTATCGATCCGCCACAAGACAGTGATTATGTTGCAAAATATGTCTGGGATATTAACCCCCGCCATCAACTTTCGTTATTGGCGGTGGGCGCTAAAGATTATGTAGAAGCTGAATTAACCGATAACTTTGATATGGTGGCGCTTAATCCAGATTTTGCGGGTGATGCCAAAATAAATGAAGGCTTCGCTAGTCAAGCGCTTACTTGGTTATATAACGCTAATTCAACCAGCGAAATGCAATGGATAATCGCACGTTATAAAGATGAAATGACAACCGAATGGGGCAGCGACTATTACGAAAGTATCGATTTTATTGAGCAATATATTAAAGGGCGTTATCGCTTTGCATTAAATCAATCGCATCAATTAACTTTGGGTGTGGAGCACAAAAAAACAGATTTTACTTACGACCTCAATTCTATTCTATTTGTGTGTACTGAATTTGATGTTAATTGCCAAGCGTCAAGACGCGACCCTATTCGTGCTACGCATAGTTTAACCGCCAAAGACAGTAGCGCTTTTATTACTGATCGTTGGCAAATTAACCCTGATATGAGTTTAGAAACCGGTCTGCAAGCAACACGTAATCATTATTTAGATGAAACCTTTGTGCATCCTCGTATGGCTTTTAGCTGGCATTTAAGTCCCAATTTAACCTTGTTATCAGCCGCAGGGCGCTACAACCGTTTTGCTGATATCGGCACTGCATTACCTGAAATTGGTAATCCTAAAATTAAGCAGCCCGTATCTAATCATTATACTTTTGGTTTTAAAGGCGATTTTTTAACAAACTGGAGTTGGCAAGTAGACAGCTACTATAAAACCTTTGATCGATTACCCACCGCAATACCGGAAGATCAAGACGCAGAAAAAAACTATTACGTAGCGCAAACATCGGGTACGGCTAAAGGGGTTGAGCTATTGATAAATCGTGACAGAGCCGATAACTGGTATGGCTGGATGTCGTTAAGTTACGCTAAAAGTGATCGAACCAATAATTTAACCGGACAAACAAGCAATTATAGATTTGATACGCCCGTGGTATTTAACTTAGTGGGAAGCTACCTGTTAAAATCAAAATGGGAATTAGGATTCAGATTTATTGCAAAATCAGGCGAATCTTATACTCAAGTGATGGGGATTCAAGCCAATCCCTTTTTTGAAGATAAATACATCGGTGTATATGGTGATCCCTTTGCTAAAAGACTGCCCGTTTATTCACGTTTAGACTTAAGAGCCAGCAAACCGTTTGCATTTTTTGGCCAAGAAGCCAAATTTTATGTCGACATTATTAATGCGTTTAACCGTAAAAATATAACCGGAGAAGATCTAGATTATGCCCGAGTGAATAAAACAGGGGAGTTGGCTATCGAAAAAGAACAAGACATGGGAATTTTCCCGTCTATTGGTATGAGTGTGACTTTTTAAAGGCATTAATACCAATCCGTAATAATAAGAGCCCACTCAGCGAGCGTTTAAATGCGCTTCATATGTAGGTACTTAAGCTCACTTATTAATCAATCCCGTTATTCTCAACCAAGGATGTAACACCGAATTGATATAGCCCATCTTTCAAATCTCGCTTGGGGTGGGCGCGTGGACATAGCTTTGATATTAGTTCTACGCATTCCTCCACTGCTATCGCTACTGCATGATGTTGACTCAGTTTATTAACTAACAGTGATAGCCATGTTGGTGCGGACCTCGCCACTTTTTGTGTCGATATCCATAAAGATTTTAATGCCTCTGTTGCAAATGCCATCATCCTTTTTAGTAACACAGTGATGAAGCTGGCATAGATTAAGGCGCAAACAATAGGCTCTTTTTGTGTGCTGAATTTTTTAAGGTTGCAATACGATTTAAGCTCTTTGAACAATAACTCAATTTGCCACCTTAATCGG
>NZ_QMED01000018.1:0-107500 GCF_003286125.1 Algibacillus agarilyticus
TTCAGTGTGAATGGTAACGACTTACAAATTGTAGCGGCAACCGATTTAGACTTTGAAGCGAAACCGAGCTATGACATTACGGTAACGGTGACGGATTCGGGCAGTGCAACGTTTGCTGAAAACTTCACGATCAACCTGACAGATATTAATGAAGGCCCTCAGATTCTATTAGGTGCTGTTGATGCGGTATTAGATAACGTAACGATGAGTGAAGATGCTTCGCCTACTGCTTTTGCATTAACGAGTGCTTTAACGGCTGTTGATGAAGATACAGCTGATACCTTAACTTGGGGCGTCACAACGGATGCATCAAACGGTACGTTAACGGTGTCTGGTACTGGAACGACTCCAGCGGTATTTACTTATGTACCAAGCTTACATTTTAATGGTTCTGATTCGTTCACCATAAATGTAACGGATGGCGCGATTAGTGACACCTTTACTGTTAATGTGACGATAGACCCCGTTGATGATACACCGTATTTTACCAGTACAGAGATCACAACGATCAATGAAGATAGTGTTTATACATACAACATAACCGCTGCAGATATTGAAGGCTCTACCTTAACGATTACTGCGCCTACACTACCAAGTTGGTTAACTGGATTTACCGATAATGGCGATGGTTCTGCTACATTAACGGGGACTCCAACCAATGATTTTGTTGGTGATAATAGTATTAGTTTATTGGTTAGTGATGGTGCTCTTAATAGTGCGCAATCATATACATTAAGTGTCGCTAATACGAACGATGCACCTTCAACAAGTGATGAAAGCTTTGATCTACCAGAGTCTGCTGAAAACAATTATGTCGTGGGTAGTGTGAGTGGTAGTGATATTGATGTGGGCGATTCAGTTTATTTCTCTATTGTGAGTGGAGATAAAGATAATTTATTTGCTATCGATGCTGCGGGTCAAATTACAGTCAAAGATAGAACGCAATTAGATTATGAAACAGCAACAATTCATGCATTAACCATACAAGTCCGTGATCGCTCTGAT
This sequence comes from Algibacillus agarilyticus, assembly GCF_003286125.1. Taxonomy (GTDB): domain Bacteria; phylum Pseudomonadota; class Gammaproteobacteria; order Enterobacterales; family Alteromonadaceae; genus Algibacillus; species Algibacillus agarilyticus. Next base: position 1,006 of record NZ_QMED01000018.1, read on the forward strand.
ACCGAAGATGCTGATCTGCTAGCGGCTAATGCAACGGTCACTGTTTCTGTATTAGATGTGACAGAAAACTACAATTTAGTTGCAGATAGTGCATTTGGTAATAATGGCCACTCTAAAGTCAGCTCACATATAGCGATGAGAGATTCTGAATTTATAGGGGGGGTTGAGCAATCAGACGGTAAATTAGTCGCTGTAGGTAATAGAACTGATGGTTCTGTTCAAAGTATCACTGCGGTTAGATTTACCGCTAATGGTGAACTTGATCCGACCTTTGCTGATAATGGTTATTTCTACTTTGATGAAATAACGACGGATACAACCGCTACAGGTATTGCGGTCTTTAATGATGACATCTATATAGCGGGACAAACCACTTCGGGTGGTTATGAAAGCCCTATTGTTATGAAATTAGATGCTAGCTCTGGATACTTAGATACTGCCTTTGGTGATGGTGCGAGTGGTTATTCAATATACAGTTTTGGTTATGATGTTTACCCTGATGGCTTAATTGTTCGAGATACAAATAGCGATACTATTGTAGATGATGTCTTAATGGCGGCTAGTGTTGATTCTATTGGCTACCGACGTATAGCGCTATTATCGTATCCGACAGATGGTAATGGCACGCCAACTATTTCTTTATATGACGCTAGCACTGATTCTGTTGGTTCTAATCAGTATGTTAATTTTATTGTTGAAGAGCCTGATACTGATACCGTCTTAGTAGGCGGTTATTCTGTAGGCGGCTCAACTACAGTTGGTCGTATCGTTAGGTTTGATAATAACGGTGATTATGATGCTTCATATGGTGATAGCGGTTCTCAAAGTTGTAACGGTGATACGTATGCCTCTGGTAGTGTTGTATTTTGTGTTACTGCGTTACCAACAAGTACAGACGTGTTTAATGATGCTGTTATTTATGACAACGGCACAGAAGAGCAGTTAGTTATCGTTGGGCATACAAATCAAAATAACTACCAAGAACCTTTGATTGCGAGATTTACTAATGCGGGTATTTTAGATACGACCTTTGGCAGTGCATCGTCGGGTTATAATACATTCTATGATGGTAGCAATGCAGCAGAAGCAACCAGTGTTGTATTGAGCTCTGGTGAACTGGTTACTAATTATCAAAAAGCGCTCGCTACTTATGCTGACTTCCAGCCGGTCAAGGTTAACCTAGCGGGAACTGCCATGGTATTGGCAGATGAGACCGAAATTTCATTATCAGATGATTTATATCCTCTTGATGACAAAATGAATAAGATGCTTGTTACCAGCGATAATAATATTGTAGCGATAGGAACAGCTAACGAAGATTGGGATCTAGAGGGTACAAGTGAACGAACCGTTGGCGCTATAGCGAAGTTCACTCTTGCTAATATAGCAGCGGCGACTAATCCATTAAATGTGAATTTTTCAACCGCATTTGATAATACGGATAATGGCTATCGACGTGTACCGCTTAGTCGAAATACCGAAGACGAAGGTTTTTATGACCAAGGGCTTGTGCGTAACTTAATACACCTTGATGATGCCAATAATGTTTATATTGCGGCAGATGGTTTAGATTTTAATGAGTCAAGTACGGCTGCTCTATTAAAATTAGACGCAGATTCTGGCCAAGTTAATACGAGTTATCAATATAACGGCACAACAACCCCTATATATGAAGTGGATTTACAAGCGTCAGCTGTTGCAGCAGACGGCACACAATACATTTTATATTATGAAGATCTCTCTAGTTACTATTACATTACTAAATATGATAGCTCAGGTACGTTAGACCTGACCTTCAGCTACTCTTATAGTCCAAGTGGTCCGTTAGATGGCGCTGATATTGTGGTGGATAATAACGGTAAGATTGTTTTTGTTGGCTATGATAGTTCAAATAACGAACTTGTTTTTGAACGGATCGCTACGTCAGGATCGAGTGAAACAAGTCAAACAACTAATTTGAATTCTGAAGAAATGTACTTAACACGGCTGTATTCGATTGCTGTTGACCCTGTCTCGAACGAGATAGTTGTGATGACAAGTGGTGATACAAATCGTTTAACACTCTTTAAATTTAATACATCGGGTGAGTTAAATAGCAGTAACTTTGGAACTGATATTGGCGAAGGCACCTACAATGGTTACCTTGAAGTTGACGTGGAACCCGCTTCTGCTACTGGTGAAACAAATAATGCAGTTGACGTACTTCATAGCATGGTTGTTATGTCGGATTCATCAATTGTCATTAGTGCATTTGATAATGGATTAAGTGTTCTAGTGGGGATGGATGAAGATGGTCTCTTATTTGATTCCAGTACAGGATACACAAATTGGGATGAAGGGATTTTAGACATAGACCTCACGAGCTATGGCGATGTTATTTCTGATGTAACGGAAGTTAATGGCGACCTTGTTTTACTCGGTACTGCGATTGATGGAGAGTTATCTATACAAGATAATATTATTTCATTAATCGACATGCCTTCTGGTGCCTATAATAGTTCATTTGCGACTAATGGCGTTTTCACTCAGGATTTAGCTCAGAGTGAAGCTGCTCTTAATATTGAAGCAACCTACGATAAAGGTGAAATGAGCATTTGGTTCTCATCATACATACCTGTAAATGCCGGCGATGCTGAATCAATTGTTATTTCTAAATATAGCTCGACGACATCTTTTGCCCCTGTTGTTTTAGAAGGAGTAACGGTTGCCGCATCTCATGTGGAAGATACAACTGCACAAATCATAAACTTAAGCGCTTATGATGGTGAAGGTGACGATTTAACGTGGACAATATCAACCGATGCATCGGATGGCACAGCCGTATTAACCGATAATGGTGATACAGCGACTTTAAGTTATGTACCGGATGGCAATTTTTATGGCGTCGATACAGTGATAGTAACCGTTAGTGATGGTACTAATTCAGATACCGTGACTATTAATGTTACCGTTACAAATGTTAATGATGTGCCTGTGATAAGTGAAGGGAATTCAATTAGCGATAACTTAGAGGTCGACACGGATATTACAGTCTCATTAAATGCGACGGATGTTGATTCTTCAGATGTATTAACTTGGAGCATAATGACTGCACCAACTAATGGTTCGGCTATCTTTCCAAGTGGTTCGTCAGGCAACTCAACTGATGTTCAATATACGCCAAGTGCTAGTTTCGAAGGCAGTGATAGCTTAGTGGTTAAAATTAGTGACGGTAACGGTGGAGAAGATACCATCACGATTAATTTAGAGGTACTGGCATTTAATGATTTACCGATTGCCAACGACGCCAGTTATAACATTTATGAAGCCGCTGCTAATAATACGGCAATAGCGACATTTATTGCGTCTGACGCTAATACACTGACTTATTCTATTACGTCAGGTAATGAAGAGAGCGCATTTGCTATTAATGCGATAACCGGCGCTATTACGGTTGCCGATAGCACGCAGCTTGATTATGAAGTTAAAGATACTTATAACCTCGTTGTTAGCGCTGTTGATGATTCGCTTATCAGCAAATCAGATACTGCCAATGTCACCATCACAATTGACGATATAATTGAAAAAGAAACTCCAACGCTTGATGCTAGTTTTGGCACAAGTGGTGAATGGCGCTTGGAGCCTGCTTATTCGACAAGTACAACCAGTGTGGCATTTTCAAGTAATAATGATGTGTATTTAGGCGTTGGTATTGGAACCGAAAGCGGCGTTGATTTTGGTATTGCCGCGATAACGAACACGGGGGCTAATAATACGGCCTTTAACAGCACGGGCTTAGTGCAAGATGACTACACGGCTGGCTCTACTCATACGACTTTTGATATTAAATATTTAGCCGATGGCAAAACCTTATTATTAAGTGTGGTTGATTACAGTCCTGCCAACCTAGTGTTATCAAAATATAATGTGGATGGTTCACTTGATACCGCATTTGGTTCCAGTGGGCGTGTTGTGTATAACCAAACAGGCATTGATATGGGCGGCGTGATTGGAATAGATAGTAACGATAATATCTATATCACGGGCTACAATGGTGAATCGAATAACTCTTACCTTGCTGCTTACGACAGCACGGGTACTGTTCGAAATATATTTGGTGCAGGTAATGATGTTCTATTTTCATTACCGTTAGCGGTTAATGATATTGCCTTTGATGCTGCAGATAATGTGTATATTGCAGGTCAATATCTTGGGGCGGTGAACGATGCTTTTGTGGCTAAAGTTGACCCATCTGAAACAGAAAGTGGTTATTTAGATTTAACTTGGGGAACTGCTGGCTACCAAACCTATACATCAGCTGGATTTTACGATGAATTCTTAGATATCGAATTTGATGAAAGTGGCAATTTATATGCTGCGGGTGTATTTGACGATGGCACATATGTATATGGTACTGTTGTTAAATATTCAAATTTGGGTGCACAGTTACTTGCTAATAATTTTGATTTTGCTGAATCCGAATTTGATGTTCGTTTTAATGCCATGCAAATTATCGATAAAGAACGTTTGATGGTTACTGGCTACTTAAATGGTTCAAATGGAGTCGAACTAATAGCCGCTAGAATTTTGTTAGAGACTGTTGAATTAGATACAACGTTCAATACGGTTGGTTATTTAAAACGAGCTGATGCCTCTGTATATTATAATGGCTTTGGGGTTAAATACGCTGATGATTTAACGTTAACACTTGCGGGGGCAGCCGTACCTACAGGTGGTGGTGTTGATGATATATTTGCAGTTAAGTATGATATCGACCGTCAATATTATCCTCATGTACTTGAAGGTGAGGGAACGTCTGTCATATTAGATGATGAAACAACAAGTGTCATGCTTGAGCTTAATGTCGTTGATATTGATGGTGATAGTTCAGCTGTAACATGGAGTGATAGCGGTTGTGCAGGTACAGTGGTCACATACTCAACGACAACGGGGGCGAGTTCAAGTTTAACCTTAACTAATGACTCGGCTTACCAAGAATATTGTGATATAGACATTACGGTGATTGATGCACAAGGAAATTCACGTGTTTTTGTGATTGATGTATCAGCTTCATTTGTTAATGCCTCTTAAAGGTTGTGCTACTATTAAATGGTATTGACTATCAATAATTTTGGAAAGGGTGATGGATGCAAGTTACATTTTATGGTGTTAGGGGGTCAACCCCTGCACCGGGTGCAGAGTTTTCTCGTTATGGCGGTAATACCGCTTGCGTTCATGTAAAATTATCTGATGGTACTCATTTAATTTTAGACTCGGGCACGGGCATAAAAAAGTTGGGTAATATATTAGCCCGGCATAGTGATGATATTCATCTACTTTTGTCACATAATCATTGGGATCATATTCAGGGTTTTCCTTTTTTCTTACCTGCATTTCAACCTCGCCGTAAAATATTCATTACGCCAGGCTTAACAACCCCATTTGAACCCGAAGCTATTTTGAATCAGATGTCTGGTTCATGGTTTCCTATTTCTAAAAATGAATTACTTGCAGACATTAAAATATTGGAGAAAGACGAATCTATTCTTTCTTGGAAGATTGGTTCTGCGACCATTACACGCCGCAAGATGAATCACCCTGGTGGCGGCTCTTCATATTTAATCAATGATGGCGGTACTAAGCTTGCTTATGTCACTGATAATGAGTTGTTTCCTCCGTATCGTATCGAGACTGAATTTTCAGAATGGCAATCATTTATTAAAAATGCAGACTTGCTGATCCATGATGCGCAATATACTGATAAAGACATGCCTTTAAAGCATGGTTGGGGTCATAGTTTATTAGAACAAGCCGTTGAATTGGCGACTTCTTCTGGCGTTAAGCGTTGTGCTTTTTATAGCCATGATCATACCAGAACGGATGATGCGCTTGATGAATTAATGATGCATGTTAAAGAAAGGCTTGATCAACTGAAAAGCCCTGTCGATATTATGGCCGCTCATGAAGGGCAAGTGGTCATATTATAGTGTTCAAATAATGGAGTGTTCACATGCCGCTGATGACAAAAATTAATATTTTTACCTTTTCTTCTTTTTATAGACACGCCTGTGTTTAGTCGTTTTAGACCTTCGTTTATTCAATTAGCTAAAATAGCAAGTACAACGGTTTTGTTTGTACTTGTATTATTACAACTTTCACAATTTGGCGATGTTGCCACCCATCAATTAAAAAGACTGGATGGTATGTTCTATGATCTTCGGCTGAAGACCACATTGGAGCATCGACCTGTTTATAACGATACCAATATATCGATCATTGATATTGACGAAAAAAGCTTAGCCGAACATGGTCGTTGGCCTTGGAGCCGACGAAAAGTAGCAGAACTTATTGATAAATTACTTGATGCTGGGGTGATCGTAATTGCATTCGATGTCGTGTTTTCAGAGCCTGAAAGAAACCCAATTGATGAGCTAACTCAAGAACTAGGCACTGATAATCATAATATTCAGGCGTTAACACAGTATAAAGAAGATATTGATGGCGATTTACGCATGTCACAATCATTAGAAAATGGTGATGTGGTGTTGGGTATTGTATTTGAAAAAGACAGTGTGACTAGCCGAGGGATTGTTCCTGATAATGTTATTCGTATTGATCAAGATGTGCCTATTCCTAGAATAAAGGCTCTGCCATTTGGCAGTTATATCGGTAATATTGATGTGCTGCACGAAGCGGCTATTGGCAAAGGCTTTTTTAATGCGGTACCCGATGATGACGGCTCTATTCGTCGAGCGGCATTATTGATCCAATATGAAGGTACGATATATCCATCGCTTGCACTTGAAGCTGCTCGTTTATATTCATTAGCCGACGAGATTAAGGTTGATGTCATTACTGATGGTAACGATCAGTTTAATGTATTAGGGGTTTTACTTAATGATCAATTAGTAAAAACAGATGAAAATGGTCGAGTATTAGTCCCTTATCGGGGGGGGCGCAATAGTTTTCCATATATTTCTGCTGCCGATGTACTTGCCGGTACAATAGAGCCAGATAGTTTAATGGATTCAATTGTGTTTGTGGGGACTTCTTCAGTTGGCCTTGCTGATTTACGTGAAACGCCGGTTGGTATTCAATACCCTGGAGTTGAAGTACATGCCAATATACTTGAAGGACTTCTACACCCAGATGTATTTTCTTATCGTCATGACTTAGCTGATTATTACACTGTTCTTTATCTTGTACTCTTTGGTGTGGTGATGGCATTTTATTTCCCTAAAATGGGACCGGGGCAAATGGCCTTTTGGGGAATGCTACTATTGGCAACCACGATCGGTTTTAATACCTATTTATGGGCTAACGAAAAAATTTCGATGCCTTTAACGACGCCTATTTTATTATGTTTATTTTTGACTGTGATTAATATCGCGTTTGGCTTCTTTGCCGAAAATAGCCAGAAAAAAGTTATCAAAGGTATGTTTGACCAATATGTACCGCCTGCACACATTGATAAAATGTTGAATGATCCTAATTCAGTGTCTTTAGCGGGTGATCGTAAAAATATGTCGGTGTTGTTTTCCGATATACGCAGTTTTACCACGATTTCTGAAGGTTTATCGGCTAATGATTTGAAGTTATTGCTTAATCGATACTTTTCCCCTATCACTAAAACGATATTGGATTACCAAGGCACGATTGATAAGTATGTTGGTGATATGGTGATGGCATTCTGGGGCGCACCGTTAGATGATGAAAAACATGCAACTAATTCAATTAAAGCCGCTTTTTCAATGTTGGAAATTACCGCGCAACTTAGAGAGCAATTTGTACTTGATGGGCTACCGGCAATTAAAGTCGGGATCGGCATTAATACGGGTGACATGAACGTCGGTGACATGGGATCAGAATTTAGGCGTGCTTACACGGTTTTAGGTGACTCGGTGAATTTAGGCAGCCGTTTAGAAAGCTTAACGAAGGCTTATGGTATCGAGCTTTTGGTTAGTGAATATACAATGGCACAAGCTATTGATGACTTTGAGTTTAGACCTATTGATAGAGTGATCGTAAAAGGAAAAACAACGGCTGTTGCGACATTTGAGCCTATTTGTGAAAAAGGGGCTTTAAACGAGCAAGACAGAGCTGAGCTTGATCAGTATAATGCGGCATATACTCTATACTTATCTCAATTGTGGCCAGAAGCTGAACAAGCGTTCAATGATCTGCATGCGCTCAATCCAGAACGAATGGTCTATAGCATTTATTTAGATAGAATTAATCAATTAAAAAACGAGCCCAAACAAGATGACTGGGATGGATCTTTTACTCATACGAGCAAATAGCAAAAAAGAGTTGAATACAAAATGAGTTTATCTGCTTCTGTAAATAATAGTCAGAATATTGCTGATATTCGCCTCACGCAAATAGAGCGTATGATCGAGGTGGGTCAAGCGCTGTCTTCAGAAAAAGACACAACTAAATTACTTGAGCAAATATTATTAGCCGCCAAAGAATTAACGCATGCCGATGGTGGTACGATATATTCAGTCACCCCAGACAAGTCATTAAAGTTCGAAACCTTGATCAATGATACGCTTAATATGTATATGGGTGGTACAAGTGATGTTGCCATCCCTTTTGATGCCATTCCGTTGTTTAAAGATGGCAAAGCGAATGTAACGGCCCTAGTGGCTTATGCGGCTAACACCGATCAAGTGGTTAATATTCCAGATGCTTATGAACCTTTTGATGGTTTTGACATGACAGCCGCGCGGGCAATGGATGCGAAGATTGGTTACCGAACTCGTTCTGTTTTAACCGTTCCCATGAAAAACCATGAAGGCGAGTTAAACGGGGTATTACAACTCATTAATGCCCAAGATATTACCAAAACACCTGCTGAAATAATTCCATATTCCAAAGATATTGAGCGCATTGTCGTTGCGTTAGCTTCGCAGGCTGCAGTCGCGTTAACGAATCGCCAATTGATTGATGATATGGAAACCTTGTTTCAATCATTTACTAAGTTACTGGCAAAATCTATCGATGAAAAATCACCTTATACAGGTGGTCATTGTCGCCGCGTGCCTGAAATAACCATGATGTTAGCGCAAGCCGTGGATCGCACCACTTCGGGTCCGTTATCTCATTTTTCGATGTCAGATGAAGATTTATATGCATTAAATATTGCGGCATGGCTACACGACTGCGGTAAAATCGCAACGCCTGAATATGTAATGGACAAAGCAACGAAGCTGGAAACTATTTTTGATCGTATTGAATTGGTTGAAGCGCGTTTTGAAATTGCTAAACGAGATGTTGAAATAGCTTATATGCAAAAAGCCATCGCGGCTATTAAGCGTGGTGATACCGAAGCTGAAGCTAATTTAATGGCAGAATGTAAAGAAGCTCAGCACGAATTAGAAGAACAAATGGCATTTCTTGCGCGTGCTAACATCGGTGGCGAGTTTATGAACCCGGCTGACCAGCAGCGTGTTAAAGACATTGGTGAAAGTTACTGTTTAGATATACGTCACCGCAAGCAACCATTGCTTGAAGAAGATGAGATCCAAAATTTAGCCATTGCGCGTGGGACTTTGAATAATGAAGAGCGCACGATCATCAATCGACATATTGATATTACAATTGACATGCTCGAAGCGTTACCATTTCCTCGCCATTTACGTAATGTGCCAGAATATGCAGGCGGCCACCATGAAAAAATGGATGGCACGGGCTACCCTAAAGGGCTCACTCGTGAGCAAATGTCAGTACCGGCTCGTATGATGGCTATAGCGGATATTTTTGAAGCATTAACTGCATCTGATAGACCGTATAAACCGGCGAAAAAATTATCAGAATGTTTGAAAATTTTAGGTTTTATGCGCAAGGATAACCATATTGACCCAGACTTATTTGATATTTTTGTTGATAATAAAATTTATCTTGAATTTGCAGATAAATTTTTAGATTCATCACAAGTCGATGATATTGATATTGCTAAAATTCCAGGCTATGTTCCACCAGATCAACGCCGTTAAACTCGTGGTAAAACATAACAAACGCTATTCGCCCCCGTATCATTCACCAGTAAAGACAACAACAATAATTTAAAAGATATAACGCTATGGATTTTAAAGATTTAAATTTAGTCTATTCGACCGATAGTGGTCGCATTAAAACACCAGAAAAAGAACAGAAAGCTCAAACTTTTACCGATGGTTTTGTCCGTGTAAGACGCGAAACTAAAGGAAGAAAAGGTAAAGGGGTTATCACTATTACGGGGATACCACTGACGGGAGCGGAATTAAAAGCCGTTGCTCAAAAGTTGAAAAAAAAGTGTGGCACGGGCGGTTCGGTTAAAGATGGGGTCATTGAAGTGCAGGGTGACAAACGTGATGTTATTAAGGCTGAGCTTGAGGCTTTAGGCTATAAAGTTAAATTTTCAGGTGGTTAGGTTATTATTTAGTAAAATTAAACTTCTCAAACAGCATGATTAAAAATACAAATGAGTTGATTAAAGAAGTCACACTGTACTTCTTTAATCATTGATAGCTTGCTTCTGGTGTTTGACGTTGTCACTAAGTTGATTTACTTAGCCACTATTTTGCTGCGTTTAATTGTGCAACATTATTTTCGGTGTCTTCTTCGGGCTTAATGATTTGCTGTAAGTCATCCACTTTACCTTTGAATGCATTCGCAAATATGTCTTTATTTTCAGCAATAACACGGCCTACATTCTCAGCTTGTTTATCGCTTAAGTCATCTATATTTTGTTCTAAAATAGTTGAGATCGCTTCTGCAAGCTCTAACATTTTATCGTATGCATCGGCATCTTTTTTACTTGTAAACATTTTTCCGTCCCGGTCGCATTGCCAAAGTGCTCTAACACCCATAGTGATTACCTTTAAAATTTGACTGTTTTTTTATACAGTATAATCATCATTAATTATATTGCAAATTGAATTCAGTGATTTGCATAAAAATAGACTTGCTAGATTATAGGCAGTCTTAAATGCTTTATTATATAGAAGTAAGCCGCGATATATAAGTTTTGCACCTTTATACCTCATAACACGTTGAAATACAGCTTGAAGTAATTTGAGTATAATAGGAAAATTCTTTAGATTGCGTTTAAACTATACGCTAACCCATTTTGAATGGTTGAGCATAAACGATTTATATTGTTTATGTATAATTTAAAATCACCCATGTTGCTAACCATTTATCAACGACGCATATCGTTGGCGCATTGAGCTAGGCCGGTATTTGAAAAACGTGAGACAAACAAAACATAAGCAGGCAACTGCAAATGAAGAATCAATGTTAAGGATCTTTACCGTTCCTGAAGCACCTGATTCAACATTAGGACGCATTGAGAAAGAGATCTCACAAAACATCATTGGCTTTTTAAACGAGCATGTCGTCGCTAAAGAACAATTGCTAGGTGAAATTGAAAAAGATTTCTCTAATGCTGATGTACCTGAGAACCCACATTTTGTATCTGATCATACCGCATTTTTATTAGACAAATTGGTTGCGCAATCCGTGCATACCGCATCGCCCAGTTTTATTGGTCATATGACATCGGCCTTACCTTATTTTATGCTGCCATTGTCTAAAATTATGATCGCGTTAAATCAAAACTTAGTCAAAATTGAAACGTCAAAAGCCTTTACGCCTTTAGAAAGGCAAGTGCTAGGGATGATGCATAATCTAGTTTATGCCAATACTGACACATTTTATGATGAATATATGCATTCTGAGCGTTGTTCTTTAGGTGCATTTTGCTCGGGTGGTACCATTGCAAATATTACGGCGCTTTGGGTTGCACGTAATAATTTATTTAAAGCAACAGCTGATTTTGCTGGCATTGCTAAAGCGGGTTTATATCGAGCATTAATGCATTATGGCTATAAAGGGGCTGTAGTCTTAGTTTCTGAGCGTGGGCATTATTCTTTAGCTAAATCAGCTGATTTACTCGGTATTGGTCGCGACGATGTTATCTCTATTACAACCGATGAAAATAATCGTGTTGATGTAAATGCGATGCGCCAACAAGCCAAAGCCTTAAAAGATCAAGGCATCGCTATTATGGCTATCGTTGGAGTTGCTGGCACAACAGAAACGGGTAATATAGACCCATTAGCCGCAATGGCCGATTTAGCTGATGAATTACAGTGTCATTTTCATGTTGATGCCGCTTGGGGCGGGGCTACGTTGTTTTCTAAACAGTACTCGGCTTTGCTTAAAGGTGTTGAACGAGCTGATTCTGTTACTATTGACGCGCACAAACAAATGTACGTACCGATGGGAGCTGGCATTGTTTTATTTAAAGACCCTGAGATCAGCAGTAATATTGAACATCATGCCGAGTATGTTTTACGTAAAGGTTCAAAAGATCTCGGTAGTCATACACTAGAGGGATCTAGACCCGGTATGGCTTTGTTAGTTTATGCCAGTATGCATATTCTAGGGCGTAAAGGGTATGAATTATTAATTGATCGCAGCATTGCCCAAGCCCAATATTTTGCCTCTTTAATTCAATCTCAAACTGATTTCGAATTAGTTTCAGCGCCTGAACTTTGCTTATTGACCTATCGATATGTTCCTGCGCCATTAAAAGCCTTATTGCAATGTCAAGATCCGATATTAATTGAGCAAATTAATGAATGTTTAGATGATTTAACCAAGTACGTTCAAAAGCGTCAACGTGAAACGGGTAAATCTTTTGTATCGCGTACTCGTATTAATCCGAGTGTTTATGGTGGTCAAGCAATCACGGTATTTAGAGTCGTTTTAGCCAATCCGTTGACAACAGAATCTATTTTGAGTGACGTACTGGCAGAGCAAAGAGAGCTTGCTAAAAGTAGTGAAATAGCACTGCCTAAACTCATGAGCATTCTTGCTCAATGGCAAACTAATAGTTAAATGCATAAAGCTAAGTGAACGATTAATTTATAGTCTTCTCGCTCAGGTTTTATGGTTCATTGTCAGCGCTTACTCGCCCCAATCACATAGTAGAGCATATGCTCATGAGGTCTCGAAGCTTGACGGCTTCCCCTAAAACCCGATCGCTTTGACTATAATCATCGTTATTTTAGGGCGTGTTTACCTTTGTCGTATCGATTTTGTTCAATTCCAAAGCGTTTTGATCGCGGCATTGGCTTGATGGCATAGTGGTTCTACGTCAAAAGCCAATAACAAAGAGCAAAACGTTTTGGATTGAACCCAAAGGGCAGCGCATTTGCACTCTTTCTACTACGTTGCCCCACATGGATGTGGTGTAAGGTGACTTTGCAGGAGCATAAAGTCTTTATCGCGCTTTTATGTAGAATAACGACACCGCAATCGCTCTGCCTTGTACAAATCGTGCAAATACGGCTGCAAAAGCATACANGAGCATAAAGTCTTTATCGCGCTTTTATGTAGAATAACGACACCGCAATCGCTCTGCCTTGTACAAATCGTGCAAATACGGCTGCAAAAGCATACACAAAAGATAAACACGCCCTAATTTTTACTCATTGTTTGTTCATATTCTTGTTTATGTAATAAACGCAATTGCGCCATATAACTTGATTCACCCGGAACCGATATCTGAGGGAGTAACTCCTCGATAATGTTATCCGGAGCTTGAATGAAATTACCTGCATTGGGTTGGCTGATCCTAAATTTAATGAATTTATCTTTTTGCATGAATAAATAAGAATACGAGTTATATTCAGCCCCCGACGCTAATACGATTTTTGTTGTTGCTCTTAACCCATTAAACATTTTGCCCGTTTCGCTAACTTCAAAAGTTTCCACATCTTTGCCAATTCTTTTGTGATAAATACCTTGGTCGACGGCATTATCTATTTCCATAAAGATATTGTTCATTTCGCTTTCAAGCAGATGGTTATTATTTTGCCAATAAAAATGCCTGATAGGGTACGTATAAACAGAAACTTCATCTTGATCAAAATATCGATTTTCATAACGCAAACTGCTGCCGTATAAAGGCTGTTCGTATGTTTGTTGATTAATAAATACAAGGCTTTGGGTGTTTTTAGGATAGATAAAATCGCGTTCATAGTTACTGCTAACAATGATTTTTTCTACTTGGGTGCTGCTACAACTTGCTAAGCTGAGTAATATAACGATGCTTGTAAACGTGGCTTTTAACATACTAAGTACCTTGTTTTTTCTGCTAAAGGTTCTGTAAAACGCGTTGTTTTTAATATATTGACGACGTTATATTAAGCACTAAATGTCAAAGAAATGTTAAGTTCACATCGTATAAATTTAAGCTTAGTGGAAAAGTGTATTTTTGCTGATAGATTTTAAAAAATGCTCAATTATTGTTAATTAGTTCTTTTTTTATAAATAAAAGGAATGTGGGTATATCGCTACTTTTTTGTCTTAGTCGGGTATACTGTGGTTAATTAATTTACATGAAGCTATTTATGCGCCCATCAGCCAAAGATACAAAAAATAAATTTCATCCATTACTTGCTGAAAAAGTAGCTAGCTATCTAGACGAGAGCTTAGCGCCTGTTGATTTTCAACATTTATGCCAGCAATTTTCAATTTCTGATAAAGACGCTCAGCGCGAGCTAACCGCTTGTTTAATTTCATTGCAAGATGAAGGTCGAGTTTTATTAGATAAGTCGAATGAATACACAACCCCAGATAAATTAGGCTTAGTGACCGGTCGAGTGATTGGTCATCGCGAAGGCTTTGGTTTTCTTAATACGGGCGGTTCAGGAAAAGACTTATTCTTGCTTAATCACCAAATGCAGTCATGTATGCATGGTGATTTAGTCTTAGCTAAGGCTGGCAGTGTGGATAAAAAAGGTCGCCAAGAAGCTAAAATAGTTAAAACAATTCAGGGTAGAAAAGAGCCTTTAGTTGGCCGCTTTTTTATTGAAAATAGACTGGCTTTTGTTGTTCCCGATGATAGCCGTATTCAACATGAAATTATTATTGAGCAGGGAAATATTAAAGGTGCTCGTCATGGTCAAATGGTTGTGGTCGAGTTAATTAAACGTCCATCAAAGCGTTTTAGCCCTCTTGGTAAGATCAAAGAAATTCTCGGTGATCATATGGCTCCGGGCATGGAAATTGATGTTGCCTTACGCAATTATGATATTCCTCATCATTGGTCAAGCAAAGTTGATCGTGAAATAGATAAAATTGCAGATGAAGTTTTAGAAGAATCCAAAGTGACTCGTCGTGATTTACGTGCATTACCTTTAGTCACCATAGATGGTGAAGATGCACGTGATTTTGATGATGCCGTTTACTGTGAACGTAAAAAATCCGGTGGTTGGCGTTTATGGGTTGCCATTGCTGATGTCAGTCATTATGTTCGTCCTGGAACCGCTTTAGACGATGAAGCGCAAGATCGAGGAACATCGGTTTATTTTCCTGAGCAAGTCGTACCGATGTTGCCAGAAAAGCTTTCAAATGGTTTATGCTCATTAAACCCTAACGTAGACCGATTATGTATGGTCTGTGAGATGACCGTCAGTGAAGCGGGGAATTTATCGGGTTACGAGTTTTATCCTGCTGTTATGAATTCGCATGCGCGTTTTACGTATACCAAAGTTGGTAAAATACTAGAGGGTGATGAGCCTTTACGTGAACGTTATTCGACATTTGTTCCGCATTTAGAAACATTGCATGCAATGTATAATGCATTAAAGACTAAACGCTCAGAACGCGGTGCAATAGAGTTCGAAACACCTGAACCTAGATTTGTTTTTAATTCAGAACGTAAAATCGAAACTATTGAGCTAATTACACGTAATGATGCACATAAGCTTATCGAAGAATGCATGATTTTAGCGAATGTGTCAGCTGCACGTTTTGTCGAAAAGCATAAAGCTCAAGCGTTATTCCGTATTCATGAAGCGCCTGAAGGTGAGCGATTAACCAAATTTATTGGTTTTATCGGCGAGCTGGGTTTAACCATGTCGTTTGATAAAAATAATATTACACCGCATGTTTATAAAGAATTAATTGAGCGTATTCAAGGCCGACCTGATCAAGAATTAATTCAAACGATGATGCTTCGGTCAATGCAGCAAGCCGTTTATAGTGGCGATAACCAAGGCCACTTTGGCTTAGCACTTAATGGTTATTCTCATTTTACTTCACCCATACGTCGTTACCCTGACTTGATTTTACATCGTGCAATAAAGTCTGTTTTAGTCAAACAGAAAAAAACACAACGCAATGATGGCGAACATAGCTATACAACAGACGCGATAGACAAACTCGGCGAGCATACATCAATGACTGAACGACGAGCTGATGAAGCGACTCGTGATGTAGCAAACTGGTTGAAATGCGAATTTATGCAAGATCATGTTGGCAGTACTTATGCGGGGGTTATTTCAGCCGTTACGGGTTTTGGTTTTTTTGTTCGAGTCCATGATTTATATATTGAAGGTTTAGTGCATATTGCTTCGCTTGGTAAAGACTATTACGTGTTTGATAACGCTAAGCAGCGCTTAAAAGGTGAACGCACACGCAAAGTGTATAAACTGGGTGATGAAGTGAGCATTATTGTTGCTGGTGTTAATCTAGAAGATAAAAAAATTGATTTTAAAATAGCCCCTAAAGATGCGATTTTAGATAAAGTCGAAAATAAACGTACCGAGTCATCTACAAGCAAGCCAGAGACCAAAAAACATAAAGACCGACAGCCCCGTAATGAAAAACCTAAAGGCAAGCATAAACATAAGCATAAAGGTAAACCAAAACGTAAAGGTGGCAGTAAAACACAAGAGTTGATGGACAAAGACAATTCAAATGCTGCCAAAAATAAAAAGTCACCACTCTCGTCAGGTAAGCCCAAAGGGCGAGCAGCAGGTAAAGGTAGACCCAAATCAAGAGTGGCCTCGAGCGAAGCAACAACGAGCCCAAGTAGCCCCAGCAGAAAGAAAAAGCGGAGATAAAACGCCTTGAGTAAAACCGAAACAATATATGGCATTCATGCTGTAGAAGCCGTTATCAGCCAAGAACCTGAGCGTTTTTTAGAAATATTTGCCTTAAAGGGTCGAGATGATGAAAGATTAAACCAAATTTTACGATTAGCACAAAGTAATGGGATCTCCATACAAATTGCAAATCGCAAATCATTAGACGATAAAGCATCAGGTGGTCGCCACCAAGGGATTGTAGCTCGAGTTAAAATGGCGCCAGTTTTAACTGAAAATGATTTGGATGTTATTTTAAATGAAAAAGGTCAGCAAACGTTTCTGCTGGTTCTTGATGGTGTGACTGATCCGCATAATATTGGTGCTTGTTTGCGAACCGCTGATGCGGCAGGTGCGCATGCGGTCATTGTACCTAAAGATAATTCAGGTGGTTTAACGTCTACCGCCCGTAAAGTTGCTTGTGGTGCCGCAGAAAAAGTGCCTTTTATACAAGTGACTAATTTAGCCAGAACACTCCGTCATATTCAAGAGCAAGGTGTATGGGTAATTGGAACCGCAGGCGAAGCCACACAAACGTTGCACCAAGCTAAGTTGGTTGGCCCTATGGCATTAGTCATGGGAGCAGAAGGAAAAGGCATGCGTCGTTTAACACGTGAAACATGTGATGAGCTTATCTCTATTCCAATGGCGGGCAGTGTTTCAAGTTTAAATGTCAGCGTTGCAACAGGGGTTTGTTTATTTGAGGTTGTCAGGCAACGAGGTAATGATTGATTCGCTAGGGCGTGTTTATCTTTTGTGTATGCTTTTGCAGCCGTATTTGCACGATTTATACAAGGCAGAGCGATTGCGGTGTCGTTATTCTACATAAAAGCGCGATAAAGACTTTATGCTCCTGCAAAGTCACCTTACCCCACATCCATGTGGGGCAACATAGTAGAAAGAGTGCAAATGCGCTGCCCTTTGGGTTCAATCCAAAACGTTTTGCTCTTTGTTATTGGCTTTTGACGTAGAACCACTATGCCATCAAGCCAATGCCGCGATCAAAACGCTTTGGAATTGAACAAAATCGATACGACAAAGATAAACACGCCCTAGAATTACTTTTCTTATTAAAGCACTTTTTAGCGCTTTTTTCTTATGTTAGGTCGCAATATAGATGGCAAGTGAGCACACTTATTTACATTTCAACGACTTGCTAACTATAATCTTTTCGCTCAGGTTTTATGGTTCATTGTCAGCGCTTACTCTCGACTTTGGCTCCTGCGTCGTTCTAACACCTAAATCCATTTAGGCGGCCCCAATCACATAGTAGAGCATATGCTCATGGCGTCTCGAAGCTTGCCTGCATGGCGAGAGCAGGACGCGGTAGCTTTGACTGCTTTGCTTACATGGATGTCAGTACTTCGGTTTCGTCTGGAACTAGAAACCTGCCCCTAAACCCCGATCGCTTTGACTATAATTTATCAAAAATGTGATTTAACCCTAGTTTAATGCAGTATCGTCGACTATAACTAATATTAAACTCAGTATAAAAACAGCGCTTAATTGACCTAAGCGTATATAAAAAATTACTGATAAAAACAATAAAAGCGCGTCATTTTAAACCATATGATCAAAATGCCGACTTAACTAAGGTTAAGAGATGTTGACGACTAATCACAAAATAGCCCAAACCGTTGGTTTGAGCTTGCTCATGAGTTCTGTTTTTGCCCAGAACGAAAATGAGTCTTCAAGTTCATTGTTATATACATCGATTCCATCTCATGAGTCTGTGTCGTCTTTTTCTACCTTGAAAGTAGTGAGTTATCAATCGAACGCGGACTTGTCTCGTGATACTGATCATCCTACGTTACTAAAACCTTTAAATATTTCGCGTTGGCAACGCAATAAATCTATCAATGTTCAATCGGCATTAACCGAAGCGACTCAAACAAGTCAAGCGCGTATCGATATTGATGGTGTTAAAGTTCATTACACTTGGAACAATACGGCCAGCGTTAATGCTTCTTTTTATCAGCTTTCAGTGCAAGATAAAAATACAGGTGATGAAACGCTGTATGAAGAGAGCCGCTTTGCAGTGGGGGCTGACTATGGTCAATTCAGTCAAGCTGGTTTTCATGCTGGGTTAGCGGTTAGTCATCTAGCCGTAACAGAGCTAGATATGCACTATAATACAATTGATGGCAAAGCCTTAGCATTACAACTGAGTTACGGCATCGATGATAAGCTAACGGTATATAGCAAGTATCAAGTTGCTGATGATGAAACTATCGATATAAATGAAACTACCGAAGGGCAAGCCGTCTCTTTAGGCGCTTGGTATTCATGGACACCCAATATTGGTGGCTATGTAGAAGCTAAAGTCGACGAAAACAATTCAACTCAAGCGGCCAATGAGCAACTCAAAGAAGGTTTAATGTTAGGTTTGCGCATTAATCTATAAATTATTTTGGCCGCTTAAATCTGTTTTTTTATTCCCGCCCAGTAATTAATTGAAAAACTACACTTTCTTTTCTAAAGCAGCATTGCACAATGTGTGTTCATGCTGTAGAATCCGCGCCCTTATCAGCTATCAATCCGTTCCTTGCCTCCATAGGCAGTTTAGCTGAGCTGTTCTCGGGGCTCATTAACCGTAAGGAGCAATAATGCGTCATTACGAAATCGTATTTATGGTTCACCCTGATCAGAGTGAACAAGTTCCAGGCATGATTGAGCGTTATAGCGACGTTATCAATAATGCTGGTGGCCAAATTCACCGTCTTGAAGACTGGGGTCGTCGCCAATTAGCTTATCCAATCGAAAAGTTACATAAAGCACACTATGTTTTATTAAACGTAGAAGCGCCTTCTGAAGCTCTCGACGAATTAGAAACTGCTTTCCGTTTTAACGATGCTGTATTACGTAACTTAATTGTTCGTACTAAAGCGGCTGTTACTGAAGCTTCACCTTTAGTGAAGAAAGAAGAGCCAGTTCGTACCCGTAGAGAAGATTCAGCTCCGGCAAAAGAAGCAGCACCTAAAGGTGATGATTCTGCAGCAAGCGCTACTGCTGAATAAATGTGAATGATAACACTCTCGTCATTTCAGGATTTTTACCTAAAGACCCTGCAATTTCGAAAAGCCCCGCAGGTGTAGTGCATTGTCAGTTTGTGTTAGAACACGAATCTGAACAGTATGAAGCTGGGTTACCACGACGCGTTTGGTGTCGAATAAAAGTGGTAGCGAGTGGCGGTGAGTTTAAATCGCAAACTGAATTTTTAAAGTCTGGGTGTCGTGTACAAGTAACAGGGTTTCTCGTAAGAGTTGAAGGTCGTAACGGCTTAGCCCAACTGGTATTACACGCTCGACAGATAAATATTACTGATTAGGAGAAGCCAATGGCTCGTTTTTTCAGACGTCGCAAGTTTTGTCGTTTCACGGCAGACGGCGTAAGCGAAATCGATTATAAAGATATCGCTACATTAAAAAATTATGTAACTGAAAGTGGTAAGATTGTACCTAGCCGTATTACGGGTACAAATGCTAAGTATCAACGTCAATTAGCTCGCGCAATCAAACGTGCTCGTTACTTGTCATTGTTACCATACACTGATTTACACGCTTAATATCGTTCCCCAATAGTTTAATAAGGTAAAGTCAAAATGAATATCATTCTTTTAGACAAAATCGCAAACTTAGGTGGTTTAGGCGATCAAGTAAGCGTTAAAGCAGGTTACGCACGTAACTTTTTATTTCCACAAAGCAAAGCTGTTCCAGCCACTAAAGCTAATGTTGAGCATTTTGAAGCTCAACGTTCAGAATTAGAAGCTAAGCTAGCTGCTAACCTAGCAGCCGCTCAAGCTCGTGCTGATGCTATTGCTGCAGTTGGTACAGTTACTATTGCTACTAAAGCTGGTGATGAAGGCAAGCTTTTCGGTTCTATCGGTACTCGCGATATTGCTGATGCAGTTTCAGAAGCTGGTGTTGCAATCGTTAAATCTGAAGTTCGTTTACCAAACGGCGCAATCCGTGAAGTAGGTGAATTTGAGATCACTGTGAATGTACACAGCGAAGTAAATGCTATTGTTAAATTAAACGTTATCCCTGAAGCGTAAATTTAACTAGCAACCTGATTCAAGACAGAAACCCCGCTTTAATGCGGGGTTTTTGTTTTCTGCGTTTTAAGTTTGTGCAAATTATGCTATTAATTTAGCGTAATGCTTTAAGTTTTATTTATGCAGGATTTTTTTGTATATCGTTATATACATACAGTGGTGCTTTTTGTCTTCAAAAAAGGTATGTTAATATTGATAAATCATAAAAAAATCATATTAATAAAGTAAGATCACTATATTAATCAATAATAATTAATTAAATAACGGGAATGATGAGCTTTGTTTAGTAAGTGTTCGACTTTACTGGATAGGTAAGCTGCTAATGGATATGGTAAGCCCCGCTCAACGCGCTTTAATATATACGCTTCTAGCGACACTGTTTTCAGTTTTGCTGTCTGCGCCTGTTTGTGCAAAAAGCCCTGATGAAGCAACGCTAAGAGCCGCTGTTGTATTGGGGATATTACGCTATACGCAATGGAACGAAATAGACACCCAACATAATGCAATAAACCTATGCTTTATGGGGGGGCCGATGTCTGAAGATGTGCTCACTCGAGCGAGTAAAAAAGTGGCAGTTAAAGGCAAAAAAATTAAAATAGTAGAACCTCAAAAAACAGCCTGCAACGTTATTATTCTAGGTCAAAATGAATTCTCTCAACCTCTACCTGAACATTCGTTGATTGTGTGTGATAACTGCGAAGTAAAAAGTGGCATTGCAATCAATTTAGTCAAACGAAACAACCGCATTAGTTTCGAAATTTTCAGTGAGCAAGCAAAACAAAACCAAATTTCGTTTGGTTCTGCGCTGTTAGAACTTGCCAGTAGGATTTACTAATGCCGTTATCTAGCGTAAAGCGTTTTAATCGCTTTCAGTTTAAGATCACCCGTGTTGTGATTGCGGCAAGTGCATTAGCATTAGCCATTATTAGTGTCAGTGTTAACCTGGTTGAGCATAGCCTTGCAAAAAAGCGTTTAGTTAACGATTTAACGGTTATAAGTCAAATTATTGCTAATCGTTCAATTGCCTCTCTTATTTTTTATGATAATCAAGCCGCTGACATCAATTTAGCCGTAGGGCTGTTTCACCATTCAATTGAAACGCTTTGCCTTTATGACAGTTCGGGTGTGTTTTTTAGCCAATATATTCAAAATGGCTTAATTGACTCCTGTGAATTAACGTTTAAAGCATTAGATGTTAAAGCGCCTCAAAGCGCATTTGTCGATGATAATGTTGAATTGTTTTTACCTATACTTGATGCCGATGAAACCGTTGGCTACCTTAGTTTACGCTCTAATTTAAATTACGTAGAAAATGTTCAAGCGTATTTGCTAGTCACTAATACCGTTGTTATGGTTATCGCGATATTGTTGGCCTTATTATTAGCATCGCGTATGTTAAAAACGGTCTTAAAACCGCTGCATGATTTGCATGTAACAGCGTCCGCTATTATTAGTAATCCTTTTTCATCATTACGTGCGACAAAACGTAATGATGATGAAATAGGTTTGCTTGTGAGCGCGTTTAATCAAATGCTAGATAGTTTAGCGAAAGAGAATAGAGCGCTTTTAGCCTCTCAATCACGTTTTAAAGTGTTAGCACAAAATGCGCCCATTGGTATTTATGCTTTTGATCGGGTTAATGGTCATATTTTTACCAACACAAAGTGGCGAAAAATTACCGGTATTGATCGTTTTACCACGACAGAACAATATTGCGAAAATATTCCTGAATCGCATCAAAACCTATATCACCGATGTTTACAAAAAGTGCTTTCGAGCAAAGAATCGCAAATGCTTGAATACCCGTATATCGATCCTAAAACAGGGCGCGAACTCAATCTAATTGAATATTTTGCCCCGCAATTGCAATCGCAAACGGGCGAAGTGACGAGTATTATCGGTTCTGTTGTGGATGCGACCGAGTTAAAAAATGCGCAAAATGAATTAGAAAAGCTCGCGTTTTATGATCCATTAACTCAATTACCTAATCGTCGCTTTTTTAAAGACCATTTGCACTTTTCGCTTGAACAAGCCCGTAAGCAAAAGCAGTCTATTGCGGTATTAATGCTGGATTTAGATCACTTTAAAAAAGTGAATGATTCACTGGGGCACGATGCGGGTGATGAATTATTGGTTAAGTTGGCTAAATGTCTTAGAGATGCGGTATTTGAAGAAGATGTTGTTTCGCGTATGGGCGGCGATGAATTTATGATTTTACTGCAAAATGCCAATGAAAAAGCCAGTATTGAATTAGTGGTTGATCGCATATTTCAAGCGATTCAAAAGCCTATTTCAGTTTATAGTCAGAATTTTGAAGTATCGGCTTCGATTGGTGTTGCTGTTTATCCTGAAGATGCCAGTATATCGGACACGCTGGTTAAAAATGCTGATATCGCGCTCTATAAAGCTAAAGATAATGGTCGTAACCAAGTTGCTTATTTTTCATCTGATTTAGATCAAGAATTAAAAGAAGTCGTTAGATTAGAGCGTAAATTACGTTCGGCTATCGAAAATGAAAGTTTAGCTATTTATGTGCAGCCGCAATTTGATCTCGCAAAAAATAAATTTGTTTGGGGTGAAGCATTATTACGTTGGATAGATGACGAAGAAGGTTTCATCCCGCCTGATAAATTTATACCTATCGCTGAAGAAAGTGGGCTAATAATAACGATAGGCCAATGGGTGATTGAGCAAGTATGTGCAACATTACAACAATATGAGGCTGAATTTGCTGAAATAGGCATAGAAGGTATTGCGATTAACTTATCGGCTCGACAGTTCTTCTCCACGCACTTAGTGGATGATATTCATAATGCATTAAATCGTTATAACATACAGCCACAGCAAATTGAGTTTGAGCTAACTGAATCACTCGTTATGGAAGATATTCATAAAGCCATCGAAATAATGGGCGCGTTACGTGATATCGGTTGTAAACTGAGTATTGATGATTTTGGTACCGGGTATTCATCGTTAGCGTATTTAAAACAGTTTCCTATACATACGGTTAAAATTGATCGCTCGTTTATTATGGGGATCCCTGATGACAAAAATGACGTTGAAATATCATCAGCAATCATTGCAATGGCCCATAAACTCGGTTTGCAGACCGTGGCTGAAGGGGTTGAAACGCCTGAGCATTTCTTATTTTTACAACAGCAAGCGTGTGATTATATCCAAGGTTATTTAGTTGCTCGACCGATGCCAATTAAAGATCTGCTTAACTTAAAAACGTTTGTATTAGAACGTTAATCAACACACTCTATTAATAACAACTTATAAAGATAAATATGATAATCACAAATGAAACCATTGATTTAAATACTCCAACTGGGGTTATGCGCACTTATGTATATCGTCCTGTCAACGCAGGTCAGTACCCAGCTATTATTTTTTATTCAGAAATTTTTCAACAAACTGCGCCTATTGCACGCACCGCTGCCATTATGGCAGGGCATGGTTTTGTTGTTTTAGTGCCTGAAGTGTTTCATGAGTTAAATCCAATAGGTACTGTATTGGGTTATGATGATGCCGGTAAAGACAAAGGCAATGAAGACAAATGGGCAAAACCACTTGAAGCTCATGATACCGATACACAAGCGATGATTGATTTTGTCACTCAGCAAACATATTGCAACGGTCGAGTTGGGGCGATGGGGGTATGTATAGGTGGACACTTAGCCTATCGAGCAGCCTTAAACCCTAAAATTGAAGCCGCTTGTTGTTTATACGCCACTGATATTCATTCAGATACGTTACCTGCCGCCGAAGGCAATAATAGTTTTGAACGCACGCCCGATATAAAAGGCGAGTTAATGATGATATGGGGTAAGCAAGACCCACATGTACCAAATGAAGGCAGGTTCAAAATACACCATAAACTCATCGATTCAGAGGTTAACTTTACCTGGCACGAGTTTAATGCTCAGCATGCTTTTATGCGAGATGAGGGTGATCGGTACGACCCCGAAATTGCGCTAAAAGTTTATGGTATGTCGGTTGCCTTTTTTAAACGCATTTTAACCGCATAAATTAGATTGAATAAGGGGAGGCCAAAGTCACTTTAATCGGTTTGAAATAGTGACTTTGGTAATTTAAACAATAGCCGTTTGGTTTTTACCTAACTGCTTTGCTTGTAGCAAGGCTTGATCGGCTTGATTAAGCCATTGTTGATATTCTAAATATTGATTCGAAAATTCGGCAATGCCTATGGCTACTGCCATCGTATGCTCTTCAATAGACGGGACAACCATTCTATTAAACTTTTCATGCAATTTTTCTGCGACCACTTGAGCTTGCTCTTGAGTTGTCTCTGTGAGCAAAATAGCAAACTCATCACCCGCATAACGGCCTAAAATATCGCATTTACGGTTATTATCTTTTAATAAACTGGCTACCGATTGCAACGCTTTGTCGGCCGCTTGATGACCAAATAACTCGTTTATCGTTTTAAAGTTATCAATATTAATAATCATTAAACTGGCTTTATATTGATGACGTTCGCATTTTATATGTTCAGCGGAAACTAACGATTCCCAATAACGACGATTATGCAGCTTAGTTAAATCATCAGTTTGGCAATTTTTTTCTAATAACAGTTTTTGTCGGTAAATGCGTTTAGATAAATAAAAGGTGATGTAACCAAGCGACAACGGATAAACAATAAGCACTGGTAACGCAGCGTATATTTGATACACCGTAGTTTCAATTGAATACGTTAAACCGACTATTCCAGCACTAAAGATCAAACCGATAGCTAATGCGACTAAACCGCGTAGGGCAAACTTGACACCGGCCGCTGCTAAATTGTCAAAGCACATCCAAGCCACAATCAAAACACTAGGCAATAGATTAAACTGCATAACCGGGATCCAAAAAGCACATAAAAATGAATCGATTAATAAATTGTTTAACTCTGCATCATAAGGGGTAAAACTATTACGTGCTCTAAAATAAGCAAAGTGAGGCCAAACAAAGCCATGAATAAAAAGCAATAGCCACCAGTACCATGGCACACCCAGCGTATCAAATACGGCTGCAACGGCAATGGCACCTAAGCCACAACCCACAATGCGAGGACCATAAAGGCGTCGAATAAAGCCTCTACCAACAATCGAGGTTTGAGAAGTCATAATAAATAGTGTACATCCTGTAGCGGTTTCGCTAAGTTTATCAGTCAGGGGCTGTTTATAGCAACTAAGCAAAACGAAAAACAATTTTAAAACTCTTCAACAGCATGTTGAAGATTATTGTTTAGCCTTATGCAATTAAATCGATATAATTAAGCAATACATAACAATATATTTCGCTTATAAAAGCGAAGATAAAACATCATAGGTTGTACTCCCGTGAAAATATCATTTGAAGTGGTGCCCAGAACAGCAGAGGCAACCCAAGAACAAATCGAATTTGTAAAACAGCATTTGCCACAAATTAACACCATTAATGTGCCCGACTTATTACGTTTGCCGATCCGTAGTTGGGAAGGTGCTAACTTTATAGACCGCCAACAACACGATTTTATTCCACACTTTCGGGCAATTGACTTTAATCGACCTGAAAAACGTTTTCAAAAATTAATACATGCCTACGAATTAGACAAGGTCTTGATCGTATCGGGCGATCCTCCACCTGATATGTCGCACCGTGTATACGACACACAAGTTATCGATTTAATAAAAGATATCCGTAATGACTTTCCTGATATTGAAATCTACTGTGGATTTGACCCTTATCGCTCAAGCATCAAGCAAGAAAAAGAATATATATTCAAAAAATTTGATGCTGGCTGTGACTACATTTTATCGCAACCTTTTTTCGATATTCGATTGCTTGAGGTTTACTCCGACTTTTTACCCGCAGAAAAAACATTTTGGGGTATCAGCCCTGTCGTCACTGAGAAATCACAAGCCTATTGGGAAAGAATGAACCATGCCGTATTCCCCTCTGATTTTGATGCCAGCTACGATTGGAACATTAATTTTACCAAACAAGTCATTGATCACAGTGCGAAAACGGGATCGCATATCTACTTTATGCCAATCAGAATTGACTTAGAGCGTTATTTTTCGCCGGTGAGCAAAATGCTTGCTGGGCTTAAAGCGTAATTAAATCATAAAGATAAAGCCTGCAAATAAACCAGCAGGCTTTTTACATTTCAAAGCAAACGCATCCCATACCATTAAAACAAAAAAATACAGCACTAAAAATACGCTGATTGCTGTTTTAGCGCGTTAACTTCCGTTATAATCCGCGTCCAAAATTTCGTTTATTTTTTCGTTAATAGGTTTTACATGTCTAATCAAACAGTCTTACATGCCAAACATCTTGAATCATCAGCTAAAATGGTTGATTTTCATGGTTGGGAAATGCCAATACGCTACAGCTCACAAATTGAAGAGCATCATGCGGTAAGACAAAATGCAGGCATGTTTGATGTATCACACATGACAGTAGTTGATGCAAAAGGGCCACAAGCCAAAGCTTACCTACAAAACCTATTAGCCAACGATGTTGCTAAATTAACAACCAAAGGTAAAGCCTTATACAGCGGTATGTTAAACGAAGCGGGTGGGGTAATTGATGATCTTATCGTTTATTACTTCGCCGAAGATGATTACCGTTTAGTGGTTAACTCTGCAACTCGCGAAAAAGATTTAGCATGGTTAAATGCTCAAACTAACGGGTTTGATGTTGAATTAACTGAACGTGACGACCTAGCCATGATAGCCGTGCAAGGCCCTGCCGCTAAAGCGACGGTTGGTAAATTATTAAACTCAGAACAACAAGATATCGTTGCCGATATGAAACCATTTTTTGGTTATCAAGCGGGTGAGTTGTTTATTGCAACCACAGGTTATACGGGCGAAGCCGGTTACGAAATACTGCTTAAAAATAAACAAGCACCTGCATTTTGGCAATCACTACTTGATTTAGGTGTTGTGCCTTGTGGTTTAGGCGCGCGCGATACTTTACGCCTAGAAGCCGGTATGAATCTATACGGCCAAGATATGGATGAAACCATTTCACCCTTAGCAGCAAACATGGGGTGGACAATTGCCTGGGAACCAAGTGAACGTCAATTTGTTGGGCGTACTGCATTAGAAACTGCACGCGAAACCAATAACAGCAAGATTGTTGGTTTAGTGATGGAAGAGAAGGGCGTATTACGCGCTGGCTTAAAAGTCATTAGTGAGGCCGGTGAAGGCGTGATCACCTCTGGTACTTTTTCACCTACGTTAGGCTTTAGCATTGCCATGGCGCGTGTCCCTAACAATGTAGGGGCAACGGTTGACGTTGAAATGCGTAAAAAACAAGTCACCGTAAAAGTCGTAAAACCTTCATTTGTCCGTAATGGCAAATCGGTATTGTAGTATAAAAATTAACCATTTTTAGTTGGGGTTGGCAAAGCCACCATAAAACACACAAGATAATCGACCATAAAAATATTTCCAAATACGTTTGCTTTGACTATAAATAAAGCAAACGCATTTGAAGCAAAATTTAATTGATTTAAGGAACTTATAATGAGCAATATCCCTGCAGAATTAAAATACACGAGTACACACGAATGGGTTCGTCACGATGGCGATGGCATTGTAACCGTGGGTATTACTGAGCATGCGCAAGATTTATTAGGTGACTTAGTTCACGTTGATTTACCTGACGAAGGTGATGCATTAGCAACAGGCGATGATGCTGCAGTTGTTGAATCAGTTAAAGCGGCTTCTGATGTATACGCACCCGTTACTGGTGAAGTGATCGAAATCAATGAAGAATTAGAAGATGCACCCGAACTCATCAACTCAGACGCTTTTGGCGACGGTTGGTTATTCAAAATCAAATTAGACGATATCACCGAGCTAGAATCTTTACTTGACGCTGAAGGTTACGCTGGTTCGATCGACGAAGACGAATAAACATTAGCCACAAAACGCTAATCACAAACCTCGATGCGAACGACAACCCGTTACCTCGAGGTTTTTTTATTATTGAATATTAGGAAACATCGCAGACATGACTGAACAATTGTCTTTGCAACAGCTTGAAAACCGCAATGAATTTATCCAACGCCACATCGGGCCCGATGAAGCCGAGCAGCAACATATGTTGGCTACATTAGGCTTAACGACACTCGATGAATTAATTGAGCAAACGGTCCCTGGTAATATTTTGCTAAAAGACCCAATCAATGTAGGCGAAAGCCAAACAGAAGTTGACGTGCTGAGCAAACTAAAAGCCCTTGCCAAGCAAAATCAAATGTTCACCTCATACATCGGTATGGGTTATTACAACACGCATGTGCCGAATGTTATTTTGCGTAACGTGCTCGAAAACCCAGGTTGGTACACGGCTTATACGCCTTACCAACCTGAAATCGCACAAGGTCGTTTACGTTCATTGTTAACGTATCAGCAAATGATTATCGACCTAACCGGCATGGAAATGGCCAACGCCTCAATGCTGGATGAAGGTACTGCGGCAGCTGAAGCCATGGCGTTAGCTAAACGTGTAAGCAAAAATAAAAAATGCGACACCTTCTTTATTGCTGATGATGTACACCCACAAACCATTGATTTAGTTAAAACCCGCGCTGAAATGTTTGGCTTTGAAATTGTTATAGAAGCTGCCGAAAATGTAGTTAACTACAACGTATTTGGTGCTTTATTTCAATACCCTAATACAACCGGTGCAGTGAGCGACATCAGCGAATTAATTGCCGATGTGCAAAGCAAAAAAGGCATTGCCTGTGTTGCTTCCGATTTACTCGCATTAACCTTATTAAAATCGCCGGGCGAACTTGGAGCCGATGTCGCTTTAGGTTCAGCTCAGCGTTTTGGTGTACCGATGGGATACGGCGGACCACACGCCGCGTTCTTCGCCACTAAAGATAAATACAAGCGTTCGTTACCTGGCCGTATTATTGGTGTATCGGTTGATAGCCGAGGCAACGAAGCATTGCGTATGGCATTACAAACGCGTGAACAACATATACGTCGCGAAAAAGCCAACTCAAACATCTGTACAGCACAAGTATTACTCGCCAACATGGCCGTGTTTTACGCGATATATCATGGGCCAGAAGGGCTTAAAAAAATAGCGCAACGTATAAATCGCTTAACCGATATATTAGCAAAAGGCATCCAAAGCCAAAGTGAAAAGAGCGGTGTGTCTTTAGCTAACGACACTTGGTTTGACACCATTACACTCAATGTGGGTAGCCAAAAAGATGCGATTATCGCACGTGGTTTAGCGGCTGAGATTAACTTCAGAACTGATCTTGAAAACCAACTTTCAATCGCCATTGACGAAACGATTACAGCGCAAGACATCGCTAAATTGTTCGATGTTATATTAGGTGCAGATCATGGCTTAATCATTGATAGCTTAGATGCTGACATAGCTACGCAAGGCAGCCAATCAATACCGGCTGACTTACAGCGCACCTCTGCTTATTTAACTAACGAAGTGTTTAATACGCATCATTCAGAAACTGAAATGTTACGCTACCTTAAATCGTTAGAAGCCAAAGATTTAGCCCTAAATCATTCAATGATTTCATTAGGCTCATGCACCATGAAGCTAAATGCCACCGCTGAAATGATCCCGGTGACATGGCCAGAATTTGCTAACTTGCATCCGTTTACACCGGTTGAACAAGCGCAAGGCTACCAAGGTATGATCAGCGAATTATCAGATTGGTTAATTAACATTACCGGTTACGATGCACTCAGCATGCAGCCAAACTCAGGCGCACAAGGTGAGTACGCTGGCTTAATTGCGATCCAAAAATATCATCAAAGTCGCGGCGACCATCACCGTAACATCTGCTTGATCCCAAGTTCAGCACACGGCACTAACCCCGCTTCAGCTCAAATGGCAGGCATGAAAGTGGTTGTCACAAAGTGTGATGCAAACGGTAATGTCGATATGGACGACTTACGCGAAAAAGCCGAGCAAGTGTCAGAAAATTTATCATGCATCATGATCACGTATCCATCAACCCATGGCGTATACGAAGAAACCATACGCGATATTTGTGACCTAATCCACGAACACGGTGGCCAAGTTTACATGGATGGTGCCAACATGAATGCACAAGTTGGCGTAACGTCACCGGGTTTCATCGGCTCAGATGTATCACACTTAAACTTACACAAAACCTTTTGTATTCCACACGGTGGCGGTGGCCCAGGTATGGGCCCTATCGGTGTTAAATCACACTTAGCGCCGTTTTTACCTAACCACCCGGTGATCAATATTGCGGGCACAGGTGCCGACAACGGCTCGGTGTCGGCCGCACCTTGGGGTAGCGCCGCTATACTCCCTATTAGCTACACTTATGTGGCATTAATGGGCAGCGAAGGTTTACGTAAAGCCACACAAGTAGCCATATTAAGTGCCAACTACATGGCAAAACGCTTAGCTGACGACTTCCCGATTTTATATCGCGGCCGTAACAGCAAAGTTGCGCACGAATGCATTATTGATTTACGCCCATTAAAAGAAGCTTCAGGCATAACCGAAATGGATGTGGCCAAACGTTTAATGGATTACGGATTCCATGCACCAACCATGTCATTTCCAGTTGCGGGTACCTTAATGGTAGAGCCAACTGAATCAGAGCCGCTGGTTGAGATTGACCGTTTTATTGATGCCATGTTAGCGATCAGAGCCGAAATCACGAAAGTTGAAAAAGGTGAATGGACAGTAGAAGACAACCCATTACACAATGCACCACACACCATGGCTGATTTAGTTGATGCCAACTGGAACCGCGCTTATTCACGCGAATTAGCGGTGTTTCCAAGTGCAGCAGCTGCAAGTAACAAATTTTGGCCAACCGTAAACCGCATCGACGATGTATACGGCGACCGTAATTTAATTTGTAGCTGCCCTACAACAGAGAGTTATTCTGAATAGGTATAGTTGATAATTAATATTCAAGCGTTATGCTAAAGACAAACTTCGGTTTGTCTTTTTTTTACTTTTAGAAAACAGTAGATAAAGTAAGGTAAGCGCTTTATCCAGCAATAGGAGGGAAGCCTATGTGTGATTATAAAAAATATATTGGTAGTTTAACGTACCCGATCGCTTATATAAAAATGGCTACCTTATTTTTGCTCTTGATATGTTCTGTGCTTTCTATTTCTGTGTCGGCACAACCTTATGTCAAACTTGATAACACGAATAAAATTAAACTGGCTGAACACAACCTTTGGTTTAATACGCAACCTTTAGAAACACCGCCTCGCTTTTCACAATTAAACCAACTATTTAAAAATGCTGATCGCGTTACTACCACATTAGGAAAAAGTGGGGCTTTTATCGCAAAAATTAATTTAACTAATATAAATAACGATAAAAACACCTGGTTTGTAAATATTAATATGAATTACTTAGATCTAGGAACGGCTTATTGGCAACCTAATCAAGGTAAACCTATTCAGTTAGAACAATTTGGTTATCTTAATCGTGACAACCCCAAAATAACCCACTCGCAAACATTTTCACTTTCGTTAAGCGAGCAAGAAAGCGGTACGCTTTGGATTTATGTGCAGGCAAAAGTCTTCGCAATACCGGCTGATATCAATATTTACCGAAAAAAAGCCTTCTATAATAAACAGTTTTTAATTAATAGTATTACCACTATTTCTTATACAGTTATGATGACACTCGCTTTAATAGCGGCTTTTATTTACTTAAGGCTTAAATCGTTAGCCGTATTAGCTTGTACAGGGTATATAGGTTTACATGGGTTAGGTTGGTTTGCTGCTTCTGGTAGCTTAGGGTATTTATTTCAAGTTCAGCTATTTAACCCTGTTTATGGCGGTATCTTTTTATTTCCTTTTGCTATCGCGGCTGCGAGTCAGTTCACTAAATTGCTATTTAATTGTCAGCAAGATCACACAAAAATAAATAAAATACTTAATTTAATGACCATCGTGAGCTTGTTCGCGGGAGTGCTCATACTTTTTCTGCCTTTTATTCAGGGCTACTTAGTATCACATATCATCGCCATCGCTTGGATCCCGTTATGCATAGGGATCGGTATTTTCATGCTCAGAAAAAAAGATTTTAGAGCGAAATATTATCTTACCGGCAATTTCTTATATGGGTTGGCTTTAGCGGTATATGTTTTATCTCATACGTATAAATTAGACCTGAGTTTACGCCCTGAACTCATTGTATTAATCGCATTAACGATTGACTGCTTTTGTATTCTTCTTTCATTGACTGAGTGGTTGCAAATACAGCAAAAAGAATTAAATCGAATTTATAATACATCACGTATCGACCCATTAACCCAAGTTGGAAATCGGCTTGCACAAAACGAAATGCTTAGTCATTTATCTGGGCATTACTGCATCA
Organism: Algibacillus agarilyticus; assembly: GCF_003286125.1. Taxonomy (GTDB): domain Bacteria; phylum Pseudomonadota; class Gammaproteobacteria; order Enterobacterales; family Alteromonadaceae; genus Algibacillus; species Algibacillus agarilyticus. The sequence continues at coordinate 34,336 of NZ_QMED01000018.1, forward strand.
CCTTTATTGACCTTGATAACTTTAAAAAAATTAATGATAAATGTGGTCATGATATTGGTGATAAGTATTTAATTGATGTCGCTACGACCATTAAAAAGGCAATGCAGGGGCTAGGGGACGTATTTCGCTGTGGTGGCGATGAGTTTATTTTAGTGGTAAGTGTGGAGCGAAAAGAGCAAGTTGAGCCACTCTTAAAGCAATTAACTAGATTGATAAAAAAAACCGAACAAGAGCTACAGCAAAAAGGTTGGGAATCGGCTGGGCTTAGCTTTGGCATGGCGACAACGTTTGAAACTTCAAATCAATCAGAATGTTTATCGTTAGCTGATCAAAGAATGTATAAATGTAAAAAGAAAATAAACAGCACGAATTTGCACTAGCTGAATAATATTTCACTAAAGTTAAGGTGAGCAGAATCAAACAAAAACGTTTTTTATTGGGGCTCCCAATATACCAGATGAGCCACGTGCTCCCTTTTTGGTTTTTTATAGAAAAAATAAGTGTTCAGCTCTTTTTAGCTTGTAGGTTGCCATGAGTGAAACGAATCGCAACACACTCAAGTAACCGTTTTAAACCTACCAACCAAAAATTAAATCGCCCATAAAAGAATAATAATTTAGCGCAACATAAACCAGAAACAGTGCGGTTCGCAAGCTCACGGCACCCTGCAAATCAGCTACACAAATAGTGTAAACGAATAAAAGCCACTAATATCAATACCTAAATTAATGCATGTCATTGATGAATGTTCGTAAAGTGATAAATAATAAGTTTATGGGTTACCGTAGGCTATTGATTTAAGTTAACGCAATGGTTTGAAATATGGCCGCCACTTATAAGGTTTTATTGTTGCTCACAATTTGTCGAGTGCATTTTCATTTTTTAAAAAGTCGGTTATTTGTTCGGCTTTTATGGGCTTTGAAACTAAGTAGCCTTGAATAAAATCGCAACCGTTTGCGAGTAACCAATGCGCTTGTATTTTACTTTCGACACCTTCAGCAACGATTTCTAGCTTCATGCCTTTTGCTAACCCGATAATGGATTGCGCGATGCATATGTCGCTTTCATTATTGGGTAAGCCATCAACAAACGATTTATCAATTTTTAGTTTTGATACTTTTAAATTTTTTAAACGCGATAAAGAAGAATAGCCCGTACCAAAATCATCAATTGATAAATTAATACCTAAGTTACTCAGTTGCTCTAATTGGTGCGACAGAGCTTCTGAATCACCGGCGATAAGCTCTTCAACTATTTCAAATTCAAGGGCTGAAAAGGCAATTTGGTATTGTGCAACATAGCGCTTTATTTGCGCGACTAGGTTGGGTGAAAAGAGCTGTTCTGATGAAATATTAACCGACACTTTATTAATAACAATGCCAGAATCAAGAAAATATCGAATATCGCGGCATGCTTGTTCAAGTATGATATCGCCGAGCTCTTTCATTAAACCAAGCCGTTTCGCGATAGGTAAAATAAGGTAAGGTGTAATAATACCTTTTTCAGGGTGTTCCCAGCGTACGAGGGCTTCTAATGAAATACCGACAGTTGGATAATCGGGTTTAACAATGGGTTGATAAAACGCAATAATTTGGTTTTTATTTAACGCTTCAATAAATTCACGTTCTAAAGTTACGGCTTCTAAATGGTTGGTTAGCCATTCAGGATCGAAGTAACAATCACTGCCTTGTTGTTCATTTTTGGCTTTTTGCATGGCCAGTTCGGCTTTGCGAATGGGGTCGTTATCGACGAGATCTTTTATTGGGCCTAAAAAAACGCCTATTGAGGCAGAGGTGGCAATGGTTTCATCTAATGGTGTTTTAATTTCTTCTACAAATTGTAATTTGATTTTACTAACTAACTCATCAATGAGTTTGTCATTTATCACTTGTGGTAACCAAAATGCAAACACGTCTCCTTCAACACGGGCGAGTTGGTATTTTAAATCGAGATCGATATTATCTAAGCGTAGCGATATTTCGCGCAATACTTGATTCGCAAAGTGGTAGCCAAACCTATCATTAATTTGTGTGAAGTTGTCCATGCCTACGAGCAAGACGGCACAAGGTATGTTTTTTATCGCGGTATCGATAGTTTGATTGATTCTTTTTTGAAAGAACAGTCTGTTTTCTAAATTGGTGAGTGGGTCTATTTTTTCGAGGTAACTGAGTTTTTGTTTTTCAATAAACCAATTAGATTGCGCATAAACTAACGAGATGGTGTCGGCAACCGATACTGAATATGATATTTCGGCCATATCCCAATTGCGCTGTTTTTCTGCTTGCTCAATACAGATAAGCCCAAACATACCTTTTTCGTTAAAAATCGGCACATCGAGCATCGACATGATATTTAACGGTTTTAAATAACCATCTAAAAATTCTTTTGTCCGATCATCTGTTCTGGCATTGTCGGCATTAATAACTCGGTTTTGTCTAAGTGATGCAAAATAGTGAGGACACGTTTCTTCATGAATAACGATACCCGTTTCAAATTTTTTCTCGGCGAGTATGTATAGGTTGCTACAGACAATGCTTTTTTGATCGTCGCTGAATAGCCAAATGCTCACGCGTGACACATTGAGCCGTTCGCAGCAGGATTTAATTATTTTTTGTGTTTTAGCGTTTACGTCTTGCTCTAACTGACCATCTTGAAAGCCTAAGCGAGTTAAAGATTGTTGCAGCGCTAAAAATTTATTTACTAAATCCATGCCTATCTTTTATTAAAATTTAATCATTATTTAATAATAGCAAGGTTTTAGCCTGCGTCATGTCATACACAAATTATTTGCGCTTGTATGATAGATTTTTTGCATTGGTAGGAACAAAAAAACCACATAATTGCTTATATGGTTTTTTCTTATTCAACTGTAAAGCTAACGGTGTTAGCTTTAACGGCAACAGGTATTAGATACCTAACGCTTGGCCACCACCAATTTGAACCGTTTCAGCAGTGATGAATGATGCATCTTTGCTGACTAAGAAAGAGATCACGCCTGCAACTTCTTCTGGCTCGCCTAAACGACCAAGCATGATGCTGTCTTTCCATGTTGCGAATACTTCAGGTTTAGTTGCTTTAATTTGTGCGTGGAAAGGTGTATCGATAGTACCAGGTGATACGGCGTTTACACGGATACCTGCTGGTGCTAATTCTTTAGCTAAAGCACGTGTTAATGTGTGAACTGCACCTTTAGATGTACCGTAGATACCAGCGCCTGGGCCACCAGCGTTCCAAGCTGCGTTTGAAGTGTAGTTGATGATTGAACCACCTTCAGTTTTCTTCATGAAAGGAATAGCTGCACGTGATACGAAGAATGCGCTGTCTAAGTTTAATGCCATTACAAAACGGTAAAACTCAGTTGTCATTGTTTCAATTGGGCTACGACCACCAAGGCCACCCGCATTGTTAATAACTACATCAATTTGGCCATATTTTTCGCCGATAGCGTTCACGTTTTCAGTTACTGCCACATCGTTAGTTACGTCAAAACCATAGTATTCAGCTTCGATACCGTCTGCTTTTAATTCAGCAACGCGCTCTGCGCCTTTGTCGTCTTCAATACCATTAAGTACAACTGTGTAGCCATCTTGACCAAGACGCTTAGCTACTTGAAAACCGATACCGCCAGTTGCGCCTGTAATTAATGCAATTTTTTTAGACATAATTATATTCTCATTGAGTTAGTTAACTAATAGTTACACCAAAGGCATTAATAAAACGAACAAGTATTAAGTTGCAAAATTGACACTAATTTAGGGCGAATAAGGTAAGAGACTGTTTTCTCTTAAAACGCGTTAGCGATAATTTAACAAGCAAGGCCGTTCACCTTTTGGCTCATTGTAATTAAATATCGTCTGCTCGATAAAGTATCTCGCATTGAAATTTATGAATTAATTGTAATACAAATATTTTGATTTGGAAATAGTGTGTTTTGATATTGGTAATAAAATATGATCTTTATTGGTAAGTTTTAATGTGATCGTATGGATAAAGCGCAATTAAATTAAAGTTAAGTTGTTGTTTTAGTTTTTAATTTTGATCTTTTTGTTACGTTAACTTAATTGCGAAAAATAAAACTAATTAGTAAAATATTTTTTTAAACTTTAAAAAAAAATATTAAAAAAAACGATGCAACGACGATAAGGTTGTTACCAATGAAGCTGTCTTTTTGATTGATAAATAAATAAAAAGTAAGACCATATGGTGTTAACTGTCTTGTTATTAGTCACTTTGTTGTTTGGACTCTTGGTCATTCAATGTTAAGGGTGTTGTTATATATTGAATTAAATCTTGTCGATCACTCGCGTTAAGTAAACCTGAAAAGCCCATTTTATTACCGGGTATAGCTTTATCAGGGCCTGCAATAAAAGTGTCTAGCGTTTTATTATCCCATCTATTATGTTGCTGGCTTTTAAGGGCGCTAGAGTAGTTAAACTGCATTGAACCTATGGGGCGATTGAGTATACCGGTTAAACTGGGCGCTAGGTTTGGTGTTTCGTGGCAACCGGCACAAAATTTATATAGTTGAGCCCCGCGAGCTATACCCGATAAGCTTTCTGTGTTTTTTGTGTCAATAATATAATCGGCTCGTATTGCCATCATCTTGGCTATTTGTTGCTGATCCATAGAGGCTCTTATTTTGCGATAGGCTTGCGCTTCAAGTGTGGCGCATTCAACCTCTAATAGACCTAATTGTGCCGCGAGTTGTTGGTAGGTCGCGGATGAAAACGCGCGATTAATTCCTATTCTGACATGATCCATTTATTGCATTAACTGTTGACGTATCGCTTTATATTGTTGAATTTTTGGTAATAACGCTGTTGTGATGGCTTGAAAAACTTACGTAGATTATTTAATTAGGGAAAAGCTCGCTAAATCTAAAAAACCGCGGTTTTACATCAAAACGAAGCCTGGATACGCTGATTTAAAAATACATTATTTATTTTTAGGTTGTTTGATAACGCTTTAATAACTCAATGGTCGCTTGACTGCCTTTGAACTCAGAATAGTGGTTTCCTTCAAATTCAGCACTGACAATACCGTTGAAACCAGCCGCCGTTAATATGTTTAAGCAAGCTTGATAATCAATGGTTGTTTCTAAACCATCAGAGGTGAAATGATGAGACTTTGCACTGACGCCTCGCGTGTAAGGCGCTAAATCGATTAACCCTTGGAAACGATCGTATCGGCGTTCGGGGTTAATATTCCAACCGCCCATAAAAAAATTATCGAAGTCAGTAAATAGCCCTAGATTTTCATGATTAGTATGTTCCATTAGCATCGCAAGCCAAGCGCCAATATTTGATGCATTGCCGTGGTTTTCGACTAATAATTCAAGATCATGCTGTTTAGCTAAATCGGCTAATGTGATTAATGATTCAGCACAGTTATTGAGTTGTTGCAGGTAGGTGCCGTCGCCATATGCATTGACTCTGAGTTGTTTGCAACCCAATTCTGCGGCGGCTTCTAACCACGGTTTATGTTGTTCAATGGCTTGTTTTCGCTGCGTTTTTGAACTTGCCCCAATTGAGCCGGTTTCATCATACATGAGTACTGCAAAGCTTACATTATGCTCTTGGGCTCTCGCCTTAAAATTTCTTAACCATTGAGTATTTTGTGCATGAGCAAAAAATAAAATATTCACTAAATCAACGATACCAACCTTAAGTTCATATGCTTTTACAACAATATCTCGGGTGTCGAGGGGGCCGGTTAATAGGTCATCGGGAGATGAATGCAATGTTTTAATAAATAGTGGGTAATCAACTTTGCTGTTACCCAAAATTTGGCGGTGAAATGACCACTGCGAGAGTGAAATATCATAGCGTTGAGTTGTTGCTAATTTAGGTTGATTGATTAATTTGTTATCACTCGCCCAAACGTGTTTTACTTGGCTGCTTAATAAAGTGGCTGCGATTGCTTTTAAAATAAGTCTTCTTTTTTCCATTATAACCTCTACTTTATGACGCAGGAGCATTAAAAGCCCTAACGCTCAATTGTGGCTTATGCTGTGCCTTATTACTTTGCCAATTACTGATGGATGTCCCTTTTTCATCTTTTAAATAAAAAAGTAACCGGTTACATTTAATTTTAAATAGATTATAACGATTACTCAATCTTTATTTTTCGGGAGGCGATTTCTGGTGTTACCTCGCGGTATTCAACATTGGCGTATGCCAAATTAATCGTGATCTATGGTCTACGATCTGTGATAACGGTATAAAATATTGGATATGGACACGTTAATACTTGTCGTTAGCTAAAATATCCACACCCATCGAGTGTTGTAAATCGTTGGTAAATAGCGTTCACTATCTTTATTCATTTGTGATTAATCTCTATTCGGGTTAAGAGATACCCCATATTTAGATTATTTAAATAAAACGATACCAAGGCCATGAACGATAAAATAAGCAACATCGCAGCGCTAGCAAAACTCACTGATTATTCGTTACTTGATACTTTAACGGCTGATCCCGATGCCACTAAAACTGGCCAAGATCACCAGCCAAGAGAAGTCTTTTCAGGCCATTATGTGCCTGTGTTACCTACGCCTTTGGCAGAGCCTGAGTATATTAGTCACAGCTATGTGTTATTTGATGAACTCGGTTTTGATGACAAATTAGCGCTAGATCCCCATTTTATACAGCTGTTTTCGGGTGATGTTTCTGCACTGCCAAGTCCTATGCGTCAAATGGGCTGGGCAACGGGGTATGCTTTGTCTATTTATGGCACTGAATATACCCAACAATGCCCGTTTAGAACGGGTAATGGTTATGGTGATGGCCGTGCAATCTCGGTTTTGGAGTTGGTTAGTAATAATAAGCGATGGGAAATGCAACTGAAGGGAGCAGGGCGTACACCTTATTGTCGTGGTGGTGATGGCCGCGCTGTATTGCGTTCGAGTGTGCGTGAATTTTTGGCTCAAGAGCATATGCATGCGTTAGGTATTGCAACCTCGCGCTCGCTGAGCTTGTATGTTTCTAAAACAGAACAAGTTGATCGCCCTTGGTATTATGAAGATTCGCGTTCGCACGACCCTGAAACAATGGTTTCAAACCCTGTGGCTATTTCTACTCGGGTTGCACCTTCTTTTTTACGTGTTGGCCAACTTGAATTATTTGCTCGTCGTGCACGTACCGAAGAGCATGAAAAAGCCCTAGACGAACTGCAACTCATCGTTGAACACTTAATTTTACGTGAATACCCACAAATTGATCCACAATTGCCTATGGCCGAAAAAATACTGCTGTTGGCGGCTGAGTTTCGTGAACGCTTAACATCCATGGTTGCACATTGGCTGCGTGTCGGGTTTTGCCAAGGTAACTTTAATAGTGATAACTGTGCTGCAGGCGGTTATACGCTTGATTATGGGCCATTTGGTTTTTGTGAATTATTCGAGCCCATGTTTCAGCCTTGGACCGGTGGTGGACGTCACTTCTCATTTCTTAACCAACCTTTTGCGGCAGAAGCTAACTTTAAAATGTTCTGCGCCAGCTTAGAACATTTGTTGCCATCGCAATCAGATGCGCTAGAAAAATTGGCCGATATCCGAGATAGTTTCAAACCGGTTATGCAACATCAATTAGAAAAAATGTGGGCTGCGAAATTAGGCTTAAGCGCATATAATTCTGATCTGTTAATTGACCTTTTACAGCTTATGGCAAATACCAAGGTTGATTTTACTATGTTCTTTCGTGAGCTTTCGCATGTGCCGCAGCATGTTTCCGATCTTGAAAAGAGTTTCTATTTAGCGACTTCTGACGAACTAAAACAACAATGGCAAACATGGTTAAATACGTGGCGCACCTTGGTTAATGCTGATAGCAATAGGGCAAAAATCAGTGAACAAATGAAACAAGTTAATCCCAAATATACTTGGCGAGAATGGCTAGTGGTGCCAGCCTATCAACAAGCGGCACAAGGTAACTACGAACTGATAAAAGAACTACAGCAGGTATTAAATAACCCGTATGAAGAACAAAGCCAAGAAATTGAAAATAAATATTATCAACTGCGCCCACAAGCCTTTTTTGGCATCGGGGGAGTTAGTCATTACAGTTGCTCATCGTAATTAACGACTGCAACAGCTGCAACGAGTAAATAGGGCCGGTCGATAATTAAGTCGATAACAACGGTTTATTGGGGCCTGTGCTTTACGGTTTACCAGGGTGCTAAACACCGACACACAGGTATTAAAAAGCTTGGTAATTTGTTTTTCATCATATTTCTTTATACACCTCAAGATTAAGAGGTTTCATAGTATTAAAGTAGACCGGTTTAGCGCCGTTGGCGCGTAAGCCACGTAAGCCGTCTAAGCCGGGTGATAGGGTATTAGCATAAACCCAACACAGGTATTTACCCGAGAAAGCCAGGTAAAAGGTAAAAATAGGTACCTTCGTTTAGAGTTCATTATGGCAGCTTACTCGGACCTCGTTAAACCGCCTTACGTCAAAATATAAACCTCATGCAAATATCAAGACCTGACCCCGAAGTTACGCCTTACTAGTTGACCTCGATAGATTAATCCTTACAATAAACGCCTTTGTTTCTATCGGCTAAAGTTATATCATCACCAAGGCCAGATTCATCAGTTTTATTTTTACCAACTGAATAAACAAGGTTTAAATTCTCTTGGTACAAATATCTACTTCCCCAAGCGTCAGAAAAGTTATCTTGTCCATATGCAATTATTTTTTCTTGGTGATTATCAGGAAGTTCATCAAAATTTAATACCCCTTCTGAATCCGGATAGAACACTAGAGCATAATTTATCAACGTGAAAAATGACGTTTTATAATTTAAGCATTCCTCTTGCCGCTCATCAGTTACCATTTTACCAATGAGCAGTATGGATAAACTAGCCACAAATACAAACACTAAAATATATCTAATCATCTAATCCAATCGTTCAAAATCACCATAAGTAATAAGTACGCCGCTATCAACCTTTTTTCCACCAGAATAGGTTTTAGATAGACGGAAATTATGCACGATAGGCGAAAGTAAGTCTTTTATTTCATTGATATTATATGTTTAATTGATGACTGTTCCATACAAATTTTAACCGCTTATCCAGTGAAGCTAACGTTTATATCTTTAGGTTAATAAAGTAGTATATGGTAAAGGACATTGTATGGGCGTACTTATAAATTTATAGGTATCAAAGGATAGAGCATGGAAATGATTAGTATTACACAGTTAGTTATTTTAGTTTTAATAATATTGGCTCTTTTCGTTCAACATAAAAGGCATAGGTCTGGTGAATACGAACCTATTCACTATACTAAAAAACAACGTCTTATTTGGGCTGGCGTTATTGCCAGCCCAATGTTCTTCATTGGTATATCTTATGGCTTGTTGCCTTTCATTATTCTAAGCCTAGTCATTTTTTGGTATATCTTCGCTAAGAAGCAATTCTACAAGCGCAGGGTTATTAATAAGTAGCCAATTTAGAAATTTAACTAATAAAATCATAAAAGACACGCATTAATATAAGACGCATCACTTTGACTTATTAGCCACTAAAATTCGAAAAGGCGGTTCCCGATAATCGGAATGTATTTAGCAAACAAAAAAACAGAACGGTGGGGTTCGCAAGCTCACGGCACCCTACCAACCAATCAGCTACACATTCACTGTTCATGAGTAATAATAAATAATATCAATGAGTTGTTAATTCATGCTCTACATAAACTTTTCGTTTTGTGATTTACCTGGCAAATTAGTTTGCAGGGTATAAAGCCCGGTGCCTGAGGTAATAAGGAGTGTTTTCATGTTAGGCCCTCCAAACTCCATATTGGTTATTTTGGGGGTGATGTACATTTTATTGAGCAATTTAGCATGGGGTGAATATACATAGATATTGCCTTCGTTGTGACTGGCTATGTATAGGTTGCCGGCACAATCTACGGTGATGCCATCGGGTGAGGCCACACTGATGAACGGTGTGCGAGTACCGACTTGTCCACCTTTGCTTACGCTGTATACGCCTACTTCATTGGTGTGATCACCAACGTATAATTTACTTTCGTCTGGTGAGAGCACGATACCGTTGGGCTTGGCGCGTGTTTTATCGATTAAGCTGATTTTACCTTGTGGGGTTAGGCTAAATACGCCGGTGAAATCAAGCTCTTTAGTACGTTCACCAAGTTGCCAATCGGGATCGGTAAAATAGATTGTGCCATTGGAATGCAAAGCGATATCGTTGGGTGAGTTAAAATATTGACCTTGATAGCGGTCAATTAGTACTGTTTTTTCTTTTGTGGTGAGGTTTATTTTAGTCACCGAACGTGTGCTGTGGGTGAGGGCATATAAGTTGTTACCTTGGGCTAATAAGCCATTACTACCACTGTGTTTGATAAAGGTTGAAAGGGTATTGGGTAGTTGGAGTTTATAAATATTGGCCGCTGGACCTGTTGCTTGAGGGCTGCCAAAATTCATTTCAGAAAAATAAAACGCTTGCTGGCGATGAGACCATGTTGGCCCTTCTAAAAACAATAAATCAGCCGTTATTAATGTTGCTTGAGCGTTTGCTGATATTGGTGTTTGACCAGAGTCACATTGCGGGTTTTGTGTGGCATAAGCTTGATTAAAGAGTAATGCACTTAGGGTGATCAGTGCTTTTAGTGTTTGCTTTGTAAAGCGCATCAAACGGTTGCTTATTTGGCTCGGTTTTGAGTTTGTTTTTTGAATCAGTTTTTTAGTCATTTTTTGCGTGTTTTTAAAAATGATAGGGGACGAAGTTTTGTGTGTATTCATGTGGCTTTGCCTTATTTTGTGAATTCACAGAGTAGTTAATTTGTGCTTTAAAGTCAATTTGACTATATTGTTTTAGCTGTTGCACACCATATTTTGAATTTAAGCATGTGAATATAAGCCATCGAATTTAAGCATATTGAATTGTGGTGTGCAGAGTGATTAGTTCGGCTTCGATATATTCTTTAGTGGCGGTTTATCAAAAAGTAAGGCTGGCTTAATAGTGACGGTGAAGTCATGCAGTGTTCAAAAAATATAAAACGATTTGGTATGCTGATATAAAATGATTGGCTGGGCGACTAACTTAACAGTGAGTTGTTAAGTTAGTCGTTTTTTGTTTTTACTTTTGTTTTTAATGAAGCGCTGCGCGATCGGGTAAGTTTTTACAAATTTCTGCTTCGGCAATTAATATTTCTTCTAAGCGAATATCGACGGTTTCTTTATCGAAATATTCATAGGCTAATTCAACAAATAAATTTTTGTGTTTCTCTTCTGATTCGGCAATGGCGGCATAAAAATCTTTGTCTTGACCGGCTTCTAGCGCTTCGGCAACTAAGGCAAAACGTTCGTGACCTCGGGCTTCAATTACACCTGCCACTAATAAGCGGTCAAGAAAAAAGACATCTTTGCCATTGCGGAATAATTTACGTATTTGGTTTATGTAAGCGTCTTTTTTATCGTCACCTAGGGTGATGTCTCTGGCTTCAATTAATTTTAATACTTCTTTGAAATGAATTAGTTCTTCAATGGCGAGATCGGCCATGGCTCTAACTAATTTTTTTCGGTCTGGGTAGTGCGATAGCATTGCGGTTGCCATACCCGATGCTTTTTTTTCAGCTGCGGCGTGATCTTGCAAAAAACTGTTGAAGTCAGCTAAGACGGTTTCGGTCCATGAGAAGGGTGTTTTATATTTTAGTTCAAACATTGTTATTTCAAATTTTTAGTAAGTCTGCGCTAATTTTACCTTTGAACGCCTTGAGTAAAAAGTGTTATGGGCATTTTATTTTCAAGCGCTATTTTTCGAGATCGATTTTACCGTTATTAGTTGATTCAATTTTGTTGGGGTGTTTTATTTTATTCCATGCGGTGACTTTGCCGCCTTTGTTGATCACGCTAAAGCCAGAGTGGGGCATGTTTTGCGTTATTTTTAAAAAGGCGAGTAGCTTGGCGTAAGCTTCGGGCTGACTCACATCAAGATTGAGTAGGTCGTTTGGTCGGTGTGAAAAATACGCCTGTATGCCTTGTTGATGTTGCTCGTAACACTGAGTTAAAAATTGTGTATTGTTTATGTTGTCGAGCGTGAAAGGCGAAAAAACACGTTGGTAACAGCGTTTGATTATTGGGTTAAAGCCGCCATCATCACGCGTTACATTGGTATGCATGCGCGTTAGTAGTTGTTGAATAGACGGTAGCCAATGCGTTAAATCACGTGTGAGGTTAATAAACCGTGCGTTTGGGTAGTGTTTATCGAGTTGCTGATAATCTGCAAAAATGGGCGTGTCGGCAATAACTTGGGCATTGAGCATGGCTTTTTTTGTGTAAGCGGTGTGAGCGGTTTTAAAGCCGAGTTCAAGCAAAGCGACACAAACGCTTGTGGTTGCTGTGCGGGGTAAGCCAATAATAAAAATTTTGTTGCTGATCATATGCTTATTGCTTTCGTTGTATTTATTGATACGTATCTTAAAGCGCGTTGGCTTTACGATGGTTGCCTTGGTAATCAAAAATGCGTTCTTTTATTTGCCAGTAATGTTTTTGCTTTTTGGCAATTACAAAATCTGGATGGCTAAAATGCACTTGATTGGTGACAACTTTGTCTACTTGAGTAAATGTAGGGGGTTCACGCCCTTGTTTGTAGCGTTTACCAAACAGTTGATTAAATTGGTTTTGACTGCGTTTGTATTGTAAATCAAATTGTTCACTGAGTTCTAATCCGTCTTCGTCGTAGTAGCGTATTTTTAGTTTGTTATTAACATTTTCAAACTGCATGGCGGCACAACGAATAACCATTAAATCTTTTAATTTGAGGGCTTGTTTTATTAAGTCATCGGGGTCAACTAATACATGGTCGCACTGATGACAGTAACGCGCGGCTATATCGTTTTCTTGATGGCAATTAGGGCACTCTTTAAAGACAAACCGAAATTCGCATTGTTGTGCGGGCTGACTGGGCTCTGCATCTATTAATCCTTGGCAGCGTCGACCGTAATGTTCAATAACATCGCCATCACCATCAACTTGTCCCCAAAAGGTATTGGCAAAGTTGCACCTAGGGCAAGGTACCATAACCGGTACACTGGTTGAGTTAGGTTTGGGACTACCGACTTCAGGGTAATGTAAATCAAAATCGTTACCAGCATAATCAGCCACTAAACATTCTTTTTTACCTGGGGCTAACCGTAAACCTCGGCCGACTATTTGCTGATACAAGCTCACCGACTGAGTGGGGCGCAATATGGCAATAAAATCAACATGGGGGGCATCAAATCCGGTTGTTAACACCGATACGTTAACCAAGTATTTTATTTTTTGCGCTTTATAAGCTTGGATTATGGCATCGCGTTGATGATTGGGCGTGGCGCCTGTTACGATTTCGGTTTGCTCGTTGGGTGCAAAATTTTTGATATAGCGTGCGATTTCTTGTGCGTGTTTAACACTAGCCGCAAACACCATGATGCCTTTTTTATGTTGGCTTAATTGGACTATTTGTTCGCAAATAGCTTCCGTTACGCGTGGATATTTTCCCAGTAATTCGTTGACTTCTTTTGGGATAAACTCGCCATTGTTTCCAGGAATTAAACTCGAAAAGTCGTACTGTTCTATTGCTGCTTTAATGATGTTAGGCGGGGTTAAATATTTATTCTTGATCATGTAACGCAAAGGCAGCTCATATATACAGTGCGCAAACTGGACTGTTTGCTCGGTACGCGTGAAACCATAGTAATGATATTGATAGATCCAGCCGGTATCTAAACGATAGGGGGTTGCGGTTAACCCAAGCACTTTTAAATCGGGGTTATGTTGTTTTAAGTGATTAATGACTTGCTCGTATTGACTGGTATGTTGTTCTTTTTTTTCTATACCTTCTTTTGTCTTTTCGGCTTTATCTGTGGTTTCTTCTGATGCTGATTGTGCACTGCCTTTTGTCGTTTCTTGGTTTAGCGAGACTCGGTGGCATTCATCTATAATAATTAAACTGTATTCGGTATTAAATTGCTCTAAATTTGGGCGAACCGATTGAATACTCGCAAATGTCACTTGATGTTGGGTTTGCTTACGTTTTAAGCCCGCTGAAAAAATACCCGCTGTTAAGCCATAACTTTCGTATTTTTGATGATTTTGTTCAACGAGTTCTTTGACATGGGTTAACACCAGTATTTTTCGTTTGGCTAATTTTGCTAACTCGGCAATAACTAAACTTTTACCGGCTCCTGTGGGGAGTACGATCACAGCAGAGTCATTGGTTTTACGAAAATGTTTTAAGGTCGCGTTAACTGAATCTTGTTGATAAGGCCTGAGTTGATACATATGTTCTTTTTGGTTAAGCGTTTTTGGGTATATTAAAAAGCCCAATAATGCTTACATTATTGGGCTTTTATTTTATCCCCAAGTCATTTGGGTAAAACAACGATAATGACTTATCGAGTTATAGTGCGTTGATGGTCGCTTTTTGCTCAGCTAATTTAGCTAATGCGGCTTCCATTTCAGCTAACTTAGCTTGCTCTTTTTCGATTACAGCCGGTGGTGCTTTGCTAACAAAACTGTCGTTTGAAAGTTTGCCTTGCACGCGTTGTAAATCTTTGTTTATTTTTTCGATATTTTTGTTTAAACGAGCAAGTTCAGCTTCGACATCGATTAAACCGGCCATCGGGATCAATATTTCCATATTACCGACCATGGCGGTGGCTGAAACAGGCGCTTCGTCGCTAGCCGTTAACACGTTTATTGATTCAAGCTTAGCAAGACCTTGCAAAAATTGCTGGTTAGCGGTTAGACGACGCGCGTCTTCTGGCTCGGCATTTTTGATAAAGGCGTTTAAAGGTTTGTTTGGCGAGATGTCCATCTCACCTCGTATATTACGAATACCCACGATAAATTGCTTAACCCAATCTAAATCGGCCATGGCTAATTCATCAACTTTACTTGCATCAAACTCTGGGAATGCTTGCAACATAATGCTGTCGGCTTTAGTGGTATCAATTGCCGCCAGTGGCGCAACGCTTTGCCAGATTGTTTCAGTGATATAAGGCATGAGTGGGTGCATTAAGCGTAATAAGCCTTCTAACACGGTCACTAATGTATGACGGGTTGCACGTTGTTGTGCTTCGTCACCTTTAAATAATACGGGTTTTGTTAATTCTAAATACCAATCGCAGAATTGATTCCAGGTGAATTCGTAAGCGGTATTCGCGGCTAAATCAAAACGATAATTGTCGACATGCTCGCTAAAGGTTTTAACCGTATGTTGGAACTGGCCTAAGATCCAACGATCAGCTAATGAGAAGCTCATCTCTGGTGTATGGCCGTCGGTATTAAAACCACAATCATGTTCTTCTGTGTTCATAAGTACGTAACGGCTGGCGTTCCATAACTTGTTACAGAAGTTGCGGTAACCTTCTAAACGGTTCATGTCCCAGTTGATATCACGACCGGTTGAGGCCATTGCCGCTAAGGTAAAACGCAATGCATCGGTTCCGTGAGCTTCTATCCCTTTTTCAAAGGTTTTACGCGTGGTTTTCTCGATTTTTTTAGCGACTTTTTCTTGCATTAAGTTGCTAGTACGCTTGGTTACTAAGCTTTCTAAATCAATACCGTCAATCATGTCGATTGGGTCAAGCACGTTACCTTTTGATTTAGACATTTTATCGCCATTTTCATCGCGAATTAAGCCTGTCACATAAACGGTTTTGAATGGCACTTGTGGCTTGCCGTCTTCATCTTTAATGAAGTGCATGGTCATCATGATCATGCGCGCAACCCAGAAGAAAATTATATCAAAGCCGGTAACGAGTACTTCTGACGGATGGAAGGTTTTTAAATCGTCGGTGTTTTCTGGCCAGCCTTGGGTAGAGAATGTCCAAAGGGCTGATGAAAACCACGTATCAAGTACGTCTTCATCTTGCTTGAGTTCTAAATCGGCTGCTAGGTTGTTCTCTGCTCTTACTTCGGCTTCGTCGCGACCCACATATACGTTGCCTTCGTTGTCGTACCAAGCCGGAATGCGATGGCCCCACCATAACTGGCGTGAAATACACCAATCTTGAATATCGTTCATCCAAGCGTTGTACATGTTTTCGTATTGTTTTGGTACAAACTGAATTTCACCATCGGCCACGGCTTTTTTAGCCGGCTCGGCTAATGGTGCTGTTCTTACGTACCATTGGTCTGTTAATAGTGGTTCAATTACAACACCCGAACGATCGCCATAAGGGACGGTTAAGCTGTGATCTTCAATTTCTTCTAATAAACCTAAATCGTCAAACTCGCTGACAACTAACTTACGGGCTGCAAAACGATCAAGGCCATGAAAACGTTCTGGGATAGGTGCGTCGAAGGCGATCTCTTTACCGTTAAAGCTGTATGTTTCACCTTGGGTTAATATGGCTGCATCTTTATCAAAGATGTTGATCATGTCTAGCTGATGACGTTTACCGACTTCGTTATCGTTAAAATCATGCGCCGGTGTGATTTTTACACAACCGGTGCCTTTTTCCATGTCAGCATGTTCATCTGCAACAATAGCAATGCGACGACCTACGATAGGTAGAATGATATCTTTGCCAATGAGATCAATGTAGCGTTCATCTTCTGGGTTAACCGCAACACCGGTATCACCTAACATGGTTTCAGGACGGGTGGTAGCCACAACAATATAGTCTTTGCCGTCTTTTGTTTTAACGCCATCTGCTAATGGGTAACGGAAATTCCACATGAAGCCTTTTTTGTCTTTGTTTTCTACTTCAAGATCTGAAATGGCGGTGTGTAATTTTGGATCCCAGTTTACAAGGCGTTTACCTCGGTAAATAAGGTCTTCTTTATGTAAGCGTACAAAGACTTCTTTTACGGCTTCAGATAAACCATCGTCCATGGTGAAACGTTCACGGTCCCAATCAACCGATGCACCTAAGCGACGTAATTGCTTGGTGATGGTGCCACCTGATTCTTTTTTCCAATCCCAGATACGATCGATAAAAGCATCACGGCCTAAATCGTGGCGCGTTTTGCCTTCTTCTGCTGCCAATTTACGTTCCACAACCATTTGTGTTGCAATACCGGCGTGGTCGGTGCCGACTTGCCACAAGGTATTGTTACCTTGCATGCGTTTATAGCGCGTCAAGGTATCCATAATGGTATCTTGAAATGCGTGACCCATGTGCAGGCTGCCCGTTACATTTGGTGGTGGTATCATGATTGAGTAAGGTGTGCCTTGGCCTGATGGCTTAAAGTAACCTTTGGTTTCCCATGATTGGTAAAGTTCTTGCTCAATAGCTTGCGGATTAAATGTTTTTTCCATCGTCGTATCTAAGTTTCTTTTTGATTAGGCTGCAGGTTCAGTTGATAACTGATGACCCGCGGCACGGTATTGTTTATATCTTTCGCGTGCTTGCTGTTTTAATGTTTCATCAGCGGGAACAAAATCGAAAGTTTGATTAAAACGCCTGATAAAGTCAGGCATGTTTTGGCTTAAATTGATAAGAATAGGGCGACCGCTTGTGGGTGGCTTAAAACCTATTTCAACCGGTGTACCAAACTTAGGGCCTTCACCTTGTAAGTTATGAGCGACAAAACTTTCGGGTTCAAATTGCCATAAGTGTTCATCGACAAGTTCTGCATCTTGCTGGTTGTCGGTGTAAATAAAAATTTTACTTTTTTGACGGTAGAGCTTTGCGGCTAAACGACAAGCAAAGTCGATGTGCGCCGGCACGGTTGTGGCTGGCGCTTTATCGGTTTCGGGCAATAAGTAGAATAAAATTTGTGACATTATTCAGGTGTTTGCTCTTGTGCGTAGTTCATTAAGAACTGACTCATCATGGGTACTGGACGACCGGTTGAACCTTTGTTTTTACCTGAACGCCATGCTGTGCCTGCGATATCCATATGGGCCCAATTATACTTTTTAGTAAATCGAGAAAGGAAGCACGCTGCGGTTATTGAACCCGCTGGACGTCCGCCAATATTGGCCATATCGGCAAATGGGCTTTCAAGTTGTTCTTGATATTCGTCCCATAATGGTAAGCGCCACGCTCTATCACCTGATTGCTCAGATGCGTTTAACAAGTCATGTGCAAGCGGGTTATGATTACTGAAAACCCCGGTAGCATGAGCGCCTAACGCAATAACACAAGCGCCAGTTAATGTGGCCATATCGATAACTAAAGCGGGGTTATAACGTTCTACGTAGGTTAATGCGTCACATAATACGAGTCTGCCTTCAGCATCGGTATTGAGTACTTCGACTGTTTGACCCGACATGGTGGTTAATATATCACCTGGGCGATAAGCATTTGCATCTGGCATGTTTTCACAGCCCACTAATATGCCAATGACGTTTATTGGTAATTGTAATTCAGCGAGCGTTTTCATGATGCCTATCACACCGGCGGCTCCACCCATGTCATATTTCATTTCATCCATGCCTGCGCCTGGCTTAATTGAAATACCACCTGAATCAAAGGTTAACCCTTTACCCACCAACACAATCGGGGCTTGAGCATCCGTTGTGCCTTTGTAATTGATGACCGACATGATGGATTCATTCACTGAACCTCGACCTACTGCTAAATAGGAGTTCATGCCAAGTTCTGCCATTTGAGCTTCGTTAATGAGCTCAACGTCTACGTTGTCGTAATCTTTAGCCAGTATTTGAGCTTGCTCACCTAAATACACTGGATTACAGATGTTAGGTGGCATATTGGCGACGTCTTTACATAGTTTGCTACCTTCTGCAACGGCTAAACCGTCTGCGATAGCTTTTTCGCCAATGGGTAATTCACGACGGGTAGGCACATTAAATACGATTTTACGTAATGGACGACGTGGTTCTTCACGTTTACTTTTTAATTGATTAAACGTGTATAAACAATCTTGCGTTGCTTCTACTGCATGGCGCACTTTCCAGTAGTTATCGCGGCCTTTAACGTGCAACTCAGATAAAAAGCAAACGGCTTCCATTGAGCCCGTTTCGTTTAAGGTATTAATTGTTTTTGCGATAATTTGTTTATATTGTCTTTCGTCTAACTCGCGTTCTTTACCGCAACCGACTAATAAAACACGTTCGCTTAATACATTCGGAACATGATGTAACAAGAGCATCTGCCCTGATTTGCCTTCTAAGTCACCTCTGCGAAGTAAGTTACTAATGTAACCTTCACTTATTTTGTCGAGTTGTTCCGCAATTGAGGTAAGGCGTCTTGGCTCAAACACACCAACTACAATGCAAGCGCTTCGCTGTTTTTCTGGACTACCGCTTTTAACGCTAAATTCCATTGTGGCTCCTAATATCAAGTGTTTTTACAATTTACGTATTTAGCGATACTAAATTGTTATCGATTATTATATTCAATTATTGTTCGATTGTGCTTTAAGCTTCGGCTTATCGTGCGATAATGCCATAATAACTTAGGCAATAAACCTAGTTTAGATCAGGCGAATAAAAATGTTACCTAATTATGCCTTTTTAACTAAGTTTTTGTCTTATTTTCTTGTAAAAATACTGAGTTTACTTAAAATTTTACTTTATTGCAGCAAAATGCCTAATTTGCGAGTTTTCATTTGATTATTTTTCGTTATCTTTTTACTGAAACATTGAAGTCTCAGTTCGCCGTTTTCTTCATCATGTTATTGATTTTTAGTTCTAATGCGCTTGTTCGAGTATTAGATGACGCAATGGAAGGTAAATTACCCACCGATTTAGTCGCTTGGATGATGTTACTGAATATACCGCCATTAGCTGGGTTGATTTTACCGTTAAGTATGTTTATCGGTATTTTTTTAGCGCATGGTCGTTTTTACGCTGATAACGAAATGTCAGTTTTAAAAGCGTGTGGTGTGAGTGAATGGTATGTGACACGAGTGACTTTAGCTGCCGCTCTGTTTATATGTGTTTTAACCGCCATTAATACACTTTGGTGGGGACCTGCTGCTTATGAAAAACGTGAAACCATTCGTGATGAATTAAGAGCTGATATTGGTATTTCAACCTTAATACCCGGACAGTTTCAACAAACCTCTAATAATAAAGCGGTGTTATTTGTTCATAATAATGGCGAAAATAAAAGCGAATTTAATAAAGTTTTTGTTGCGCAATTACCAAAGTCAGAAGATGCCAAGCAACGCTTTAATGTTGTTTATGCTGAAACCGGTAAAGTGATCGAAGAGCGTTTTGAAGAGCAAAGTTTAGTGTTAACGAACGGCCGACGTTATGAAGGGGAGCAAAACGAATTAGATTATCAAATTTTAGGCTTTGACACTTACTCAGTGAAAATTAAAGAGCAAGAAGTTGAAGAGCGAAGGCGAAAGTTAGCTGCGGTTTCAACGGCTGATTTAATGAAAAGCGATGATTTAGAAGCCATTGCTGAATTACAGTGGCGGATCGCATTGCCATTAACTGTTTTATTAGTGGCTTTAGTTGCGGTGCCGTTGGCGAGAACAGGCCCCAGACAAAGCAAATTTGCTAAAATGGCACCTGCCTTTTTAATTTATATTTTTTATTATTTACTCTTAATGGCCGGTAAATCCGCTTTAGGTGATGGGAAAATACCGCCGACGATTGGTTTATGGTGGATCCATACTGTGGCGCTTATTTACGGTTTGTATTTGTTTGCAGGTGAGCGCACATCAGGCAGACGATTAAAGGCATTATTAAAATGGAGTCGGAGCAAAGCATGATTAAAATAATTGACATGCATATAGGTCGAGCCATCATTCAATCGACATTTGCTTCTTTACTTGTATTAACGAGTTTGAGTGGGTTAATTCGCTTTGTTGAGCAGTTAAAAAGTATTGGTCGGGGGTCGTACGATATGGTCGATGCCGCCTTTTATGTTTTATATACCATACCACGAGATATTGAAGTGTTTTTCCCGATGGCGGCTTTATTAGGTGGGTTGCTTGGTTTAGGTGCTTTAGCATCTAATAGTGAGCTGATTGTGATGATGGCTGCTGGCCTGTCGCGCTTAGACATCGTTAAATCCGCTATGAAAACGTCAACTTTGTTAGTTGTTTGTGTTTTAGTGCTGGGCGAGTGGGTTGCTCCACAATTTGAGACTAAAGCGAAACAACTGCGCCACACCGCAATATCGGGCCATGCGTTAAACATGGGAGATGAAGGGATGTGGGCCAAAGATGGCGATCGTTTTATTCATATTAAAAATGCCACCAATCAGTTTCATCTTAAAGGTGTAACGGTATTTGAGTTTGATAAACAACTCAAATTAACGGAAGTCAGCCATATCGACGAAGCTAAATACGTAAATAAGCAATGGCATGTTAATGGCTTTGTTGAGACCGTTATTGGCGATAATAAAATTAGCCGCTTTGAATCTGACAAGGCGTCTTGGATGTCGTCTTTAACGCCTGATAAGCTTGATATCGTTTCGGTTTCACCTGAAGCATTGTCAATTAGCAAACTATTAAGTTATTTAGATTATTTAAGTGCTAACGAGCAGGATGATAGCCGTTATCAATTGGCATTTTGGCGTAAAGTGTTTCAGCCCATTACCGTTGCCGTTATGATGTTGATGGCGTTGTCGTTTATATTTGGTCCTTTAAGAAGCACGTCGATGGGGGCGCGCATTTTAATGGGGGTTGTTATCGGCTTTGGTTTTCATATTGCTAACCGTATTTTTGGCCCAGTGGCACTGCTTTATGATTTACCGGCCATGATAGGCGCTATTATGCCGAGTATTCTTTTTGTTGTACTCGCGACCTATTTGATACAACGGCGAGCTTAACCTAGGGCGTGTTTATCTTTTGTGTATGCTTTTGCAGCCGTATTTGCACGATTTCTACAAGGCAGAGCGATAACGTAATAGAAATAGTGCAAATGCGCTGCCCTTTGGGTTCAATCCAAAGCCCTTTGGATTTAACGAAATCTATACGACAAAGATAAACAGGCCCTAGTATATTGAAATTCAGACACAAAAAAGCTGGCGATTAAAGCCAGCTTTTTTTAGTTTATAGCAACGGCAGGTTAGTGGTTATGACCACAACCACCGGCGCTATGAACGTGGCCATGAGATATTTCTTCTGCTGTTGCGGCACGCACGTCAATGATTTCAACATCAAACTCTAAATCAAGACCGGCAAGTGGGTGGTTGCCATCAACCGTTACGGTATCGTCGGCAATATCAACAACAATTACCGTTTGTTCGCCACCTTCGGTGCCTGCGCGTAATTGCATGCCTACATGTAGTTGGTCTTCGAAGCCTTCAAACATTGTTAAAGGCACTTCTTGTACAAAACCATCATGGCGTTGACCATAAGCGTTTTCAGCATCAACTTTACAAGAAAATTTATCACCTGCTTGGTGATCGTTCAATTGGTCTTCAAGGCCTTTAATTAAGAAACCTTTTCCTTGTAAAAAATTTAATGGCTCGCCATCAAATGAACTATCAATGTCGGTTCCTTCGCTGTCTTTTACTAAATAATGCATGGTAACAACAGTGTCGTTTGCTATTTTCATTTTGTAGCCTTGTATTCTAGTGAGTAAGGTAATGGTGATAATGTAAATGTACTTTGTTCGTCTTGTTTCGCTCTTAAGGTTTGTGCAATATCAATATCGGCTGCACAAACGGCAATACCATAATAGGTTTGCTCAACTTTGACTAGGGTAACAATTGTTCCCGCTCGACGCCAGTTTTCACCATTTTGAATTTCTAATGTATCGTTTATTTTTAGCTCGTTTGCTTGACCACTAAATGGAAATGCTGCTCGTTTATTTTTGCCTAGGTAGCGCATTCGAGCGACGGTTTCTTGGCCCATGTAACAGCCTTTAGTAAAGCTAATACCGTTTATTGCTTGTAAGTTTAGCATTTGAGGTACGTATTCACTTTGATGTACATCATGCATAAATACGATACCTTGCTCGACTAGCGCTTTTTCAAATAAGGCTTCATCGGCTTGATTTAAATTAGCGAGCTCTTTGGGTAAATCACCTTCACAGGCAATTAAGGTTAATGTATTACTCACACTGACCTGATAAGTGTTTTCGATACCGATAACACGGTGTTGCTCTGCTGATTGCTCACCAAGTAATGCATACCATGTTAAGTTGTCGCTGCTGTCGGTGATATCCGTTTTTGAAAATACGGCATATTTACTTAATTCAGCTAATGATTTTGCCAGCGTGTTTTTACGTTGAAATAATTGAAACGTTGAGCCTGTAGGCACAAAATAAAAATGACTCCAGCTTTTTCCTTTAGCATCGCAATGTGCACCAAAAGTGGCGGTGTTATCGGCTAACCCACTA
This sequence comes from Algibacillus agarilyticus, assembly GCF_003286125.1. Taxonomy (GTDB): domain Bacteria; phylum Pseudomonadota; class Gammaproteobacteria; order Enterobacterales; family Alteromonadaceae; genus Algibacillus; species Algibacillus agarilyticus. Next base: position 57,560 of record NZ_QMED01000018.1, read on the forward strand.
ATGTGAGCTGTCACTTGGCTATTCAAATAGGTTTTACTATCCGTACCTGAGAGCTGGATCGCTCCCCAGTTTTCTAATTTAATTAGAGATAAATTTTGTGTAGACATAATAGGGTTACTTTAAATTGCGCAATAAGTATATAAAGCTATATAAGGGTAAATTGCTAAACAACAAGCTGGAAACGTGATAATTAATACCCATTATAACGTAAATGACTTTGCTGGCGTGCAGTGTGATTGCTAATATAGGGTTATCGCTGTTTTATTTGGAAACTATTTAGATTTATGGCAATGGATATTAAAAAAGTGCGCTGGGCTTGTCGCCGCGGCATGCTTGAACTTGATGTTATTTTACGCCCTTTTGTTGACGGGCATTATGAAAGCTTAACTGAGTTTGAAAAAGTCGTTTTTGTTGATTTGTTGACAGCCGACGACCCTGAACTATTTGCATGGTTTATGGGGCATGAAGAATGTAAAAATGAGCACTTTGTTAAAATGATTAATAAAATTCATAAATTAAACGGTGCAGTACTTTAGTATTTCGCCGCTGAAAGGGCGAGCGTTTGCCATTGCGCTCGCACTTGTTTTATTGGTTTTTTTTATATTAATAGCACAACGTTTATATTTACCGATTTGGCAATTAGGTTTTTATAATTTGGGCGTTGTGACTCACCTACTTATTTTATTCTGTCTACCTTTTCTTTATCAGCGCTTGCGGTATTTACAAGCGCAATCTATTGCTTGGCCTTTTTCTTTATCGATAGAGGGTGGGCTGCTAATACAAGCCGAACAATATCAAATTGATGATCGCAGTTTATATTTGGGTCGTTGGATATTATTGGTTTGTCGCCATGCGGTTACCCAAAATGTAAAACGTTGCTTTTTTGCACCTGATAATCTGTCTGATGTTGATCGTCGTCGTTTAAAAAGAGTGATTAAGAGAGGCGATGTTAAAAAGTGAGGTTGAAGTAAAAAAGGGGAGTAAACAATTGGCTCACTTTTTAAATTTTTTTTAATGATAAAAAGATAAGTCGATAAATAAAAATAAGGCACTTTTTAGTGCCTTATTTGATTATTTATTTAGCGGACTATTCGTTGGTATTAAAATACTAGGTTGGCTATTTTCTAATTTATCTGGATAGTCTAAATTGTAATGTAAACCACGGCTTTCTTTACGACTCATCGCACATTTTACAATTAGTTCTGCTACATCAAGTAAGTTTCGTAATTCAAGTAAGTTATTACTCACTTTAAAGTTAGCGTAGTAATCATGGACTTCTTGCTGCAATAACTCTATACGTCTTAACGCGCGCTCTAAGCGTTTGTTCGTTCGGACAATCCCTACATAATCCCACATAAAAAGCCTAAGCTCATGCCAGTTATGATTAATTATAACATTTTCATCTGCGTGACTTACTTTGCTTTCATCCCAAGCAGGTATGTTCGGGCTATGCGTTTTATGGAATGCATGCGCTTGTATATGTTTGGCCGCTGATTCGGCAAAAACTAAGCATTCTAATAAAGAATTACTGGCCATGCGGTTAGCACCATGTAAGCCAGTATAGGCAACTTCGCCAATGGCATATAAGTTATCAAGGTCTGACTTACCATTTAAATCAGTCATGATGCCGCCGCAAGTGTAATGTGCTGCAGGGACAACAGGGATCGGCTTTTTATGCATTTTCATGCCGAGGGTGCGACAGCGTCGATAAATCGTTGGGAAATGTTTTTTAATGAAAGGCTTGTCTTTATGGCTAATATCTAAAAACATAGAATCAGCACCTAAGCGTTTCATTTCTCTGTCGATGGCTCTGGCGACAATATCACGTGGAGCTAATTCTGCGCGTTCATCATATTCGGGCATAAAACGTGTGCCATCAGGTCGACGTAAATAAGCGCCTTCACCTCGTAAAGCTTCGGTTAATAAAAAGTTCTGCGCATCACTGTGGAATAAGCTGGTTGGATGAAATTGGTTAAATTCCATATTAGCAATGCGACAACCCGCTCGCCATGCCATCGCAATGCCATCTCCACTTGCCACATCAGGGTTCGATGTATATTGATAAACTTTGCTAGCTCCACCTGTGGCTAATACAACAACTTGCGCTTTTATTACTTCAACTTGTTCTGTGTTACGGTTCCAAACATAAGCGCCGTGACAGTGCGTTGACGTTGATGTGTTATTGAGTTTTTGATCTGTGATTAAATCGACGGCGTTGTAACGCTCAAATACACGAATGTTTTTGTGTTGTTTGGTTGCATTGTTAAGCGTTTTTTGAACCGCTTTACCGGTTGCATCGGCCGCATGTAAAATTCGGCGATGGCTGTGTCCACCTTCACGTGTTAGATGAAATTTCTCTTCGCCGCTGGCATTTGTTTCTTTATCAAAAGGCACACCACAGCTAATTAGGTTTTCTAAACTTTGGCGGGCATTTTCTGCAGTAAAGCGCACCGCTTCTTCATCGCACAAGCCTGCACCGGCGATTAATGTATCTTGTACATGAGATTCAATACTGTCGTTTTCATCATAGACAGCGGCAATACCACCTTGGGCATAATAAGTAGAACCTTCGCTTAAGTTTGCTTTACTTAGAACGATAATATCGGCTTGATCGGCCAACCGTAATGCAAGCGTTAAACCAGCTGCGCCTGCACCAATTACTAAAACTTGGCATTGGTGTTCTATTTTTTTTATGCTCATATATTTCTACTTTGCGGTTTTAAGACCTAGTTTGAACTAGGGCGTGTTTATCTTTTGTGTATGCTTTTGCAGCAGTATTTGCACGATTTATACAAGGCAGAGCGATTGCGGTGTCGTTATTCTACATAAAAGAGTGATAACGTAGTAGAAATAGTGCAAATGCGCTGCCCTTTGGGTTCAATCCAAAACGTTTTGCTCTTTGTTATTGGCTTTTGACGTAGAACCACTATGCCATCAAGCCAATGCCGCGATCAAAACGCTTTGGAATTGAACAAAATCGATACGACAAAGATAAACACGCCCTAGGTAAAACGCTTATTATCCAATTGCGTATAAGTTATTTTCGCATTTTATTGCAATATTTAGAACTTTTTTGATCAACTAGGGTCATAGAATACAGTTACAACGATTATTGATCGTTATTATTTTCAATTTAGATGAGGAGCGATGCCTCCAAATGAGTGTCGGATATACAGACCAGCAGTTAGTTGAACGCGTCCAACGTGGCGATAAACAAGCGTTTAACTTATTGGTACTAAAATACCAACATAAGGTCACTAACTTAATTACTCGCTACGTGCGACATCCTGGTGATGTAGCCGACGTAGCGCAAGAGGCATTTATAAAGGCATATCGTGCAATTCCTAATTTTAGGGGCGATAGTGCGTTTTATACTTGGTTATACCGCATTGCGGTTAACAGCGCTAAAAATTATTTAACGGCACAACAAAAGCGTGTGGCGTCGAGTGACATCGAAATTGAAGATGCTGAATTTATTGATTCAGCAGTCGGACTAAGAGAATCGGCTACACCGGAAAACTTATTGCTGACAGCTGAAATTAAAAAAATTGTTTTTAGCACGATTGAGTCATTACCTGATGACTTGAAAACCGCGATAACGCTGCGAGAAATTGATGGCATGAGTTATGAAGAAATAGCTGATGTGATGGATTGCCCAGTGGGTACGGTTCGCTCTAGAATATTCAGAGCACGCGATGTGATTGATAAGAATTTAAAACCTGTTATACAACATTAGTTGAAGAGTTGAGTGTATGAGTCAAAAAGTTAAGCAAAAAGTTTCTGCCTTTATTGATGATCAAAAAGATGTATCTGACGTCGTTGATAATCTGAAACAAGACAAAGAACTAGCGTCGACCTATAGTCGTTACCATTTAATTGGTGATGTTATGCGCAACGACGTGCCTGAGCATATCCAATTAAATCTAGCTGATGTGATAGCCGATGCTATTGAAAAAGAGCCGGTTGTACTTTCACCTAATGCTGCGTTTTCTGCTTCTGTGAGCGAAAAAAATACAGCGACAGAGCCCAAAACAACGACTAATAAAGTTGTTTCGTTTTTCAAACCCGTTATGCAGTATGGTATAGCGGCTTCGTTTGCTGCGGCGATTGTTGTTGGCTTTCAAGCTGAGCAAGCTTCGGATGAAGCCGGTTTTGAGCCGGTTATTCATACTATGCCTTTAGCGACAGGGTTAGACCCAGTGAGTGCTGAAAGTTCACGTACGATAATTAATCCTTCAGCGATACAAGAGCAACAACGTCGTGTAAACTCTTATATACTTGATCATTCTAAACAACTCAAAAGTAGACAATATGCGACCCCAGAGTCTAACGAGGCTGCACAAACTCAACCGTCTTCAGCTCAAGAATAAATTGTTATCTTTTTCACAATGCCTCACATTCGTGAGGCATTTATGTCTTACTTCCATTTTGTTTTTCACTCCTTATGTTATGGCTAATGAAGCTTTGCAATGGCTAGAACGAATGCAAAATGCCGTGCAAACGTTAAATTATGACATTTCATTTGTCGTTGTTGAAGACAACAAAGTTCACCCTTGGCATTGGCTTCATGGGCGATACGCACAAGCAAAAAGTGAGTTAGAGCATGATGTAACTAATGACTTAGGCAAGAGCTCAAATAATGACATGAGCGATGATTCTGCCCCAATCGAGCAAAATGCGTTAACCCATTCATATAGTAAAGAATACGGCTTACTCACATCGCTTAATGGTCCAACTCAACAAATTGTAAGGTTTAATAACACCATTACTTATTTGGGGTTTGACACAAACCCTTATAGTGTTAAAGCATCAATTGCGCATAGCCCATTGCCTGAATTATTACGTACAGACTTAAATCATGTGGCTAATAGTTATCAATTTAATATGGTGGGTAAAAGCCGAGTTTCAGGCTTTAAAGCACAACTTATTCGAATTATTCCACCTGACCAGCAACGTTTTTCAACTTGGATTTGGCTGCATGAAGAAACTTTTTTGCCGTTGAAAAGCGCTATTGTTAGCCATAAAGGTGAAGTTTTACGTCAGTTGCAAGTAACCAGTTTTAATGTTTCACCACAACCTGATCCGATTATTAAAGAGTTAGCATTAATGGACCAACCGGTTGAAACGGATGTAATAAAACCACAGCCAATGGATAATTTTACTTGGCAAATTAATTGGGTGCCTAAAGGATTTGTCCCCACCAAAATTGATAAGCATAAATTGCAAGGCAGTCATGATATGGTTGATTACATAATGCTGTCAGATGGTTTAGTTTGGTTTTCTATGTATATTCGTGATTTATCAAATACCAACCAGAATACGGTTTTAAATACCTATTTAACGTCGGGCGCAGAATCGTATTTAACTGAGTTGGTTGATGGCTTTGAAGTGACCGTTATTGGTTCTTTACCGATGGCTACAGCCAAAAAATTAGCTAAATCGGTGAGCAATAAATCGTTGAGTACTCACTAATTATGCTATATGAAAAAGCGGTTTTTCTACGACGAATTGATGCTAAAACAGCCTTAATTGAAACACAAATAAAGACGAGTTGTAATGCTTGCCAGCATAACTCAGATTGCGGCACTGGCCTTATTGCTAAAACGTTAACCCCTAAAACCAATCAAGTGCCGGTATTATGTGTTGGTGAATTTGAGCAAGGTGATGTCGTCACGGTGCAAATTGAAGAGCAAAATTTGTTAATTGCAGCTGCGGTTTTATATGGTTTACCATTAATGTGTATGATTGCTGTTATGTTAATTTGTGCTCAGATTGCATTTTTACCTGAGCTGTTAACCATTGTTATTGGTTTTTTAGGTTTGGCATTTGGTTTTTATATCGCTAAACCTATCTCGCTTCGCTACAGTAAATTACCCCAAATAGTAGATGAACAGCTGATTACACCGTTTTTATGTGTAGAAACACCTCAAGATCGCGTTAATAAATAGCGTCAAGCTTGATAATCCGTTAAAATCTGCCTCTTGAAATTTTTCAATTATATTTTTATCAGCGGTACCTGCTTAATATGAAACACGAAAACATTCGCAACTTTTCCATTATTGCCCACATTGATCACGGTAAATCAACCTTATCAGATCGACTCATCCAACATTGTGGCGGTTTGACCCCACGCGAAATGGAAGCTCAAGTTCTAGATTCAATGGATTTAGAACGCGAACGTGGCATTACCATTAAAGCGCAAAGTGTAACCCTAAATTATGATGCAAAAAATGGTGAGCGTTACCAACTCAATTTTATTGATACCCCTGGGCATGTTGATTTCAGTTATGAAGTTTCACGCTCATTAGCCGCTTGTGAAGGTGCTCTGCTGGTTGTTGATGCCGCGCAAGGCGTTGAAGCTCAAACGCTAGCTAATTGCTATACGGCAATTGAAATGGAATTGGAAGTTGAACCCATTCTAAATAAAATTGATTTACCGCAAGCAGACCCTGATCGAGTTGCTGAAGAGATCGAAGATATTATCGGTATTGATGCGACTGAAGCGGTACATTGCTCTGCTAAAACCGGTATCGGTATTGAAGACGTTTTAGAAGCGATTGTTAAAAAAATTCCTTGCCCAGAAGGCGATTATGATGCGCCATTACAAGCGTTAATTATTGATTCGTGGTTTGATAATTACCAAGGTGTTGTATCGTTAGTGCGTGTTAAACATGGTGTTTTACGCAAAGGCGACAAAATGAAGATGATGTCGACAGGACAAGTGCATATTGTTGATAAAGTCGGTATTTTTACACCTAAGCAAACCGATACTGGCGTGATAAAAGCGGGCGAAGTTGGATTTGTTATATCAGGTATTAAAGATATACAAGGCGCACCGGTCGGTGACACGATGACACTTGCGAGTCGTCCTGCTGATGAGCAATTACCGGGTTTTAAACGTGTTAAACCTCAAGTTTATGCCGGTATATTCCCTGTTTCGAGCGATGATTATGAAGATTTTCGTGATGCGCTCGCGAAGTTAAGCTTAAATGATGCTTCTCTTTTTTATGAGCCAGAATCATCAACAGCGCTTGGTTTTGGTTTCCGTTGTGGCTTTTTAGGTATGCTGCACATGGAGATCATTCAGGAGCGTTTAGAGCGTGAATATGATCTTGATCTAATCACGACGGCACCTACGGTTGTTTATAAAGTTGAAACAACAAAAGGTGAAGAATTATTAGTTGATAACCCTTCTAGTTTGCCTGCCGTTAATGACATTGAGCAAATATACGAGCCTATTGTTGAGGCTAATATATTAGTACCACAAGAGTATTTGGGTAATGTTATTACCTTGTGTATTGAAAAGCGTGGTGTGCAAACAAAAATGAGCTACCACGGCAATCAAGTTGCGGTGACTTATGAGCTCCCCATGGCTGAGGTTGTGCTTGATTTCTTTGATAAATTAAAATCAACAAGCCGCGGTTATGCCTCGCTTGATTATAACTTTGTGCGTTTTTCTGCTGCGGATATGGTGCGAGTCGATATCTTAATTAACACTGAGCGTGTTGATGCATTAGCACTCATTACGCATAGAGACAACTCTCAAACGCGTGGCCGGGAGCTTGCGGAAGCATTGCGAACATTAATTCCTCGTCAGATGTTTGATATTGCTATTCAAGCGGTTATTGGTGGTCATGTTATTGCCCGTACTACGGTTAAGCAATTACGTAAAAACGTGATCGCAAAATGTTATGGCGGTGATATCAGCCGTAAGAAAAAATTATTACAGAAACAAAAAGATGGTAAAAAACGTATGAAGCAACTCGGTAATGTTGAAGTACCGCAGGAAGCTTTTCTTGCCGTTTTAAAAGTAGGTAGTGGCAATAAATAGTAAGTTATAAGGAATTCAATATGGCAGGTTATTTTTCAATTTTTTTGTTTATAGCAACGATAGTAACGGGGATCGTTTGGGCATTCGATAAATATTTATGGGCGCCTAAGCGTAAGCAAGTACTTGCAGATGTTGAAGCTAAAGCAGGCGGTGTATTGCCTAGCGAGATGGCTGACAAAATTAACCCGCAAAACGGCTTAACCGAATTCGCTAAAGAAATTTTTCCTGTCGTGGCATTTGTGTTTGTATTGCGTTCGTTTTTATATGAACCTTTTCAAATTCCTTCAGGTTCAATGATGCCGACTTTATTAGTGGGTGATTTTATTTTGGTTGAGAAATTTACATACGGTTTAAAAAACCCGGTTGATGCTTCTAACTTAGTTGAATTTGATGGCCCTGAACGTGGTGATATTGCGGTTTTTAAATACCCTGAAGATACACGTATTGACTATATCAAGCGTGTTGTAGGGTTACCGGGTGATCGTATTATTTATCGTAATAAGCAGCTTTATATTTTGCCTAAATGTGGTGAAGGACAAACGTGTTCTAAAAATTATGAGCAAATAACGAATGATCCAGTAGAAGCAGAGCAAGTTTTTTCTATCGGTTCTTGGCGTTTAGAAGAGTTTCAAGCTGATTTACTTGGCGTTAAAAAACATAACTTGTTAGTTAACCCAATGGCTTCTGATAATGTGATGTCATATTACAAACAAGCCTCTACGCAATTTGATGAATGGGTTGTGCCTGAGAACAACTATTTTGTTATGGGTGATAATCGTGATAACTCTCAAGATAGCCGTTATTGGGGATTTGTGCCTCGTGAGAATTTAGTGGGTGAAGCCGTTGCTATTTGGATGAGTTTTGAATTTGAGCGTTCAGCAGACGACTTTATACCGCAATTTATTCCAAGTGGAGTACGTTTTTCTAGAATTGGTGGGATAGACTAAATGTTGTTAAGAACCAAATCGTATGATCCTTTACAGAAAGTAATTGATTATCAGTTCAATAACATTGAGTTATTAGCTCAAGCATTGACACATCGCAGTGCCAAAGGTTCGCATAACGAACGCTTAGAATATTTAGGTGATTCTATTTTAAGTTTTGTTATTGCTGATGCGCTATACCGTAAGTTTCCAACGTGTGCTGAAGGTGATTTGAGCCGGATGCGCTCAACTTTAGTGCGAGGCGAAACGTTAACTAAAATGGCCAGTGATTTTTCAATTGGCGAGTATTTGGTGTTAGGTCCGGGTGAAATGAAATCGGGTGGTCATCGTCGTTCTTCTACCTTAGAAGATGCAATTGAAGCAATCATCGGTGCTATTTATCTTGATTCAAACTTAATGACGACGCAGCAAATTATATTGCAGTGGTATAAAGTTCAATTGGATGAAATAAAACCAGGCCAGTCTCAAAAAGACAGCAAGACACGTTTACAAGAATGGTTACAACACCGTAAACACCCTTTACCTGATTACAATGTAGATAACATCAGTGGCAAAGAACACAATCAAACGTTTACTGTTTCTTGTGTTGTTGAAGCCTTAAATGAAACATATGTGGGTACAGGGACGAGCCGCCGTAAAGCTGAACAAAATGCTGCCCGTAAGGCGCTGGAAACATTATTAAATGACAAATAAACAATATGCCGGTTTGGTTGCGATCGTGGGTCGTCCAAATGTTGGTAAATCAACTTTATTGAACCAAATTATTGGTCAAAAAGTCAGTATTACTTCACGCAAACCACAAACAACCCGACATCGTATTGTGGGTATTCATACTGAAGGTGATCATCAAGTCGTATTTGTTGATACGCCGGGCTTGCACTCTGAAGAAAAACGCGCAATTAACCGTTTAATGAATCGAGCAGCGAGCTCTTCTTTAGATGAGGTTGAACTCGTTTTATTTTTAGTTGAAGGTGATCGTTGGGAAAGTGACGATGACATGGTATTGAATAAAATTAAACAATCGGGTTTACCTTGTGTTTTAGTTTTAAATAAAGTGGACTTAGTTAAAGAAAAAGAAGTTTTATTTCCGCATTTAGAATCTTTAGCTAAAAAGCATGACTTCGTTGATATTATCCCTATTTCAGCAACCAAAGATGATCAAGCTGTTCGTGTATTACAGTTGGTGAAAAACCGCCTGAAAGCATGTGAATTCTTTTTTCCTGAAGATTACTTTACTGACCGAAGCACGCGTTTTATGGTTGGTGAAATCATTCGTGAAAAATTAATTCGTAATACGGGTGATGAACTACCTTATGACGTGACGGTTGAAATCGAACGCTTCGAGTATGGTGATAATGGCGTGTGTTATATCAATGGCTTGTTATTGATTGAACGCAGCAGTCAAAAAGCTATTATCATTGGTAAAAAAGGCGAGCGTTTAAAAACAATTGGTCGCGATGCACGTAAAGATATTGAGCACTTAATCGATAATAAAGTACATTTAGAGCTGTGGGTTAAAGTTAAATCAGGCTGGGCTGATGACGAACGTGCATTGCGTAGTTTAGGTTACGGCTGCAACTAAATTATACCCAAGGTTAATTGATGGCAGAGCAAAATGTATTTCAAATGGCTTTTGTTCTGCATGTTAAGCCTTTTCGAGAATCCAGTCTTATTTGTGATTTACTGACTCAGTTTGATGGCCGAGTTAGTGTCATGGCTTATAAGCAAAAATTCACTAATCCCTATCAAGTTTTTACCCCTTTAGTTGTCAAACTCAAACCCGGGCAGGGTGACCTGTATTTTATTGATAAACTTGATCATGTTGGTAATACACTACCGTTAAAAACGTCACGTTTGTACAGCGCTTATTATGTTAATGAGTTAATTGTAAAGTTGCTCTCTCGAATTAATGACAGTGAGTATTTTTTCGAGCGTTATACCCAAACAATAAATGATTTAGCCGGTACAAGCGATATTGAACCGTGTTTACGGCAATTTGAAATGACGTTATTAGATGAGATGGGCGTGTGGCCTGATTTAACCTCTGAAACTGAAAATGGTCATGGTGTTCAAGACGAAGCCACCTATCATGTCAACCCTGAACTTGGAGTGATGCCCGCTTGGGATAAACATGTTAAGGCGTACACTGGACGCACTTTAAAAGCCATTCAAGGGGCTGATTGGCATGATAAAACAACATTACAAACAGCAAAATTATTATTACGCGAGTTGATTAACTTTCACCTCGGCGGACAAATATTAAAAAGTCGACAGTTCTTTAAATCGATGAATAAGTATTAAAAGAACCCACTATTAAATTGGAAAAATGATATTAGGATTAACTATGAAAGATATCTTATTAGGTGTAAATATTGATCACATCGCAACGTTACGCAATGCTCGTGGCACGCATTACCCTGATCCCGTTCATGCGGCTTCGGTAGCTGAGCATGCAGGGGCCGATGGTATTACGGTACATTTACGTGAAGACCGACGACATATTAAAGATCGTGACGTACGCCTATTAAGTGAAACGTTGGCCACAAGAATGAATTTAGAAATGGCTGTCACCGAAGAAATGTTAACCATCGCAGAAGGCATTAAGCCTGTTTTTTGTTGTTTAGTCCCTGAAAAGCGCGAAGAGTTAACCACCGAAGGCGGATTAGATATTGTTGGCCAGCTGGATAAAATCACGCAAGCGGTAACAAGGTTAATGGCTGTCGGCACCCAAGTTTCTTTATTCATTGATGCTGATAAAGCACAAATTGATGCTTCAAAAGCATCGGGTGCAACGTATATTGAAATTCATACGGGTCAATACGCCGATGCTGAAACTGAAGCTGAAGCTGAAAAAGAACTAGCGCGTATTACCGCTGGTGTGGAATATGCCGCTTCTATTGGCTTAAAAGTGAATGCGGGTCATGGTTTGCATTATCATAATGTTAAGCCGATCGCAGCGATCCCTGATATTATCGAATTGAATATTGGGCATGCGATTATTGCCCGAGCTGCAATCGACGGTTTGGCTAATGCGGTTGCCGATATGAAACGCTTAATGCTCGAAGCCCGCGCTTAATTTACTAGGTTAAATAAAAAGAGGGGATATATGGCTATTTTGGGGTTAGGAACTGATATTGCGGAAATATCGCGCTTTGAAAATAAACAATTAACACGATTAGCCCAACGTGTATTAACACCTAATGAGCTTACTGCTTTTGATTGCCATCATTCCCCCCATCGCTTTTTAGCAAAACGTTTTGCTGCAAAAGAAGCTGCGAGTAAAGCATTGGGTACAGGGATCGCGCAAGGGGTTACGTTTCAACATTTTGAAATTTCTAATTTAGCGTCTGGTAAACCTGTTTTGCAAGTTTCGGGCGCTGCGCAAGCGATCGCCGAATCGATGGCACAAAGCACTGTGCATTGGCATCTCTCTATTAGTGATGAAAAAAATTATACCGTAGCAACGGTTATAATTGAGTCATAAATTTCTTATGGTAAGCTAATTACACCCTAAATTAGCTTGCCTTTTACCATGTCTGCAACATTACATTCGGTTCAACTTAATAACCTTTATCCTCAGCCTCTCTGGCAATGGTTTAATCAAATTTGTGCAATTCCTCATCCTTCAAAACATGAAGCTGAACTTAAAGCCTTTATTCAAGCTTGGGCTGATAAACAAGGTATTGAATGCATCGAAGATAAGATTGGTAATTTAATCTTACGTAAGCCTGCCACTGCGGGCATGGCAGACCGCAAGCCAGTGGTTATTCAAGCGCACCTTGATATGGTGCCGCAAGCCAATCGTGATACGCAGCATGATTTTACACAAGACCCTATTCGACCTTACCTCATTGAAGAAACAGAAGCGGGTATCACTGAACAATGGGTTACGGCTACCGGCACAACGCTAGGTTCTGATAATGGGATCGGTATGGCGTCTGCGTTAGCTGTATTGGGGGCAGAAGATATTGCTCACCCGGCACTTGAGGTGTTGTTAACAGTTGATGAGGAGGCGGGCATGACGGGCGCATTTGGGTTAGCGCCGGGATTACTGAACGCTGAAATTTTAATTAATACCGACTCAGAACAAGAAGGTGAAATTTATATGGGCTGTGCTGGTGGTGTCGATGCTGAGTTTGTGTTTGATACTCAGCAAACGCCATTGCAATCACCTCATGATAAATACACGGTTAAATTAACGATAGCCGGTTTAAAAGGTGGACATTCAGGATGCAATATTGAGTTGGGACGAGCCAATGCGATTAAATTGTTGGCGCAATTTTGTACACTTTATCAAGATGAATTAGCGTTTGATATTGTGAGTGTGCAAGGTGGCACGCTACGCAATGCCATTCCACGTGAAAGTGAATTGGTTTTTGTTTTGGATCATTGTCATATTAAAGCGTTGGATAAATGTGTTGAGGCATTTAAGCAAAACATTAAAAAAACATATCAATTTTCGGATCCTAATATTTCTATTTCATATGAAGAGCAAAGCAATCCTTCAGCTGTTTTTGCTAAAACAGCGCAATATAAATTAATTGCTTTTTTGCAAGCGTGTCCAAATGGTGTAATGCGGATGAGTGATGAAATAAAGGGTGTAGTTGAAAGCTCAACTAATATGGGCGTTTTAACTTGCAATGAAAATAGTGTTAGCTTACTTTGCTTGATCCGGTCTTTGGATGATATTGGGCGCTTAGATATTCAAAATATGCATGCCGCTTTAGCTAAACTTGCCAACATTGATGCGGTTTTTTCAGGGGCTTATCCAGGCTGGAAGCCAGATAATAGCTCAGAGATCATGGCTGTTGTTCGAGATGTTTATGAAGATCTCTATCAGCGAAAGCCTGAAATAATGGTCATCCATGCGGGCCTAGAGTGTGGCTTGTTTAAAGCACCATATCCAGAATTAGATATGGTCTCAATTGGTCCAACTATTCGCTACCCGCATTCACCGGATGAAAAAGTGAATGTACGCACCGTTGGGCTTTATTGGCAATTGTTATTAGCTTTGCTCAGTAACATTCCATTGCGTGATCAGGTTTAAGTTAAACCAAGGTTTATCTTAACCTTGGCTTATTTTGTTAATGACGCGGCTGGCCGCAAAAAAGCCAAAGGTGGCGGTAACAACCGTTGATGCGCCAAATCCCGTTGCGCAGTCGAGTTTGGCTGGCGCGCCTTCGGCTTCTACTGCTGGCTTTTGCAAACAAACTTCACCATCGCCTGATGGATACTTAAGCTGCTCAGTTGAATAGATCGCTTCGATACCAAATTTTCGTTTAGGGTTTTGGGTAAAATTATATTCACGGCGTAAGAAGTTGCGCACTTTAGCTAACAGTGGATCTTGAATGGTTTTGGCTAAGTCTCCCACTTTTATCTGTGTCGGGTCAATTTGTCCGCCCGCACCCCCAATAGTGATCATTTTAACTTTATTACGTTTACACCAAGCGATCATCGCCGCTTTAGCTTTGACACTATCGGTTGCATCAATGACATAATCAAATTTAAGGGTAAATAATTCACGTACATTTTCAGGTGTCACAAAATCATCAACTTGATTGACTTTACAATCAGGGTTGATGAGTTTAACTCTATCGGTCATCGCTTGTACTTTACATTGTCCATAGTTTCCTGTGTGTGCATGAATTTGGCGGTTGGTGTTAGAGACACAAATATCGTCTAAATCAAATAGTGTGAGTGTACCAATTGCGGTTCGAGCAAGAGCTTCTACGATCCAAGACCCGACGCCTCCCATCCCTACGACAGCAATATGTGCATTAACTAATTTTTGTGTGCCTTGCACACCATATAAACGCTGTGTTCCACCAAATCGATTATCAAAAGTATCAGGTCGCATGTCTGTGTCATTAGAAATAAATTTGCCGCATTATAGCCTTAAGCGGTTCTATTCCCAAATCACTTCTTGGCAGAAATAATGAGCTTAAAAAATTTCAATTGTCGACTAATGCATATCGACTGATTAAACTAGAGAAAAATATTAAGAGTGGCTCATATTTAATGATTATCGATCTTTCTACGCTAAGCGCAAATCAGGTTTATCACGTGATGACTCAGAGTGTTATTCCTCGACCGATTGCGTGGGTGTTAACTGAAAATGAAACACAAGGTTACAACATAGCGCCTTTTTCTTACTTTACCGCGATTAGCAGTGCTCCGCCGATTTTGATGTTTTCTTCGGGTAAAAAGCCAGATGGTGAGCGCAAAGATACTTTTCGTAATGTGGTTGCAAGAAAAAATATGGTTATTCATATCGCAAACACTGATTTAGCTTATCAAGTGACCAAATCAGCAGAAACCTTACCGTATGATGAATCCGAATTTGATCACCTTGATTTATCGTTAGTCGAGTTTGAAAATTCGCCTTTACCTCGAATTAAAACCGCGCCTGTCGCATTTGCTTGTGAGTTATATCAAACTCAAGAAATAGGTGAAACGCCAATGCAGCTAGTTTTTGCTAAAGTGAATCAAATTTATATCAACGATGAAATTTGTGAATTAGATGATAAAGCAAGACTAACGGTTGATGCATTAAAGGTCGATCCATTGGCACGACTCGGTGGTAATGAGTATGCTGATTTAAGCAAAAAATTTAAAGTCGCGCGTCCAAAATAAGTGCGTGATAGCGTATTACGGTTGTGATTAAAATTAAGCCTTGAAATTTTAGGTTTTATACCCAAATAACAGCAAAGTTAAATAGACAAATATTTAAGAATTAAGCTGTTGCGCATTAGATGTTATACTATTGAAATCTAGACGTTTCAGTCTAAAATTTAATCAAGTCAATAAAAAGGTTATTCCAGTGAGTGAACAAATTAAAGTCGGTATTTTCGGTGCTAATGGTCGTATGGGGCGAGCGTTAATTGAAGCTTCACATGTTAGTGAAACAGTTGATATTGCTCATGCGTTAGTACGCGAAACATCAAGCTTTAAAGGGATTGATGCAGGTCAGGTTGCTGGTATCGGTAATGTTGACAGTGCATTGCAAAGTCGTTCGCAGGTAAAAGAGTTAGCCGATGTTTATATTGATTTTACGCTTCCTGATGCCTGCATGGATAATTTAGCATGGTGTGTAAGTAATAAAAAACCCATGGTCATTGGTACAACAGGCTTATCTAAAGAGCAATTAGCTAAAATCGATGCTGCAGCTTTAGCGATCCCCATTGTATTTGCTGCGAATATGAGTGTCGGTGTTAATTTAATGCTTAAGTTGCTGCAAACGACAGCCAAGGTTATGGGCGATTACACCGATATTGAAATTTGGGAAGCTCATCATCGTTTTAAAAAGGATGCGCCATCAGGCACTGCGCTTGCGCTGGGTCAAGCGATTGCAGACACATTAGATCGTGATCTTGATAAAGTCGCGGTATATGGTCGAGAAGGTGATACAGGTGAACGTAAACCTGAAACCATTGGTTTTGCCACTATTCGCGCTGGTGATATTGTTGGTGAACATACCGCTATGTTTGCCGATATTGGTGAGCGTATTGAAATCACGCATAAAGCATCAAGTCGTTTAACGTTTGCTAAAGGTGCTGTCAGAGCGGCGGCATGGTTAAAGAGCAAACCTGTACGCTTATATGATATGCAAGATGTATTAGGTTTAAAAGACTAATACCTAACGGTAGCATTATTTCAATTTTGTTAGAAAAATTAAGTGCTATTAGTCACTTAGTTTTTCCTCTTCATTTTCTTCTTCACTTTTCTTTCCCACATTCTTAAAACTCACCTAACTCTGGTTCTTCGCGCAATTAAGCTTAAGATGTTTGTATCTTTTAGCTGTTTTATTTCGATATAAGCCATAACTGCTTTTTTTAAAACATTTACTAATTATATCTGGCGAAAATACAATAGATAAACTAGAATACGCAAGATTTAACTTATGCAAAATTCTGGCTAGTTCATTGTGGACTAGCGACTAACATTTACAAAACGGGTAGTCCATTGTAGGAGCCCGTTTTTTAATATTCAGGAGGTCGTTTTGGCTGAAACCGCCCTGCTGGTACTAGAAGATGGTACTGTGTTCAAAGGCACTTCAATTGGTGCTGAAGGTTTATCTGTAGGAGAGGTAGTATTTAATACTTCGATGACAGGTTATCAAGAGATCTTGACTGATCCATCGTATTCAGAGCAAATCGTGACTCTGACATACCCACATGTGGGTAATACGGGAACCAACGAAGAAGATGAAGAATCTTCACAGGTTTGGGCTAAAGGTCTCGTGATCCGAGATTTACCTTTATTAGCTTCAAACTTCCGTAATCAACAAAGTTTAAGTGATTATTTAAAGCAACGTAACATTGTTGCTATCGCTGATATTGATACCCGTAAACTAACACGTATTTTACGTGAAAAGGGTGCGCAAAACGGTTGTTTAATCACGGGTGTTGACGACTCAACAAAAGCACTAGAAGAAGCTAAGGCTTTCCCTGGTTTAAAAGGGATGGATTTAGCAAAAGAAGTCACAACTTCTGAAACTTATAGCTGGACTGAAGGTTCTTGGCAATTAGGTAAAGGACATGTAACACCTGAAAAAGAAGGTGATTTTCATGTGGTTGTATATGATTACGGTGTTAAACGTAATATTTTACGTATGTTGGTCGATCGCGGTTGTAAACTAACTGTTGTTCCTGCTCAAACGCCTGCAAGTGATGTTTTAGCGTTAAACCCAAATGGTATTTTCTTATCCAATGGTCCTGGTGATCCAGAGCCGTGTGATTACGCTATTGAAGCGATTAAAACTATTTTAGAAACGGACATTCCAGTTTTTGGTATTTGTCTTGGTCACCAATTACTTGCTCTCGCAAGTGGTGCTAAAACCGTTAAAATGAAATTTGGTCACCATGGTGCTAACCATCCTGTTCAAGATCTTGAAAAAGGTAATGTGATGATCTCGAGTCAAAACCATGGTTTTGCCGCCGATGAAGCCACGTTACCCGCTAATCTTATTGCGACTCATAAATCGTTGTTTGATGGTTCATTGCAAGGTATCCATAGAACAGATAAGCCTGCCTTTAGTTTCCAAGGGCATCCTGAAGCGAGTCCGGGACCACATGATGTGGCACCTGTTTTTGACCACTTCATTGAATTGATGCAAGCCCGTAAAGTCTAAGCGAGAGAGTGACCGCAATGCCAAAACGTTCCGACATAAAAAGTATATTAATTTTAGGTGCTGGCCCTATTGTAATTGGTCAGGCCTGTGAGTTTGATTACTCTGGTACTCAAGCTTGTAAAGCTCTTCGCGAAGAAGGTTACCGAGTTATATTGGTTAACTCTAACCCTGCAACAATAATGACCGATCCTGAAATGGCTGATGCAACATACATCGAGCCTGTTCACTGGGAAGTTGTTGCTAAAATTATTGAAAAAGAAAAACCCGATGCTGTATTGCCGACGATGGGTGGCCAAACTGCATTAAACTGTGCGCTTGATTTAGAAAAGCACGGTATTTTAGAAAAATACAATGTTGAGATGATTGGTGCGACGGCTGATGCTATTGATAAAGCAGAAGATCGCGATCGCTTCGATAAAGCCATGAAATCAATTGGTTTAGATACCCCAGTTGCTGAAATTGCGCATTCAATGGAAGAAGCATTAGGTGCCGTTTCGCGTTTAGGTTATCCGTGTATTATTCGTCCTTCATTCACTATGGGTGGAACGGGCGGTGGTATCGCTTATAACCAAGAAGAATTTGAAACAATTTGTGCTCGAGGTTTAGACCTTTCTCCAACAAGTGAATTATTAATTGATGCTTCATTAATTGGTTGGAAAGAGTATGAAATGGAAGTGGTTCGTGACAAAAATGATAATTGTATCATTGTTTGTGCGATTGAAAACTTTGACCCAATGGGGATTCATACTGGTGATTCGATCACCGTTGCACCAGCACAAACATTAACGGATAAAGAATATCAATTAATGCGTAATGCGTCTTTAGCCGTTTTGCGTGAAATTGGTGTTGAAACGGGCGGTTCAAACGTACAGTTTGGTATTTGTCCTGATACTGGCCGAATGGTTATTATCGAAATGAACCCTCGTGTATCTCGTTCATCAGCTTTAGCGTCAAAAGCAACGGGTTTCCCGATTGCTAAAATTGCCGCTAAATTAGCGGTTGGTTATACGCTTGATGAATTACAAAATGATATTACCGGTGGCGCGACACCAGCATCATTTGAGCCTTCAATTGATTATGTTGTTACTAAGATCCCTCGTTTTAACTTTGAAAAGTTTGCGGGTGCAGAAGATCGTTTAACGACTCAAATGAAATCGGTTGGTGAAGTAATGGCTATTGGCCGTAACCAACAAGAATCAATGCAAAAAGCATTACGTGGTTTAGAAGTTGGCGTTTCAGGTTTTGACCCGATTGTTAATTTAAATGACCCGAATGCGAAACAAACGATTGTTCATGAGTTAACTAATGCCGGTGCCGAGCGTATTTGGTACATTGCCGATGCATTCCGTTTAGGAATGACTGTCGAAGAGCTATTTGAATTAACAAAAGTTGATCGCTGGTTCTTAGTGCAAATTGAAGATCTCGTTTTAAGCGAAAAAGAAATTGGTGAGCGTGGCATGGCCGGCTTAAATAAAGATTTCTTATACAGCTTAAAACGTAAAGGTTTTGCAGATAAACGTATTGCTGATGTTATCGGTGTTGCCGAAAGCGAAGTGCGTAAAAAACGCGACCTTTTAGAAATCAAACCTGTTTACAAACGGGTTGATACGTGTGCGGCTGAGTTTTCTACATCAACTGCTTATATGTATTCTACCTATGATGAAGAATGTGAAGCCAACCCAAGCGACAAAGAAAAAATCATTGTTTTAGGCGGCGGACCAAACCGAATCGGTCAAGGTATTGAATTCGATTATTGTTGTGTTCATGCATCGATGGCTTTACGTGAAGATGGTTATGAAACAATCATGGTTAACTGTAACCCTGAAACGGTTTCGACTGATTATGATACGTCTGATCGCTTATATTTTGAGTCTGTTACATTTGAAGATGTACTTGAAATTGTCCGTTTAGAAAAGCCTAAAGGCGTTATCGTTCAATACGGTGGACAAACACCTCTTAAATTAGCACGTGAATTAGAAGCTGCTGGTGTGCCAATTATCGGTACCTCTCCAGAAGCGATTGACCGTGCAGAAGATCGTGAGCGCTTCCAACAAGCGGTTGAACGTTTAGGTTTAAAACAACCTGAAAATGCGACGGTTAAAACTATCGAAGAAGCGTTATCTGAAGCTGATCGCATTGGTTTCCCGATGGTTGTGCGTCCGTCATATGTATTAGGTGGACGTGCGATGGAAATCGTATATGACATCGCTGACTTAAAACGTTATTTAAATGAAGCGGTTCAAGTCTCTAATGACTCACCTGTACTATTAGACCGGTTCTTAGATGATGCTGTTGAAGTTGATATCGATGCTATCTGTGATGGTACCGATGTTGTTATCGGCGGTATCATGGAGCACATTGAGCAAGCGGGTGTTCACTCTGGTGATTCAGCTTGTTCATTACCGGCTTATACCTTAAGTGCTGATGTACAAGACCGTATGCGAGTTCAAGTTAAAAAACTTGCATTCGAATTAGGTGTTATTGGTTTAATGAATACTCAGTTCGCTGTTAAAGATGATGAGATCTACATGATCGAGGTTAACCCTCGTGCCGCTCGTACGGTACCCTTTGTCTCTAAAGCGACCAGTGTGCCATTAGCTAAAGTTGCTGCGCGCGTAATGGCGGGTCAGTCATTAGCGTCTCAAGGTATAACAGAAGAAGTGATCCCGCCTTATTACTCTGTAAAAGAAGTGGTGATCCCATTTGCTAAATTCCACGGTGTAGATCCTATCTTGGGCCCAGAAATGCGCTCAACGGGTGAAGTCATGGGTATTGGTAAAACATTTGCTGAAGCTTCTGCTAAAGCGAGCTTAGGTGCGGGTGATGCTGTTCCTAAATCAGGTCGAGCATTATTGTCTGTTCGCAATAGCGATAAAAAGCGTGTGGTTGAATTAGCGGGTAACTTGCTCGATTTAGGTTATACCCTTGATGCAACAGCCGGTACGGCAAAAGTATTAAAAGATGCCGGTCTTGAAGTTCGAAAAGTTAATAAAGTTTTAGAAGGTCGTCCTCATCTTGTTGATAATATTAAAAATGGCGATTATAGCTATATCATTAATACAACAGAAGGTCGTCAAGCAATAACGGATTCAGTGCAAATTCGTCGTAGTGCGTTATTAAATAAAGCATCTTATACGACGACACTTAATGCTGCTTTTGCTGCTTGTTTAGCTCACAAAGCAGATGATCGTAATACGGTTACGTCTGTACAAGAACTCCACAAGAGATTGAAATAATGCAACAAGTTCCAATGACAGTACAAGGAGCAGAAATGCTTCGTGTTGAGCTTACCGAACTTAAAACGGTTAGACGTCCTTCAATTATCGCGGCTATTGCGGATGCAAGAGAACACGGTGATTTAAAAGAAAATGCTGAATACCATGCTGCTCGTGAGCAGCAAGGTTTTTGCGAAGGGCGTATTCAAGAAATTGAAGCTAAGCTTTCTAATGTGCAAATAATCGATGTAACTAAAATCCCTAATAAAGGGCGCGTTATTTTTGGTGCAACAGTTAAAATTGTAAACTGTGATACTGATGCTGAAGTCATTTACCAAATTGTTGGTGATGATGAGGCCGATATTAAAAATAACAAGTTGTCAGTCAATTCACCGTTAGCTCGAGCTATGATAGGTAAAGAAATTGATGACGAATTTACGTTGCATTCACCAAGTGGTGATATTGATTATGAAGTATTGAGTGTTGAATACCGCTAATTTTAGTGAGTAATTTAGCTACGTTAAAAGCCGGTAATTTTATGATTACCGGTTTTTTTATACCCGCACATTCATTTTGTTAACTTTTATTATACCAATTAATATAAATAAGTGATCTCTCAGAATGTATCCAGCGGTTTTTGAACAAGGCGTCGGTGTACTTCAGGCATCCAGCCTTTCGCTAAAGCCAGTAAAGCTGTTCAAAAATGTTCCAGACATTTTTGTGTAGGAATAGTTGTTCCCTTTCAAATACCGATAACGCAGGTCAAAAGCCGCTGGGGCATTCCTTGCAGGCGAGTTTTAAATGCGCTTACTCTGTGTTGCTCGAACACAAAAGAGCACCACTATTCCTTCATCCAAGCGCCTTGATTAAGCGCATTTAAACGCTCGCTGAGTGGGCACATATTATTATGGATTGGTATTACGTATTTTTGATCATCTGTTGGCTATATAATAACTTGCGGGTAACTTGATGACGTGGGTCTGTGAATACGTGTTGTGTTTCTCCACGCTCGACTACATGACCATCACTCATCACAAATACATAATCACTGATATGTTTTACGATATTTAAGTTATGTGAAACAAAAATGTAGGTTAAGCCATACGTTTGTTGCAATTCTAAGAATAAATTAACCATTTGGGAGCGTGTCGACGGGTCCATTGCCGCAAAAGGTTTATCCGCGACAATAATCTGTGGATCAAGGATCAATGCTCTAGCCAGTGCAACACGTTGTTTTTGACCACTGGATAACATGTGGGGATAAAACCACATGTAGTCCGATAGTAGGCCGACTCGCCCAAGCACTTTTTTAACTTTCTCTTCCCGTTCTTTTGGCGACATCAGCGTATTTAACTTTAACGGTTCTTCTAATACTTGACCTATGGGCACGCTCGGATTGAGAGACGTGGCTGGGTCTTGAAATATCATGCGTATATGGCGTGAACGGTGTTTTAAATTTTTTGTATCGAGTTTTTGTCCATTTAAATAAATTTCGCCAGATGTTGGTCGTTCAGCACCTGCTAATAGTTTGGCTAACACCGATTTACCCGAACCCGCATCACCTACAATCGCTAACGTTTGAAATGGGTCTAGGCTGAAGCTGATATTAGATAAAACGGTTTTTGAGGTTTTTTTCCATGGAAAACTATGTTTTACGTAATCTTTCGACAAGTCGATCACTTCAAGTAACTTAGCCATATCTAAACTGGTTTCCTGACGTTAATAGGGTAGTGACAATTAAATACATGCCCTTTAATGCGACTGGCTTTAGGTGCTTGCACACACGATTTTTGTGCTTGTGGACAACGAGGGCCTAATCGACAGCCTATGGGTAAATGTTGTAAAGGTGGCGTTGTGCCTTTCAAAGTTTGTAAGGGGGTTTTATGATCGGCTTGCTGGGTAAATTGCGATAAGTTTTGAAACAAAGCTCGAGTATAAGGGTGATAGGGATTGTGGATTAGCTCTTTACAAGCACCCGCTTCAACACTTTGCCCTGCGTATAAAATGGTCATGTCTTTTGCCCAGTGAGCAACGGCTTCTAAGTCATGCGTGATTAAAAGAATGGCCATACTTTGATTTTCATTGAATTTTTGTAATAAACGCAAAATTTGAACTTTGGTTGTGCTTTCCATTGCATCGGTAGGCTCGTCAGCGATTATCATTTTAGGCTTACGAGCTAAGGCCATGGCAATGGATACCTTTTGGCATTGACCTTCACTGAGCTCATGGGGAAAGGCGGCTAAACAGTAATCTTGGCTCTTTATACCCACTTTCTTGAGTAAGTTAGACGCATATTGGTGGCGAGCTTGTTTTCGTCCCCAGAAAGTCCCGCCTAATTCGCTATTAGGAATGACTTCTTCTAGCTGCTCTAAGATTTGAGCTGTCGGATCTAAGCTACGTGAAGGCTCTTGAAATATCATGGCGATATCTCGATTAATAACCTCTCTGCGCTTTTCTGGTGATATTTTTAATAAATCGTTGTCTTGCCAAAATAATCTATCCGCTTTAACCGTCCAGCGGTTATCTAAAATACCCATTAATGCTTTGGCGAATAACGTTTTGCCAGAACCAGACTCGCCCACTAAACCATGAAATCCGCCTTGGCGTATGGTTAAGCTCATTTTGTCAATGGCATTAACTTTATCAAACTCATCGTTAAGGGTGACGGTTAAATTTCTAACATCCAATAAAGCCATGAGTTATCCCGCTTGAACCTTAAGTACTTTTTCTAAGCTACTGCCAATAATATTTACGGCTAATAAGCAAATAAACATCGCAATGCCTGGTAAGGTGACAAGCCATGATGCCCGATATAACAAATCAATTCCGTCACGCAATAATGCGCCCCATTCAGGTGATGACGGATCAGCCCCTAAACCTAAAAAGCCGAGCGCTGCAATATCTAACATTGCGACAGAAACAGCAAATGTGAATTGTAGTGCGATCACATTGACAATATTGGGGAGTATGGAGTGGCTTAATAATTGCCAATCATTGGCTCCGTCGAGTTTAGTGGCGATGACATACTCTTTGTTTTTCTCTTGGCGAATAGCATTTCGAGTTCGGTGAATAAATTGAGGTACCAAGGCTAAAAATACCGCCCATATTGTATTATTTAAACCAGGGCCTAAAACAGCGACGATAATGATCGCGAGTAATAGAGAAGGGATTGATAATATCGCATCTAATATATGGTTGAATACGCTAGACTTTATTCCTCGGCTCATACCTGCCAAAGCGCCCATCGCGCAGCCCGTTAACATGGCACAAAAAGCGACAATCAAACTGCTGCCAAAAGTAAGTCGTGTGCCATACAATAATCGAGATAAGACATCTCGACCTAAATCATCTGTCCCTAACAAAAAGTTCACATTACCGGCATCATTCCAACTCGGTGGTAACAGTAAAAAATCAGGATGTTGCTCATAAGGAGAATAAGGTGCAATGATTGGTGACAATAACGCGATGATTGAAAAAATCATGACAACCCACAACGATATCCAAGCGACATGCAGGTTTTTATATGAGCGCCATATCTGTGCAATTGGGTTGGGAGAGGTAACTTCATCATAAATATTTTGTGACATCGTTAACGCCTATATAGTGGATTAGTTAAGGCATGTAAGACATCTATGCTGACATGAATAACAACAATAAAAGAAGACACAACTAATAACCCGGCTTTAATAACCGGATAATCACGTTGATAGATGGCTTCGATTAACCAACTACCAACTCCTGGCCAGCTAAAAATGATCTCGGTGATCATAACGCTAGTCATTAATACATTAAAGGCCATGGCTATTTGTGGGATCACCGATAGCATGGTATTTCTAAAGACATGCCTTTTCGCTAATTGCCAAACACTTAGCCCTTTTGTTTGTGCCGCTTTGATGTAACTGGTTTGCATTATTTGAATAACCGTATTACGGGTTGTTGTGAGTAATAATGTAATAGGTACCATCGCAAGCGTTATCGTCGGTAATATCAAATGTCGCAAAGCATCCTGCAAAGCGAGGTATTTATATGAAACGTCTGATTTTAAAATATCATAGAGTATAAAGCCGCTGACTTCCGGTATTTCATACAGTAAGTTGATACGACCTGACATAGGCAACCAGTTTAAGGTTAAAGCAAAAAATAAGATCACCATTAAACCGAGCCAGAAAATAGGGATTGAATTACCCACAACTGATAATGAATATAAGGTGTAATCAGATAGTTTTTGATGACGCATGCCTGCCCAAAAACCCAATGGTATGCCAATCAATAAGGCGAGTAATAAAGCATAAATACTGAGTTCTAAAGAAGCCGGTGCAACTTGTGCCAGCTCTTTTGTAATTGGCGCTTTAGAATTAAAAGATACGCCTAGATCGCCTTGTAAAATATGGCTAATGTAAGTGAAATATTGGCTAATATACCCTTGGTTTAATTGATATTTTTCTTGTAAATCTGTGTATTGGTTGTAATCAAACTCGCGTAAGCCACTAAAATTTTGTACCGGGTCGCCCGGAAATAAATGCCCTAAGCTAAAGGCAATGATACTCAGAATAAATAAAGTCGAGATAAGCAGGTTCAAACGGCGTAGAAGATAATAAATCATTTATTTTTCTCCACCTTTGAAAAGCCGATACTGGTATTAGGGTAAAAATGTACGTTATGCACATTATCTAATTTTGCTAGATAATGAGTTGAATGCGCAATAGGCACAACAGGCATTTCGTTTTGTAATATTTTTTGTGCCTGAATATATAAAGCCTTGCGCTCGTTTTTGTCTTCAGTTTGTGCTGCGGTGTATAAAATCTCATCAAAATCGGTATTACACCAAGCTGAACGATTAGAACCAACGATAGCAGAAGCACAACTAAAAATGGGACTCAAAAAATTATCAGGTGAGGGGGTGTCTGCTGCCCAACCTATTAAAACACTGTCATGACGTTGTTCTGATAATAAGCGCCTAAAGGTATTCCATTCGTAACTCACAATATTGGCTTCAATACCAACTTCGGCTAAATTTGAGCTGATTAGTTCAGCCATTTTATGAGCATTGGGGTTGTATGGCCTTTCAATTGGCATTGCCCATATATTCATCTTAAAGCCATCGGGTATACCCGCTTCTTTAAGTAATTTTCGGGCTAACGCAGGGTCGTATTGGGGTAATTCTGCGTTGGGGTTATAAGCCCAAGAGTTAGGCGGTAAAATGCTGTTTGCTTTTATGGCTGTACCATAATATACCGCTCGCAATATGGTTTCTTTATCAATAGCGGCAGCCAGCGCATAGCGTACTTTAGGGTTATCAAAAGGCGCTTTAAGGGTATTAAAGGCCCAAAACCCGACATTATTTGCTGTTTTGGCTTGGACCGAAATATTTTTAGCGTTGCTTAATACTTGCATTTCACTAGATGCGGGATAGGCAATTAAATCACATTCTTTAGTAATAAGCTTAGCTAACCTTAAAGAGCTTTGACTCGTTATATCAAACACTAAATTTTGAATATAGTCAGTGCCTTCCCAATATGAGCTGTGTTGTTTAAAGCGGATAAACGCATCTTTGTGGTATTCAGTTAATTTGAAAGGGCCGGTGCCAACGGGCTGGCTGTCTAATAATTCTGGGGTCTCAGCGGTTAGTAACTGCTCGGCATATTCAGCTGAATGAATTGGTGTGTAATGGCTAGCAAAGTGTTGAATAAAGTCATGATCTTTTTTATACAAGGTAAAGCGCACAACACGAGACGAAACGCGGGTTATAGCTTTTATATTTTCAGCTAATTGCATACTATCAAAGTAGGGGTAAATACCGCCATTCACTTGATGATAGGGATGATCAACATCATACCAGCGATTAAAACTAAAAATAACATCATCGGCGTTTAATTCACGGCTTGGTATAAAGTTACGTGTTGTTTGAAATTGTACACCAGAGCGGATTTTAAACGTGTAGGTTAATCCATCTTGGGACACCATCCAATATTCAGCTAAGCTCGGTTGCAATGAGTTATCGACTGGATCGAACTCAAGTAAGCGATTAAACAGTTGTCTTGATACCGCATCCAGTGTTGTGGCTGATGTGACGAGTTGAGGATTAAAAGTCTCAGGGCTGCCTTCCGAACAATAAATGACCCCTTGATCCAAAATCGAGGTATCGGCTTGTTTACAGGCTGACATGACAAGAGCAGAAAGAAAAATAACCCAGTGTCTGCTTATTTTCATATTATGAATGAGTTTGATCCAACAAATTATATTTTTTTAAATAACCTCTGAGTTGATGGTAGGTGACCCCTAATAACTCAGCCGCTTTCTTTTGATTAAACTGCGCTGATTTTAACGCGTTTTTCAAAATATTTATCTCATAATTTTGGCTTTCTTGTTTAAAATCGAGCGGAAAAACGAATTCTTTATTTACAACAGGGTTAGATGATACTTCATTCGCCTCTTGATTTGGCATTTGATTCGTCTTTTCAACCGATTTATTGCTTAATGTAAGGCTTGTGTGGTTATTATTGTCAGGGCGAAAAGGGGATTCAAATGGGTCTAAGATGATTTCTTTTACCATACTGCTATGATCGACATTACGATAGACACAGCGTTCTACCGTATTTTTTAATTCTCTTACATTCCCTGGCCAGTCATGCAATAACAAGGCTTTTTTGGCGCGTTCACTAAACCCAGAAAAATATTCTAAGCCCAGCTCTTTTGCCATGTTAATCGCGAATTTTTCAGCCAAGAGGAGAATGTCGTCTTGCCTTGCTCTTAATGGTGGGAGAGTGATCACGTCAAAGGATAAGCGATCGAGTAAATCGGCTCTGAATTTACCTGCAGCGGCTAAAGACGGCAGATCTTCATTCGTTGCAGCTATCAACCTTACATCTGTTTGTATCGGGGTTGATCCGCCCACACGCTCGAATTGGCCGTATTCAATAACACGGAGCAATTTTTCTTGTACTAAAGGTGATGTGTTTGCAAGTTCATCTAAAAATAACGTACCTTGGTCGGCTCTTTCAAATCGACCAGCATGGCGTTTAGTCGCGCCAGTAAAAGCGCCAGACTCATGACCAAATAATTCACTTTCAAGCAAATTCTCACTTAGTGCTGCACAATTTAAGCTGATGTAATCTTGTTGCCATCGCTGAGATAAAAAATGTAATCGTTCGGCTATTAGCTCTTTACCCGTGCCGCGCTCACCAATAATTAAAATAGGTTTGCTTAATGGCGCCGCGCGCGATACTTGATCTAAAACCGATAAAAACGCATTAGATTGACCGATTAAACTTTGTGTTTGTTGGTTTGGATTCATTTTATAGTGGTTAAATTTACTAATAATTAGTTAATTTAATACTAATGCATGATGGTTATTTTGTCTCGTATTAAAAACCTTATATATTTCAGTTGTTTAAGTTTTTTGTCAATGTTGGCACATATAATGAATAGCCAATGAGTAAGTTAATTAATTCGTTATTTAAATGAGGAAAGGTTATGGGTATTTTTTCAAGATTTGCTGACATTATAAATTCAAACATTACATCGTTATTAGATAAAGCTGAAGATCCAGAAAAAATGGTGCGCTTGATCATTCAAGAAATGGAAGATACGTTAGTTGAAGTGAGATCTAACTCAGCTCGCACACTTGCGGATAAAAAAACACTGGCGCGAAAGTTAGAAAGAATTAAAACCACGGTACAAGAATGGCAAAGTAAAGCTGAATTAGCGATGAGTAAAGATCGTGAAGACTTAGCTCGTGCGGCACTGGTAGAGAAAGCGCAAGTTGAAGATAAAATGGCGATCGTTCTCGAAGAGTTAAAATTGCTTGATGAGCAAATAGATCGTTTGCAAGATGAAATAGGCCAACTGCAAGAAAAACTAAATGATGCTAAAGCGAGACAGCAAACCTTATTAATGCGACAAAAAACGGCTAAATCGCGTTTAGATGTTAAAAAGCAGCTTGATTCAAACCGCATGCATGACACCTTAAACCGTTTTGAAAATTACGAGCGCCGTATCGACAATTTAGAAGCCAATGTTGATTCATACGATCTCGGAAAACGCACTTTACAAGATGAATTTGCTGAATTAGAAGCCGACAGCAAAGTAGAAGATGCGCTTGCACAATTAAAAGCTAAATTAAATAAATCTTAAACAAGGAATAACGAGATGCATGATTTTTTAGCGGGGCTTATTTTTGTACCTCTCATTATTTTTATGGTGGTCATCGCCCCTTTATGGCTTATTTTACATTATCGCAGCAAACGATTACTCGGCCAGGGGTTATCTGAACAAGAGACAATGGACTTAGCTAGTTTAGCGAGAACGGCAGAGAAAATGTCGCAGCGGATCATTACTCTAGAAAAAATACTGGATCACGAAACACCAAATTGGAGGGGTAATCATGACTAATGGTAAAAAATTTGAAATAAAACGCAATACGGATAATGGCAAAATAGCGGGTGTGTGCGCGGGTATTGCTGATTATTACGGTTGGGAAACATGGCTCGTGCGAATTATTGCGGTGAGCGGTTTATTTTTATCGGGTAGCTTTTTCTTTTTTGCTTATATTGCTTTATGGATTATCTTAGATAAAAAACCTTCGGGTCGAAATTGGCGTAGTAATTTAACACGCGATGACAATATACACTTTGAGATTAAATCTAAAGTGTGGCAAGCCGGAGAGCCGCCTAAGCGTGCTTTTCATGAAATCAAAGCAACCTTTGATCATTTAGAAGTTAAGTTACAAAAAATAGAGCGCTACGTTACCTCTAAGCAATATAGCGTAAATCGTGAAATAAACCGTTTATGAATAGATATAAAACGTTATGGATATAAAAGCGCAGGTAAATAAAAAGTGGCTCCAGTTTAGTGAAGACGCTAAACAAGTAAGCAGACGTGTATTAGATCTTGATATTAATTTAGCGGTTACAGGATTAAGTGGCGCTGGAAAAACCGCATTTATCAGCGCGTTGACACAACATGTGCGGTTTGCGAGCCAAACGGCCGCTTACCCTTTTTGGCAAGCAGCTGAGGCTGAACGTATTATCGGCTGTAAGCGAAATTTACATGATGACAATCATACTGCTCGTTTTCGTTTAGATGATGCAATGGCTTGTTTAACGGCTGAAGCACCCGTTTGGCCGAAAAGCACTAAAGGGATTAGTTCACTTTCGTTAACGCTTAAATTTAAACCCGAACACAAATTAAAATCGTTATTAACCGATGCGCTTAATCTAAGAATTAATATTACGGATTACCCTGGTGAATGGTTGCTTGATTTGCCCATGTTGAAATACGATTATCAGCAATGGTCAGATTCTATTTGGCAGCGTTATCGTTCGCATACTGATTTTTATGCTTTTAAACAAGCGTGCGAAAATCAAGACTGGCATGCGCCGGCTGATGAATTGGTATTAGAAAAACTCGCAGCTATTTACACTGAGTTTTTGCATAAAATAGCGAATGAAAGTTACAGTTATGTGCAGCCCGGTCGTTTTGTTTTACCTGCTGAATGGCAAGGAAAACCCGCTTTACATTTTGTACCGATATCGAGCGAATTCGTTAATAACCGTAAAGCAGACGAAACTGATGATGTATTGTTTAGCTTAAATAAAAGTCGGTTTGAATTTTATGTAAAAGAAATAGTAACGCCGTTTTATCACCGTTATTTTAATGATTTTGATAGGCAAGTTGTTTTGGTTGATGTGCTAAAAGCATTAAACGGTGGTGATGAAAAATATCAAGATTTAAAATTTACCTTAGCGGCGTTATCAGAAAGCTTTGAGTATGGTAAGCAAAATTGGTTGAGCCATATTATATCGCCAAAAATTGATAAAGTGTTATTCGCGGTCACTAAAGCCGATCATATCACACCTGAACAGCGGCAAAATGCGGTCAGTTTGCTTAAAACATTAGCCATAAAATCTGAAGAGCATTTAAAATATAGCCATGTCGATACGCATTATTTAGCGATTGCTTCAATTGCGGCGAGCAAAGCTGAAAAAATAATGCATGAAGGCCAGCAGTGGTCAGTGCTAAATGCAATAGAGTTACACACCCAAACGCCTTTATGTTTTTTCCCTGGTGAAGTGCCAGCGGTTATAAATCACTCGAGCGTGTGGTCCGATAATCAATTTAATTTTAAATCGTTTTCTCCCCCTTTATTGTTAAATGAAGATGCCCCTTTTCCACATATAGCAATGGATAAAGTGTGTGAGTTTCTTTTTGGAGACAAAATGCAATGAAGACTAAATTAGCTAGCCAAAAGACATTTTCGACAGATGTACATTCTCACGAGCATGATAACGGTGCTCATGTCTCTTCATTAGCGCCAGCAAAATCATTTGATCAAACAGATAATGTTAAACGTGTTGATGTAGATGATGAAAAAATAGCGGTTAAACCTAATTGGTTAAAGCCTTATAAGCTCGTAAATATATGGAGTTTTTTGTTTTTTAATGTGCTGTGTATTGTTATTTATGAGTGGGGCTCTTTTTTATTAACCCAATTTACTGAACAACCTATTTTGGTTGGTTTGTATTCACTGTTAATGTTTGGATTGTTGTTTGGTTTATCGCGATTGGTTATAACTGAACTGCGTGCGTTAAAAAGTTTGAAAAAACAAAGTGCCTTACAATCTATCGCTTTAGATTTTGAGTATGCTGATCGAGATGAATGTATCCAGTTATGTAAGCGCCATTTAAAAAGTCTTGATGAAGGCTCTTTACTGGCCAGTAGTGATACCTTTTTGCAGCAATTAACCCATTGCCAACATGCTCAAGATGTCGTTCAGCTTTATAATCAAACGGTTATTGCCTCTTTAGATGCACAAGCAGAAAAAATGATCGCTAAAACGTCTATTGAAGTTGCTGTTGTTGCGGCTATTAGCCCGTTTGCCTTACTTGATTTATGCGCTAGCGCGTATAAACAAATTAAATTAATGGATGCAATCGCTAAATTATACGGGGTTAAGTTTGGTTACTTAAGTCGTTTAAAGTTGTTAAAGCATATTATGGTGAATGCGAGTGTTATTGCCTCTGCTGAGCTCGTGTCGGATTTAGCATCTGATGCATTGAGTGTAGAGTTATTAGGTAAATTAAGTTTTAGAGTGGCTCAAGGTTTGGGGGCTGGGTTATTAACGGCTCGTATAGGCATAAGAACCGTGCATGCTATTAGGCCTTTTGCTCTGATTGACTCGCAGCATCAGCAAATGAATTTAAATCGTATTCGTAAATCCTTATTATCAGCTTTGACAAAAGAAACAAAACCAGAGCAAGGTTAATAAGTTACCGTGTTTTATTAATCGTTAAAAAAAGATAATTGGGTTTGTTGTTTAATTTCTTTTAGCAATTCATCTTCTTGCTGTTTAGCTTTACGGCTAAGCAGCTTTTTTTTACGCATTGCACATAAACTAATCACTTTGATTTTTTGGACTTGGTTTAAATCTTTCCAATAAAAGCGTTCTTCACGGCTACGTAAACAACCGCTGCAGTAACCCCTAGGGCCAGATTGGCAGGTTCCCACACACGGACTTTCAACATCGTCGATTTCAAATAACTCAGTTTGCAGCATAGATAGTGAATAAATTTAAACAATAACTTAATTATATACTTAAACTCGAATAATGGGCAGGCGTTGATTTTACTTGTTTTTTTGTAAAAATAGAGCCTAACTTAATACATGGATGGGGTATATTAAGTTAGGCTCTGAGGGTGAAGCGTGTGGTTCCGTCCTCGTTTTAGTATTAGGCTAGGGCGTGTTTATCTTTTGTGTATGCTTTTGCAGCAGTATTTGCACGATTTATACAAGGCAGAGCGATTGCGGTGTAGTAATTCTACATAAAAGAGCGATAAAGACTTTATGCTCCTGCAAAGTCACCTTACCCCACATCCATGTGGGGCAACATAGTAGAAATAGTGCAAATGCGCTGCCCTTTGGAGTTAAACAAAATCTATACGACAAAGATAAACACGCCCTAGTGATTATCACCAATCGCTAAGTTTTCTGGTTCGGGTTTGCCATGAGGTACTTCTTTAATGACGAGCCAAGCGATTGCAGAAATTGCGAGTGATACAGCACAAACGATGAATATCATGCTTTTATCTTCAATACGGTTTAAAAATAGACTGATGCCTAAGCTAACCACTAATTGCGGTAAGACAACGGATAAGTTGAATAACCCCATATAAAGACCCATTTTACCTTGCTCTACACGTTCAGACATGATCGCAAAAGGTAAACTGATAATGGACGCCCAACCAATACCGGCAACCGCCATTAATACATAGACTATGGTAGGAGATGTACCCATAAAGCCAATAATGCCATAAGCGAGAGCCATAATTATGAGTGCGTAACTATGCGTCTTAATTCGGCCAATTTTATTGGCTAACGGCCCTAAAACTAAAGCAGGCAGTAAGGCACCCACTAAATTAAGCAGTAAAAAACTCAAGTTGATAATGTCGCCTAATATATTATCGGTTGCTTCTTTAATGGCTTTAGGGTCATTTGAGTTACTAATTTCAGCTGGCAGTAAGTCGAGCATTGGCATTTTGTCTTGTAAGAAGGCATAGGTAAAAACAAACATGGTTTGTACACCTATCCAACTGAATGAGTGAGCGGCGAGTATTTTTTTAAAACCAATGTGATCCGCTTCTGCTGCCGGACGTCCTTCTTCGCGAGTCGCTAATGTGTCAAATACAAAGAACAGTGTGATGACAAATGCAATCAATTCACCTATGTGGCTTTCGACTTCAACACCCGATAAATGCAAGTAAGACGCATAAACTGAATAACCTAAAAACCCCCAAAGTGGTTTAATATCATTTAGTAACGTTAAAAACGAAAACTTTTCTTTAGGCTTTAAATCATTTTCTCCGGCGAGTTCCAACTCGCGAGGCTCTTCAATAAAAAAGGGCGGAATTAATGAAAAAGCGAGTACTAAAAATACCCCAACATAAATGAGTGCAATATTATCCCAGAAAAAGCCGATAGCATAAGCAAGCATGCCAAAAGTACCCGAGATAGTTTGCATCCAAGTGTAGCCTTGAGTTCTCGCTTTACCTTCTTCAGTTACATCGGCAATGATTGAGCGAGTAGGGTTAAAACTCACATTGATTGAAAGGTCAAGTGACAGCGCTACCGCGATGGCGACAATCATGACACTTTCAAAACCCAGTGAATCAGAGATTACGCCAATATTGGGTAAGGCTAACAACGACATCGCTGCTAAAAAGCCGCCTATGAGTATAAAAGGGCGCCTACGACCATTCCAAAACCAAACTTTATCACTAATAAAACCGATAATAACTTGGCCTAAAATGCCAGCTATTGGACCCGCAGCCCAAACAATACCAATTTGGTGGATATCTAAATTATGCTGTGTGCTTAATAACCAACTTAGCGCTGCTATTTGTATTGAAAGTGCAAATCCCATTGCAGTGGAGGGGAGGCTAAGCAACATATAAAAAGGCTTATTGAGTTTGCGTTGCATTTCATTCATATACATTTTTCCAACATAAAATAGTCTTAACTTTTAAAAGTATCGGTACTATATGCTAATTAGCAAGTGTTTGGTCTATGCATACGTATGTAATAAAAATGTTAATTGATTTGCGTGGGATGATTATATTGTCATGTTATTAATTGGTTTTCAGTGAGTGATTTATGTTTAAAGTGTGATGGGATGAAAATGCTGTTTCGCAAATGGCGAGCAGCTTGTTACAATACAGGGTATAAACAGGCATTCATTTTATTAGCGCTGTGCTTATAAATAGAATGAATACTTCATCTTATTTTTTGTTAAGGTTTTTTAATGGCGATTAAAACTCGATTTGCTCCAAGCCCAACCGGCTTTTTACATGTTGGTGGCGCTCGTACTGCTTTATATTCATGGTTATATTCACAAGGAAACGAAGGTGAGTTTGTTCTACGGATTGAAGACACGGATATAGAACGTTCAACACAAGAAGCAATTGATGCAATTATTGAAGGGATGGAATGGTTAGGACTTAAATGGTCTGAAGGTCCATATTATCAAACAAAACGTTTTGACCGTTATAAAGATTTGATCCAACAGCTAATCGATGAAGGCAAGGCATATCGTTGTTATTGTAAGCCTGAAGAACTTGATGCGATGCGCGAAAAGCAAATGGCAGCAGGTGAAAAGCCTCGTTATACGGGAGTGTGGCGTGACCGTACTGATTACCCAGAAAGTGAACCGTTTGTTATTCGCTTTAGAACACCACAAGAGGGCAGTGTTACCTTTACTGACCATATTCGTGGCACGATTGAAGTCGCTAACCAAGAATTAGATGATTTAATTATCTTACGTTCTGACGGTAGCCCTACTTATAATTTCTGTGTCGTGGTTGATGATTGGGATATGGGGATCACTCATGTTGTTCGAGGTGAAGATCATATTAATAACACTCCGCGTCAAATTAACATTTTAAGAGCGTTAAATGCACCTGAACCAGAATATGCACATGTCTCTATGATTTTAGGGGATGACGGAGCCAAGTTATCTAAGCGCCATGGTGCGGTGAGTGTGATGCAATATCGTGATGATGGTTACTTACCGCAAGCGTTATTAAATTATCTCGTTCGTTTAGGTTGGTCGCATGGCGATCAAGAAATATTTTCTTTAGCAGAAATGAAAGAGCACTTTACACTAGATGGTATCAATAAAGCAGCTTCTGCTTTTAATACCGAAAAATTAGTGTGGTTAAATCAACACTATATTAAAACATCACCTGTTAGTGAAGTGGCGAGTCATTTAGCTTGGCACCTTAATGAGCAAAAGCTAGATATCTCAACGGGGCCTGCTATTGAAGATGTGATTCAAGCGCAAGCTGATCGTGTTAAAACATTAAAAGAGTTGGTTGAGATATCACGCTATTTTTATGAAGATTTTGCTGAGTTTGATGCTAAAGCCGCTAAAAAACATTTACGCCCTGTGGCTAAAGAAGCATTAGACGTGGTAAAAACAAAATTAGAAGCGCTGGCTGATTGGCAACCTGAAACGATTCATGCTGCGATTAATGAAACAGCAGAGTCATTAGGTTTAGGGATGGGGAAAGTGGGGATGCCATTACGTGTTGCTACGACCGGTGCCGGAAATTCACCTGCACTTGATATTACACTTGCACTGATTGGTAAAACTAAAACTGTACAAAGAATAGACCAAGCTTTGGCGTTTATTGAACAAAGAGCAGCATCTTAAAAAACTTATGAAAAATTCATAAAAAAATGTTGACTTGCGAGAGCTGTCTGCATAGAATGCGCCCCGCGTTGTAGGGGAGCATTCAGCTTTACTAAATCGCATTTAGTTTTGTTTGGGGCTATAGCTCAGCTGGGAGAGCGCTTCGCTGGCAGCGAAGAGGTCAACGGTTCGATCCCGTTTAGCTCCACCAAACATAAGTACTAGTATTTGGCCTATTTACTAGTATGGTTTTACCGTTTCACTTGACGTCCCATTCGTCTAGAGGCCTAGGACACCGCCCTTTCACGGCGGTAACACGAGTTCGAATCTCGTATGGGACGCCAATTTTACTTAGCCTATGCCTCAGGTTTTGTAGATATATAGTTTTACCTGACGTCCCATTCGTCTAGAGGCCTAGGACACCGCCCTTTCACGGCGGTAACACGAGTTCGAATCTCGTATGGGACGCCAATTTTACTTAACCTATGCCTCAGGTTTTGTAGATATAGTTTTACCTGACGTCCCATTCGTCTAGAGGCCTAGGACACCGCCCTTTCACGGCGGTAACACGAGTTCGAATCTCGTATGGGACGCCAATTTTACTTAACCTATGCCTCAGGTTTTGTAGATATATAGTTTTACCTGACGTCCCATTCGTCTAGAGGCCTAGGACACCGCCCTTTCACGGCGGTAACACGAGTTCGAATCTCGTATGGGACGCCATTCTCTTATCCGCTTTAAGCTTGTCCCTATTTAACTTCCAAACTTTGATTTATCTTATTTTCAATCCTATTCTTTGTTTAAGCTATTTGTTACCTCAATTTAGTGACTTACTTATCATACTTAGCAATATATTGGTTTAGTTGACTTGTTTTCCGCTTGTTATCTTCATGATTAAACTTATCCATTGTTATCTGATAAATTGTAAATACAGTGCCAGTAGGTTGATCGCTAAATATGCTGATTCGATTTTTGAGACGCGTCATTATTTTTATTGGCTTTCTGATTTTCAATCCCTCTGTTTATTCAAGTAATGTATCATTAACGTTATGGCACAATGCAATTGATGCGCATTCGACGTTGAATTGGGCGGCTAAAAAATTTCAGATTATTCATCCCAATGTGGATATTACGGTCAGTAAATACCCCGTTGAAGAGCTTAAAAATAAACTGATAGAGTCTTCAATTAACCAAAGTACGCCTGATGCTATATTAATTTCGAGTGATTTACTGGGGTACACCGAAATGCTCGATTTATCACCCGTTCCACTTAATTATCGAACACCACATTTTTACTCGCCATTTGATAATTTAATTCAACATAACAATTATCAATTCGCTATCCCTATTTATATTGGGAACCACTTGCTAATGTATTACAACCAAACATTAGTTGAGAAACCGTTTACATCGTTTGAAACGTTGATCACTACAATAGACAAAGATCTTGAACAACAACCGCCTATCGTATTTTGGGATAATCAAATGTATTGGTTTATTAGTGTGGTTAATGCATTTAATGGTTTTCCTATCATCAATGACAAGGTGAAGGTCAATAGGGCCGCCTTAGCTCAATCGATCATGATTTATAAACAGTTATTTGATGCTGGTATGATCAGTAGTGAGTGTGATCTTAATTGCATTATGAAGCGCTTTCATCATGAGAAAACACCTTATTTGATTGATGGATTATGGGCTTATCGCAAACATGAATCTGTGCTAGGTAAAAAATTAGGGGTTGCCGTGTTGCCTTGGGTCGCTGACAAGCAGCTTCAGTCGATGCGTTCAGCTGTTGTTCTGGCATTTCCTCAGCAAGCTATACATTCAGAAAAAAAAGAGATACTTAAAACGTTTGCGCTTTTTTTACAAAGTGAGCAAGTTCAAAAGCAATTATATCGGGATATTGGTTGCATACCTATACACCAAAGTGTGATTGAAACGCTTTTTGCTGAAGCCGAACCGGAGTTTAAGCTTATTTTAAATGAGTATAACCGCAGCCTTAATTTACCACCAAACCTTGCAACGGTGAGTATGTGGCCTGCATTTGCAAAGGGGTTACATTTTTTTATAGATGGTTTATTAACGGCATCTGATGCTGTTCTTTATATTGAAGATCAAATAAAGAGAGAGCACAGCAAAGCGTTACACTTAAATCAGCAGTTAAGTGATTAATATGATAAAGCACTTTAGACGTGTGTTCTACATTATTGGTATTTGGGGCTTAAGTTCATTCTGCAGTCATGCCAAAACGCAGATTGAATTGTGGCATAGCTTGTCTGAAAATATCCCATTTTGGCATAAACTCGAAACGGATTTTAATCAGTTGAATGAGGATTATATTTTAAAAACGTTGCATTTGAATCATGAAGAAATGAAACAGGCGATTATTAAAACACGTTTTGGTGAGCGTTACCCTGATGTTGTTTTTATGCCATCTGATTGGCTAGGGTTTCATTCGGTTATGCATTTTTCTGCTGTTGATCTTGAGCTCATTCATAATGCAGTGCCAAAAACGGCAATTAGTGATTCCTATTTCGATGATCAACTTAGGGGTATACCATTTGCTCAAGGTAACCACTTAATTATGATGTATAACAAAAAGCTAACGAATAAA
The DNA here is from genome assembly GCF_003286125.1 of Algibacillus agarilyticus. Taxonomy (GTDB): domain Bacteria; phylum Pseudomonadota; class Gammaproteobacteria; order Enterobacterales; family Alteromonadaceae; genus Algibacillus; species Algibacillus agarilyticus. The sequence continues at coordinate 96,478 of NZ_QMED01000018.1, forward strand.
AAGTTAGATTCTTGGCATGATTTATTTATATTAAAAGATAAATTGACGGCTAAAAAAATTATGCCATTAGGCCTCAATTTTCACGAAATGTATTGGTTTATGCCTTTTGTTAGTGCTTACGGAGGCGTGTTAGATAAAGATGATAATGTGGCTTTAGATAATCAATCGATAATCAAAGCTTTACAGTTTTATCGTAGATTATCAGAACAAAAGGTCACATCGGTAAACTGTACATATGCATGCGTGAGTCGAGATTTTTATGCAAGCAAAGTGGCTTATGCCATCAATGGTGCTTGGGCTTACCGAGATGCAAAAAATGCATTGGGGGATGATTTGGGTTTACAAGCTATTCCTGCTATTGAAGGAATTCCGGTACAGTCCATGCGAGCTAATTTTGTTTTATCATTTCCGAATAATTCCTTACAAGGCTTAAAACGTGAAGCATTAATTGCGTTTACTAAATTTGTGCAACAAGAAAAATATCAAAAATTGTTGTATCAGTTATCTGGTACTTTTCCGATAAACCAACACGTTATAAATGGATTGATGGCTAAAAATGAATCTGATTTCAGTCTTTTATATAATCTATTTTTGCAAAGTAAAACCATGCCAGCGAGTACTTCGTTTGCCGCCCTATGGAGTGGAATGTATAAAGGGTTTTATTTGTATATGAGTGATCATCTTAATGCCGAAAGTGCAGCTCATTATATGCAGCAGCGTGTAGAGCGTGAGCAGCGTGTGTTACAGGATGCTTTAAAAGATGATTAAATTATCGGTTAAAAGCATTCGAACAACGTTATTGGTATGGACTTTAGGTATCGCTTTATTGCCCAGTTTATTTGTTGCAACTTACCTTATTAAGCAGTTCCAAGAAATACAGTTTGATGAGCAAAAACAAAAATTAACCTTACATGCGGAACATGCTACAGAAAAAATGGCATTTGAGCTACGCCTGTTAACGGATCAGCTTAAACAAAATGCACTTGATACCGATATATTATTAGCTGCGTATTCGGGGGTGTTTGGTCAAAAAGCGCGTGTGAAGCTAGATAGCCTTTTAGCGCGTCATTCTTTACTTAATACGGTTATGTTAATTGATCAAGAAGGATGGATTGCAGAAGCGGCCCCTCGTTCTGCAGAACTCATTAATTTATCAGCCTATAATATATTTCAGGACTTCCAGCAAAATAATGATACTGCTGTGCCTAACTTAACTGCCCGTATACTTAATAATGGCGCTTTAGTTGATGAGATTTATGCAAAAGGTCGTCATTTAAATAATATGGATTTGCGTAGCAGCAGTGCGTTGATTTTTGTTATCCCTTTAGTTTTTAGTGATGCCAATGAAAGTAATTTTGCAACGACTCACACGGGATATTTAGTGGCGTATACATTAATTGATAATTTACATTATTATTGGCAAGAGCAGCTCGATAATAGTCATTTGCGCCAGCTTAGTTTTAATAATAGCCCGCTTATTGCGACAAGTTTGAATGTCGATAAGCAAATGGTAAAAGCCCATGTTGAATTACCATTATTAACTAACACGGCTGATTTAAAAATTTCGGCTTTAGTTGATCGTGATCGGACCTTAGCTATGCAGCCTGTACTTGATATTGTGGCTAATTTTAAAGTCATAACGTTGACGATTATTTGTCTTATTTTAATTATTAGTTTTGTTGTTGTAAGACAGTTGCTAAAGCCTTTAGATGTTTTAGATAAAGTCGTCACGCAATATGCTAAGGGAAATCAGCCACCTGACAATATAGACTTGTTCTTTACTGAGTTTAATCAAATATTGCAAGTGCTAGCACAAATGGCTGAGCGCATTCAAATTGAACAGCAAGAATTAGAACATCGAGTCGATACCCGTACTGAAGAGTTACAAGATGCATTTGATGAACTTTATTCAACTAATGAACAGCTTAAGAATATGCAAACACAATTAGTCGAAGCTGAAAAAATGTCACAACTAGGGCAATTAGTTGCTGGAGTCGCACATGAAATTAATACGCCAGTGGGTATTGCGGTCACGGCTGCTACCTCATTGATCGAAAGAATGGATCAGCTAGAAACACAATTTGATGCAGGCGCTTTAACTAAAAATGGTATGCGTAAATATATGCAAATTAGCCGAGAGTGCAGTGATCTTATTTATAATAATTTAACGCGTGCGGCTGATTTAATTCAAAATTTTAAAGAAGTTGCGGTTGATCAAACAAACGAAAATCGTCGTTCATTTAACCTTTACAACTACATAAATGAAATTTGTGGTAGCTTGCAACCTAAAATTAAAACTTATCAAGTCGACGTGACGATAAAAGGGGACGAGGATCTCATCCTAGATAATTATCCAGGTGCTTTTGCTCAAATATTTACAAATTTCATCGTCAACTCATTACATCATGGATTTGAACAGAACCAATCGCATTCAATAAATATCGATTTTACTTTAGAAAACAATGGCAAGCAGCTAAAAATAATTTATCAGGATGATGGGGGCGGTATACCGGCGGCGCACTTGACTAAAGTGTTTGACCCATTTTACACAACAAAACGTGGACAAGGTGGGTCGGGTTTAGGGCTTAATATTGTTTATAACTTGATAACTCAGCGACTTAAAGGAACGATCGAGTGCGCTAGTGAACCGACACAGGGCACTCGATTTATCATTTTATTACCGGTGAATTTATTTACAGTAAACGAATAAATGTTTTATCGAGTTCTATTTTTTTAGATTTATAGAGTGAACCTATCGCCATTTTAAATTCACGTTTACTGCACTTAAATAGACTACGAATGACGTCTGGTGAGCTCTTATCTGAGATCGCCATGTAACCTTTATTTTCACTTAACGCCTGTAATATTTTTTCTGCAAGCGGGCCTAAGGTTTCGTAGCCTTGTTTTCTCAAACTTAAATCGACTTTTCCATCGGGTCTAACCCGTTGTATAAAGCCTTTTATACGCTTGCCTAATTTAAGCTGTTCGCCGTTTAAGTCGTTATCAAAAATCATGCCCCAACAGTGGTTGTTTACGATGCATTTGTAACCTAAATCTGTTTTTTCAGCGACAAGTAGCTTGGCTTCGGCACCACTTTGTAAGCCAACACCAGATTCAGCTAAATGCTTATTTACTTTAGCCGTGGCGGTAATACGCTGATCAACCTTGTCGATATAAACAAAAACAACATAGCCATTATTCGGCTGCATTTTTTGTCGTTGTTCACTAAAAGGAACCATGAGATCTTTAGGTAAGCCCCAGTCTAAAAATGCACCAACTGAATTGACATCAACACAATTTAAAAAAGCAAATTCGCCTACTGCTGCTCTAGGTCTTTGTGTGGTTGCAATTAATCGATCTTCTGAATCAAGAAAGATAAAGACATCAAGCTGATCATCAACTTGTAAATCTTTAGGTGCGTATCTATTGGGTAATAAAATATCGCCGAGGTCTTGGCCATCTAAATAAAAGCCGAATTCAACCGATTTTATCACGGTTAAAGTATTAAAACTGCCGAGTGTAGCCACAACTAGCTCCAAATAAAAAATATCTGAACTATTGTAACTGATTAAGCTAAGAATAAATATGATTGCAGCCTCTGAGATTGAGGCTGCATATAAGAAAGGTTAGTTAAATAGAAGCTTATTGCGATTAGGGAAATTTTTGTCTAACACTTTTTCAGCATTTGCTTTTAAATCATCTAATTTAAGCTCTTCGTAACTCAGAACCATTATTTCGAGTGAGCGTTGTAACTGAGCGCTATCGGGGAATGTTTCAAGCACATATTTAGCTCTAGAGGCTGCAGCTGCAAATGCCTGGCGCTCAATATAGTATTCAGCAACTGCTATTTCAGTTTTTGCCATAAAGTTTTTTAAGTACACCATGCGCTGCTGTGCATCTGAGACATATTTACTTTCTGGGTATTCTTGAATAATTTGTTTGAAATCATTAAATGCGCTGCGTAACGTTGAAACATCACGGTCGTGACGATCAATGCCAAAAGCTTCTTGGAAAGCATTTTGAGCCATTTGGATATTCACTAACCCTCGAATGTAAAGTACATAATCAAGGTTTTGATGATTTGGGTTTAAACGTAAAAAACGGTCTATTGCGGCAATGGCTTGCGCCGATTTTCCCATTTTATAATAAACGTAAATTAAATCGAGTTGAACTTGATGTGAATGTGGACCAAAAGGGTAACGAGAATCTAAACCTGATAGTATTTCAGATGCAGGGAAATAAGCGCCCGATTCTAAATTCTTTTTGGCTTTTTCATATTCGGATTGCAATGATGTTTTTTCTGAAATGTCGATTTCATCCGGAGAACTAGAACAACCGATTAAACCGGTAAGTAAAAGTGTTGCTGCTAATAAAGTATGCTTAACTGTCAAAATCGTTCCTACACTGAATCAATATTTACACTGAATTATAAGAACAGCATTCTATCATGTGAATTTAATGTTGCATTGTTTTATTCACAAAGAGCTGTTTTACACGACGAGAATTGACTAGATAGACCGTAATTTGGCTAAAAAGTTTCTATTTAATGAATATCTCTGCTTTTCGGCGTATAAAAACCATGAGTTTGATTTCTAATCGGGCCGACAATCGGTACAATATGTCAATTAGTAAGCGAAAGCTTTTTTTGATTTTAAGAGTGTATTAATGAACGAAGCGGTAAATTTATCTGCACATTTAACCGATGCAGCCATGGGAAAAAGACTTGATCAAGCCATTGCTGATCTTTTTCCTGAATATTCGAGATCACGCTTAAAAGAATGGATTCTAGCCGGTTCGGTTCAGGTTGATGGTGAAGTTGTCACCCGTGTACGCGAAAAAATGTTAGGTACAGAGTTAATTGAAGTGAATGCGACAATCGCCGTTGAGGTTGCGCATAAAGCTGAGCCAATTGATTTAGATATTGTTTATGAAGATGATGACATTTTGGTGATTAATAAACCGGCTGGTTTAGTTGTTCACCCTGGTGCTGGGAATAGACAAGGCACTTTATTAAATGCGTTGTTACATCATGCACCATCTTTAGAAAATGTACCCAGAGCGGGCATTGTTCATCGTTTAGATAAAGATACGACAGGTTTAATGGTCGTCGCTAAAAATTTACCGGCACAAACGTCATTGGTTGCTCAATTACAAGAGAAATCAGTAACACGTGAATATGAAGCCATAATTAATGGGACTTTAGCGGCTGGCGGTGTTGTTCATGCACCTATCGGCCGTCATGCTACAAAACGCACATTAATGGCGGTTGTTCATGGCGGAAAAGATGCCGTTACGCATTATCGTGTCGCAGAGCGTTTTCGTGTTCATACGCGTTTGCGTTTGCGTTTAGAAACCGGACGAACTCACCAAATACGTGTTCATATGTCTAATCTTAAATATCCATTAGTGGGTGATATCGGTTATGGCGGACGCGCTAGACCGCCTAAAGCCGCCAGTGAAGAATTAATTACGGTGCTACGTGCTTTTCCAAGACAAGCATTACATGCCACCATTTTAGAACTTGAACATCCAAAAGACAGTGAATGGATGCAATTCCATGCGCCGATACCAAATGATATGGTTGAGCTTATTGATGCACTGCGTGCAGATGTAAAAATACATGGTCTTGACGAAGCTTAACCCAACAAGTTGGTTTACACCTTCAATGCCTCGTGTTGAGGGTGTCTCTTGTCTATCGACTTATCGTTCCGGAGGCGCGAGTACTTCGCCGTTTGATAGTTTTAATCTCGGTTTACATGTAGGTGATATTGAAGCTTCTGTTATTAAAAATCGTTTATCTCTCCCTTGCCCTAAAAGTATTGCTTGGCTAAATCAAACCCATAGTAATACCGTTGTTAATGCGGTTGATGTTATTAACAACGACAACCTGTTAAATGCTGATGCTTGTTGGACAAATCAACCTAATTTGGTTTGCGGTATCATGACTGCTGATTGTTTACCGGTATTATTAGTCGATAAACAGCAAAAAAAAATAGCCGCTGTGCATTGTGGTTGGCGAGGGTTACAGCAAAAAATCATGACACAAACATTATTACGTATGAAGAGCGATCCTAGTCATGTACAAGTTTGGCTTGGACCCGCAATCGGCCCCTGTGCATTTGAGGTCGGTGTTGATGTCAAAAATGCATTTTCGTCTCAATATCAAGATTGTTTTCAAGGTCATTCATCATTAAGCAAAAATAAGTTCTTTGCCGATGTTTATCAGATTGCAACGCTTGAATTAAACTCATTAGGCATTCATAAATCGATTTATAAAAACGATGAATGTACTTATTCAAACCCTGAACGTTATTTTTCTTATCGTCGTGATGGTGTGACGGGCAGAATGGCGAGTTTAATTTGGCTGCATAATTAGGTCTTAATCTTTATATTTAATCGTCATAATTATGATGTGCTTACCTTGAAATAGATTAAAAATTCCCCATTTAGTTTTTATACCCAAGTGATGCTATTCCGCATTTTAAATATTCCCGATGAGTACAATGGTGTAGTTATGAGATTAGATAAATTAACCAGTCATTTTCAAGTTGCCATCTCAGATGCGCAATCATTAGCCTTAGGTCGTGATCATCAATATATTGAGCCAACCCACTTAATGACAGCGTTGCTTAATCAAAATGGTGGTAGCGTGCGTAATTTGTTGCAACAAGCTGATATTAATCTTAACGGCTTACGTTCACAGTTATCTGAAGCGATTGATCGTATCCCTAAAGTAGAGGGGTTTGGCGCTGATGTTACGTTATCAAATGAGTTAATTAGTTTATTTAACATGTGCGATAAGTTGTCGCAAAAACGTAAAGATAAATTTATTTCAAGTGAGCTTTTCATCTTGGCCGCTATTTCAGGTAATAGTTCTTTATCCACTATTTTAAAACGTTCAGGAGGTACGGTAGAGGCGATTGAAAAAGCCATTGATAAAATTCGTGATGGTCAAAAAGTTGATGATCAAAATGCCGAAGATAATAGACAAGCACTTGAAAAATACACGGTTGATTTAACTGAACGTGCTGAGCAAGGAAAATTAGACCCTGTTATTGGCCGCGATGATGAAATTCGCCGAACAATTCAAGTATTACAAAGACGAACTAAAAATAACCCTGTGTTAATTGGTGAACCTGGCGTGGGTAAAACCGCTATTGCCGAAGGCTTAGCACAACGTATCATTAATGGTGAAGTGCCTGAAGGTTTAAAAAATAAGCGTGTTTTATCGTTAGATTTTGGCTCGTTAGTCGCTGGGGCTAAATATCGAGGGGAGTTTGAAGAAAGATTAAAGTCAGTACTGTCTGAGCTTTCAAAAGAAGAAGGGCAAGTCGTTTTATTTATTGATGAGTTACATACCATGGTGGCGGCAGGTAAAGGCGAAGGCGCGATGGATGCTGGAAACATGTTAAAGCCGGCGTTAGCCCGTGGTGAGTTACATTGTATTGGTGCGACGACTTTAGACGAATATCGTACCTATATAGAAAAAGATGCCGCTCTTGAGCGACGCTTCCAAAAGGTTTTAGTTGAAGAGCCGAATGTTGAAGATACGATCGCAATATTACGTGGCTTAAAAGAACGTTATGAATTACATCATTCGGTTGAGATCACTGATCCGGCAATTGTTGCCGCGGCCGCTTTGTCTCATCGTTATATTTCTGATAGACAATTACCCGATAAAGCGATTGACTTAATTGATGAGGCTGCATCGAGTATCAGGATCCAAATTGACTCTAAACCAGAAGAATTAGAAAAATTAGAACGTCGGATTATTCAGTTAAAATTAGAGCAACAAGCGTTAGAAAAAGAGCGAGATGACGCTAGCCGTAAAAGATTAGATACACTTCGTATTGAACTAAATAAAAGTGAATCAAAATTTAAGGTTTTAGATGAAATTTGGTCATCTGAAAAAGCAGCGCTAGCCGGCACACAAAATATCAAGAGTGAACTTGAACAAGCTCGACTAGATTTAGAAGTCGCTAGGCGAGCTGCTGATTTAAGTCGAATGTCAGAGCTGCAATATGGTCGGATCCCCGCGCTTGAAAGACAACTTGATTTAGCTGTACAAGCTGAAATGCAAGACATGAGTTTATTAAAGCATCGTGTGACTGATATTGAAATTGCAGATGTGCTTTCGCGTTGGACCGGCATTCCGGTTAACAAAATGCTTGAAGGCGAAAAAGATAAATTACTGAAACTTGAGCAGCAATTACATAAAAAGGTTATTGGCCAAAATGAAGCTGTGAGTGCGGTTGCTAATGCTATTCGTCGTTCAAGAGCTGGGCTCGGTGATCCTGACCGCCCAATTGGTTCATTTTTATTTTTGGGTCCTACCGGGGTCGGAAAAACCGAATTATGTAAAGCCTTGGCTGGGTTTATGTTTGATTCAGAAAGTGCCATGGTTCGCATTGATATGTCCGAGTATATGGAGAAGCACTCTGTAGCACGTTTGTTAGGTGCGCCGCCTGGTTATGTTGGTTATGAAGAAGGTGGTTATTTAACGGAAGCTGTTCGTCGTAAACCTTATTCAGTTATATTGCTTGATGAAATAGAGAAAGCGCATCCGGATGTGTTTAATATATTATTGCAATTACTTGATGATGGTAGATTAACAGATGGGCAAGGCAGGACAGTGGACTTTAAAAATACTGTTGTGATTATGACTTCAAATTTAGGATCCGATGTTATTCAAGAAAAAGTCAATTTACAGCAAGAAAATGAAATTCAAAAGGCTGTGATGGATGTTGTTGCAAATCATTTCAGACCTGAGTTTATAAACCGCATTGATGATGTTGTTGTATTTCATCCTCTAGATGCAGAGCACATTAAATTAATCGCTAAAATACAGTTAATCGGATTACAAAAAAGGTTAGCGGATAAGGAATATAAACTTAATATAACGGAAGCTGCACTTGAGCATATTGCTAAAGTTGGATTTGATCCCGTATTTGGTGCAAGACCTCTGAAGCGGGCTATTCAACAAGAGCTTGAAAACAAACTCGCGCAAGCATTGTTGAGTGGAAAGTTATTGCCAGGGTCGACGATCATTGTTGATCAACAAGAGGGGGTATTAATATTTAAAGCGCATTAAAATAATAAATAAGAAACGGTACAGCATAATCATCATATTACGCGGTACCGTTTATCTATACAGAAATTCATATTAATTATCTGTGGCAAAGTAAACTTCAATTTGTCATTCAACGATATTACGATAGACTGTGGCAAATTCTCGAAACATCCCATAACAAAATAATGGAAAAATTTATGCAAAATAAACGCCGCGGGGTATATCTTTTACCTAATGTGTTAACAACTGCTGGTTTATTCTCTGGTTTCTATGCTGTCATTGCATCGATGAACCATCAGTTTGAAAGTGCCGCTATTGCCATTTTTATTGCCATGATATTTGATGCGTTAGATGGACGGGTCGCCAGGATAACAAATACACAAAGCCAATTTGGAGCCGAGTATGACAGTATGGCTGACATGATCTCATTTGGAATTGCACCTGCAATTGTTTCATATAATTGGGCGTTAGCTGATCTTGGTAAAGCAGGGTGGTTAGCGGCATTTGTGTATACCGCAGGGGCTGCTCTTCGATTAGCTCGTTTCAATACGACACTAGAAACAGCAGATAAACGTTATTTTCAAGGACTTGCTAGCCCAGCTGCAGCAGCGCTTGTTGCAGGGATGGTATGGTTAGGTTCTGATTATGAATTGGATGGTAATCAATTTGGGATATTAGCTGCATTTATAACGGTTGTCTCTGGTTTACTGATGGTGAGTAACTTTAAATATAGTTCATTTAAAGAAGTAGATTGGAAAGCAAAAGTTCCTTTCATTGCAATTTTGATTATGGTGCTCGCTTTTATTGTTATTGCAACTGAACCGGCTTTAGTCCTATTTTGTATTTTTGCTCTTTATGCCTTGTCGGGGCCAATACTCACTTACCGTGCTGAGAAAAATATCAATATGTCACATATTGTTGGTGAGGCTCATGAGAAAGACCATCAAGAGCATGTAGACGATGATATAAAGCAAAACGACACTAAAGAATAACATTTGATTAAAAAGCAAACGTTAAAAGGCGGTAAGATGAACTCTTTCCGCCTTTTTTGTTTTTTCTGCAATTTAATTTAAAAAGAGTGTTGACGGGTGAGATTAAATCCCTATAATGCGCCCCCACAGACAAGGCAGGCAACGCCGCTAAGTCAGTCGGGTTAAGGTTTTAATGCAAAATGCTTACTCCGAATGAAACACGGTTTAGACAGTTTTTTAGAAAGCTAAAAAACAATTTAAAATAAAGTGTTGACATTGAAAATAGGAAGCGTATTATTCGCATCCCGCTCAACGAGGCAACTCTTGCAGCGAACATCGAAAGATGGCTCTTTAACAATTTGGTAGCTTACTTATCTGTGTGAGCACTCGCAAATATTAAGTATATAAAATTAACTTAATGTTCTCTGAGTGACTTACACGGTCAAAACAAAACGAATATTAATTTATTTGTTTGCAAATCAGAATTCATTGAGACCCAGATTTACTTTTTTTGAAGAGTTTGATCATGGCTCAGATTGAACGCTGGCGGCAGGCCTAACACATGCAAGTCGAGCGGTAACATGAAGTGCTTGCACTTTGATGACGAGCGGCGGACGGGTGAGTAATGCTTGGGGATCTGCCCTAAGGTGGAGGATAACCATTGGAAACGATGGCTAATACTGCATAGTATCTTCGGATTAAAGGGGGCTTCGGCTCTCGCCTAAGGATGAACCCAAGTGGGATTAGCTTGTTGGTGAGGTAATGGCTCACCAAGGCGACGATCCCTAGCTGGTCTGAGAGGATGATCAGCCACACTGGAACTGAGACACGGTCCAGACTCCTACGGGAGGCAGCAGTGGGGAATATTGCACAATGGGGGAAACCCTGATGCAGCCATGCCGCGTGTGTGAAGAAGGCTTTCGGGTTGTAAAGCACTTTCAGTTGTGAGGAAAGTTTGATGGTTAATACCCATCAGATGTGA
>NZ_QMED01000019.1 GCF_003286125.1 Algibacillus agarilyticus
GTTGCTTCGCTCGTTGCACCATCATAATTGGCAGCTAAATCATGGGTTAAATCATAGCTTTCAAAATCGTCTTCATAAACCAGCGTTTGACCAGCTGTATCTGAATAAACTTTTAAGTTATCAACTAAGAAATCAGTTGTTGCAACACCACTGGTATCACCTAACTTCATAACAACCGTTCTTACATGCGCATTAGCGACATCAGAGGCTACATTAAGTGAAGCTGTTGTGAATGGGCCGTATGAATCACCATTAATAACGACAGTGACTTGGGTTGCATCCCACATCATCTCAACATCAATCCATTCACCTGGCGTGAATGTGGTGGTGATATTAACAAACTCTGCGTCTGTTACTTCATGGCCGCGTATAGCGAATGTGCCATCAAGAATTTTTAAGTCAACAATCGCATTACTGGTGCTTGTTGAACCATTGAATAACGAAACATAAGCTGTTTTAGCTTCATCGGCCGCTTTTAAAACTGAAACGCTCATTTTACCTTGCGCTAACGCATCTGATGAATCACGTTTGTATCTTAATTCACCGGCATCATCAGTTTTAGTATCTTTAATTGTGGCCACTTTAGTTGTATTAGTATTGCCAGCACTGCCCGTGTCTGGATTTTCAACTGGCGGTACAACAACCGTAGGGTCGATAACAGCAGCGGTTTCAGCTGACGTTGCAGACTCGCTATAACCGACATTATCTTCATAGCTCACTTGAACCGTGATTTTTTTATCAAGTAAATCAGCTGAGATATCAAGAGAGCCTTCATTTTGACCATCAATTGGTACACCGTCAGCATTCCAAACAAATGTAGTGCCTTCTGGTATGCCATTTAAATCAATCGCTCTGGCGATTAAGGTTGCACCAATTTTGGCATCACCAAAAATACTCAAATCTAATGGCGAGTTATCTTCAACTGCGTTTGATGTTTTAGCAACAAGCTTTTCAGCGTTACCTGCAGCATCAACATAGTTTACCGTTACCGTTAAGCTTGAACCAACGTCATTTGAGGTAACGGTGTAGCTTGGGCCTGTTGCATCAGCAATAACACCCGAATCTGTAGACCAAGTGTAAGTCACGTTTTCGCCGTCACCATTTGCATCTGACACATCTGCAACTAACGTTTTGCCAACATAAGCATAACCGTCGAGTGAAAGGTTCCCAATGTAATTATTTGAATCTTCATCTCTACCGTCATTACAACCAGTCAGAGATAGCGCGAGTACCGAAAGTGTTATTAAATTCTTAATCATGCTTCACAGCCTATACTTGAATGTTTACGAAAGTTGGTCAATTCAATGGTTAATCCGAACAATAATTAAACCATACCATTTGTATTAACAAAAAACACTTTTTTGTTTTACATTTATTATTAAAGTGTAATACCAATTGGTCAAGCTTTATTTTGAGTTAATATCGTTAATTATTGTTTTTTGGTTAGTTTTTTTTAGTTGAATTGGTTAAATATAGGTCATAAAAAATACTTTAAGCGCTATTATCAAAATATTAATTGAAATTTACACAGACTTTTTAACCGCAATAAACTTAAATAACGTTGATTTAATTACAAATAATTGGGAAGGGTTAATCGTGGATAAACGAGACAATATAGAAGAATAAGGGTCGAAAATAGATAAAAACAGTTAACAATCGCCCGTTTATTATCCGATTTTTAGCCCACATAAGCGTAGATAAAACACACTTGAGATCACGTTATAATCTAGGTGACCAACTTGTAATGTTATCTTTTTCTTTTGCAAATAAAGAGGATTAAATCTGGCAGATTAAATTAAAGCCATAATCTAAAAAGGTTTGAAATTTAATAAAATACAATAAGTTACGCATAAACGTAAAATAATTAATGAATCAATTATTCAGCAGGAAAAAGTTAAAAATCAAAATAAGATCTGATAAAAAACAAGGTAACACCCTAAATTGTTATTACCAATTATAATGAACTTTAACGTTAGTTGAGTTAAATGATATAGGTAGGTTTAAGTGAACAATAGACAGATAAAGACAACATATAAACCATTGTATAGATAGTTTAACAACCCACAGCTTGAACAAATACTCATTTGATTAATGTTTTATTGAATATTTGTTAACCCATCAATTCATTTTTTCAGCTCTGCGCTAATCGTGTTCATTAAAATATAGTGTTACAGGATCAAGTAGTAGAAGGAGTCTATTACTCTTAATCCGTCATTTTTGTTTTGCGTAACTCAGATGGCGTTATACCAAAACGCGCTTTAAAGCGCTCTGTAAATCGAGATTGAGATTGGTAACCACATTGCTCAGATATATAACGAATAGCATGCTGTGTTGTCTGCAATAAATGTAGCCCTAACCCCAGCTTCACTTGATCTTTTATTTCTTGCAAGCTGGTAGCTTCCGCTTTTAGTTTACGTCTTAAAGTTGATTCACTAACGGCCAACTGATCACAAAAATAAGCTAATGTTAATTCCTCTTCTATTGGCATGATTGTTTGTTGCTGACTAATTAACTGATGTATTTTTTGGCTTATTTTATTATTGCTCACTTGCGATAGCACAGCCTCATGTCCCATGTGACACAACAATTGAATAATTTCTTTGCGGCGTAATGGCCATAATGCTTCAGGTGCATAACGGGTCCATTCAACAAACTGTTGTAAACACGTATTTAACGTAGCGGTTATTTCGCCTACGCAGTAATTTGATCCCCCTGTAACAGGTTCAAAGTGATTAATTTTTAAACCAGAAAAATCTTGATATTCAAATTCAATTAATAATGCAAGGTATTCTTTATCTTTAGGTATATTGCGCATATCAATAGTTGGACTATCAGACAAAAAGATAAAATCGCCCGCATGGCAAGTGATAGCATGATGAGCACCTAATTCTTTATCACCCGACAAGATAGCAATAAATAAAGGTTTAACTACAGGTACATTTAATAAGTTTTGTTGCTTGTAAGAAGAATAAACGGCAAAAGGTAGCGTTGCATTTTCAGCGGTCGCTTGTTTGGTGAGTTGTATTAAACGGTGCATATTCACTTTGTTACAATTAAGCAAAAGCTGGATGGTGCTTTATTTTATACCTAACCCCCTATTTAAAATCAACTATCTCACCTAAACAAAAGCGACTAGCCGTTAAGCTAGTCGCAGGTCATGCTTAATAATTTAATAGGCTCTAATTTTTATATACTGACAACCATTGTTAGGCGAGAACTGTAATGTTTGGCCAGACAAGTTACTCGATGCCGCGTAGTTAGCATTAACGGTTAATGAACCTGAACCATCAACCGACGATATTGTGCCTCTAAAATCACAAGATTCATTCGCGTTACTATCCCAAGCGGCAAAGTTTTTGCTACTTAAATCACTAGAGAATGTAATACATGAGCTAGATGTTAGATCAAATTCTACTTTGCTCGACCCTGTATAGGTTTGACAATCACCCACCGGTGGATCTAAAGGATCAGTAGGATCGCTTGTATCAGCCGAAAGTGTTATTTTATCTAAATTCATCACACCGCCACTGCCGCCAACAGATGAGTTGACATAAATGACCAATTTATCAACGCCTGTTGCGGTGTTACTCAAAACCACTTCTCGTTCTTCGTAACTGCCCCAGCCTCCTGTTGGCGATGTAATATAAGTGCCGAGCAATGTACCTGTTTTGCTGCCCTTTCTTATTTCGACCTGATGGCCAGAACGCACGCCTGAAATATCAAAAATAATAGACTTAATATCGGCAAAATTAACATTATTATAAATCATGCCATCGCCTTTATTCACGTATCCCACAACACTTGTTGTCGTAACCGTACCAATAACCTCATCATGATTTTCGGCTTCAATAACATCACCAACGGCATAACTCACCACCGGTGTTACATCACCTTCAGTTGTGACACCAGAGCTTGGCATTTGCGCGTAAACATCTTCAGCTATTTCTTGAGTCCAGGTTTCTACCGGTGCGCCATCCACGTTTAAATGTTTGAAGTTTGTACCATCCCAGCCAAAAGCATATTCAACATCAGGGGTATCAAATAATCCCCATGTGGTAATGGCTGCACCTGCCGTTAATGCTTTTTCAAGTGTATTATTGACAAATACGTTATTAGGGCCGGTTGGTCCAGACCAATTAGTCGCATGATCTCCCGATGCATACCAAATAGGTTGCCATGTGCCTGTACCTGGTGCACCATCAGTCCAACTTCGGTGTTCAAACGGAACCTTGATTGTGTTGTTTCGAATAATATTATTACGTTCCCAACCGCCATGTAGATTTAAATCCGCATTGAGATCATTACCTTCCACGACATTACCCGTTGCAGACCACTGCAGCGTAAGGTGACGGACATTTTTAATGTCATTATTTTTAATTAAGCTGTCATACAATTTGGAGCCTCGGAAATATCCATTACCGCCAGCACCCTTGTTCCATGAACCATTTAACGTGTTATTTAAAAAAGTCATGTTTTTAGCAAATTCAGTCACAATAGGGTGTGACCCCACCATTTCTAAATTAACGTTTTCAACCCAACCATTGTAAGCCCACTTAAAAATCAGACCATGGATAGCATCTTCTGGACACACATTTTGATAACGAAATTTAACCCCATTAGGATTACTCGACGCATCGTACTCATCAGTGTTATATGTCGCACAATCTGTGCCTGCATTATCCATGGTTAAATGGAAATCACGAAAACCGACATCTTCAACAGCAGTAACGGGCATAACACGACTTTTGTAACCTGAGCTATTGGTTTTAGGAATATCAAACTCAAGTGGTTTGTCTAACGTGATCGTGTCGTTACTGGTATTTTTAGCTTGCACTTTAAAAATCTGAGTGCGCATATGTCCTGTTGTAATATGACCATTAGAACGTTTAGCTGACGGCACTTCGCCTAAATCTAAAAAGGCTGTATCATTAGCCGCCCCCACATAAATTAAATCGCCGACCTCAAATAAATCAGCCGCATTAGATTCTAAATGCAATACCGAATCGCCAATCGCGGCGGTTTGATCAAACTCAATGCCATGCTTCCAATGAAAGTTAATGCTGCCTTCGTAAGCTTGTTCGTTGTTGTGTTTTAATCGCGTTTCAACTCGAAAAGCACCAAAGCCGGGCCAATATTTTTTATCAAAATCAGGCGCACCATCAGACGCAGCGCCATAAGGTGACCACGAATTAATAACCACACTCGTACCCGTTGCAGGGTCACTGCCTGCACCTTCAATAATGATCCCTGATCGATCAACATGAACTTCATCATGTAAATTAATAACACCTGCCGGTAATTTTATAATGATCTTATTACTGGCGCTGTTATTAATGTTAATACCATCAATGATCGCTTGCAGTGCAGCTGAATCATCATTGCCGTCATTAGCGGTCACACCTTCATTCACCGCATAAATAGTTTGAGAACCACTCGTGGGTAACGTAGCACCGTTATTATATCCCGGCGCAGCATGTGCATTAACCGAGAATAAAGAACACATAAGCCCTAATGAGCAAGCTACACTTATTTTTGATCTTGTCATTTCTGTTGTCATTGTTGTTGACATGATGAGTACCTTAATTTTTATTAGTTTTATTGTTCATTTTTATTTAGTGAACTTTTAAAGGATATTATCGGATAAAAAACAGTCGTTTTTTGCTCCGACTGTTTAAAATTAACACAACATAATTGGACTTACCACCAAGCCACCAATATAAATTAAACATTTTTATAACAAAAACAACAAATCATTGATCTTTATACCAATTTAACAACCCCTTAATAATTACCGACAAATAAAAAATTAAAAACAAACCAAACAGATATGACTAACAGGCCAATTTAATATAACAAACAGATTGAAAGAGGTTTTAGAAAGAGAGTGAAAGAGGTTGAATGAAGCAACGATATAGCGTATCCCACAAGTCATGGTATTCATGAAATTAAGACATAAAAAAACCCACACCATGTAAACATAGCGTGGGTTTTAAAATTAAAGGTTAGTGATTATTCAGCGTTAATTTCTTCTGCTGTTTTTAAGAAATAAACCTCAGCAAGTGCGGTATGTACTTGCGCTAAATCGATTTGTAGTTCGTCAATATAATCATGTAACGCGCCATTTCTAAGACTACGCACATCTTTATTTTTGATTTCATCAGCCGATTCATCGAGTAATTTAATAATACTATCGGCGTTATCAATTTGCTGAATGAGTGATTTTAACTCTTGTAAACAAAACAAAAATGAACGCGGAAAAACAGGACTTAACAACATAAACTCTAAAACATCAGCTCGTTGAACTCGTAACCCCATTTGCTGACGATACATTTGATACGCACTAATTGAACGTAATACACTGATCCATTGAATGTTTTCAAACGGTCGCTCAGTGGTATCTGACGTGATTAGATTAGCAGAGCGCACATCTAAAATACGTGTTGTCATATCCGCACGCTCAATAATCGAACCAAATCGAATAAAGATATAAGCTTGGTCGTGATTGATCGTTGCGTCTAAAGCTCCAAAAATTAACAAGGTCGACTCGATTATTTTTTTCAAATATTCAAATCGACCGCGTTTAGACAAGCCTTTATTTTGGTTATCTTTAATATAATGATAAAGCGAATTAATACCTTCCCAAACACCACGAGGTATAACATCTCGCACCGTACGCGCATTTTCACGGGCATATGAAATAGAATTTAAAATTGATGACGGGTTATTTTCACCTAGAATAAAAAACCGTAAACAATTTGCTTCTGAAAAATCACTGTGTGTTTCTTCATATTCTTTACGTACCCCGATAATATCAACCAAAGGTTCCCAGCCAGTTGAAACACCTTTTGGTAAATCCATTAACAGCATGTTATTAATATTCACTAAACGCGCGATGTTTTCAGCACGTTCAACATAACGAGCCATCCAATATAAAGTTTCAGCAACTCTTGATAACATATTAGTGATCCTCCTCGTCGACTATCCAAGTATCTTTACTACCACCACCTTGTGAAGAGTTAACCACTAAAGAACCTTTAACCATAGCAACCCGAGTTAGTCCACCCGTCGTAACTTTCACATCATTGGCCGATGACAAAACAAATGGTCGTAAATCAACATGACGACCTTCCATCTCGCCTTCAGCAAGCGTTGGAACCGTAGAAAGCGCTAACGTTGGCTGTGCAACCCAATTCCGCGGATCCGCTTTAATCTGTGCGATTGTCTTCTCTTGTTCAGCTTTAGTCGACTTAGGCCCTATTAACAAACCATAACCACCAGATTCGTTAGCTGGTTTGACCACTAATTGATCAATATTTTTTATCACGTAGTCACATTCTTTGGGATCTAAGCATTTATAAGTCGGTACATTATCTATTTTAGGCTCTTCACCTAAATAATATTTAATGATTTCAGGAACATAAGCATAAACCACTTTATCATCAGCTACACCAGCACCTGGCGCATTAACCAAAGCGACATTACCTTTAGACCAAGCACGCATTAAGCCCGCAACACCTAATGTAGAATCAGGGTTAAACGCTTCAGGATCGATAAACATGTCATCAATACGACGGTAAATAACATCAACACGACGTAAGCCCGATACGGTTTTCATATACACGCAATCATCTTTTTCAACAACGAGATCACGGCCTTCTACCAATTCACAACCCATTTCACGAGCTAAATAACAATGCTCAAAATAAGCAGAATTAAAAACACCTGGAGTTAACACAACCACTTCGGGTTTATCTAAAGGACGAGGCGACATACTTGCCAACATATCAAATAAGTCAGATGTATAATCAGTCACGGGTAATACCGACATGCGTTCAAATAGTTCCGGAAAAACACGTTTCATCACCGACCGATTTTCAAGCATATAAGAAACCCCCGATGGCACACGAAGGTTGTCTTCTAAGACATACATTTTTCCTTGTCCATCTCGAACTAAATCAGAACCACAGATGTGAGCCCAAGTTTGGCTAGGTGGTGAGATACCAACACATTGCTTTCTAAAATTAACCGAATTAGTCAATAAATCCTTTGGAAAAATGCCATCTTTAATAATTTTTTGGTCGTGATATAAATCATCAATAAATAGGTTAAGCGCTTTAACCCGCTGCTTTAAACCGTATTCAATTGACTGCCATTCAGACTTTTGAATAATTCGAGGTACCACATCAAACGGCCAAGCGCGATCAATGGTTTTACCTTCACCGTATACGGTAAACGTGATCCCCATTTCTTTAATCGCAAAGTCAGACGCAGCACGCGCTTGATTTAAATCTTCTTTAGATAAGTCACTAAAAAATTTAGCCAATTCAGCGCCGTGCGCTCGTGGTTTAGCATTATCACCTATGAGCTCATCAAAAAACCCATTAGTTTGGTATGCTCGCCAATCAATCCCCATAGCTATCTCCTTAATGCCTAAACTCGCTGTTTATTTCAGTCGAGTCATATCTACAGCAACGTTTAATTGATGTGCGCCACCGCCAAAAACAACACCTTTTAAAGGCGTTACATCTGAAAAATCTCTGCCTATCGCCAAACTTATATGTTGGTCAGTTGGTAAGATGTTATTGGTTGGATCAAAATCAATCCAACCTAATTCTGGAACGTAAATAGCAAACCATGCATGCGTAGCGTCGGCACCTTCAAGTTTTATTTCACCTTCGGGTGGGATCGTTTCTATATAGCCACTAACATACCGACCTGCGAGCCCTAAACTACGCAAACAAGCGAGAGCAAAGTGTGCAAAATCTTGGCAAACGCCCTTTTTATGTGCAAAAACAGTGCTCAAAGGGGTGCTGATTGTGGTAAATCCAGGGTTATACTCAAAGTCATTAAAGATCCGTGCCATTAAACACTCACAAGCCGAAATAATTGATCGTCCAGGCGTAAATGACTCTAAAGCATACCCGCGTATTGCTTCGTTAAATGGCGTAAAATAAGAGGGTAAACAAAATTCTGCAGCCTTTAATAAATCAAAACTGTTCGGTGTTCTTAATTGCTCACGGACCCCTTCCCAGGTCAAAATATAATTAAATAAGCTATTTTGATCGCGCAATAACACTTCGACTTCACTGGTGGCCGTTACAATCAAACAATCATGCTGGGTTGGTATTTCAAATACCGTAACCTGATTGCCAAAATAATCATTAAAATAGCGTAAGTAATCAGCTTGTGGACTAATCTTTATCTCGCTTTTCAAACAAAGTTGAAAAAGGTTATTCAACGGCGTTAAACGCGCTTGGTTTTGACACAAACTAACTTGATCTGAATATTGATAAGTTGTTGTATGCTTTATTCGAAATTTCACTTGCTGTCCTGATCTATATCCGACCATGTTAATTTTTTAGCGGTTTGTGTATGCGTAAAATATTGCAATAACAATAGGTCACAAAACGTATCTAAATTAAACCGAATCAGTCTTAAAAACTCGACAAGATTTTCTCTAGTCGCTTTATCTGCAACCACTAGCGAATCACGTTCAGTTAAATAGCAACTGGTTTTAGATTGAAGTAATGCTTTTTCGTGAGCTGAAATTAACCCAGGCTTACGTTTACTCGGTAATTTACCACACAAAGAATGTAATAATTCTAATTGAAATAACAAAGACCGAGGGTATTCAGCATCAAGTAACAATAATTCTAACCCTGTTGCAATGCTTTGATACATACGGTATCGACGCTTATGCGTTATCAAACTAACCTGACATAACAGCACCGTTTCAAGCAAACCAATTTGCTCTATTTCATCAAGTTCAACCGACAGCAAACTATTAGCAAAAGACGTAATTTGAATACTACGCTCAATACGACGTCCCATATCGAGCATAAACCAGCCATTACTATTCGACATGCTGTCAGCAATAGAGCCATTAAACGCCATGATATAGCCCATAATTTTATCAAGTAACGATTGCATATCACGTGTCGAAATAGATATGCTAGCCTGCTTCAACTCAGCTATTTGCTCTTCAATATCGTCGACTATACGCCAGCTATCTGACGATAATAAGTCTTTCACTTGCAAAGCAGCATTAACAGCAAAATTTAAACACGTTAAGACACTGCCCGCGATATTTTCATTAGCAAATAAATCATATGCCACTTTTTTACACTTGAGCGGGTCAAGTTTATCGGCATCAGGGACGATGTCATTATATGGATAAATAATCGATTCAGTTTTAATGGCAGCCATTAACCGAGCCACTATTTTTCGGTTTTTTTCATCCGGGTAAACCGCAAGTTCAGTATAACGGTCAATATAAACACGAAGAAACCTAACCGTATTTTCACTGCGCTCAAGATAACGCCCTAACCAAAATAAATTTTCGGCCGTTCGACTTGGAATAATACCTTCGAGTAAAGCTAAATCCATCATCGAACGAGTCGGACTTGATGTCGAAACAGGTGCTTGTATTTGTTGGCTATTCACCCAAGTATCTTTAATCCACCCGGTATGGCTTAATTTGTTATCTTGTTCAAAACACAAAGCCGATGGTAAAACCTGCACACCGTTTGGCGTTGAAAGTGCGAAAAAACGAAAAAGGACAGGTTTGGCGATCAACTTATTACCCGACCAAAAAGGAGCCGTACTCAAACACGGTTTTTGTCTAAAATAATAAGCATCAGGCGCGGTTTCTAATTTTTGCTGAATCAGTTCACCATCAATCGCACCATCAGCGCAAAATTCACTATCGCTATAACTCAATAATTGATGATTACGCCAATCTAACTGCGTGGCATAACTTGCATTAAACACTGCTGGTTCTGATAAAATTAAGGGCTCGCCCAAAAGTTGCTCAGCTAACACGCTTAAGTTTTGTTTAATCGCAGGCGCTTCTAATACACCGCACCCCATAGGGTTAAAAACTTTTACAGCACCTTCACGTATCGCCTGTAAAATACCAGCAATGCCATGCAGCGAATATTCGGTTTGCTCTAACGAATCAATACAGCGATCGGGCAACCAACGTAAAATCACATCAACTTTGCGTAATCCCGCTAATGACTTTAACCAAACTTTACCTTTACGCACGGTTAAATCTGCACTTTGTACGAGGGTGTAACCTAAATAAGTTGCTAAAAAAGCATGTTCAGAATAATTAGGGTCATTAACCCCTTGCGACCAAATAACCACGCGTGGATCACGCATGTTGCTGGTGCTGTTATTAATATTTTGTTGGATCAGTTCAAAAAAATGCGCAACCCGCTGTACATTACATTCAGCAAATTCATCACTCATGACGCGGCGGGCGATAATACGGTTTTCGAGTAATAACCCTAGACCTTTGGGCGCTTGGCAATGATCGGCTAATACATTGAATTGACCATTTTCATCACGATAAATATCAAAGGCGGTAATAAATAAGCCCGATGTTTGAGCCGGTAAATCAAAACACTCGCGCATGTAGTTAGCATTTTGATGAAGTAAATTAGAAGAGATTTGGCCGTTCATTAATAACAATTGCGAACCATACAGATCGGATTTTATATGATCTAACAAGCCTACGCGTTGCTTAATGCCAGCTTCGATTCGTAGCCAATCAACAGAAGATAACATCAACGGTAAAGGATCGAGTTGCCACTTAGTTGTCGCGTATGCGGAATGCGTAACACCACTATCTTGCAATAGTCGCTTAATTTCATTGGTACGCACCGTGATGTCAAGCTCGCTTAAATTAGCTAAACGACTAAATAAGGTGTCCCAATGTTCGGTTGTGCCACCATTATGATGTTCAACTTCATCATGAAGAAGGTTAGCTTTTAAATACTTCGCTAACCATTCAGGTAAATCTGACATGTTGTGATTTTCACTATACAAATTGCATCCCTCCAGTTTATACCTAAGTATTAAAATTGATATAAATTCTGCTTAGGAATTTACGCGCTAAGCAGAATTAAATACTTTTATTACTTATTAGCTAATCAACACACATGGTTGAACCCATAATGAGCTTACTTAAATTTAGGCGATCGCCTTAAATCAAGTGTATTTGGATAATCTTTATTAATACTTTCCTCGGCTGGCACAACAAAATCAGGCAATGCATCATGTACTTTAAAGTGGCGAGCTGCATTATGTTCTGACCAAACGGGTAAATCAGACTTAACCGTTGCTGGTGTGTGTCCGTACTCCCAGAAACGCGCAACACGTCGACCTTCAGCTTCAAATGCATTAACTGGGAATGTTGAGAAGTTTCGTCCGCCAGCATGGCTAACATGATAGGTGATGCCACCCACTGAACGCCCCGACCAAGTATCAAACACGTCAAAAACGAGCGGGGCATGCACACCAATCGTTGGGTGTAATGATGAGGGTGGTAACCAGGCTCTAAAACGAATACCGGCAATAAGCTCACCTTTAATCGAGGTTTTTTGCATCGGTACGCGGCGGCCATTACACGTAATAAGATAACGCTCACCCACCATACCCGATACTTTAACTTGAACCCGTTCAAGTGATGAATCAACCGAACGTGACATGCCGCCACCGGCAGACTCTTCACCTAATACATGCCAAGGCTCAATAGCAGTACGTAATTCAATCCGCACATCATCCACTTTATGTTCACCACAAACCGGAAATCTAAATTCAAAAAATGGATTAAACCACTCTAATTTAAAATTATAACCCGCGTGTTGTAAGTCTTTACAAATCGAAGCGATATCTTGCTCAACATAATTAGGCAGCAAGAACTTATCGTGTAATTCAGTACCCCAACGGACTAGCGGTTTATGATAAGGCTGCACCCAGAACCAAGCGAGTAAGGTTCTTAACAATAACATTTGCATTAAGCTCATTCGTGAGTGAGGAGGCATTTCAAAACCACGAAACTCAACGATACCTAAACGACCGGTTGGCGAATCAGGTGAATAAAGCTTATCAATACAGAACTCAGCCCGATGCGTATTACCGGTTAAATCAACAAGTAAATTACGTAATAATCGATCGACTAACCAAGGTTGAGCCACTTCACCGGTTGGCATATTGGCAAAAGCAATTTCAAGTTCATAAAGTAACTCATCACGCGCTTCATCAACTCGAGGGGCTTGGCTTGTTGGGCCAATAAATAACCCTGAAAATAAGTAAGATAACCCCGGATGATGCTGCCAGTAAGTAATAAAGCTACGCAAAATATCAGGCCGGCGTAAAAACGGGCTGAGTTCAGGGCGTTCGCCCCCTAAAGTGACATGGTTACCACCACCCGTACCGGTGTGACGGCCATCAAGCATAAACTTATCGGTGCCTAAACGAGACTCTTTCGCTAAATCATATAAATCCGTGATGCGTTCAACTAATTGGCTCCAATGAGTCGAAGGATGAATATTGACCTCAATAACCCCAGGGTCTGGTGTCACCGCATATTGCTCAATACGGCTGTCTTTAGGTGGACGGTAACCCTCAATAACAACAGGCATTGATAAAGTATCAGCCACTTTTTCAATCGTATTTAATAATTCAAGATAATGCTCAAAATGCGTGAGTGGTGGCATAAAGACATATAAACGACCTTCACGCGCTTCAATGGTTAACGCCATCTTGATTAATTCATCACTAATTGTGCCATTCTTTTTTGGCTTAATCGCGGTGAATTCAGCCGGTATATCAAACGGGTCACGCTCAATAAGTGATTCAGCAAGGCCTAAGCTATCTAACGGTAATCGATAACCAACCGGTGAATCACCCGGTAATAAGAAGCAATGTTTACGTTTGAATTCCCAATGGCAAGACTGCCAGCCTTCTTCTTTATCATCCCACTGCAACGGCAAAACAAACCCAACGGGCTTTTCAATACCGCGTTCCATTTTAGCTAAAAAGGCTTTGCGACTCATGGCGCTTAGCATGTCTGGTAATTTGGGATCTATTTCAACCGGTAACGAACCTTCTTGCCACAAGTGATATAAAATATCTTCATACGCAGTGATCACTTGCGTCGGTTTAAAACCTAACCCTTTAGCGACTGCTTGCATAAAACATTCACTGTCGACTTCGGTAAATGCGTAATCTTTATTTGGGTTAGCCAATAAAGCCGGCTTTTGCCAGATCGCTTGGCCATCTTTGCGCCAATAATGGCCATATTGCCAACGAGGTAATGGCTCCCCAGGATACCACTTACCTTGTCCATAATGCGAAAAGCCACCTTTGGTGAATTGCTCATTCATACGCAAAAATAGCGTATGAGCTAATACGCGCTTTTCATCGCCATCCGCTTCGGTATTCCACTGCGGGTGTTCCATATCGTCAATAGAAATGAATGTGGGTTCACCCCCCATCGTTAAATGAATGTCGTTATCGGCTAACACTTTATCAACCGTTAAGCCCAACTCGTTAATTTCTGACCATTGCGCATCTGAGTAAGGTTTAGTTACACGAGGTGTTTCATGTACACGGGTGACTTTATTATAAAAATTGAGTTCTGCTTTACATTCGTCTATTGCGCCAGTTACGGGTGCTGCCGAACTTGGCTCAGGGGTACACGCCAATGGAATATGACCTTCACCCGCAAACAAACCCGATGTGGGATCAAGACCAATCCAACCAGCACCCGGAATATAAACTTCGGTCCAAGCATGTAAATCGGTAAAATCCTCTTCTGGACCGCTCGGCCCATCTAAAGATTTTTCATCTGACGTTAATTGAATTAAATAACCCGATACAAAACGCGCCGCTAAACCCAACTGACGGAATAATTGCACTAATAACCAGGCAGAATCACGACAAGAGCCTGATTTTTTCTCTAAGGTTTCATCTACCGACTGTACGCCCTGCTCTAATCGAATACCGTATTCGACAAATTCATAAATGGCCTGATTAACACTCACAATAAAGTCAACAGTCGCGACTTTATCTTGAGGCTTAGGTTTGCATGATTTAATCAGTTTATTAAATGCTTTAGAGGGCTTCTCAGCCACTAAATACGATTGCAGATCTTTTTTCGTCTCTGGGCCATATTTAAACGGAAACTTCTCAACCCCTTCTTCTAAAAAGAAATCAAATGGGTTGATAACGGTCATTTTGGCGACTAAATCAACGGTAAAAGAGAATTTTTTAGTTTTTTCAGGAAAAACAACCCGAGCAAGGTAATTACCAAATGGGTCTTGCTGCCAATTAATAAAGTGATTTTCAGGTACTATTTTTAAAGAGTAACTCTGGATTGGCGTACGACTGTGCGCGGCGGGTCTTAATCTAAAAACATGAGCGCCCATGTTAATAGCTTTATCATAAACATATTCAGTGTGATGTGTTACACCCACGGTAATTGTCATTCGTTACTTCCTCTTAACTTAGTCAACCTGTGCGCGGATAAGCTATGCGAGCTTTTTTTAACGACATACGTTAAGCATATCTATCCGGTACAGAGGTAAATCACGCAAAATATAGCTCATGAGATATTTACAAAGCTTTTCAAATAGCAAAAATAATAAAGGTTACAGGATAAATAATGCTTAATACCACGGCATAAAACATCACAAAGTGGCATGACTTAATTACCGAACCTCTAAAATTCATACAATGAAATCACTTGGCTAGACACATGAATTGATGCAACAACACCTTCAATGTGTAGAAGGCAAATTCAGTTTATCTTTATATACTAATAGTACTAAACACTAAACTGTTAAAATCCAGATAAGTGATTATCTAAGACAAATGTAAAAAGATGATAAATTTAATATACAAGATACGTTCCATACTCAGCATTTAATCATTAAATTGGAATATTTCAGATATTTAATATGGCCTAAATGATAATAAAGGTAACTGAGACTGATCAAATAACGAACAGATAATTCAACTGAATACTGATAAGCCAAAAACTTTAGCTTTAAAATGTTATTGGATACGCTTTGTAACGCCTAAGCCTATAAACCTAGGCTTTAATACCAAGAGCCCACTTTCACTTAGATAGACTTATCATTAATACACGCGCAACTAATACGCCTAGATAACCTAAAATACAACTCATATTTAGCAACTCACCACTTGTATCGATTTACCGCTGAACATTTTTAAACTATTTTTATTGCAAAAAAGTGAATTTTTAAATCTTTGCCACAATTGCACCTTAATCGAACATAAAACTGCACTACATAATGCGGTACCTCACAACAATATCCAGTGTCGCAAATATTAATCACTTATTAATGGGTTGGTATAAAACAAGCTGCATAATAACTCTTGTTCATTAAAGAAAAATGAAAGCGAAATAAAAGCAAAAACAGTTAAAGAGGGATAGAGAGAGATTAAAGAGATGCGATCAAAAAAGGATACCGAAGTATCCTTTTATTACTTGAATTCAAGTCACCTAACTTATTAACTCATGTCAATTAGGTAAACACATAACTGAGCACGTGTTAATTACGCGTTATAGGTTGTTGAAGCGGTATCACCACCTCGGCCAGTCCAGTTAGTATGGAAGAACTCACCACGTGGCTTATCTGTGCGCTCATATGTATGTGCACCAAAATAATCACGCTGTGCTTGCAATAAGTTAGCCGGTAATCGAGCCGTACGGAAGCCATCGAAATACGTTAATGCCGCACTTAAACAAGGAGCCGGAATACCGTTAGCAACAGCAGTACCCACAACACGACGCCAGCCCGCTTGAGCGCCAACAACTGAATCTTTAAAGTAAGGGTCAAGTAATAAGTTGGTTAATTCAGGTGTTGAATCATAAGCATCTTTAATTTTGCCTAAGAATGCAGAACGAATAATACAACCACCACGCCACATTAATGCAATTGCGCCGTAGTTCAGATCCCAGTTATATTCTTTAGCCGCTTCACGCATTAACACATAACCTTGCGCGTAAGAAACCATTTTAGACGCTAACAATGCTTGACGTAAATCTTCAATAAAGGCGGCTTTATCACCGGTAAAGCTAATTTCAGGGCCTGAAATAACTTTTTCAGCTTCTACACGCTCAGCTTTTTGTGCTGAAATACAACGAGCAAACACAGATTCAGCGATCAGGGTTAACGGCACACCTAAGTCAAGCGCAACAACACCTGTCCATTTACCCGTCCCTTTTTGGCCAGCTGTATCTAAAATTTTCTCAACTAATGGCTCACCGTCTTCATCTTTATAAGCAAAAATATCGCGTGTAATTTCGATTAGGTAGCTATCTAATTCAGTCTCGTTCCAATCGGCGAATACTTGATGTATTTCATCTGCTGATAAACCAAGAACCGTTTTCATTAACTGATACGCTTCACAGATTAATTGCATGTCGCCGTATTCGATACCGTTGTGAACCATTTTCACAAAGTGACCGGCACCCGCATCGCCAACCCAATCACAACATGGAACAGTCATGTCACCGTTTTCGTCAGCCACTTTAGCCGAGATTGACTGGAAAATATCTTTAACCGCAGGCCATGCTTCTTTTGCGCCGCCCGGCATAATTGAAGGCCCTTTTAGTGCGCCTTCTTCACCACCAGAAACACCCGTACCAATATAGTGTAAACCTTTGCTAGCTAGATATTCAGTACGACGATTAGAATCAGGGAAATGCGTATTTCCGCCATCAATAATGATGTCACCTTTTTCAAGGTGAGGGATCAGTTGTTCAATAAAGTCATCAACAACTTGACCTGCTTTTACCATTAACATGACTTTACGCGGCGTAGCTAACGAAGCCACTAATTCTTCAACACTTGACGCGCCACGAATGTTTTTTCCTTCAGCGCGGCCATTTAAAAATTTTTCAACTTTGTCATAACTACGGTTATAAGCAGTAACAGTAAAACCTTTTGATTCCATGTTAAGGATCAAGTTTTCGCCCATAACGGCTAAGCCGACTAGGCCTATATCAGATTGTGCTTTCATGTATTTTCCCCAATTGTCTAGCTGACCGGCTCTCTGTAACACGGTCGATGTAAAACAGGCTACCCTGTGTGTGTTTGTATTTTAATATTTGTTACTAAGCTAGCTTGTATACCCAAGTCACTTGAGTATGCATTAGCCAACTTTTTTACTCATTTGTGTTAATTCCTTACGCGCTCAGCAAAGCATTAACGATTCACACTTTTAGCTCATTAACCAATAACTACCTAAACCAATAGAAATTAAACCGATAAATTGATTAACTCGCGGCGCATACTGCGTAAATTTATTTCGAATCAATTCATGGCTATAAGCAAAACCAACACCTAAGCAGCTCATGCTAACCAAACAACCAAACGAAAAAAGCGCGACATAACCTAAAAATTCATTCTGCGACATCGTCGGCAATAAACTAATAACGGAAGTACTACCCGCCACACCTTGTAATATACCCATTAATAACGGGATCAAACGATTAGCCGGTAATGATGACTGAATTGCCTGATCATTTCCATTATTTTGTAAACGAGGTGTTTGATAAATCAGCCTAAAGCCCAAAATAACAAGCGCGGCGCCAACAGCGGTTTCTGCATATTGAGTCCACTGCTCTGGTAACATAAACCCCGTTAATACAACAACGGCGGCCAACATCAAAATAGTACCCCCGTGCCCAACGCCCCATTTAAAGGCGTAACCAATAATGGCTTTAACTTTTGAGCTATGGTTAACAAATGATGACATCGCAACGACATGATCGGCATCAAATGCGTGGATCATACCAACGATCAAGCTCATTGAGAGTAAGGTCCAAATACTTAATTCAGTCATGATTATTGCCTTAACTAAATTGATTCATAATTTTAACTGCAGAACACGCTGCACCAAAACCGTTATCAATATTAACCGCCATCACCCCCGGTGCACACGATGCTAATGCACTATGCAAAGCGGTCGTTCCACCTTCAGAAATGCCATAGCCGATTGCACTAGGTGCTGCGATAATAGGCGCTTTAAGTAAGCCACCCAGTACACTAAAAATAGCACCTTCCATACCGGCAACCGCAATGATAATTTTATGCTGCCTGATCGCTTCAAGTTGATCCATTAGCCGCCATAACCCGGCCACACCGATATCTAAATACATAGGCGCAGCAAAACCATTAAACAATAAAGTTCGAGCGGCTTCTTGTGCAACACGTAAATCGGAAGTGCCCGCGGCGACAATTGCAATACCGCTTTTTAATTCGGCGGGTGGCGTAAATTCAAGCAAAGCCGTTCTAGATACCGGATCATAATCTAATTTATCTTGTTGCTCCGCAGGCAAAGCAGACCATACCTGTGTATCAAGTCGCGTTAGTAACGCAGGGGTTTTCTGTTCAATATGATAAGCAATAATCGCTTGAATATCGGCAAGGCATTTTCCTGAGCAAAAAACAGCCTCAGCAATACCTGTACGCGCATTGCGCTCTGAGTCCCAAGTGAAATTAGGCATGTTTAACCCCGTTTAAAAATGCTGAGCCTTTTTGATAAAGCTTAACGCCAGAAAACATACGCCCTTTTGAACCACAAAAATCGGTTAAGTATTGCGATAAACGCGTTAATAACTGGCTCTCTGGCAATTGATTTAATTCTAAATAAACGCCTTGTCGCGTGATACGACAACGAATAACAGGAATGTTCGGTAATAAATTTTGCGTTTTAACTTCAACTTCGTCTATAAACGCTAAATCTTCAGGTTTAATACTGATACCCGTTTCAACCCGACTTGCTAAGCAAGGTTGAGCTGGCAACGATTCAATCTCGCTTAACCCTTCCCGTTTAGCTATTTGGTATATTTCAGCTTTAGTTATACCCACTTCAACATAAGGATGAACAACATGCTGCTTTTTAGCCGCTTCTAAACCTGGGCGATAATCAGCTAAATCATCGATATTCGTGCCAGAAAAAATAGGGCCAGGCGCATGCTCTGATATACGCTGATACAAATTAGATTTGCAAAAAAAACAACGATTAGCGGGATTTTTTAAATAATCAGGGTCATTAAATTCTTGTGCATCCACCACTTTTAATTGCCAACCATACTGGCGAGCATGCGCTTTAACGCGCTTCATCGCCGCTTCAGGTACCGCAGGTGAATAAGCATGTAAAACTTGCACATTCGCTTGTGAATAACGGTTAGCTAAATAAGCCAATAGCAGGCTATCTATACCACCACTAACTGCAATCGAGAATCCAGAATATTGTTCAAAAAAAGCAATTAGCTGCTCCACTTTATGATTGAGATTAGGCATCGTCGTTTTCATCATAATTTAGACTCGATAGTCATTTTTTTCGCACGGCGTTCAGCCAACGAAGGAATTTGGGTTAGTTCATCATGCTCAATTTTAGTTGTTGTTTGATTATTTGGCCGAGTGACCACTTTAAAGCGGGTATCATTTTCGCATACATATTCACGCGGCAAGCATTGGCGATTTTCAATGCGCCAGCGTAAACCGATAGTAGAGGTTTGAATAAAGCACTGTTCAATCACTTTTTTATATTCTTTAACCGATGATAAAATCGTTAAAATTTCAACCGGACGATTCTTTTTACCACGAGCTGTTAAGCTCGTCACATCAATAACCCCCGTGACTAAACGTAAGTTATCAATGGCTAAGCCAAGTTCTTCACCTGTCATATCATCAACATCTAATTGTATATTAACAATCGTTTCGTGTTCTGCTTGCTCATGCGTTTTTTGTTCTGGTTGTTTAAAGACCAACACGCGTAACATAT
This sequence comes from Algibacillus agarilyticus, assembly GCF_003286125.1. GTDB lineage: Bacteria > Pseudomonadota > Gammaproteobacteria > Enterobacterales > Alteromonadaceae > Algibacillus > Algibacillus agarilyticus. The sequence continues at coordinate 20,614 of NZ_QMED01000019.1, forward strand.
TAGGCATATTGGCAAATACTTTAGTACCCAGCCCGTAGCCTGTTGTTTCTAACTCGCCAGTAGGTTGAACCGTTTGCGCTTGAATATTTTTAATATAACGCAAAATAGCAGCCCCCGTCGGCGTGATCCGCTCACCTTTTATACCATCATCAACAAATTCAAACCCTTTAAGGATCTCTGCGGTCGCAGGTGCCGGAACGGGGATTAATCCATGCTGTGTTTGTACTAACCCTCCACCGATTGGCAGCTTTGATATGCTCCATGAAGTGGTCGAAAAATGCGCTAAAATAACGGCACTGGCGACAACATCCATTAAAGAATCCCAATCGGCTAGTTCATGAAAATGAACATCATCTAATGTTTTACCATGAATTTTAGCTTCGGCTACCGCAATAATAGTAAGTAAATCAATCGCAATATGACAAACGGTTTTGGATAAATCACTGGCTAACAAGAGCTCGCATAAATAACGGTAAGTCGTATGGGCATGATGCGAGTGAGCCTCAGCACTTTCTTCATGTGTATGTTCATGATCGTGAGTGTGTTCATGATCATGTGAATGATGATCATGTGTACTTTTATGCAGATGCGTATGTTCATTTGAATGATCATGTTGAGGCTGAGTACGTGCTTGCAACGGATTCAAATACGTAATTTTTAGCGTTTCATCAACATGTGAAATAGCCTCTTTTAATGGTTTTTTTTGTCGTAATTCAAAGCGTAAACCACTAATACCAGAGTTTAAGCCTTTATAAAGCTTAGGCGTGCCTGCATGGCTAGGCAATACGCAGGCTAAAGCCTGCATAACATCAGGTTGCAAGTTTTTAAATGCATCAAGCATCGACGCGATAAACATATCACCGGCTATCCCACCCGCGACATCAAGATGAAGATGCGAAACAGTTGCTAATGACATATTTATAACTCCACAAACCTAATTAAAACTAAATATAAAAACAGTGACTAAGCTAGTCTACTCAAGTCATCAGGGTAACATTAAAGGCAGGCTAAATGTTTAAGCATCGCCTTTAAAACTACTCTTGGTTGCCCACAAACCGAGTGCGGGATTACTCACATAAAAAATTTCTTCACCATCAGGCATTGTGTTCCAGCCGTCTTTTAATGTTTCAATTGGGTATTGCTTAACGGCTTCGTTGTAATGACGGTATTGATAATTAACCGACTCTATCTCTTCTTTGCTCACGGCGTCATCAGGACAATAAGTCACACTAAAGCGACCGTCTGTTGTACCGTGAATTAAATGAGCCGCCGCCGATAAATTATTAGCTAACTGCTCATTATGCTTAATCGCTTCAAGCGTATCATCGGTACTGTTATAGCCAAATTTGCGGATCAGACCGTCGATTTCTTCATCTTCACCAAAACGCTTAAGACCGGGAGCCAGTACAATTAATTCACCACCGTCAGCTATCGCCATGCGCGTGCGATAAATCGATTTATTACCTAACCAAGTTGTTTTAAATTCGTGAGGCTCTAAGTAGACAATGGCTTTTTGAATTGGCTTATCTAATAAGTTTAAATTAAGTTCTTGGCTTAATTCACAGGCGGCTTCATAAGTGACTTGTTCATTACCACAAAACACGCCATTCAAATTCATTTTATTTTCGCCTTGCTGCAACACGGTTAAAATAAATTCAAACGGAAGATGGCGTAAAAAAGTATCAAACCCTTCATTTAACACTTTACGCACAGGGCTAGATGTTCGCCCCATGATACGCTCCATGCCATAAACCGCACCTAAAAAGTGAGACTTATGAATAGTATCTGACCCGCCGACACCCACTAAAACATTTTTAGTGTAATTAGCCATACCAATGACTTCGTGCGGAACAATTTGACCAACCGAGATAATTAAATCCCATTGTTCTTCAAGTAACACTTTATTGACAGCGACTTCAAGTGATGCGTCGAGTTTGCCCTCTGAAAGCTCATTTAAGCGCTCACGGGGTACTTCGCCTAAGCGCACAACATCATTGCGCCAATGATGAGCTAAAAACGCGTCTTTTGGAATATCCGTACCAAACATACGGTCAATCTCTTCATCATTCATGGGGTCATGTGTGCCTAAAGCTGGCATCAAAAATACGTCAGCTCGAAGTGATAACACTTGATAAAGATAATTTGAAATAAAACCGGCTTTAGAATAAAAACGAGTCGCATCAGGTGGCAAAATTAAAATACGTTTAGCCGTTTGTGCTTTTTCGGCAATAAATTGATCCAATAAAGCAATCAATTCTTCGTCACTAAAACCCGCACCTTCTTTAATCGAATGAATAGGATAAGTCATTATTATATCGCCTTAACAATTTGAGTAACGATGCCATCTACTGTGTTATCGATTGAAACAACCAATGCATCATCTGGTTCTTCTAACGTATTTAACTGGCTATCCAATAATCCAGTTGCCATAAAATGGTTCTTACGGCCCTCTAAACGAGCAGTTAATAAAGCCTTTGAACCTTGTAAGTATACAAACTGCACAACATTGGTTGTGGTTGATGTTAACAGATCACGATATTGTTGCTTAAGTGCAGAACAGGCTAATACAGCAGGTCCTTGATTATGCCATGAATTAATACGTTCAGCTAAACCAAGCAACCAAGGCCGACGATCATCATCATTGAGCGCAATGCCATTCGACATTTTTTCAATGTTATTTTCACTATGATAATCATCTGCATCATAAAAGGGTGCTTGAAGTCGTTCAGCCAACAATTGGCCTACCGACGACTTACCGCAACCACTTACACCCATCACTATATATACCATTTTTTGTCCTAACTTAACTAATACCGCTTAAACTTAACCTAACCTTCAAGTGAATATAAACGTCTTGAAATACGAAGTTCAATTAACCTGACTAACTTGCCATTAAATTATGACAGCAAGCTGTTTTCATACCCTTCTTTTGCTAAACGATAAGTTAGATCATGTGCCAATGAAAATGCATGTTCTTCTGTCATGCGGTGTTCACACACTAACTGCGCTAAAAAACGACAATCAATTCGGCGTGCCACATCATGACGGGCCGGAATAGATAAAAAGGCGCGAGTATCATCGTTAAACCCAACCGTGTTATAAAAACCGCCTGTTTCTGTCATTTGATTACGGAAGCGCAACATACCTTCTGGTGAATCATGGAACCACCACGCTGGCCCTAATTTTAAACACGGATAATGACCGGCTAGTGGGGCGAGCTCTCGACTATAGGTTGTTTCATCTAACGTGAACAAAATAATGCGTAAATTCTTTTCATTACCAAAACGATTTAATAGTGGACGTAAATTAGTAATAAATTCTGTAGCTAATGGTAGATCGCTGCCTTTATCGGCACCAAATGCATTAAATAAAGGTTGGTTATGATTACGAAAACAGCCTGAATGTATTTGCATCACCATGCCATCTTCAACGCTCATCTTAGCCATTTCAGTTAACATTTGGCCACGAAACAATTCATGGTCTTGTTCGTTACTCGCACGCTGCAAAATTTTATTAAATAAAGCATTACACTCACCCAGCGATAAATCAGCGGTGAAAGGCGTTGGGTGTCCGTGATCTGTTGCAGTCGCACCATGTTCACGAAAAAAAGCACGACGTGCTTTTAAGGCATTAAGGTAACCCGCCCAAGATTCGGTATTTTCTTGAGTTTGCTGCCCCATGAGTTGCACATTAGCTAAAAATTTAGGATTACTCGGGTCAACAACATCATCTGGCCTAAACGTAGTGATAACCGTACTTTCAAGCCCTGTGCCTTTTAATTTGGCGTGGTGTTCGAGTGTATCGGTTGCACCTTCAGTGGTTGCAATAAGCTCAATATTAAAACGCTTTAACAAGGCACGCGGTTTAAACGCATCCGTTTGTAATGTTTGATTAATCGCATGATAAATGGTGTCGGCGTTATCTAAATTTAGCTCAATATCAAAACCAAACACTTCGCATAAAACAAAGTCCATCCACATTCGTGATGGCGTACCGTGATACAAATGATAGTTTTTAGCAAACAAACGCCAAATTTTTAAATTATCCGCTTCAGTTTGCACACCATCTACGCGGCGTATACCAAGTTCATCTAATGTAATACCTTGGCTGTAAAGCATTCTAAAAACATAGTGATCAGGAATAATCAATAACTGCGTCGCATTTTCAAAACAAGTATCATCAGCAAACCAACTTGGATCGGTATGCCCATGTGGACTCACAATGGGTAAGTCTTTAATTGAAGCGTATAACTCACGACTGATTGCACGTTCACTTTCGTTTGCACTAAATAAACGATCAGCATGCAATGTATAAGGGCGATTTGATTGGCTCATCATGACCTCTAAATTAAAAAAATGTGTGTTTTAGACATTAAAATCTCAAGTTAAATATTGTCTACCGACAACCAAAGTTCATCACGCTCTAACGGAGTGTTAGACGGTAAATCAGGATTTGAAATTCTAAAAATTTTACGCTCTTTTATTTGTGAGCGCTGTAATACGGTTTGAATTAACGGATGACCATAAAAAAATTCATCAAAACGGCCATCTGCAATTGCAGCTTCTAACTTGGTTTCAATTACGCTAGCCAAGCTTATATTTTCGGGTGACACAAATAAGTATAAGGCTAATGGATACACGAGCATTAACCGTTTCTCGATGGTTAAGTTGAGTTCTGGCCTTGCCTGAACTTCTGAAAAAGGTTCGTGTAACGCACGTGGAAAATAATCAAAACGATCTCCCTCAAGCATAGGAAATAAATTCGGATATTTTAAGGTGGTGACAACATCAAAACCGGCGTTTTTTAATATTTTAGTATCAGACCAAGTCACACCTTGCCCTGCTTTTAAATTTTGTAAAGCAGACAGTGTATTGACCTGATCAAATTTAGCTTGCGCGCCTTTTTTAATAATAAAGATGCGATGCCCTAACAAACCTTTCAAAATAGGAATTCGGATAGGCAGCAAATCATCTTCAAGTGATTGACTCGTACCAAAAGCAGCAACACTTAATGCACCGTTTTTTAATTCACTAATTTGACGGGATCCAGATAAATTTTGTGATATTGACTTCAGCTGAAAATTATCATCATCTTTGAATAAAAACGTTAATACATCGATGTGGTACTGATCCTTTTCGGCTTCAGCCTGCACATGATAAATCGTTTCTTTTGCTTGCATAACAAGAGGTGTAATCATTAACAAAACCGAAAAAAACAAAATAAATAGTTTATTCATGACGCCCCCTCTGGATTAAAAATAATGACCGTTAGCTTAAACTTAAAGCTCAGCAAAAATTGATACATCAAAGCCATTTACAAAACGTGAATAACGCGCGGTTAATGTTTGAATAAAAGTCTCGTTACGCATTAATTCAACATTAAAAAGGCCGTTAATGTTGATAAATATGGCGATATCATGCTCTGCATCACCATTAAACAAATTAACCGCCGCTAACAAATCATCGGCACGTGGATCATTTAACGTTTCATTGGTTTTTGCTTTATTTTGTACAAACAAAATCCAAGCGCACACAACATCACATAAGGGTTCAATAGCGCGGTCTTGCGCTAAATTTTCAATTAAAGGCGTCACAATTCGAACCGGAATTTTTTGTGAGCCATCGCCTGCAATTTGCTCAAGCAAATGCGCTATTTTAGGATTTTTAAAACGATTCAAAATATCGTTCGCATATTGCTCTAAATTAAGCCCGGCGGGTGCTTTCAACGATGGAATAATACATTCGCTTAGTAAGTTAACTAAAAATTGTTCAAGTAACGGATTAGAAACCGCTTCATAAACCGTTTTATGTCCAGCAAGCGATCCTGCATAAGCCAAAGTAGAATGCAGACCATTTAACACGCGTAATTTTGCATTTTCAAAAGCGGCAACATCTTTAGTAAAAATAACGCCTGCTTCTTCCCAAGCTGGGCGCTCATAGTCACCGACATCTTCAATAACCCACTGGTCAAAAGCCTCACGTTGCACTGGTGCACTATCAGAAAAATCAAGCTGTTGCTCAATGCTTTTCAGTGTTTCATCCGTTGTGCTTGGCGTAATACAATCAACCATGGTGTTCGGAAATAACGTGTTCGTTTCTATCCAATTAGCTAGCTCACTTGAAATACAAGCGGCAAATTGCACCACTGCTTGTTTTAAGCGAGTGCCATTATGCGGTAAATTATCGCAAGCAATAACATTAAAACTTGGCGAACCCGCTTTAAAACGTTGCAGCAAAGCGGCAACCAAAATGCCCACCGCACTTCGCGGTGCACTCAAATCGGTTAAATCAGCTTGTATAGCCGGTAAATTTTTATCGAGTTCACCATTACTATCTAAGCAGTAACCTTTTTCAGTCACCGTTAACGTTACTAACTTTGTGTTTAAATGAACGATAGCGTCAACCACACGTGTAATTTCATACTTAGCAACCAGTACATCTTGTAATGAGCCAATAATTTGAAATGACTCTTCTCGGTCACATATCGCAACGGTATATAAATAATCTTGTTCGGCAAGTTGCGCTTGCAGATCACGATTAGTGAATGCAATGCCGGTAATGCCCCATTTAGTCGATTGACTCGATAGGTTATTCGTTTTTTCAGTGAATAAGGCTTGATGAGAACGGTGAAAAGCCCCTAAACCTAAATGCACAATACCGTTGTTAAGCGTATTGCGGTCGAATTCAGGACACGTTAAACCTACAGTAGATGAGGTTTGTAATTGCGTAAGAGTAGATTTATTTAATTTCACGATTATCTTCCTAATTCAGCATTTGGGCATTAATAATAAACAAACTAAGTATACCGACTTCCTAACTGTAAAGCTACCTTACCAGTTTGATTAAAAAAATATAGCCTGTATATAAAACAAACAATGTTATTACTCATTTTCGCAATAACGATAATAAAAAGAGAGCATCCTTGCTCACACACAACACGCTTTGTGTTGTTCTAAACCGTCGTCATACCCAATTAAACATGCGTATCGTTAACGATTTAGACAACAGATTTGTTTACGAGCTTAAAGCATCTGCCTGAACATAAAATGTTAAGCTCTCATTTGCCATTCAATAGACTTAAAGCAACACACTAGCGTGAAGCTTCAAACTCTAGTTTTCTAACGTTGGCTTCAACAAAGTAGAAGTCTGCATATACGATGGGGGTGTTTATTTCGCTAGCATTAGGGAAGTTGCCTGTTGCTTGCGCCATAACAAAACCTAAATCTAAACTATGCGGTTTAGAATCATCTTTATCAGTACGGTATTTGGTAGTAAGTGCCAACATAATTTTATCGGCTAACCCGGCAAACTTTTCTTTCTCGCTTGCATCCGTTGCCGTCAATGTTGCGTAACGATATAAAGCTGAAGCAATTAATGCCGCGGCTGACGTATCTTTTGGAATGGTTCGGCCTGTTAAATCGAATGGTTTACTGCCGCATGGTACAACTTTATCACCTTGAATAATCGGTTCGTTGTACTGTGAATCAAGTGAAGCAATAGCGGTTAACGTTTCTTCAGCCATCAAGCTAGTGTCAATCTTAATTGGACGATACCCTTTATAAGGTAAGGCATCATGCGGAATATTTTTATCACATAAATTTAAGATACCTGAATAAATAGTCGTCTCTGTTGATACATTTTCAGCCGCTTTATAAGCATCTTCTTCGTGAGCAATAAAGTCCCAATTAGGAATAACATCATCGGCTAGTAAAAATTCAATCGCATCATATAATTGGCTGACATGCTGTTTGAAATTAGGCATCGTGCTGATATCAATTTGGGCTTTATGCATAGCTTCAGCCACGGTGACAAAACCATACAAAGACCAACCTTGCCCACGCGCCCAAGCTGAAATATTACCTACGCCCTGCCAGTTACCTGGACGATCAGTCCCGTAATCAAAAACATGGTATGCGATAGGATATTGCTGAGCTTTATCCTCATCAAAATAGTAATAGTGATTTTTAATCGTATTAGCGGCGTGATTAAATGCGACTTCATGATGACGAGGGTTATTACTATCCAGTAAAAATTCAAGATTCATCATGTTGTCAACAATAACCGGATAAGTCCATGGATCAGACAAATAATATAAATCAGATGATTTTTTACCCTTATTGACCGTATGTAATTTAATGCGAGGTATCCAATCCCATGACTTAATCACACCTTCTTCATCTGTATATCGGCCGGTTAAGGTATCGCGCCCTTGTTTTAATGCAGCTATATATTTTTTACGTAATTCGGGATCTAAGTCGGCGTATTCAAGCGCTTCACCAAAAGAATCATTTAAAATAAAACCTAAATCGTGAGTAACACCCCGTTTAGCTTCGCTATATAACAATTCTTGGTAAGTAACAGCGGTTTCAAGCAATTTAGCTTCTTGCGCTTTTGTTAAATCTTTAATTTGATCTTTAGCCGCTAAGAGCTTCCACAACAAGCCTGGATAAAAACCATTTGTCCATTTTTCTTGCTGCTCTAAATAAATTTTACCGTGCTCTTCAGCACGAGGAACGCACAATTTAGTTTGAGTCGCACACAACGGGCTTGCAAGTGTATTTCGATCATTTTCAACATGGTCAATCATTTTTAAGTACTGCGTTTTAGCAAAACTTAAATTATTTTGCGCATCAGTAATTGAAAACTCTGAAGCCGATACTGGTTTATTTTCAGTATTAGACTGACTCGTACAACCCATGCATATAGCGGCGACCGTAGCAACAACAAGAGATAACGATGTAGGTGACATACTTGAATCTTCCTATATTAAAGTGATCTTATTACACCACAAAACAGAATAGTAAGGTGGCCTTACCATAAAAGTTAACACAGTATTTCTGTTCTGTAAACTGCATTAACAATAAATACCTTATAGCTTAATTTTAACGATTTAGTAAACATAGACTGCATAAAGATCAATAATTGACATACCACGAACTAAAATCTATATTATTGGTAATACAGCATTACCATATTGCCAGTTTTTCTCTATGTCAGTATGCTCATAACAAAAAATGTATGTGCTTTTATACCTATCAAGCTGAATAAGTGATCAAGATTAGCGTAAGAAAAAGTTTGAGAACAAGGCAAAAAATTTAGCTAAGTCGTTATGCTACGAGTTAATTTTTAAATGCTGTTATCAAATTTTCAACCCCGCTAAGGTGATCGGTTATTAACAACGATTGGTAGCATTATTTAACCGGTATACCGCCTTAATCTGCATACGCTTAAGGGCTAAATGGTTACCTAAATTTAGTCAATAAAAAGCTAAAACGTAGCCTTTTTATTAACCTATGGTCTTAAACTATGAATGTGCTCAAACGTTTACTTTCATTTCGGTTGTCAATAATCGAACTCACCTTACTCGCTTTTATTACAGGCTTGCATTTCAATGTTAATGCGATGGCCGATAAAAAGGTAGATTTAATCCAAACTCAAAATATCAATGCACAGTGGCAATACTTAGAACAAGACATTAATTTTGAACGAGCTAAAAATGCAAAAGGCTGGTCAACAATCAATATTCCACATACCTGGAATGCCATCGATACCGTTGATTCAAACCCCGGTTATCGTCGCAGTGCAAGCTGGTACAAACGCACATTACAAACAACATCGATTAAAAATAGTTTAACTTTCTTATATTTTGAAGGTGTTAATTATGAAACGACCGTCTATGTTAATAACCAAAAAGTAGGTCAACACATTGGCGGCTATTTAGGTTTTGAATTTGATATTTCACGTTACCTTAAACCCAACGGTATTAATGAGGTTATGGTTAATGTGTCTAATCGATATAACCCTAATTTAATCCCATCTCAAAAAGCTGATTTTTTCCTTTATGGTGGCATTACACGAGACGTATGGCTAATCCAGCGCCCAGCCCAATATGTAAGTCAAGTCACGGTCAATACACCAGACGTTAGCAAACTAAAAGCGTTAACCAATATTGATATCACGTTTAATGAAAGCTTAAACAACGGTGACTTCAGTCTGGTGAGTACGCTTATTTCACCCAATGACAAAATAGTCGAAACTAAGCAACAAACCGTAAACGACATACAAAAAATCAATGTTAACTTTTCAGCTTTACCCCAGCCAGCGTTATGGTCGATCGATACGCCAAATCTCTACACCGCACAAATTGCCTTATATAAAAACAATACGCTATTACAAACCAAAAACGTGACTTTTGGCTACCGCTGGTTCGAGATGAAGCCACATCAAGGTTTTTTCTTAAATGGTGAACGCGTTTTAATTCGCGGTACTCATCGACATGAAGAACACGCAGGGTTAGGTAATGCACTTAGTAATGAACAACATTACAAAGACATGCAACAAATTAAAGATATGGGCGCAAATTTTGTGCGTTTAGGCCATTACCCTCAAGATCCTGAAGTATATAAAGCGGCAAATGAATTAGGTTTAATTATTTGGGATGAACTACCTTGGTGTCGTGGTGGCAAAGGCGGTGCAGAATGGGAAGCCAATACAGAACGCATGTTACGTCAGCAAATTACGCAAAATATAAACCACCCGAGTATTTTATTTTGGTCATTAGGTAATGAAATTTACTGGGAAGAAGATTTCCCAGGTGGCGGCGCAGAAGCCGTTGTTATGCCCTATTTAACTAAATTAAATTCGATCACAAAGCAACTCGACCCAACACGCTTAACCAGTATTCGTAAATATTACCCAGGCGCTGATTTAGTAGATGCTTTTTCACCCTCGATTTGGGCAGGTTGGTACGGCGGAGCTTACAACCAGTATGAAGAAGCATTAACTAAATCAATGAAAAAATACCCTGCTTTTTTACACATGGAATACGGCGGCTCAAGCCACGTCGGACGTCATACCGAAACGCCAATCAGTGCCAGCGGTATACGTGATGCACAGATCAGTGTTGAAGAAGCCATGAATCAAGCCATTGTAAAAAGTGTGGCTAAAGATTCAGACTGGAATGAAAACTATATCGTCGACTTATTCGATTGGCACTTAATGGTATCTGAAAGCTTACCCGGTTTTGGTGGTAATGCACAATGGGCATTTAAAGACTTTGGCACACCATTACGTCCAGAAAACCCTATTCCTTACATTAACCAAAAAGGCTTAGTTGATCGCGAAGGAAACCCTAAAGATGCATACTACGTTTTCAAAAGTGTGTGGGCTACCGAACCATTCTGTTATATCGAATCAAAAACATGGACTCACCGTAATGGCCCTGCAGAAGGTCGCGACGTAGCGGTTTATTGTAATACGCCTGAAGCCGAGTTATTTCTTAATGGTCAATCACTTGGCAAAAAAACTAAAGATGCAAAACAATTTCCTGCCGGCGGCTTAGTCTGGAAAGTGCCTTTTAAAGCCGGTGATAACCAACTTAAAGCGCTAGGCTACACCTCAACTAACAAAACCGTTGTAGATGAAACTCAGGTTAATTATTTAATCGGCGAGCACGGTAAATATCATCACATTGATCTCAGTGCCAAAACGTTAGCTAATGGTCATATTTTAATTACTGCCGTTGCGCAAGACCAAAACAATAATCGCGTATTGAATTATAACGAGCGTGTTTATTTTTCTAACATGGATGGCCATGGTCAATTGCTAGAAAACTACGGCACCCCAACTAAAAGTAGCACGATTGAAATGGCGAGTGGCACCGCATCAATCGAGTTTATCCCTGGTTCTCAAGCAACAACGATCGAGTTTAGAACACAGAATATTAAAGGTGTTTATATAAATATTCCTGCTCAATAAAGTATAAAGAGAGCGAATTAACCTTCGCTCTCTAAGGTATAGTGATGATTGATTACACATTTGAAAAAGTAACAACCGAACGTTTATATGTGCAAGTAGCACAGCAACTGACCAATCAAATTCAGCAAGGCCTTTATAAATTTGGTGAAAGGCTACCTTCAGAACGCGAGTTGGCCGAACGATTAAATGTGGGGCGGCCGACTATTCGCGAAGCGATGATTGCCCTAGATATAGCTCAAATCGTTGAAATAAGAACGGGATCAGGCATTTACGTATCGGTTGATAATACCCATTTATCAGCTGATTTTACCGATACTGGCGTGGGTTTATTTGATGTACTTGAGATGCGTTACATAATAGAAGCGGAATCAAGTGCCATTGCCGCAACAAAAATAACGGATGCGCAAATTCTTGAACTTGAGTCTATAATCAATGAAATGGAAATGTATGAACATGACGCTGAACGTTCAGAATTAGCGGATAAACAATTCCATTTGAAAATCGCCGAAATATGCCAAAATAATGCGCTTTACAAATTAATTAATTGGTTATGGGATCTCAGAATAAGTTCGCAATTAAGCTCTGCTTATTTACGTCGAATTAGAACTGAAGGCGTTGTGCCTTCTATTGAAGAGCATAAAGCGTTAGTCAAAGCCTTAAAAGCACGCGATCCGCTTTTAGCACGTGAAACCATGAAACAGCATATTGAAAACGCGACCGACAATGCATCATTAAACTTTGAGCACTAATTTAAAACCAAGGTAACACCAGCGCTCAGAATAAATAAGGTATGTCTGAGACTCATGCTGAAATGTTACTTTGCTTTATGTGTAATCTATCACAATGCTTATATCTTTTTTGCAAAAGCGACAATTCGAACAGGTTTGAATTTAAGCACTTACGGCTTTACCTCGTCTATTTATTTTCTTATCACTTTCAAAACAATCACTTTCAAAACAATCGCATTAAAAACACGGCAAAATTATGCGCTGTTTGGCCTATTCATAGTTGTGTTAGCTAACCTGTATTATCCCTCGGTTTATGCACAACCTACAAAAATAGTGATTAATAAACCATTATCTGAAACCGATATCCGCTACAAATATGCCTATGATTTATTGGCTTTAATCGTGCTAGAAACAACCCCCGAGTTTGGTGAAACACAGATAATACAAACCCCACAAGTCATGACAAGAGACCGAGCATTACTTGAACTTAAAAAAGGTGAGTTTCTTAATGTCGTGGCTGAAGCTGCACAACCTATTTGGGATCAACAACTTATCCCTGTCGAAATTCCTATTCGGCGGGGTATTCAAGGATTACGTATTTTTATTGTGCGCCAACATAATGAAAATTTGTTAAACGATATTTCGTCTATCGATCAATTGGCTCGTATTCCAACAGGCGTTGGCCTGCAATGGTCAATTTTACCCGCCATGCAGCAAGCCAAGTTTAACTTATTTAAAGGTTCAAATTATGATGGTCTATTTGGAATGTTAGCAAAAGATCGCTTTTTAACCTTTAATCGTGGAATTAACGAAGCATATCAAGAGCTAGAACAGTATAAACATATCTACCCTGATCTGATTGTCGATTCACATATCCTTTTGCATATACCTTTAGCAACTTATTATTATGTTTCACCTAAGTATCCAGCAATAGCAAAACGAATAAAAGCAGGCTTATTAAAATTGATTAACGAAGGCCTGTTTAATCAGTTTTTTTTAGAAAGGGTTTGCCCGGATGTGGCATTAGATTTAAAGCAAGGTACACGCAAAACGTTCAAAATACATAACCCACAGTTTAATCAGCCAGATTCTGTCGTTAATGACACGTTTATGTTTACACAATACGAGCAAGTTTTAAATGCGTGTAAGGTCAAAGCTTAAACACGCATCTTAGTCACCTAGAAAATTGAATGTGTTCAATACAGGTGACTTACATATACATTAAGCGTCTCGCCCAAAATGCTCAGCCGCATTATCCGTAGAGCTTTCGATATGGACTTTCATGGCTGTGCGTGCTTTATCGGGGTTGCGTTGCTCTAACGCATTAACAATCTTGATATGCTCTTCAATAGAGGGGTGAACACCTTCTTTGCGTATTTTCTTTAAAAATTCACTATTGATGCCCGACTTAACGCGTAACTCCCATAACCAATTTATTGATTCATAAATCGCTTCATTTTGAGATGCCTTAGCAATGGCTAAATGAAATTTCCGATCAGCATTTTCGGCAGGATTAGGTGATTTTTCTTCGACAACCATTTCTTGAATAATTGCGCGTAATTCAGCAATTTGCTCATCGGTAATACGAGCAGCTGCCAGTGCACACATTTCGGGCTCTAAAATATAACGCATTTCTAACGATTCAAATAAACCGATACCTTGGCTAACATCTAATTCAGCTTGTTGTCCCATCACCTTTTTAGCTTGGTGCGCAACATAAATACCGGATCCAGTGCGAATTTCGATAACACCCGATATCTCTAAATAGATCATGGCTTCACGAATAGTCGGACGACTTACACCTAATTTTTCTGCTAGCTCACGCTCAGAAGGAAAACGCTCACCAGGTTTAAAAACGTCATTTTCAATTAAATTATTTAATTGGTCTGCCACTTTTACATACAAACGATCTGTTTTTATCGTTTTAAATTGACTAATACCCATCACAACCTCTTTGCTTCCATAGTTAAAAGGCTATCAACGCCTTGACTATCTATATATAAAACCACTTTACCATAAATACTAATTACACAACTAATATAAACCATGATATTTATAAAAAAACAGGCTTAAAGCCAGTAGATACGTGGATTATATAATTCAAAAGCAAAAAATAATAAATAGTAAGATAGCTTTACACCTTGATCACACTTGGCAATTCAAACTAAAAAAAACAGCATTTCCTTGCCTATATTACCGGTTTAAATCTAAAAGTGGCCTACCACTCATACGTACTAACAAAAATACTCAAATTTAAATAAGCGTCTATTTTTTAATCTAACTTACTATTTAGTAAGCTTTTTTTTTAAAATATTTAAAATATAAAGATTCAAAGTTAAGGAAATGTAATAATTTATTTGGTAAGGCCACTTGACGGCAAAGTATTAACGACTGTATATTAGCACCTGAGACGTCTAATAACACAAACACATACACATTAATTAGCCGAACAATAAAACTATCACAAGGGGATCTGGGTCATGCCAAATCAACAAACAACTAACAAAACGCTTAAGTTAAAAAGAACGTTACTTACGGTTGCAGTAGCCACTGCGCTAACCAGTAACATTGTGCACGCAGCAGAAGCTGAAGCAGATGACGAAGACATGGAAGTAATCGCTGTAACATCACAATTTAAAAAGAATTTAGAATCAGCGATTAACGATAAACGTTTATCTCCAACCATTTCAGATAGTATTTCAGCTGACGATATCGGTTCATTACCAGCACTTGATATGGGTGAAGCATTACAAGCGGTTCCGGGTGTTCAATTAAATCGTGAAGGCGGCCGTCGTGAATCAAGCATTAACTTACGTGGTTTACCTTCTAGTTTTGTATTAACAACAGCAAATGGTCAATCGATTGCGACACCAACTCGAAATGGTTCAGGTTCAGCAACGGGTAGTGGTAACCCATTTGGTGCATACAACCCTGCCGTTTTCAGTGGCATTAAAGTTGTTAAAGCGTTATCTGCAGAAATGCAAGAAGGCGGTATTTCAGGAACTGTAGACCAAGGTTTACGTAGCGCACTTGATAGAAAAGAAACTTTAAAAGTTCAAATTGGTGGCCGTTACGAAGGTTTAGCTGATTCAGTTAATCCAGAGTTTGTCGTATCAGGTTCAAAACACCTAATTGAAGATGTATTAGCAGTAAACGGGACTTTAGCTTATTCAGAGCAAACTTTCCGTCAAGATTTAATTAAAATAAATGCTTACGACACGATGTCGAGCACACAATATGCAAATGGTAATGGTGCCGGTACATTTGATGATTGGAAAACAGCCAATGGCTTGGCTACTGATTCAATCATCAAAATGCCGGGTGAATATCGCCAGCAAAGTGAAACCAATACCGGTGATCGTTTATCTTTCTCAGGTGGTATCGAATACAAACCAACAGACGCACTGACTTTAGGCTTTAACACGATTGTTACTAAACGTGAATTAGATGGTAGTCGTTTAGAACAACTTGAAATGCGCTTAGATAAAAGACACGTTGGTATTACACCAATGGATGAATATGCGCCACGCTTAACCGATACTAAAGGGACTTCAGGCGAAAACATCTATGTTTTATCGGGTGTTGAATTTAATGATGCGTCTTACTACTTTGATAACCGTCAAGATGCGCAATTACAAGAATCAACAGCCTTATTATTCGATGCAGAATGGCTTGTAGACCAATGGACATTTGATGGTGCAATCACTATCTCTGATGCCACAAACCAACGTAACGAAGTACTATTATCTTCAAGACTTGATAACGAAAATATCAGTGGTGGTGATCGAAGATTGACCGGTATAAACGGTAGTGTATATACAGGTGAAGGCGAAATTGGTGATTTTTTCTATAAATTAGAAAATGCAAATGGCGCTATGGATTTTGATAACGCGGTTTGGTCAGTTAAAAATAACGTTGCCAATACAGCTAAATTAGATTCACGCGTAAATGGCGATAAAAATGTTTACATGATTATTACGGGTAACTATGAGCGTGTTGAACATGAAAATAACTCTATTCAATTCAATGCCAAACGTGACTTTGATGATGGTTTTTTAACCAGTGTTAAATTCGGTTATCGTTATAACGAAGTCAGTCAAGATTCAGATTATGCAAAAGGTTCATCGGTCGGTGTTGATCCAACGGGTATTTTAACTAGCTCAGTGATCAGTGACCCTTCATATACGTCTGAAGAAGAATTCTTCGGTGGCAAAGCACCGGGTTTTGTAACCGCCGCAGCTGGTTGGAGAGCATTTGATTTTAACAGTGTTAATCAAATGTTAGTTAACAGTATTGATATTACTAACGTAGGTGCATCAAGCGCAGGTGAAGAGCCAGTGTTAACACCAATGGGTTACATCAAACGTGGTGGTAGACAAGCAGATGGTTATGTATTCTCATCTTCTTTAGATTCACATGCACTATACGCGATGGCAAACTTCCAACAAGAGATCGGCTCTACCCTGCTTAACGGTAACTTTGGTGGTCGTTATGTTAAAACAGAAACCGAATCTCGTGCGCCGCTAGCGGGTACAGGTGACATTAACAACTTGCCAGAAGGTGTATTCCCTGACGAATATAGCCACTTTTTACCAAGTGCGAATGTATCATTGAACTTAGATGAAGAAGAATCAGTGATGTTACGTTTTGCGTATAACAAATCACTTGTTCGCCCTGACTTGCGTGCAGCATCACCAACGTCACAGTTCAAATATATTCCAGGTTTAGCTGAAGTACAATTACCAGGCGTCGGTATCAAACCTTTCGAAGCGGATTCATTTGACCTTTCATTAGAATGGTATAACCGTGAAGGTAGCGCAGTAACACTTGCACTATTCAACAAAGAAATTGAAAACTTATTCAAAACCGCGAGCCTTTGTGATAGCTCAGCATTAGTTGGCACGGGCGTAAATCTAGGTAAATTAACCGAATTATCAGATGGTTCATGTGTAACCGATGGTAACGATAGCCTAGAAGATCCGGATTTATTAATCGACGGTAGTGAAGTCAGAATGGCTGGTATTGTTAATATTCCAGACACGATCAGCGTTAAAGGTTTAGAGTTATCAGTTCAACAGAATCTTGACTTCTTACCTTACCCATTCAATGGCTTAGGGGGCGTGTTAAACTATTCTCGTACACAACAAAATGATACCGATGAATCACGTATTCCAGGTATCTCTGACGAAACGTATAATGCAATAGCCTACTACGAGCAAGACGATTACGGTATTCGTATCGCTTATAACTATCGCACAGCTTACGATTTACGTACAACCGGTACATCAAATGGTTCAGCTGACAGAAGTGTTAAAGCAGCGGGTCGTCTAGATGCTTCAGTTTATTATAACTTTACGGATGATTTATCATTCAGCTTAAAAGCCTATAACTTAACTGACAACTTGTATGAAGAGTATCAAGATAACGAATGGCAACCAAGAACAACTAAGTTCTCAGGTAAAGTATTCGCCGCCTCAATCAAATACACATTCATGTAATTCAAAAGCTTGGAGTCGTTATAACGCAATTTATAACGGCTTCAATATTTAGAATTTAATAATAAGATTGTCCCCAGCGTATTAATTCAACTTTATACGCCTTTATAATCGCTTATGACCTCAATGGGTTATAAGCGATTTTTTTATGCCTAAAATTGTTAATGCACATAACAAGAATAAAACATCTCCCCTGTTAATCTAGCCTATTAAATAAACGATATCGATTAGTCTTAAGCGATCTATACGAACCGACAAAAACTTATCAGCTTATCAGACAAGTAGTGGTAAAATGATACACATTAAAACATATAGGGTTTAACCCAATTGCAATTCGATAATTATTTTTACGGTCAAGTATTAGGTATGGTTAGCTTTTGCTTTGGCATTGCTAGTTTTTATCAAAAAAATGATATTAAGCTCAAAGTCTTAATGATGATCATGTTGGCCTGTTTGTGCTCGCACTTTTTATTACTAGGGGCTTTTACTTCAGCTCTTATCGCCAGTGTTAGTGTGGTACGAACGGGGCTAGCGATTTTTTATAAGTCATTTAAAATCGCTTTTGTATTCATTGTAATATCTATTTTTATAGGCTTTTATACTGCACAAAGCTATTTAGATTGGCTGCCTGTAATAGCGGCTTGCTTAGGGGCTTATTCTTTATTTTGTTTACAAGGTATCGCCTTGCGGCTTGGTTTATTAATCGGTGCCGTTTTATGGATGGCAAATAATTTTATTGTTGGATCAATTGGCGGCACCTTGTTAGAAGCAACGGTGTTCACCGTTAATTTATTTACAATATACCGTTTAATAAAAGCACAAAAAAAGGTCGAATTTAAAACACCCGAAGTCGCTATAAATTAACAGGTCAGATTAAAAAAAGAGTGCACACACTCAAATTTTTGAGTATGTGCCTAGCCGCTATTGTGTTAACTTTTTGTATTTACGTGTGTAAAGCGTCGAACCAACCGCTTTAACGGCCTCAACCATTTCTTGATAAGGCGAATCGGTTACACTAACAAAACCCACATTGTAATTTTCGCCATCATACGCTCGCCCAGTTAACGGCGAATCGGTATATTGAAACCAATGCGCGCCTACAAAATAAGGGTTGTCTAACACCGTTGCCATATAATCTTTATAAGCTTGCGCACGTTCTGCTTGGCTAGCCGTATGAACGAGCCCAGGGTTTAATAAACCGGTATCTGTTGCCCCCATATGAAACTCGCCAATGATGCTCGGTTTATCAATTTGTGCTAAAAATTGCCAGTGTGAAGGGTGCAAACCTTCTTTATAAAAATTATAACTCACGACATCTGCATGTTCAGCCGCCGCTTGCACCACTTCGGGGGTCATTCCCCAATCGGCAAAACGCACCCCCATATACAAATGGTTAGGCATAACCGCTTTAAGTTCGGTATTAACCACGTTGAAGTATTCATTGGCATACGCCGATAACAGGGCTGAATAGTCAGCAATTTGCGCATCGGTATAGGTATTTAATTTCACCCCTTTATTAAATGCCTGCCAAGATGCAATTTGTGTATTCCAACTTTGATTAAGCGCATTAATATCTTTGTATTTATTTTGCATTAAGCGACTAAACACCGCTTTAGTTGGACTATCGGTGTTATCTCTGGCTAAGGTATGAATAACAATACCGTACTGGCTCTCTATTGAACCTTCTCGGCCCCAACTTTTTTCATTATCAATAAACACCCCAACGCACCAAGGGTTGTTCTTAACTTCTGCGGCGATCGTGGCCATGGTAGCTTTAGCACGCTCAGCAAACTTAGGGTCGAATGGATCAGGCAAAGGCGACCAATAATCGGCACCGCTGCTAACTTTTTTAAAGTCGCCAATGATCCAACCATTAGCAAAATACGGAAACCTATTTAACTGATAAAACATTGGGTCAATCCAATTACCAAACGACGTAAAACCCCAATCAATCATTCTATCAACTGTAGTATCGCGCCATTGCGTTAAAAAATCAGCGCCATATTTACGTTCTAAGTTGGCTTGATAAAAGCTATACGTTTCGCCTTGTTTTAATGCCCCCGAATGAACTTCACGGCGGTAGCCATAATGTTTTGCTAATGGCTCATCATAAGTCGGTAGCCAAGAAAACATATTAAAACGTGTATCAGACGCAACAAATTTAGATTTTAAAGCCTCGCCGGTGATTGTGTTCAAACCTTTAGAATCTTCTGGCGTCACGTCATCGCTTGTACGCTGTTCAATATGTTGAGATGAAAAATCGATCCCCGTTATCGTCGATGTATTCGCCATACGCACATTCGCAATGCCAATCGAATAAAACAAATAGCCTTCTGGATCAACTAAAGACCATTGCCCATCTATTTTTTCAGTTCTAAAAAATCCAGTCGCGGCTAATTTAGGGCCTTTTTTCCACCCCCCAAATTTAGACCGGTCAGGTAAGCGTTCCCCCGTTAACGTGGCAAGCTCGGCACGGCTGCGTTGCTTTAACTCATCATCAGACGCAATTTTGTTAGCGTACTCAATGCCATTTCGCTGGCCATGACGATCAACTAAATTCGCTAAGTAGTCAGGCTCACTCGTCGGGTTTTTAACTAAACGAATATCATCAATGACTAAAGTGCGATCAGCCAGTAAACTCGCTACTGTAAATTTAATGTGTTTGATCGAGGTTAAATCAAGTTGCTTAACGCCCCAGCGCCAAATAAACGGAGTATCGATAGATTGCCATGCCGGAGGGTTTGAACGAATACCGGATTCAATCTCTAAATCATCACCGCTTAATTCTATATAATAAGTATTGCTTGATTGCTTAGGAATAATCACACTGCGATTATGTAACTGATTTTTACCGTCTTCTATTTGAGTAAATAAATGCGTAGATTGCTCAGTGGGGTTGGTAATATTTAAGGCAACACTAAAATGCCCTAACTGGCTCCAGTTCCAAGATGTTTTAGGTTTAAGTGTAAATGCAGATTTGTAATGTTCTTTGGCTTGTAAGGTTATTTGATAAGCCTTATCACCTTGTAAAATCCCGTTTGAAGCATCACCTGAGATCACTTTGCCCAGGCTATTTTCAAGCAACAAAGATGTGTTATTTTCAGATAACACAAGGCCAGCCTGTGCGTCCTCAAAACTCATAATAGAAGATAATCGAGGTGAATCAGCCTTTTTTTGAGATTGTGCGGGATCATTGCACCCCATCAAAACAAATAAGCCAAAACCCAATAAACTCGCTTTTTTACTCATACTTAAATAATACATAACAACGACATTTAGTTAACAATAAACAAACTATACACAATAAATATAAAATTACACACAATAAGTGCGTTGTTTAGTCAAAAATTAGCCATAAAGATAATATTTTGTATCAAAAAAGCTTATTAATTAAGAATGAAATAAAGCGAACAAGAAATGCGAAATGATGAAACGGTGTAACGGTGTAACGGTGTAACGGTGTTTTTCAAGGTAATAATACACTCAAGCGTTCTAAAAGTGCTGCTAAAAAATTTAATACAACAACTTACGGTTAACTTAATGACAGATTAATTGAGCTTCGCGTTTTTAGCGGTTTACACTTAAGGCTCGTTAAACCGCCTGACAAGTTAAGATCAGCCTCCCCTCTTAACTATCCATTTTATTATAAGCTTGCATTAACCACTGTTTCATTTGGGGTTCAGCTAAGCCACCAGAAACTCGATCGATTTCTTGCCCTTTATAAAAAAAGATCAAAGTAGGGATACTGCGAATGCCTGCATCAGCCGATATTTTTTGCGCTTGTTCGGTATTCACTTTAGCAAACAGTAACTGAGAAGATTCAGTTGATACACGTTCAAATATCGGTGCCATATTTTGACAAGGACCACACCAGCTCGCCCAAAAATCGATCACAATAGGCAAATCATTGCGTTCAATAAATGGATAAAATGTCGTATCACTTAATGCGACAGGCTTAGCAGAATAAACACCTTTTTGACATTTTCCGCATTTAGCTAAAGCATGATCACGATCATCAGGAATTCGATTAGTGGTAAAACAAGAAGCACATACAATATTCATTTTTTATCCGTTGGGTCAATTTTAAAGCAAAGTCGCGTGAGATTAATAAAAACAAGTCAAAGAGTCTATTCTTAAGCTCGTCAAAATGTAAATAAAACGCCAATCCCAAATTTAATACTGCCTAATTGTTAACAATCGTTTTACACTATGTCAGTTTAGTTAAGACAATAGCAATAGGTTTAATATGTTAAATACACATTATATAGGCGAAGGCTTCATCATTGATTGTCATGATCACAGTATAACCATCTCTGATAAAAAACATGCCGTTAGACCTAAAACCTTTCAACTTTTGCTAATGCTTATTAATAAACGCGAGCAAGTGATCAACAAACAAACGCTGCTAAATGAAATTTGGGATGATGTGAATGTTGATGATCAAGCTATTTTTCAATCAATAGGTGAGATCCGTAAAATATTTGCCAAAATCAAAGTCATACAAACACATCCACGTAAAGGTTATTGCTGGATAGCCCCATTACAAGAACACACACTTGAAACACAATTTTGCTCGCAAATAGACGTGCCAATGAGTAAGCAAAACACAAGCCAAATCAACGTATTAAAGGTCGATAACAACACGCCCCTTAAGCACAAACAGCCTTCTCAACCGCAAACAACAGCTAATAACGCAAACAAAAATATAAAGGCAGGCAAGCAATCGTTTAAAAATGTACACCGGTTTAGCTTATTGGGTTTATTGATCTTTATCGTCGGTTATTTATATTTTAACACTGGCTTAATATTGCCTTTTTCAACCTTAACACCGCCAGTTTTAGCTGATTCATCCACGCCCCAACAAAACACCTTTTCACTCGCATCAGCCGCATTAACATCAATGCCGGCCAATGCCACGTTACCTCGCAAAGAAAATATAGAAAACAATGAAACAGAGAGCTCGTCCCACCAAACTATTTTTATTTTACCCACTAAAAATCAGATCATTGACCGTAAATACGATTGGGTATCAATGGGCGTGATGGACACATTAATTTCGCAAGCGGCTGATCACACAAAAGTAATGCCACTCGATTACGTATTGATGTCTATGCGCAATGCCAATATGGAACGTAACTACAATGCAGAACAAATAACCCGCTTAACCAAAATAACCGGGGCTGGCATCATCATAGAATCTGAATTATCACGCGCTTTAGGTGAATTCAGGCTCGTGTATAAATTACACTTTTTAAATAACAGCAAACGCGGTGTTTTGTTTAACGGCGACCTAAACAGCTTGATAAGTGATTTTGCCAATGTGATCGCTAATTTAACCGAATACAACCAAAAAAACGTCCCCGTAAATCAAAAAAATGCGTTTAATCATGAGCTATTCGTTGAAGCCATTACCTTATCGCAACAAGGTAAACTAGCAGCCAGTATACAACTGCTTAAAAGCTTAATCGCAATCGAACCAAACAACCTACAAGCCTATAGAGTATTAATAGATTGGCTTCAATATAAAAATGACTATAAGTCAGCTATATTTTACAGCCAAATAGTAGTTGATAAGTTGCAACCCAATAACCACAACCAAGCCAGTTTGTATTATCGCCATGCATACAACTTATTCAAACTAAATAAAATAGATGAAGCCTGGCATTACCATGCACTCATGAATAAACAATTAAAATTAGAGAACACCCCGTTTTACAAAGGGTTTAGCATGCAACTTGAAGGAGAATTATGGCTACAAAGTAATGAAAAAAACCTGGCTAAACAAGCCTTTAACCGCGCGTTAAACCAATTTGAAAGCATCTCATTTTCGGTAGGAATGACCAGCGCTCACTGCTTACTTTCAACCGTAGAAAACAAGCTAGGTAATAAACAAAATAGCGAACAGCACCTTGAATTAGCCCGAGCCGTAGTCAAAAAATATCAAATTGAAAATTTGCTCGCCCCCTTTAGAATCGAACTAACACTCTAAATTATAGTTTTTTATAGAAAGTTTAATTACCTATCTCACTGTTAACGGTTTATGTTTCAGATGAATTTACCCTCATCTATACCCAAGTGACAGATAGGAATCAATAATGAACAAAATACTCATAACAACACTAACGACATTAATCACCGCAACCTTAAGTAGTTGCGGCACGGTTAATGAACCAAAGCTGCAAAATACCCTGTCAGCGCAAGCACAAAATAGTATGCAAGACATCATGCTTTACGATTTTGAAAACGGCCAAATACCGACTGAAATACACACACGAAATGCCAGTAAAGCCTTAACACAAAAAGATAATGCCATCAGTGGTAATCATTCATTAAACATAAAACTATCAACACAAGCTCATAATCAAGCAGCCCTTATTTTAAGGCCCGAAACACCTTACGATTGGAGCGCCAACCACGATTTTAATCTAGCTTTTGATTTAAGCAATTCAGGCGTTGAATCCGTACAACTCGATTTAACCATGACCGATAAAAGCGGCGGTTATTACACACGCGGTTTTGTTGTACCCGTGGGCAAAACAACCACCCACTATGCAAAAATGGATGGTCACGATCAAAAAGATCCCGCGTGGGCAACCAAGACCGAATTCAACTTTGAGTCAGGTTTTCGTTCAAACCCCGTTACTTGGCAATCAAACGACAAACAAGCCTACTCGTTTTGGGGGAATAAACGTCTCGATTTAACCGGCATTACCTCGATCTCATTTGTCGCGACCGGGCTATTAAGCGATCGCCAATTTACGATCGACAATATTCGATTACGCAAAAACCCCGAAATGGATAAAGATTTTTTAGTGGGATTAATCGATCAATTTGGCCAAAATGCTAAAGTCGATTACCCCGGAAAAATACATTCAATCGAAGAACTTAAAACGGTTACCGCACAAGAACTCGCGTCATTAAATGGTCAAGCGCTACCGGATCGCTCAAAATATCATGGTTGGAAAGCAGGTCCAAAACTCGAAGCTACAGGCTACTTTAGAACTCAAAAACATGAGGGTAAATGGTGGTTAGTCGATCCAGAAGGTTATTTATACTTCTCAAGTGGGATTGATATTATTCGACTATCTAATTCATCAACGTTAACAGGTTACGATTTCGATCAAAGCTATATCGCTAAACGAACCGCCGACATGACCGTAGCAGAAGATGACCAACCGCTAAACGGCGTCAATGCCGAAGCCCTACCCTCACGTTTTGTAGCAAACCAAACTCGCCAATCCGTCTTTAACTGGTTACCCAAATATGATGATCCATTGGGCAATCATTTTGGCTACCGCAGAGAAACTCAAAGTGGACCACTCAAACACGGTGAAACCTTTAGTTTTTACAGCGCTAATTTAGAACGTCGTTATGGTGAAACCTATCCTGAATCGTATCTTGATACCTGGCGCGAAGTCACCACACGTCGCATGTTAGATTGGGGTTATACCTCACTCGGTAACTGGTCTGAACAAGCTTATTACGGTAACAATAAAATACCGTTTGTGGCTTTTGCCGACATCATAGGCGACTTTGGTACATTAAGCAGTGGGTTTGATTTTTGGCACGGTGTGCCCGATGCATACGATCCTAAATTTTATAAACGCGCGATTGCTGCCGCCGAGCATGTAGCCGCCCAAATAAATGCGACCCCTTGGTGTATGGGCGTATTTATGGACAACGAACAAAGCTTTGGCCGCAAAGAAAGCGCTGAATCACGTTATGGTATTGTATTAAACACCCTGCAACAAAACGGCGAAACGGTGCATGCAAAAGCGGCCTTTACCAAAACATTAAAGAAAAAATATAAAACGATTGCCGCGCTTAACACCGCCTGGAACAAAAAAATTGCCTCTTGGCATGCCTTTAATCAAGGCATTGATGCCAGCTTTAACACCGCGGCACAAAAAGCCGATTATTCAGCCCTACTATACCAATATGGTGTGCAATACTTCAGCACCGTCAACAAAGCTTTAAAATCAGTTTTGCCTAATCATTTATATTTAGGTTCACGTATGCCAGTTTGGGGCATGCCAAAAGAGATAATCAAAGCAGCCGCCGAGAACAGCGATATAATCACCTACAATTTATATGAAGAAGGCCTAGTACCCAGTGAATGGACATTCTTAGCCGAAATAGACAAGCCTAGTTTAATTGGTGAGTTTAGTTTTGGTGCTGATGATGCCGGCCACGTACACCCTGGTATTGTTATATCTGCCGATCAAAAAGATCGCGCCACACAAATGAAAAAATACATGGAATCGATAATAGACAACCCCTACTTTGTCGGCGTTCATATGTTTCAATATGCCGATGGCCCCATAGCCGGACGTGCTTACGATGGTGAAAATTATAATACCGGAATTGTAAGAGTAACCGACGTGCCCTACGAGCACATGGTCGAAGCAGCAAAAGATGTACATAGCGATTTATATCCTCGCCGCTATGCGCTAGAGAAGTAATAAGTTCCTCGCCTTTTTACGCGATTAAATTGTCGTAAAAAGGCCACCAACCTTGCGGTTCGCAAGCTCACAGCACCCTACAAATTTTGGTTATTCAAACCGAGTTGCAATTACCAACCGCCCCCGTAGGTTGTGCCATGAGTGCAACGGATCGCAACACCTCCAAGTTACGGATTAAAACCTAATAATCATACAGCCACAAACGGTGCAATTCGCAGACTCACTGCTATCTATAAAGCTTAATGACGGATTAGGGCGAAAAGTTGACGTCTGAAGCTATTTTTATCTTCCCTTATTGCAACTAGAATATGCAGTAACTTGTCACCGAGTAATAAAAATTCAATAAAAAAAGGAAATGATGATGAAAAATATTGCAGTTATATTAGCGGGTTGTGGTTACCTTGATGGCGCTGAAATTAGAGAGTCTGTTTTAACCTTGTTAGCACTGGATACCGCAAGAGTTAACTATAAAATATTTGCGCTTGATAAAGATCAACACCATGTTGTCAATCATTTAAAAGGCGAAGAAGCAACAAGCTCTCCTCGCAATATATTAGAAGAATCAGCCAGAATTGCACGAGGCGATGTTGCAGCATTAACACAACTAGATGCAGAAAACTTTGATGCCTTGGTTATTCCAGGTGGGTTTGGTGTTGCTAAAAATATGTGTTCATTTGCATTTGAAGGCAGTGCCGCCACGGTTGATGAATTGGTTTTAAATAAAATAAAAGCATTTAATGCGGCTAATAAACCGATTGGCGCTATTTGTATTTCGCCTGCATTGATTGCGTTAACTATTGGTGATATTGCACCAATCTTAACCATTGGTAACAACGCAGAGATCGCAAGTGAAGTTGAAAAGCTCGGTGCAAAACATGTTAATTGCGCGACAAGCGAATGCGTTGTTGATGATAAAAACAAAATCGTTACAACCCCAGCTTATATGGATGATAACGCTAAGCTGACCGATGTTTTTGCGGGCATAACAAAGTTAGTGCAAAACGTGGTTACATTAGCGTAATGGTTTCATACCCATATATAAATCTCGCAGCCATTTATAATTAAATGGCTTTACATTCTATCGATTAACTTGATTTTTTCGCATTGGCTTAGTGGCATAAACACTAAAAATTCGCATTCACCCCACTTTAATGTTTTTTCACATTAACTTTGATCTATTCGCTATTTTTGCCTTGTTTTATCACTTGTTGTTAGCTTTAATTACAGTTAATACCTATAAAATTTAAGGTTAATTAAGTGGCCTCAGCTAAGGTGTAATATGGATATCACAAACTCAGGTTTTGACGTTTTTTTTAAAAAGAAATACTCAACCACACAAGAAATCTCACAAGCTTATTTGCAACTCATTGTTAAAGCAGCCAATAGTGAAGTAGGCTATTTGCACATACTCGATCCTAAAAAAAACCAAATTGCGTTACATGTTTGGGTACAACAATCGGTTCATGATCACATTGTTAATAATAACAACGATCATCCACTTAATAGCACCAAAATATGGGGCGATTGCCTAGAACAAAAAAAGTGGGTGATCCACGAAAACTCACAAGATGCAGAGATACACGCTAATTTTGTATCATCACAACTAGATTTAAAAAGGTATATTAGCTTTCCGATTACGATTAATGGTCGCTTCGTCGCTGTTATTGGTGTTGGCAATGCTAAAAAGCCATACACCGATGAAAATGCCATAAAAATTCAAACATTGATCAACCACACCGCACCAAAAGTTGAGTACAAAATAAATAAAATAAAATCACAAGCGAAAGAACTTAAACGGGCTTTTGACGAAAAGCCCAGTGAAGAAATATTACTGGATATGCTTGAGGCCATATCAAAAGCGTTAGAAATTTTAGATGCCTACACGTCATTTCATCAAGAGAGCGTATCATTTGTCGCTGAAAAAATAGCACAAGAAATGAAACTACCACACGAACAAATCACCGGTTTAGTGATTGGCGCAT
Organism: Algibacillus agarilyticus; assembly: GCF_003286125.1. Classification (GTDB taxonomy): domain Bacteria; phylum Pseudomonadota; class Gammaproteobacteria; order Enterobacterales; family Alteromonadaceae; genus Algibacillus; species Algibacillus agarilyticus. The sequence goes on from NZ_QMED01000019.1 coordinate 49,037, forward strand.
TAGTACACGATATTGGTAAAATCACGATCCCACCACAAATACTTAATAAAGTGGGCAAATTGTGTAAACCCGAATACGATCTTCTCAAAATGCATGCCGAACACGGTGCCACTATTTTTAAAAATGTGTCTTCGCCTTGGCCATTAGTTGACATGATTGGCCAGCATCATGAACGTATTGATGGCTCTGGTTACCCTAAAGGATTAACGGGCAACGATATCTGTATAGAAGCAAAAATCATTGCCGTTGCCGATACCTTTGATGCTATGTCGGCCGACAGGCCTTATCGAAAATCGCCAGGCCCACATAAAGCCTGTGAAGAGCTAATGTCAAACCGTGGTATTAAGTATGACCCGTATGTGGTCGATGCTTTTGTTAGTTGTTACAGACAAGATGCGAGCTTTGAAGGCCGATATACACAGCCAAGTACCACCCCAAAAGCGTTCAAAAAGCCAAGGCATATTGTACATAGCCAGTAACGACAATATAAATATGTTGAGCAGAAGGTAAACAATTTTTTTAGGCTTTTGCAAATTTATTGATCATAAACTCAATAAAACAAGCGACTTTTCGGGGTACGTATTTACGATGCGGATACAATAAATACAAACCAAAGGTGAGAGATTGATAGCCTTTAAGCAGTTCAATTAATTCACCGGTTTGCAAGGCATTTTGAACAACATGATTGGTGATTAACCCGATGCCACCATTCGCCTTAACCATATTCATGATAGCTTGTGGGCTATTAATAGCAACTTTAGAGTGAATCAAAACAGATTCTGATTGACCATTAGGTGCAGTAAAGTGCCATTGTCGGCCCATCGTGAAATTACTATCAACAATGCAATGGTGCTGCCTTAAATCAGCCGGTGTTTTAGGCATACCGTGCTCAGCAATATATTGAGGTGTAGCGCAAAGCTTGAGCGGCACATCACATAGATGTCGTGCGATCATCGTTGAATCAGTCACCTTGCCCACTTTAATTCTTACATCGATCCCCTCTTCGAGCATATCAACTGCGCTATTAATTAGAAAAAGGTCGATATTTACGTCAGGGTAACGAGCGTTAAATAAAGGCAATAAAGGGGCTAATTGCAGTTCACCAAATGCGACAGGGGCACTCACTTTAAGCAAGCCCTTGGGGGTTTCTTGGTCACCAACAACATCATCAACCATAGCGTGGTATTTTTCGAGCAGGCTTAAAGCATGATCATAGTAATGTGCTCCAGATTCAGTCAGTGATATTTTACGGGTTGTGCGGTTAAACAACCGCACATTAAGCTTGCCTTCTATCTCACCAATATATTTACTAACCAACGCTTTAGAGATATTTAAACGCTCGCTTGCAGCGGTAAAAGACCCCGTTTCAACCACCGCAACAACGGTTTTTAATCCATCTAATGTATCCATTTAATTAACCCAAGCTGACATTGGCCACAATATGTTGACAATAATTCAATATTAACGCTATTTATCCCATTATTGTCAACGCCTAAAATAAAAACTAACCACACTGGTATCAATAGGAATCATAATGTCGACAATAAAATTATACTCTTTTCCCGTTTCTGGTTATTCACACCGCGTTCGTGTTTTTACCGCTTTACTCGGCTTAGATATAAAGTTGATTAATGTAGATTTACGTAATGCTGAACAAAAAACACCGGCTTTTTTAGCGAAAAATCCCGCAGGACAAGTTCCCGTAATAGAAGATGATGAAGTGACACTCGCTGACTCAAATGCGATTTTGCTCTATTTAGCGCAAAAATATGATGCGTCTCGCCAGTGGTATCCTGAATCGATTATTCAGCAAGCGCATATACAACGCTTTTTAACCTTTGCCGCCCATAAAGTGGCTAACGGCCCTGCAACGGCCAGACTCATTAAATTGTTTGGTGCGCCGTTAGATTATGAGCTTGCGCTTAATGTAAGTAAAGATGCACTTACGCAGCTTGAGGCACATTTAAAAGACCGAAACTGGCTGGTTGGCGAACAAGCTACCATTGCCGATATAGCCAATTACACCTACGTGGCTCATGCCCCCGAAGGCGAAGTTGATTTATCACCCTACCCTCATGTTATTGCTTGGTTACAACGGTTTGAACAATTACCAGGCTTTGTGCCGATGCAAAAAATGCAGGCATAAAATATACTCAAGTCACTTCAATACGCTTGAGTATATAGTCAAAGCGATCGGGTTTTAGGGGAAGCCGTCAAGCTTCGAGACCCCATGAGCATATGCTCTATTATGTGATTGGGGCGAGTAAGCGCTGACAATGAACCATAAAACCTGAGCGAGAAGACTATATAAAGTGCTATAACATCACCTCACTATTACTTTATAGCGCTTTGCAACCACCTGCACTAAGCTCTAATAAACACTAAAATAGTGAGGCTCTGTTAATGGAAGCCAGTTTATTATCGCAAGTCGTCTTACCTTTCTCTCTATTTATTATCATGTTAGGTATGGGGCTATCGTTACAAATTGCCGATTTTACAAGGGTAATGCTTTATCCAAAAGCCATGACAATAGGCGTTATCTGTCAATTGCTCATGCTGCCTATCGTGGGCTATATCATTGTTACCTTGTTTGGTTTTACCACCGAACTGGCCGTCGGTATTATGTTACTTACTTTTTGCCCGGGTGGGGTTACATCCAACATGTATTGCTTTTTAGCTAAAGGCGATACCGCTTTATCAATTAGTTTAACGGCATTAACCAGCTTGATCACCCCTTTCACCATTCCGATTTTAACCATGTTAATGATGCAGCATTTCATGGATACCAGCCAAATAATGAGCATGCCGGTCACTAAAACCATTATGCAATTATTGGTAATCACTATTTTACCCGTGTCTATCGGTATGTTTTGGCGCTATAAAAAACCGACATTTGCTCAACAAGCGCAATACAAAATCAAGTTATTTTCGGTTGTCTTTTTATTTTTGATTATCGCGAGCATTATCGCAAAAGAGTGGGCTAATATGGCACATTATTTTGTGCAAACCGGTTTGGCAACTTTAATATTAAATAGCAGTACATTAGTGCTTGGCTTTATGATTGCCAAAGCCAGCCGATTGAACCAAGCGCAATCGATTAGCATAGCGATAGAAGTGGGGATCCAAAATGGCACACTTGCCTTATTGATTGCCAGCACATTACTCAATAACCTAGCGATGACAGTGCCAGCGATCACCTATAGCCTGATTATGTTTGCCACTGGCGGACTATTTTGCTGGTGGTGTGGACGCAAGTGTTGTGATCGCAAATTAACGGAGTAAATAGGCTTAAATTACCCTCTTAAATTCGCACCTATTAGCCGCACTGACAAGAATATATAGCGTTCAACTAAGCGACGGTGAAGAATGCAAACGCGACCAACCCCCTAGCTCAAATAGGACAATCATAGATATATAACCACGTTTTAATACTCAACCATAAAAAACGATTCACAAAACACGATTTCAATATATAAACAAGGGGGCGGTTCGCAAGCTCACGGCACCCTACGTAAAAAACGCCATGAAAAATGAATAGGTTGATAAACTTAATCGCAATAACATAAAAATAAGTCGCCGTTTATTGAGAAATTTCATCATAAATTCATTTTATTTAAGTGGTTTTTGTATCTATACTCTACGGAATAATATATTGATGGAATAATAAAATGCAGGATGCTAAATCAGGCTTGTCAGCTAACTTTAATTATAATTTTTCTATTACGTGTTTTACGCCCAACCACAAGCAAAGTAAAAACGAAAAAGCGGCATTTGAGCACCTAATCGACATTGGTCAATTTCGTTACCGCTTGTGGCAACATACCGATATGGCGATGTCAGGTCCGGTTGAAAACACATGGTTAGAACCAGAAGATTTAACCTCATATATATGGCAAATTAAAGATCATGACAAAATAGTCGCCACCGCGAGAATGTCAATTCATGATTCGTTAGCATCGCTGCCTGAAGCGGCGCTATATGAAGGGCTAGATGCATTATATCCAACCCCAATAGCCTCATTTAATCGCTTGGTTGTTGCCAATGAATACCGCAGCATTGGGTTAGCACACAAATTAATTATGCTGCGTGTACAAGCCGCTAAGCAACTAGGTGCTAAATCAATTGCATTAGATTGCCCTGAACATCGAATTAACACGATGAAAAAGTTCGGCTTTGAAGCGGTTAGCAAACCCAAAGCCGGAACAAAATGCCCCACAATAATGTGGTATCCCCTGCGTAAATTATTGTAAAAGGCACTAATAGACAATAATAAGAAACGTAGACCGGTTTAGCCACGCAGTGGCGTAAGCCGGATAACATGGTTCAATGCCCAAGATATTGATATCTTTTAAAATGTTTCCTTTAACATATTGAGCATGTCTTCAACCGACAATTTAGTGACTTCTTCGTTACCCGCTAGCAATTTATCGGCTAGATCACGTTTGTGTTGATGCAAAGCCACTATTCGTTCTTCGATTGTGTTTTTGGCAATTAACCGATATATGGTTACGGGCCTTTGCTGTCCCATACGATGTGCACGATCAGATGCTTGCTCTTCAACCGCAGGGTTCCACCATGGGTCCATGTGAATAACATAATCAGCGGCGGTTAAGTTTAACCCTGAGCCACCGGCTTTTAAGCTAATTAAAAACACATCGCTTTCACCATTTTGAAAGGCATTGACACGCTGAGCTCGGGCTTTTTGTGGGGTTGAGCCATCTAAGTACTGATAGCTTATTTCGCGTAAAGCCAAGTGCTTTTTAATCAGTTGTAAATGCCCAACAAACTGGCTAAAAATAAGCGCTTTGTGATTATTTTGCTGTAACTCATCAAGCAAATTATCTAAGGCGGCCATTTTGGCGCTAGGTAAATCGGTATCGGCCATGATTAACGCGGGGTTGCAGCAGGCTTGGCGCAGCTTAACTAGCTCGGCGAGCATTCTTATACGCTGCTCGCCCATGTTTGAGGTTTGGGTAGCTTGGCTAATATTGTCGATCGCGTTAAGCCGAATGGCCTCGTAAAATGCTTGCTCTGGCGCACTCAATTCAACCGCTATATTAATTTCAGTTCTTGGCGGCAGTTCAGTTAATACTTGGTTTTTCATGCGGCGCAATATAAAAGGCTGGATCAAGGTTTTTAAGCCTAAACTGGCCTTTCTTGCCGCTAATTTGTCTTCTTTTACATTTTCGATGGGCAGTGCGTAACGCTCACCAAAACGTTTTAAACTGCCAAGCAAACCTGGGGTGATAAACCTAAATAAACTCCATAATTCGGTTAGGTTGTTTTCAATGGGCGTGCCAGTAGTGATAATTTTAAAATCACCTTTTAATGCACACGCCGCTTGTGTGCGTTTGGCTAATGGATTTTTAAGTGCTTGAGCTTCATCGGCTACAATGGTGTGCCACTGCACACGGGCTAACATATCGCTAGCCCGCTGCAGTAAACCATAACTAATGATCACACAATCAAATGCCTTAACCTCATTAAGCAGTTGCTCCCTTTCGTCGCTGGTGTTTGCATCGGCAAAAAATTTTATATTTAACGTGGGGGCAAATTTAGCGGCTTCTTGCTGCCAATTAAAACAAACAGAAGTCGGTGCAATCACTAAACTGGGGCCATTGCTAGCTCGGTCTAATAACACCGCAAGTGCCTGTAAGGTTTTACCGAGCCCCATGTCATCGGCTAAACACGCGCCAGCACCCCAATGAGCAAGACGCGACATCCAATCGAACCCGACAATTTGATAATCACGCAGATCAGCTTGTAAGGTGTTGGGTAACTTTGGCATGATCACATTCGCTTCATGCATTTTGGTGGTTTGCGCGTCCCACGCATGTAAGGTTTTCATGCGCATGCCTGTGGTTGCCTCAGCCACTTGAACACTCGCTAATTGATGAAATTTACCTCCATCGGTTGCTTGATTAAGCATGTCGAGTTTTTGTTTTAAATTTTGCGATAACACTAAGATCTTGCCCGAATCAAGTGGTATAAACCGGCCTTGTGTCGTGGCGACTAACTCAAGCAATATTCTTAGTTCGAGTACTTCACCGTTATCTACCGTGAGTTCACCTTTTAAATCAAACCATTCATTTTTTTTGCCAACGGCTAGTTGTAAATGCTGGCTTTCAAGGGCTTTGGTCAGCGATATTTTTTTCCCTTTTGGCCAACGTAACCGCACGTTAAAAGGCATTGGGTCTTGATTAACAACATGCTCTAACTGCTCAACGGTTTCAAGTGAACCTTGCAGCTCATCAATGCTTAACACGTTATCGGCCATGGCTAAAAATGCAGGGCAATGTGTGTCTAATGCATCGAGCAGCGCATGTTCTTTAACAAAATCGCGTTGTGTCGCAATGCGTTTGCCTTTAATCTCAGTTGTTAATTTGGCATTGCCCACCGTGGGCTTATAGGCTGGACCGTCTTCACCAAACGGCATCACCATACACATAAATTCGAGCCCATCGTTAACCGGCTGAATGTTTATAACCAAACATTCATCATTAACAATCGTTTCAAGCCCGGTGTCTAACTCTTCAATATCAGACTGAATATTTAACACCGGTGCGATCGCCATTACGCTTTCGAGTACTTTATTTTTTGCATGGTTGGGGATTAACAGCCCGCCTTCGCCAATGATATTAGCGACTTTTAAATGCGCTTCATTAAACAACATAAACGCATAACACTCAGGCGATGTTTCTTTAATTGAATATAAGGTTTTGTTTTGGTTGCTATCAAAATTATCCGGTAGATTGGCCATGCTTAATAAAAGTTGAGAGCCCTGCTGACTCACCCATAATTCAGGTTCGGTTTGTTTTAGCTCTATCGGAATTTGTAGATCAGTTGCTAAATAAAGATTGTCGAGATTTTTAGCCACCAATAACGTTTTTACCCCTTCTAATTCATATTCGGTTGAACTGTAATATCCCCAACCTTGGTATGCCTCAATAGCTTGGCACATGGCTAAATCGGCTTCGGTTAAGTAGTTAAATTGCTCTGGTTCTTCGTATAATCGTTTTAGCGCAACCATCCTACCTTTACTCCAACCCTTGGTATTTTGCTTTTGTTCTCGGGCTTTAAATTGCACTTTATTGCGATGCAGATGCATTTCCCAAATAAGCCGAATAGGCTTTTCAACTTTAGGGTTAACATCGTGCTTTGTTTCGGTTTGTGGGTTTAAGGCAATGAGCTTTTCTAATGCAATATCCCATTCGGCTTTATGCGAAATTAGGTTTGTAAAATTAAGTATAGCCGAGTCATTCGCCGAGATATTACCCGTAATTTGTGCCGCGACCGTGGCAAATAAAGGCAGCGACAATTGCTCAAAAAAGGCTTCGCTTTCAGCTAATAATTCAGGTGCAGGTTGATTATTGTCTCCATTACACCAGCGCTCGCTTAATACACTTAGCAATAAAATAATATGCGCGTTAAAGGGATCTAGCCGGATCAGGTTTTGATATTTGTCGTGAATAATTGTGTATTTAGCCCCAGACGATAAACATTTTACGGTTTGATCGAGAGCGTGGGCGGTATGCGAAAAGGTTAACGCTCTATGATCACCAATTTCAAATTCAAGTTGCTCACCGATAACATCATAATAATGTACGCTTTCTTTAGCTCCTAATACTAATAAACATAACTTGTTAAATAAACCAAGCGTATCGCCTAGGTATTGTTTTTTGCGGCGTGCATATTTATTTTTAGCTTTCATCGCTTGCTCAAACAATGCATGAGCCGCCAAAAATTCGCCTTGCAAAAATTGATACGCGGCATTGAGCTGCAAACCATAACAACTTTTATCATCGGCTGAGCAAGTTTTTTTAAAATCGGAAAAACGCAGTTTATATAAAAACTGCTCGGCCAGTAAATGCGTTAATGACTCGTTATCGGGACTGTGTTCGCAGGCTTGTTGTAATAATTCGAATGCGTATTCGTTTGATGTTTTTTTATTTTTACAATCGGCAAACCACGCCGCAAAGCTTTGGTATTGCAGGCAATCAGGTAAATCTAAAAAAAGCTTAAGATTAAACGGCGCAAAAACTAACTCGATAAGTGGCTTGGTCTGTTTAATATCAATAATTTGCGGGTTTTTATTTAACTGCAGTATTTCTTCTACTTTTTGATAATCAGCCAAAAAAAATAAATCGCGCACAATTCTAGCGTCAATACGAGTAGCGCTGGCGTAATACATCGCAGGTGTAACAGATTCAGCGGTTTGCAGTATGTTTAAATACTGGTTTTCAGCCATGCAATCACTGACTAAACGATTAGCCAGCAATCGGTTTATAGTGATGCCATCTTTTGTTTGACTAATAAATTCACGCTCGATTAATTGATCTTTTTGTTCGACTGATAAGGCGTTGAATTTTTCGGCATCTGAAAAAATATAAGTCTGAGTTGATCGCTTAATCAGCGTGTTAAGCTTGCCTATGCCTATCGGCTTATAAACCACGGCTAACAGTTTCAAAACACATTGCTCATAAAAATTTAATTGCAAAAATTCTTGATATAAGTCTTCAATTAACAAAGAGGTATTGGGGGAAATGAGCATAAAAACATCCGTTTTATATCCGCTTTATAAAAACAGGATTTAAAAATAACAAAAGACGTAAGCTAGCAAATAGCCGTTGTTTTAACAATAAAAAACCCTGCAAATGAAGCAGGGTTTTGATGGTAGTTTAGCGATTTAGTCAGCTAAATTGACTAAATGAGTGTTAACTAAATAAAGGCTGACTAAATAAACGTTAACCCAATTCATCCGAGGCAACATGATAGTTTGGATCTTCTAACACATTAACTTCACATAAACTGCCTGCTCGTTTTAACAAAACACGACACTCTGGGCTTAAGTGACGAATGTGTAATTTTTTGTTTTTAGCCAAATACTTCTCTGCCAAAGTATCAAGCGCTTCAATACCTGAATGATCAGAAATACGCGAACGTTGAAACTCAAGTACCACATGCTCAGGATCGTTTTCTACATCAAAAATTTCTTTAAACTGAGCCGCAGAACCAAAAAATAATGGACCACGAATAGCATACACTTTATAGCCATTTTCATCGGTAGAGACTTCTGCATGAATATGCTGCGCATGTTTCCAAGCAAAAACAAGTGCCGAAACAATAACCCCCACAATAACCGCAATGGCTAAATCAAAGGCGACAGTAACCCCGGATACCAAGATAATAATAAAAGCATCTGTTGGTGGAATTTTACGAATAATACGGAATGACGACCATTCAAATGTACCTAAAACAACCATAAACATAATGCCAACCAAAGCCGCAAGTGGGATCATTTCAATAAGGTTTGCCGCAAATAATATAAAACCAAGAAGCACGAGTGCCGCTGTAATGCCGGACAAACGACCACGGCCACCCGAATTTATATTAATCATTGATTGACCAATCATGGCACAACCACCCATACCACCGAAGAAACCATTAACGGTATTCGCCACACCTTGGCCAACACACTCACGGTTACTTTGACCCCGTGTATTGGTAATTTCATCAATCAACGTTAGCGTTAATAACGACTCAATTAAACCAATTGCAGCAATAATTAAGCTGTAAGGTAAGATAATTTGGAACGTTTCCCACGTGAACGGCACCATAGGAATGGAGAATGACGGTAATGAACCTTCTAAGCTAGCAGTCGCCGCTTGATCAGCGGGTAACATGTCACGCACATAGTCAATAACAGAACGTGCTTCCAAGTCCAGCCCAACAACAATGAGTGTTACCGTTACAATAGCCACCAATCCTGCAGGAATAGCTGTTGTGATTTTAGGTAAGAAATGACAAATGGCCATGGTTAATGCAATTAAACCAATCATGATCAGCATCATGCTGTCTTGCATTATCTCAAATTCGCCAGCGCTGTTTTTAACCATAAACTGGCCAAGCTGTGCAAGAAAGATAACAATGGCGAGGCCATTAACAAACCCCAACATAACGGGGTGCGGCACGATCCGGATAAATTTACCGAGCTTAAATATGCCCGCCAGTATTTGGATTAACCCCGCTAATATAACCGCAGCGAATAAATATTCAACGCCGTTTTCGGCTACAAGCGCCACCATCACAACAGCCGTTGCACCCGTAGCACCCGAGATCATGCCCGGACGACCACCAAAAATAGAAGTTAATAAGCCCATCATAAAGGCAGCATATAAGCCAACCATTGGGTCAACGCCTGCAACAAAGGCAAAGGCGACAGCTTCGGGAACCAGCGCAAGCGCGACGGTTACACCCGATAAAACGTCATTTTTAACGTTATATTGGTTATTCGTAATTAAATTAAACATGTGTTTGAGATCACGATAGGAATGAGTATTAAAGAGGGGCGAGATTGTAACAAATGCGACCTAACTCTTAAAGTTAGCGCGCATATTTTTTGTACGTTTTGCAGTATTTTAAATAAACTACGGCTCTGCGCGTAGTTTGTTAGGACGACCACCGGTGACTTTATCGGCTCGACCTTCTTCTTTTGCTTTTTCAGCTCGACGACGACGCACTTCTTTTGGATCGGCAATCAGCGGGCGATAAATTTCAATGCGATCACCTTCTCTAACCGTTTCGGTTAATTTTTTGGTGCGACTCCAAATACCGACTTTATTTTGTTTGAGATCTATTTCTGGGTATTCAGCTAAAATACCCGATTGTTGGATGCAGCTTTCAAGGGTTGATTCTGCATCTACCGATAACGCAAGTAACGTTTGTTTGTGAGGTAAAGCAAAGCTGACTTCAATGTTTATTTTATCACTCATTAACAGACTCTTTTGTTAGCTTGGTCGATAAACGCTTTTACCATGCCGTTAGCTACATGGGTAAAAATTTGACCAAAAGCAAGGGCGACTAATTGGTTAGAAAATTCAAAATCTAAATCTAAACTGACTTTACAGGCATCATCATCTAAAGCGTCAAAACGCCAAATACCGGTTAAATGTTTAAAAGGACCATCGACCAGCACCATATCGATACGTTCGGGTGAAAACAATTTATTGCGCGTAGTAAACCATTTGCTAACACCGCCTTTCGCAATTTTAATGGCGCCAATCATTTCACGATCCGTTTGCTCTTTAATTTTAGCATCGGCACAATTCGGTAAAAACGATGAATAAGCGCTTACATCATTAACCAGATCAAACATGGTTTGGGCGCTGTGCATAACTAATGCACTGCGATGTATTGTGGCCATTATCAACTCCGAAATTCAAAAACGCGCAGATGCTATCATATCCCAATTAACCTGCAAAGCGCTGACCCAATCATACGCCTTATCGTCACTCGCATCTTCAAGCAATTTGGGTATATAATGCGTCATCGTTTGTGTACTTAAATGCACAACATTATTGGATATAGAAAATAGAGTCATGGCAAAGAAAAAACCAAGTAAATCAAACAGCAATACCATTGCGTCAAATAAAAAAGCGCGCCATGAGTATTTTTTAGAAGATAAACTCGAAGCCGGCATTGAGTTACAAGGCTGGGAAGTCAAAAGTATTCGTGATGGTAAAGTCAATTTATCAGAGAATTACGTCATTATTCAAAATAATGAAGCCTTTTTAGTGGGCGCTCGCATTACGCCTTTAAATAGCGCATCAACGCATGTGGTTGCCGACCCTGATCGCCCACGTAAACTGTTACTTAATCGCCGTGAAATAGATAAATTAATGGGTGCTCGTGATCGCCAAGGTTACTCTATTGTTGCCACGTCGATGTATTGGCAAAAGTGTTGGGTTAAAGTCGCTATTTATTTAGCTAAAGGTAAACATAGCCACGATAAACGTACCGATATTAAAGATAAAGATTGGGGCCGACAAAAAGAGCGCCTAATGAAACACTCTACCCGTTAACACCGAGTTCTCATGGCTAATACGCATATAAAAGACAATATTTACGCATCACCACTCAATACGGTTGAAGACTTTGTTTTTGATAGTGCCGTGGTTGATGTTTTTTCTGACATGATTAAGCGCTCGGTTCCTGGTTATCAAACCATCATTTCAACGATTGGTCATTTAGCGCAAGTGCATTCACAACCTAATTCAACAATTTACGATTTAGGTTGCTCTTTAGGCACTGCAACTTTAGCCATGCGCCGCAGCATTAAACATGAAAATGTAAAGATCATTGCAGTTGATAACTCTCAAGCCATGGTCGATAAATGTAATTTACATTTGCAAGGTTATAAAAGCCCGATCAGCACGCAAGTTATTTGTGATGACATTCTGAATATCGAGATTGAAAATGCCAGTCTTGTTGTGCTTAATTTTACGTTGCAATTTTTAAACCCTAATGACCGCTTGCAGCTGATTAGCCGTATTTACCAAGGCTTAAAACCGGGTGGCTTGCTGGTTTTATCTGAAAAGCTTTCGTTTAACGATACAACGTGCAATGCGCTCATTGATGAGTTGCATTTAGATTTTAAACGGGCAAATGGTTATAGCGAGCTTGAAATAAGCCAAAAACGTTCTGCCATTGAAAACGTGATGCGCATTGATTCATTAGAGTGCCATTACGACCGCTTTAAACAAGCCGGGTTTGACCATTTTCAACAATGGTACCAGTGCTTCAACTTTACCTCGATGGTGGCCATTAAATGATCTTTGACTCATTCTATCAACGCATTTTACGCTCTAAATTAGCCCCGCTGATTACATCTTTGCCTCCACGACTTGAGCATTGGTATAAAGATGCGTTACACGGTGAATTTCATCAGTGGCAAAAGACCATTAAAAATTTACCACAAGCTGAAGCGTCTAAAGTCGATTTAAAAACCAGCGTTACGTTAGGCCAACCAGACGATTTAAATGCCGGCCAACAAAAGCGCTTAACCGCATTGCTCAAAAACTTTATGCCTTGGCGCAAAGGTCCTTACCAGCTTTTTAATATTGACTTAAATACAGAGTGGCGCAGCGATTGGAAATGGGGTCGCCTATTACCACACATAACCCCTTTAGCTGGTAGAACCGTGCTCGATGTGGGTTGCGGTAATGGTTATCATATGTGGCGTATGTTAGGTGAAGAAGCAGAACTCGTTGTGGGCGCAGACCCATCTCAACTTTTTTTAGCGCAATTCCAAGCAATTCATCAATACAACCCAAGTGACGATATTCATCTTCTTCCGTTAGGGATAGAACAGCTGCCTAAATCAGAATTGTTTGATACCGTATTCTCTATGGGGGTTTTATACCACCGTCGCTCTCCTATCGACTTCTTAGCACAATTAAAAGACCAACTCAGAACAGGTGGCGAACTCGTATTAGAGACAATTGTCATTGATGGTGACCAAAACCAAGTGCTTATTCCAGGTGAGCGTTATGCCAAAATGCGCAACGTTTGGTTTATACCGAGTTGCGATGCGCTTGTTCACTGGCTAAGCCGTGTCGGCTTTAAAAATATCAAAGTAGTCGACAAGTGTTTAACCACATTAAACGAACAACGTAAAACTGAATGGATGGAGAATGAATCATTAGCTGACTTTTTAGACCCAAATGATCCAACCTTAACTATTGAAGGGTATCCTGCACCACAACGTGCCGTATTTATTGCCACCAAATAAGACAGTATTCAACCTAAAAAAGTCTACACTTGATTTTAGGTTGAATAATTTTGTGACAAAGCCGATAGTATGACTAAGTAAACAAATATAATAAAAATGGATGCGTTATGAATAAACAAGAAATCAATGACCTGATGTTACAAGCCGCAGGCGATGCAATTGAATTTGCAAAAAGTGAATTTGGGGTTGAGCTTGATAAAACAATGGAAAGCATCGATTTAATTGATGCGTTATTGCTCGATTGCTTGCCATTACTGAAAGATGAAGCCACCCGCGACAAAAACTTATTTACGTTATGCAATATTTTAGGCGCGTATTTAGGTGAAGTTTTTATTCACTATATTGGTGGTGAATGGTTTTACGATGAATCAGATATTAACGCCCCGACAACTTTTATTGAATTTAATGGAAAAACATTTGCTTTTCCGGGCATTTGCTACCAAAAATTAATAAATGACCCTTCGGTTAGCGTGCGTAAGTATTTTGAACTGGCGCAAGGTAAAGTAATGCAATAAATGAGGTGAACCATGACGATGCAATTCGTGAAAGACATTATGACAACGGAAGTTAAGTATTTAACCACAGATTCAAATTTATTAGATGCTCATAATTTAACCCGCGATTCAGGCATTCGTCATATCCCGATCCTTGATGCTGACACCCTTTGTTATAAAGGGTTGTTAAGTCAAAAAGCCATGGTTGCTAAAGTATTTTCTATTGTATCAACCTATGGTACAGCGAGTTTAGAACGTCGTGAAAAGAAGGTATTATTAACCGAAGTTATGAGCACAGATAATCCAACCGCGAGTGCCAATGACGACTTAAAAGTAGCAGCGGAACATTTCATTAATAAAAGATTTGGTAGTTTACCGGTTTTGGATGATGAAAATAAATTGATTGGTATTATTTCATCAAGTGACTTTGTTAGCTTAGCGCTTGATTTTTTATTGGCTCAAGATAAGCTCGCATAACTGAATATACCCAAGTGGCTTAGGTATTTAAACTTGGGTATTTTTTTACTTGGGTCTTTTTTTACTTGGGTATTTTAAACAATGATACGCCGCTTACCTAAACTCAATAAAGCAGTGCTTTAAATGAGTTTAGGTCAATAAAACAGAAAACCGGCTATAAACCTTGAGCCGTTTTTTCTCCTTCTCTTTTCTCTTCTTCTCTTTTTTTCTCATTTTGCAGTGACAAATAATAAGAGCTCATACTTAAACCCTCTTTGAGCATGGTTAACGTACGCGAATGAAACTCACGACGATATAAAATGTAAACCACCGCCATGCCTAAGCCAACAAATACATAAGCGTTTACAAACCAACCTAGCGCCGCTAAAGCAAAATAATAAGCACGCAAGCCATTGTTAAAATTATGCATGGCTTGATCGATTATTTTACCCGCGTTACGTGCAAAAGCTCGCTTCATTTTCACGGTTGCATTTGAGTCTTCTACATTAGGCGCAGCACCTATCATTACACCGGCAAAGCCATATTGACGCAATGACCACGTAAATTTAAAGAAGGTAAACACTAAAATAGCGCAAATAAATAAAAGCTTAAATTGAATGGCTGCTTCACTTTGTGGTTGGATCCAACTGACGGCTTCCGTCATTTTTTGTAATGTGGTAGCAGACGCCATAGCGGTTAAGGCACCGGCAATAATAAGTAAGGTTGTTGAGGCAAAAAAGTTGATATTGCGCTCTATATTCCCCATTAAAGCGGCATCTAATATTCGGTTGTCGCGCTCTAACAAATGCCGCATCCAATCAATACGATAAATAATTAAAACACTTGATAAACATTCAGTTTTTTTAGCCATAGAGCGGGCAAAAACGGTATAACCATACCAACAGGTTAAAAACAGGACTAACCCAATAATATCCAGTATTTCAATCAAACTCATTTAACGTAAAACCCCGACATCTGCTTGTGGCATATAAGAAGGTTCTATTTTAGCGGCTTCACACCATCTCTGTACATCTTCATCTTGCATTACTTTTTTCATATAAAGTGCACAACAGGGTGACACCTTGATACCATAAGTATTAAAGCGCAATACAATCGGTGAAAACATGGCATCGGCAACACTAAAGTCACCAAATAACCATCCGCCTTGTATATTCTTTTTAGCCTTCAAATCAAAGCAACTTTGCCATATTGACTGAACTCGGTCTATTTGAATTTGGCATTGGGTTGTCAATTCAATTTGCCGCTGCTGACGAATGTTCATTGGCATGGTTTTTCTAATATGATGAAAACCCGAATGCATTTCAGCACTCACCGAACGAGCAAGCGCTCTTATTTTTTTATCTTGCGGCCAAACGCTGGGTTTTATTTCAGCGATATATTCTGCAATTGCTAATGAATCGCCAATGCATAATTCATCATCAATTAAACAGGGCACTGTGCCCATAGCGGAATAAGCGAGAATTTGCTGTTTAAATGCAGCAAAATCACTTAAATCGAGTAACACCTCAGAAAATGAAAGGCCTGATTTTTGCAATACCAGCCAAGCCCTCAAAGACCAAGACGAGTAATTTTTATTACCCATTAACAACTGCATATTATTTCCTTATTACGTCTGTTGTTATAATTTAGACCCAAGTGACTTCAAGATCCGAGTTCGGCATCTTAAAATCACTTGTCTATAACAGTCAGTTAATGTGCCTTGGTCACACCTTGTTCATTGTTAAGGCTTTCTTTAGGTAATACTTTTCTTAAAACCAAGAAGCCTAAAAGTCCTGATACCAGTGAGCCAATAATAATACCTAACCTTTCATCAAATAATAAATTAGTTCCGGTTTCTTCAAACGCTAACGAGCCAATAAACATACTCATGGTAAAACCAACACCACACAGTAATGACACACCATAAAGCATTTTTAGATTTAAGTTTTTAGGCAGTGATATCCATTTTAACTTAATAAGCACCCAGCAAAAACCAAATACACCAATCTGTTTACCCATCACTAACCCCAGTGCGATACCCAACGGAACAGGATGCATGACTTGCTCAATACCCACGCCGGCTAACGAAATACCCGAATTAGCAAACGCAAAGATAGGTAATACAAAAAAGGCAACCACTGAATGAAGGTCATGCTCTAGATCACGCAATGGTGATTTGCTTGGGTCTTTTGGATCACGCATCGGGATAAACATCGCTAACACAACGCCAGCTAAAGTCGCGTGAACCCCGCTTTTTAATACCGCCATCCACATAATGGTGCCAATCAATAAATAGGGCGTTAAATTGGTACATTTTCGCAGCTTTAATACCGCTAATCCCGCAATACAGCAGGCCGCAATAATAAGTGCCAATGCTGATATTTTGCTGGTATAAAACAAAGCAATAATAATAATGGCACCAATATCATCAAATATGGCTAACGACACTAAAAATATTTTTAACGCAACCGGCACACGAGTGCCCAATAACGTTAAAATACCTAAGGCAAAAGCGATATCAGTTGCAGCGGGGATAGCCCAGCCTTCAATAGCCAGTGGGTCATCATAATTAAAATAAAGATAAATAAGGCTCGGTACTATCATTCCGCCTAATGCACCTACAGCCGGTAACGTGATTGCTCGCCAATCCGACAACTCACCTTCAAGCAATTCCCCTTTTAATTCCATGCCAACTAAGAAAAAGAACACGGCCATTAGCCCATCATTTATCCAGAGAATAAGTGGTTTATCAATACCAAAACTACCCACCATAACGGTCACTGGCATTTCAATAAGTTGAGCATAATAAGGCGCTAAATCTGTGTTAGCCGCAATCATGGCTAAAATAGCCGTCAACATCAGTAATACACCCGCAGCGGATTCGCTGTGAAAAAACCTTTTTAATTCTTCAGACATTATTTCCTCCTTTTTTTACATAGACATAATATGTCATAAGCGACTGCAAAATTAAATTTAATTTTAACTTTTTAACAAAATAATATTAAATTTTGGCTATGGATTTTTATCTTTAAATTAAAATGCTTAAAAAACGATCACAAAGTGATTTTAATATGTGTTGATGACCTAATTCTTTATATTTTGGTTCATAAGTTCAAAAGTATAATTAAGCGCAACATTCAAAAAGGCAGGAAGCTAGGGCGTGTTTATCTTTGTCGTATCGATTTTGTTCAATTCCAAAGCGTTTTGATCGCGGCATTGGCTTGATGGCATAGTGGTTCTACGTCAAAAGCCAATAACAAAGAGCAAAACCTTTTGGATTGAACCCAAAGGGCAGCGCATTTGCACTATTTCTACTATGTTGCCCCACATGGATGTGGGGTAAGGTGACTTTGCAGGAGCATAAAGTCTTTATCGCTCTTTTATGTAGAATTACTACACCGCAATCGCTCTGCCTTGTATAAATCGTGCAAATACGGCTGCAAAAGCATACACAAAAGATAAACACGCCCTAGGCAAAAGCCTAGCGTTAAAATGATGGAAGTGATGAAACGACTATAATATACCCTCAATGAGTTGGTATAAATTACCTTGCTAATGCAGCCAACACATAAACCAAAGGGGCGTTCCAATTAATGGCAACTTCATTAGTTGAAAAACTGCACCAATCATCTAAATAAGTTAGCGCAGGTGCATTGGAATCATATCGGCAACCATCTTGCTGTCCATTATGAGGCCCCCCTGCAAGCAAACCGGGTATCGGAGCATTAATGGTATCAGCAGCAGAGACGCGGTGGTGAATATTTAAAGGTGAACGCTCACCGACACCGGTCACAAACGAATACCCCGTTGGGTTTCGACCTAAAATATAATCAGCTAAACCTAATGCGGCATGCTTAAATTTAATCTCATTGGTTAATTGATAAGCTTGTAATAAGATAATGGCTTTATTGAGTGCCGTTGCGTTACTTCCCCAAACAAAGTCACTCTCAATCATCGGGATCAAAAACGCAGAATCTGTGTATTGCTGATAATACGTTTCGGCTAACCCAACAATGGCATGACCCGCCGCATCAATGGCATTAATATCAAAATCGGTTTTAGATTGATTAGCTAACGTTATATAACTTAACCCCGCTACGTATCCCCAACTCGGCGCACTAATATCAGTAGCATTACGATTGATCGCCTCTAAATATTGGCTATTTGCCGTTGTAATATAGAGTTCAGTGGCGGCCCAGCGAAACTCATCTTGAAAAAAGTTGTCACCGTATTCACCACTTTCAACATCACTAGGTTGTTGATAAACCACGTTAGGGTTTGCAACGGCCCATGCCCAAGCATTTTGCGCGGCGGTTAACCATTGTGCGCTTAATTCAGGGTAAAAAGGTTTATACACTCGGCTCGCTTGTGCAAGCACGGCAGCAAAATCTAATGTAGCAGCCGTTGATTTACCAATCACGTAACGTGCTCGTTGATCAGCTGCGGGCATTTCGATACCCGGCCACCCTAATGTGGTCAGCTTATGATAAACACCGCCATCGTTATCTTGCATTGTTTGTAACCAATCAAGATTCCATTTAACCTCATCTAAAATATCTGGAACGGTGTTGCCCGATTCAGGAATATTGATATCACGGTTAGTGAAAAAATCGTCATAATGCTCATAGGCGGCCAGAAGTGTATAAGTTGCGATACCCGAATTAACGACATATTTACCGTAATCACCGGCATCGTACCAACCTTTACTCGACGATATAATACTGCCTGCAGGCCGTTCATTTGTTGCGGCCGACGCATGCACAATCACGTTAGTATCTGCATGGCCTGCCGTTCGAACCCAATCACCGCCATGAGACGCTAATATAGAATGACTTGAGCGATTATAATAAAACGCTTTTAGTGCTTGATCTGATAAGCTTTGATACAGATCTGAGTTTATAGAAAACGCAGACGAATCAGCAATACCAGCCACTTTTACTCGATAAACACCCGTTGCGGTAAAATCACTGAAATCAGCCAATTTATACTTAATGCTACCAGACGGTTGCCAATGGCTAGCAGCGCTTAATGCTCCCGTAAACGCCACCGCGCCATTTTGGTTTATCAGTTCAAATTGTGTTGCCGCCACATCAGGCACTAAAGCCGATTTAAGCGCCAACGGTAAGTAACCTACTTGGTTGAGTTTAATCAAATCGCTACTGACACTCGGCGCGTCGGGCGTTGAAGTATCCGGTGTTGAAGGCGGTGTTGGCACATCCGTGTTGCCATCTGCCGGTGAGCTAGGGTTAACATCAACAGGTGCCGAAGCTGAACCACTACTGCCACAACCGGTAAAAAATAAACATGAGCTTAAAAACAAAGCTAATTTAGATTGAGTGTGCATAGACAAAACCTCAAAATATAAAATAAGTCAGCATGGCGACACGGCTTTATAGCGTTAATGTGTAAACCATGCTGTAAACGTTTAAATCAAATATCGATTCACAATATGTGCATTAATCACGACATTGGATATCGGCAGTTAATGCTTTATCAGTGGTATAACTCACATTCGCAACGCGCACTTTAGCCTCATGCTGACTCGTCATAATAAAAGGCGCACTGCTGCGTTCAAATTCAACGCCTTTTTTAGCAAAACATAACAAATCAATAGAGACTGAGTTCCATGTTTTTAAAGGCATGCTACTCAGGATAGGTCGAATATCTACTTTCCCACAAGCATTGACGGTACAGCCGGCTTCAACATATAAAGGACCGGTCGGTTGATGCTCAATCCGAATATCAAATGTCATCGCGGCATTAGCAACCAAGTAGTTTGACAAATCTTCACGATACCAACCCGAAGTCACATAGATAGAGGCTTCTTGTGAACCATCCCATGTGAATTCTTTGGCATCACCTTGTACCGCTTTGTCCGCTTCTATCATAGATAAACCATCTATTTTGCCGACTGGCGTATAAATATCTTTTCGCTCGCTCGTGTTTCTTAAAACGTAATTCCAGTTATGTAAAGGTCGACCTTTCATCACCTCATAAGGCGCATTGTTATCAACGGTGATCACATAATCATTAATCGTCTCTAATGTGGTTAACGTTTGATTATCGCTGTAAGTTAAACCGTAGCCATAAGCAAATAATGGATCATAATCTGTATCAAAGCGATTTAAGACAACCTGCGAGGCTTTTTTAGGCCATGAGAAAGAGAGCTTACCTTTAAAGTCGTGATTAACTTCATCTGCTGCATTTTTCAAAATAACATCAGCAATACCAATACCTTCACTACCCGGCAACCATGCAGCCACAAACGCGTCTGAGGCATTGATTTCACGATTCATCCACAACGGTCGCCCCGATAAAAAGACGGATACAACCGGAATACCTTGCGCTTTTAACGATTCCAGTAAATGCGCATCACGATGCGAAAAAGGTTGGTAAGCAATCGACTTTAAATCACCAAACCATTCTGCATAGGGATTTTCACCAAATACAACAATAGCAACATCCGGTTTTTCATTATAGGTACCATCAGCACTTAGTGTTACCTTGCCGCCTGCACCTTCAACATATTGCTTTACCCCATCATAAATTGACGTACCGCCCGGAAAATCTGATTTTTGATTACCTTCACCGGTCCAATTAATTGTCCAGCCACCCGTTTGCTTACTCATATTATCGGCACCATCGCCAGCTAACAAAATATGCTGCTTACGGGATAACGGTAAAATTTGCTTATTATTTTTAAGCAAAACCAAAGATTCTTGCACTGCTTGACGTGCAATAGTTCGATGCTCTGGTGCGCCTAACAGTTCAACTTTATTGGCATATTTGCGTTTAGACGGTAAACCTTTATTAAATAAACCTGAACGTAATTTCACGCGTAAAATACGGCTAACCGCATCATCGATGCGCGATTCAGGAATCACACCGTCTTTGACTTGTTTAACGGTATTCGTAATAAAGGCTTTCCAATCTTCTACAACCATAAACATATCAAGCCCTGCGTTAACGGCTTGCGGACAATTATCATTGGTGCACCCCGGAATTTTAGCGTGCGAATTCCAATCGCCTACAACAAAACCATCAAAACCTAATTTACCTTTCAGCACATCAGTTAGTAGATACTTACTGCCATGTAATCGATGACCATGCCACATATTGTGCGAAGCCATCACACTTTGAACACCCGCTTTTAGCGCCGGAAAATAAGCGGCAGCATGATGGTCAATAAGATCTTGTTCATTATCTAAATTGTCACCTTGATCGATCCCTTTATCGGTTCCACCATCACCAACCCAATGCTTAGCGGTCGCATAGATATGATCATCATCTAAAAACGACGATGTACCCACCACGCCTTGCATACCGGTCACCATTTGGCCTGAATATGCAGCAACGATTTCAGGATCTTCCGAATAACCTTCGTAAGTCCGCCCCCAGCGATCATCCCTAACAACAGCCAACGTCGGTGCAAATGTCCAATCGATGCCCGCCAGTAAAACTTCTTTAGCCGTTGCGTGACCAATTTTTTGGATTAACTCAGGGTTACGCATCGCGCCCAATCCAATATTATGTGGGTAAAGGGTTGCGCCTATAAATTTGTTATTACCATGAACCGCATCAATACCATACGTAACCGGAATAGGTAAACGCCCATTTTGTGTATCCATTGAGGCGATATAAAGCTCGTCCATAAATGACACCCAGTCACTTACGCTCGCGTTACGATTATTATGTAAAAAAGTGCCGCCGCCGTTTAATACCGACCCCAAATGATAGGTTTTGACATCATCAGGGGTAACCCAAGTGATCTCAGCCTGTACCATTTGACCCACTTTTTGCTCAATCGACATTTTAGCTAACCAAGCTTTTATTTGGCTTTCAACTTTTGGATCCGTTTTTATAGGCGACTCAAACGTTGGCCACAAATCAATGTTTCCAGTACCACTATTCAAATCTTGATTAGCATTAGGGTTTAAACTCATATCAGAGACTGAATTCGTTTTATCAGCAATGCTTGCTGATTTATTATCATCGCTACAGGCCGTTATCAAACCTATAAACAAAAAGACAGTGCTTAATTTTTTTATCATCATATTTTTCTCTATTATCATAAAGCCTGCTCAATTTTTGTTTATATGCGCCCCTATGTCGTTCAAATAGCGGCTTTATACGTACAAATATAAGTTCACAACCTGTATTTGAACGCTTTTTATAGTCAAAGCGATCGGGTTTTAGGGGCAGGTTTCTAGTTCCAGTACTTACATCCATGTCAGCAAAGCCGTCAAAGCTACCGCGTCCAGCTCTCGCCCCTTACCTGCATCCATGCAGGCAAGCTTCGAGACGCCATGAGCATATGCTCTACAATGTGATTGGGGCGAGTAAGCGCTGACAATGAACCATAAAACCTGAGCGAGAAGACTATACAAGATCAAAATAGTTAAACGAGTTAGCCTCATTAAACTATTTAATCTGACGTTAAGGTCAATTAAGATCTAGTCAAATAGACTGTAAACAAGCTATGATTAAATAGCTCACAGTTGGGTATAAAAAAACACTAAAACACGGTCCTACAATAAAAATGATAAAAAGGTTTCAAATTAAGTGAAAACCATTCTCTTTAACACTCATGATTTAGCACTCATCATTACACTTTACCAATGTATATTATTTGCCTTATTTTTAATTAGTATGCGTAAAGGAAAAAAGCAAAGTAATTTATTATTAGCCGCATTTTTATTAAGTCAGGCCGCTATTCCATTAGACAATCTAATCAACTTTGGCGAGGGTTTTAAAAATGTAGCCGTGGCTATTTCACCAAAACTTCTTTACACATTTGGCTTAGCTTTTTGGTTAGAAGCGCCTTTGTTATTACTGTATATCAAGTCATTAATCTATAAAGACTACCAACTCAAAAAATCTAATTTGTTGTATTTTTTACCTTTTGCGCTTTATTTTATTTATTTTTTAAATTCTTGGTTACTCGCCGATATCAGTGCCGAAGCGCAAGCATTACAAGACAATGCAATAGCCAAAGCAGACACGGTTGAGCGACTTATTCATGTATTTAGAGAGCTATTTCGCTTAAGTTGTGGGGTTTTATGTTTTTACGAATTGCAAAAATATCAGAAGCAAATTAAGAATGAAGTCGCTGATATTGAAAGTGTTGATTTAAGCTGGTTAAAAATATTAGTCATTGGCTTTTTGGGTATTAAAGTCGCAGCCGTAACGGTTGCACTCGCGTTAGTTTCATCTTATGAGTGGCATTATTATATTGACCATGAACTGCTCGGTTTAACCGCTAATTACATCACGCTATTTTTAGTCAGTGCGCTTATCTTTTTTAGTGCTGGTCATTCAACCTTATTTAAAGGGATTAATCGTGATTTGGTTGTTGAAGATAAAAATAAAGAGCCTGTTGATCCGCAGTTAATAGCTCAAATAACAGGGTACATGCAAGAACAAAAACCGTATTTAAACCACCTACTCACTTTAGATAATTTGGCTAAACAACTTAACTTGTCAGCTCGAAACCTATCGCAAATAATTAATCGTCATTTTGATAAAAACTTTTTTGAATTTATTAATCACTATCGTATTGAAGAAAGCAAAGCGCTACTGCAAAACCCAGCTCATAAAAAAACAACCATGCTCGATATCATGGACCAAGCGGGCTTTAATAGTAAAGCCACCTTTAATACGTTCTTCAAAAAGCTGACTGGGGTTACACCCTCACAATTTAGGAATGACTATTTGGCAAACCAAGCCGCCTCTAAATAGCATAACGTTAAACTATATTTAAAGCATAAAAAAAGCGCAGTAAATACTGCGCTTTTAAGATCTTAAACGTTATATTTATCGAACACGCTTAACAATGCTTATGGAACATATACCATATCTATATTAACAATATATCCATTACTTGATTCGAACACTTTCGCAGATAAAACTAAATCACTTCGCCCTTCGCCTAAAGTCCATAGATCTATCATTACACTCCAGTGATCCCCCATCCAAAGATAAATTGAAGTTTCCCATGCTTCTATTGGCAATTCAGTTAATTTTTCACCATAGGATTCAATATAACTTTCGATATATTGAGCTTCATTTACGGTTAAAGCATTTACCATGGGAATAGTTGAATTAATTAAATAATTTCTATGTGAAAAGGCATAAACGATGTCACAAAAAACAGCTCTCCATACTTCAGGAACTGGGTTTTCATTTTCAGAATCCTTAATAACTGATATTAAAATACTCTTCTCTTTTAACATATTAGGCACTAAAAAAGCGCAGTAAACACTGCGCTTTTTGATGTAAGTCATATCCGCTATTCACGGTTATTTTTTATATACTTAATAAATAACCGTGAATAAACTCCTCAATATTAATTAAAATTGAGCTCTTAATACTAATGAAAAACGACGATCGTTGATAAACCATGAACGACCATGGCGAGTACCGTCTTCATCAACTTGCATTGAGGTTTCAGTAACCGTATCAAGTAAATTAACGCCTTGAATACCCACTTTTATTTGCGGATTAATATTATAAAATAATGAACCATCTAAATAACCAGCGGCTTCACCATATATTGGACGGTGGGGGGCAATAACATCTCGAGCGGTGATCATGTATTCTGAACGCCAATTGTAAGCAAGACGTGTTTCAACATCATGTTTTTGATACATCACAACAAGATTAGCCGTATTTTTAGATTGTCCCGCCAATGGCAACTCTTCAAATGCTAATTGAGTTGGACCATCTTTAGGCGCGCCACCCGGCTCAGTCGTAAATAAGTTACTGTTTGGTACACCCGATGCTTCAATATAACTGTAGTTAGCTTGCACACCTAAACCATCAAACGGTGATGGCAATGAATGGAAGAAGTGTTGAAATGCAAACTCAACCCCTTTCATTTTACCTTCATCAGTATTTAACGGTGTTTGTAAAACGACATTTTGGCTAGTGCCGGTATTAGGATTAACCACGGCTTGGGTTACACCACCCGTTACCCAAAAGTCTTTAAGGTCTTTTAAAAATAACGTTGTCGTTAATGAGCTATCATCACTGTAATACCATTCTAATGACACATCATATTGCGTTGATTGCATCGGTTTTAAGTTTGGATTGCCACTCTCACCGGTATAAACCGCAACAGCACCAATTAACTCAGGGTTTTCGGGATCAGCCGGTTCAGCCTCTACAATACCCAAAACATCTGATTCAATATTAACATAGCCTTTCATATCACCTGTATTCGGGTATGCCAACGCTTTAGAGGCTGCAAAGCGTGCAATCAAATCATCACCTAATTCAAACTTAAGATTTAAACTAGGTAAAAAGTAGCTATCCGTCGTAGAAGTTGATAAAAAGTGAGCCGAATAATCGCCAAATGTACGATCGGCTTCAGGCAACAAATTAATAGGTTGTTTGATTTCTTTTGTTTGATCGTCCGGATCATAAATCGGATCTCGCATTCGATGATCAGGAAATGCCAATGCACCTGAAGTTTGTCTTTCTAGTTGAATATAACGCCCACCAACGTTACCCGTAAATGGTACAGGACCATCATCGTACACAAAATCTAAGCGCACATAAGCCGCGGTATTGGTTTCGGTAAAGGTTGTTACTTCATTGGGCCTAAAATGCGAATCAAACGTTTCATAAACAGGTTGCCCATTACTATCGATACCAATTTGTGCAGGCTCTCGATCCGCTGCGGGTTCCCACTCTGAAGCTGCATTGGCTAAACGAGTCCCCCAATTGGCATAATCTTGTACTAATTCTAAAGAAGGATGTAACGTGTAACCTAAGCCCGGTATGGAAACCTTGCCACCACGGAAATGATCATCCCAACGGCGTTGGTCAACATCATTATTCAAACTTTCATGTTCAGGTAAATCTAACCACGCACCACTATAACCATTACCATCAACATCGGCGGTATGAATAGCACCTAAAGGTTGCCAATTATATTGGCTAAATTTAACCGTTTGATCGCGTTCAGCAAAACGTACACCGGCTTTTATTGATGAAAAGAAACCATCGTCAAATGTGTATTTTGTATCCCACTGTAAAGCAAGCTCTTCACCTTGGCTGCGCTCATAATGATCCATCGCTGAACGCCAATGATAGCTTTCTTTTGATTGTAAAAAGTCCTCATTGTTTTCTTGCCCACCCCCGTTTTGGCCATTCCATGGGTTTAAAAAGGCAATTTTAGGTGCACCATCAGACAAATCTAAAAATTGATTTGCATACACGCCTAAAAATAAAGTCACATCATCATCAGTCGTACTGGCATCAATGAACTGCATATCAAATTCATGCGACCATGAATCATCAGGTCTAAATTTGAAGTTTAATGAGAAGTCATCAACAACCGTACGCTGCTCTTTGACACGTGTTGTGGTTTGAAAAATATTACCAAATTGCGGAACAGGGTTACCTGACCAATCAGCCGCTTGAGGTACGCGGTTTGTGTCGTTACCATTTGAACGCCAGCCGCCTTGAGCAACATGCGTTATATACCCAGATTGGAAAACCCCTTTATCATCAAACTCATAACTGGGGTATGGCACTCCCTCAGATATTTCGCCTTCGAGCATATAAGATTCGTCACGTAAACTAACACCATCATCTTCCCACATATTGGTTTGATAACTCATGGTGTTTTCAACCCAACCTAAGGTTGCATCTGAGCGTAAAAATTGAGCGGTTACGAGCATGGTATTGTCTGTACTTTGCCATTGTGCAGCAAGTGCTAAGCCTTTACGTCCGCGCTCTTGTATCTGAGAGTTCATGTTACCGCCATTAGGGGCAACATAAAGCGTGTCTCCTTGATCAGGCAATAAATTATCTCGCGTAATAAATATTTCTGATTGTAAACCGTCTGAGCGACTGGTTAAGTCTGAATAGGCCGTGTTAATTAAAAAACCAAACTCACCGGCATTCGTTTGCCAACGATCACTAAATAATAAAGACCCAGATGGCGACCATTCTTCAGCAAAGTCTGTATAAGTACCATCTAATGAAACGCCTATCTGACGATCGGCCATGTCAAATGGCAATTTAGTGTTTAAATTAACGGTGCCACCAATGCCCCCCTCAATCATATCGGCTGATTGATTTTTATAGACTTCAACCGAGCCCATTAGTTCAGGTGGTACATCTTGAAAGCTTAAACCACGGCTTGAGTTGGCACTAAAGGTATCACGGCCATTAAACTCACTGCGGGTTTGTGTCATACCACGAATAACTGCACCACTACCTTCAATACCAAAATGGTCGGGGTCGTTAGCAGCCGCAAAACGTTCAATCGACACCCCCGGTATACGAGACATCGCTTCTAATACACTCCGATCAGGTAAAGCGCCTATATCTTCAGCCGAAATAGCATCTACAAATGTATCAGCCTCCCGCTTCATATCTTGTGCTTTTATTAAACTACCGCGCATACCTTTTACATCAATTACTTCAATTTCTTCTTCAGCCATTGCTGTGTCTTGAGCAGCGAGTGTGTGATGCGACATTGTTAAGCCGATTAACGCAGACGTGATGATTGAATATTTAAAATTGGGTTTTGTTTTTTTTCTATAAGCTGTGTTTGTTGATTGGGTCAAAATTGTCATTATTATGTATCCCGAGCTATGTGTTATTTGTTAGTTTTAAAAAAAGCATTTTTTATCATCCGCTAATTTCCTAAACAAAATATCAACATAAAAAAGTTTATTCGTCTTTAGAGCCGTAATTACCCAAAATTGAACGTTCAAAAAATGATAAAACGACACACTAATTATAAATCATTGATATAAAAGTAAATAAATAAATAAAATCGCATTACAACACACGTTCAAATAAATGAAAACCACAAGGTTGAACGAGATCTAAACCAATTTAAGCAGCATTTATTTAACATTTTATAAATATACCCGCTAAAAAAGAAAAACGCCTCTTTTCAAGTGATAAATGTTAATTAAATGCTCAACTTTCAGGTGTAATCTCTATCACTTGTTTAATACCAGAACATAGCAATATGAAAGAGCGGCAATCTAAATAAAGCTAATGACCAAAAGACAGTTAAAATAAAAGCTATATTAATCAATAACAAATAAAAAATAAAAACATCCTTCCCTTAAGTTAACAATCCTAAATAACAGTATGGCAACGCGTATCAAAAAACGATACTACAACATTTGAACGTTCAAATTCACTCCCTATTAATCACAAAGGCGCTTGAGCCCCCCCGATATTGTTACGCTTATGTTGCAGCATTTAGCTCACTTAAAAAAATAACAACTCAAACACTTTTTGCATGTGATAAAAGTGTCTTTGATAATAGGATTTACCTAACCATGAAAACGATTATCTCTCCGTTCTTGCTCGCGACTATAACGTGTGCCGTTACACTTGGTTGTCAAAACACAACACAACCTGAATACCATTCTAAAATAATAACATTAACGCATTTAAACCCATCTTTACCGCTTGATAAAAGAGTTGATGCGTTAGTATCAGCCATGACTTTAGATGAAAAAATTAGCCAGATGTTTGATAAAGCACCGGCGATCCCAAGATTAAAAGTACCGGCATACAAGTGGTGGAATGAAGCATTGCACGGCATTGCCAGAGCGGGTAAAGCCACGGTGTTTCCACAAGCCATTGGGCTTGCCGCGATGTTTGATGAAGACCTCATGCTCGCCGTGGGTACGGCAATATCTGACGAAGGACGTGCTAAGCACCACCATTTTTTACGTGACAATAACCGCTCTATGTATACAGGATTAACGTATTGGTCACCCAATATTAATATTTTTAGAGATCCACGATGGGGAAGAGGCCAAGAAACTTACGGGGAAGACCCTTATTTAACCACACGTACTGCGATTAACTTTATCAATGGCTTGCAAGGTAATAATGCCCAATACTTAAAATCGGTTGCAACCTTAAAGCATTATGCGGTGCACAGTGGGCCAGAATTTTCACGTCATAGCGACGATTATACCGCCACAGCAAAAGACTTAACCGAAACCTATTTACCCGCCTTTAAAGACACGATAGCGCAAACGCAAGTTGCTTCTATTATGTGTGCTTATAATCGTGTAAATGGCGCACCAGCTTGCGGCAGTAATGAATTAATTCAAAATAAACTAAGAGGCGAATTTAACTTCAATGGTTATATTGTGTCTGACTGCGGCGCCATCGCCGATTTTTACGACCCCAAATCACATCATGTTGTAAAAACAGAAGCTGAAGCGGCGGCTTGGGCAGTAAAAACCGGTACCGATTTAAATTGTGGTGATCATCACGGCAATACGTATAGCTATTTAAAAGAAGCCGTTGAACGCAACTTGATCACAGAAGAGCAAATTGATATCGCAGTTAAACGCTTGTTTTTTGCTCGTTTTAAATTGGGTATGTTTGATAACACCGTAGCAAACCCATATAGCCAATTACCGCTAACAACCGTTGGCTCAGATAAACATTTAGCCTTAACAGAAGAAGCCGCACGTAAATCGCTCGTTTTATTAAAAAACGATAAAACGTTGCCGTTAAGCGGCACGCCTAAAATCGCGTTAATTGGCCCAAATGCCCATAATGAGGCTATTTTAGTTGGTAATTACCATGGTAAACCGGTTAAACCTATAACCCCTAAAACGGCATTAGAAAATAGATTAGGCCAGCACAATGTTATTTATGCACCGGGTTCAAGTTTAACTGGCGAGGTTTATACCCATTACACCGCTGTACCAGCTAATCATTTTTCACATACCGATCAATTTGGCAAAAACGTGCCGGGATTAATTGCACAATATTTTCCAGCCAATCACTTTGGTGTTCAACATAGCCTGCAACGCATCGATAAAAATATTGATTTCGCCTGGGATACATCGCCGATTGATAACTCAACTGAACAAGAGATGGCCATCAAATGGCGAGGGAAATTTACACCAACTGAAAATGGCACTTACTTATTCAATTTAAAAAATGTGCATGTAACGATTGATGGACAAGGCGCTTACGGCCCAATAAAACTCGAAAAAGACAAGGCTTACGACTTTTATGCCGAAAGTAAAATAAATCATTATTGGCACAGTAACGTGATAGCGCCGAGCATCAAATTCAGTTGGCTTAACCAAGATAAAAACTTGAACAAACAAGCGTTAAAAGCAGCAAAAGCAGCCGATGTCATTGTGTTTGTGGGTGGTATTAGCGCGAATTTAGAAGGTGAAGAAATGCCATTGCAAATTGATGGTTTCTCACATGGTGATCGTACGCATATCAACTTACCAACCAGTCAAGAAACCTTGCTCAAACAACTTAAAGCAACCGGTAAACCACTCGTTTATGTCAATATGAGCGGCAGTGCAATAGCCTTAAACTGGCAAGATAAAAATGCCAATGCCATCGTGCAAGGTTTTTATCCGGGTGAAGCAACAGGCAACGCCTTAACCAGTTTGTTATTCGGCGATTACAGCCCATCAGGCCGATTACCCGTGACGTTTTATAAAGGCGTAACCGACTTACCTGACTTTAAAGATTACAGCATGCATAACCGAACTTATAAATACTATACCGGTGATGTGTTATACCCTTTTGGTTATGGTTTAAGCTACGCTGATTTCGAGTATAAAAAGGTATCAGCAAGCAAAAATAATAATGGTCTAACCATACAAACCTCACTACTTAACAAAAGCGACATGACAGCCGAAGAAGTGACGCAAGTTTATATCAGCATGCCTGATGCTCCTGTGTCGACCCCTATTCGCCAATTGGTTGCTTATAAGCGTTCGCTTGTCAATGCTAACAGTGAAATCACCGTTAAGTTTGATATACCCGCAGAACAATTAATGTATGTCGATTCATCAGGCCTAAAACAACCTTATTACGGCAAACTCACTTTAAGTGTAGGCAGCGGCCAAGGGATAAAAATACCCAAGCAGCAATTTGTGAAAACAATGATTAAGCTATAGGAGGATCAAATGAATACAGAAAAAGAAAACCTAGGGCTTATTATTCTAATCAGTTGCGTTGCCACCATTGGCGGATTTTTATTTGGTTTCGACAGTGGGGTTATCAATGGCACGGTCGACGGATTACAAGCCGCCTTTAATGCCGATAGTTTAGGCACGGGGATGAATGTAGCCAGTATGCTTATTGGTTGTGCTATTGGTGCATTTGCCGCGGGGGCACTTGCCGATCGTTTTGGACGTAAAACCATATTAATATTAACCTCGGTTTTATTTATTGTGAGTGCATGGGGTTCAGGGATTGCTTTATCATCTGAGAGCTTCATTATTTTTAGAATACTCGGCGGTTTAGCCGTAGGCGCAGCATCGGTTTTAGCCCCAGCTTACATTAGTGAAATAGCCCCTGCTCGTCTTCGTGGAACGTTAGCGTCAGTTCAACAAGTGGCTATTATTTTAGGTTTGTTTAGCGCGTTTATTAGTAACTATTATTTAGCTAAAATAGCGGGGGCCTCAACAACGCTTCTGTGGTTAGACTATGAAGCTTGGCGTTGGATGTTTTGGATTGAACTCATCCCGGCCACGCTCTTTTTTATCACGTTATGGTTTATTCCTGAAAGCCCGCGTTATTTAGCCCTAAAAGGCCAATCAACAAAAGCCCAAAAAGTATTGCATACTCTTTATGGGCCGCATGAAGGCACGAACATTTGGCAAGCGATTAACCAACAATTAAGTACCGCATCGCCTAGCAGTAAAAAACTCATCTTTAATAAAAACACCGGGTTCTCACCCATTATTTGGGTGGGCATAGGCCTCGCTACATTACAGCAGTTAGTCGGTATTAATGTCGTTTTTTACTACGGTGCCGTTTTATGGCAAGCCGTGGGCTATTCAGAATCAGACGCCCTGATGATCAATATTATAACGGGGGCCGTGAGTATTGCCGCTTGCCTATTAACCATTTCAAGCATAGACAAAATTGGCCGTAAGCCTTTATTAATATTAGGGTCGATTGGCATGTCGGCTTCACTCATTGCATTGGTGGTTGCTTTTTCAAACGGCACAATCAATTCAACCGGTCAATTAGCATTAGGACAATGGGGTGTTTTTGCTTTAGTGGCGGCTAATGCCTACGTGTTCTTCTTCAATTTATCGTGGGGGCCCGTTATGTGGGTCATGTTAAGTGAAATGTTCCCCAATAAATTACGAGGCTCTGGGATGGCTATTGCTGGTTTTGCTCAGTGGATAGCTAATTTTATGATTACCCTTTCTTTTCCTTTTTTGCTTACGCAGTTGGGGTTAAGTATTACATACGGTATTTATGCTACCTTTGCTTTGTTGTCTGTTGTTTTTGTTCTCTTTTTTATCAAAGAAACCAAAGGCAAAACGTTAGAACAAATGACGTTAAACATCGCTTAAATCAGCTAAACTCACATTTACACCTACGCCGGTGTTCAGTCGTTTGAAGGTGCTCGTCCAGAGCATCTTCAAGTTATCTATCCTCCTAAATAAAATAAATATGCTGAATAAAGGAACAATTGTGAAATTAATTGCTCCCCTCTGGTTATTACCTAGTAAAAAACGCACAATAGACAAGGTTATTATAAAGGTAAAAAAGCATGTCTATTTCAAGCAAATTAATCGCTACATTAATACTCGCGTTATCGTTACTCGTGGGGGTTATGTATGTTTTAGTTCAATGGTCTTTTGATCGTGGCATGCTTGAATATGTTAATAAAAAAGCCGATATCAAACTTGAAACGCTAATTAAAAATTTAGATAGTTATTATAATTACTATGATTCATGGCAAGGCATAAACGATAAACCCATCCGTTGGGCGCATATATTAAGAGTGTCAGGTTTTGAAAAATCGATTTCTAAACGTGAATTACAATATATAGATAATCCAAAATTTTTCGACCATTACCCATTAGGGCGACAGGCGCAAAACAGAAAAGGGTCACAACAACGCCGACCAGAAAATCGTCAACCACGCAGAGATGCCAATAGACCAGGGCAACATAACACCGCCACAAATAGACAGCCGCCTGATTTTTCAGCCAATGGTGAAGCCCGTTATACAAACGAGCAACCACAGACTGTACCCGCTCAAAATCAACAACGGCCTGATGCAACGTCTCTTTCAGCTCCTCATTCAGCTTCAAATACCGAAAACATGAAGAGACAGTCGCCTCCTAAATACAATGCCAATGGACAACAAAGACCACCCGGTTTAAAACCACCAAAAGGAAAAGGCCCACAAAATAATGGGCCTAATAAACCAGTACAACGGCCATCGTTGTACGATAAAAATAAAAAATTAATTAACGGCCCTAACCCCAGCGGTGTTCGATATTTACCGATTGGTGATGCTGACAACCCTCATGGCTTTTTAGGGGTAATGCCAAGGCTGCAAGTAACCAATGATGTTGATATAGGCTTTGTAAATGAAGTCAACGAAACCTTTGCTTATGTGAGTTTAGGCGTTCTGGTGATCACCTTGATGTTTTCTATTCCTTTATCGCGCATTATGACCTCGCCTATTAGCAAACTCGCGCGCGCAACTAATGAAGTAAAACAGGGAAATTTTGATATTAAAATCAAACCTCGCGGCCGAGATGAGCTGTCTAAACTCGCACGTGACTTTGTTGATATGGCAAAATCACTTGAAACCAATGAGTCAAGTCGAAAAAAATGGCTTGCTGATGTATCACACGAACTTCGCACCCCTTTAGCTATTTTTCGTGGTGAAATAGAAGCGATGATAGATGGCATTAGACCCATGAATAATGAAAACCTATTATCTTTACAAGAAGAAGCGACTCATTTACAAAATTTGATTAATGATTTACACGAACTAGCCAGCAATGATGTCGGTGCATTGCGTTACCATAAAACAGAGGTTGATTTAGCAGAGCTTGTGGAGCTTGCAGTTACTCGACACAACAGCACCTTAACCACTCAAAAAATAAGCTTACACCTAACCAACACGAGCGATGAAGCTTGGGTATGGGGAGATCCCACGCGTTTAAACCAAATATTTGATAATTTAATCAAAAATAGTATTAAATACACGGATGAACCGGGTGACATCTATTTATCAATATCAGGTGAATCAAACAAAGTATACTTTATTATTGAAGATACGCCGCCTAACGTACCCGATATTGCACTTGAGCATTTATTCGACCATTTATTTAGAGTCGAAAACTCACGTAACCGAAAAACAGGGGGCTCAGGTCTAGGGCTTGCTTTGTGTAAACGCATTGTAGAAAATCACCAAGGTGAAATAGAAGCTTATCATGCCAAAACGGGTGGATTAGGCATTAAATTTTGCCTGCCACGCTTAGTGTAATTAAGCTTATTTTATGCTTACTTTTTTAACTGATATTTAATTTTAGGGAAAAACCATGTCGACCATTTTAATCGTTGAAGACGAAATCAAATTAGCGACCTTGCTGCAAGACTATCTAAAGCCAGCTCAGCTAGAAACGCATATCATCGGTAATGGCTTAGATGTAGTCGATTGGGTAAAAGAAAATGAACCAAGCTTAATACTGCTCGATTTAATGCTACCCGGCAAAGATGGGATCACCATTTGTCAAGAAATACGCGCATTCTCTATGGTGCCGATTATGATGGTTACGGCAAAAGTGGATGAAGTCGATCGTATTTTAGGTTTAAACATTGGCGCAGATGATTATATCTGCAAGCCTTATTCGCCAAAAGAAGTAGTTGCCCGTGTTGAATCAACGTTACGCCGCTTAAACTCAACTTACGCACCGCAACAATCAAAACAAGAAGATACCTTTTTTAGCATTAACGAAGAGCAATTTAAAGTGTGGATCAAAGGGCAACAACTTGATTTAACGGCTATCGAGTTTAATCTAATTAATATCATGGCCAAGTCGCCTAGTCGCATTTTTTCACGTGGCCACTTAATTGATCATATTTATACCGATAACCGAATAGTCAGCGAACGTACCATTGATAGTCATATAAAAAAATTGCGTAAAAAACTAAATGAAGCCTCACCCGATGTTGAAATCGTGCAATCGGTTTATGGTGTCGGTTATAAGCTCGAAGTTGAATAGCGCCACCTTGACCATTAATACCAATCCGTAATAATAAGTGCCCACTCAGCGAGCGTTTAAAGGCGCTTGAATGAAAGAATAGTGGTGCTCTTTTGAGTTCGAGCAACACAGAGTAAGCGCATTTAAAACTCGCCTGAAAGGAATGCCCCATAAAAGATCAATGAAGGTAACGCTGAATAACCTCTATTATTTTTTTGTTATCAATAGGCTTAGTTAAATAATCGTTCATTTGGGCGTTTAAGCACATTTCACGATCGCCTTCCATTGCATTGGCGGTCATTGCGATAACCGGAATTGAACCTTTTTCAGGCAAACGTCGAATCTCTTGGGTGGCCGTTAAGCCATCCATCACGGGCATTTGCACATCCATCAATACCACATCAAAATGGTCAGCTGCCACAAAATCAACACCTTCTTGGCCATTGTGCGCAATAGAAACCACCGCGCCGCGCATTTCAAGCATCACTTGAGCGATTTGTTGATTTATTTCATTATCTTCAACCAGTAATATTTTTACCCCTTTAAGCGGTAAATCATCAGTGACTTTCGCGCGCACACTCGTCGTTTTTTTATTTTGTAAATGATGTAATTTTTGTACCAAGTTATCAGCAATAAATGGCTTATCAATCATAATATTAAAAACACTTTCTAATGTGTTTGTCGCATTAGGTGTATTAAGCATATCCGTTAATAATATACTTACCACTTGCTCAGGAATTTCAATTTTATGATTAAGATAAAGCTGGCTCAATTGATCAACCAAAACGGCATCTGCCAATTCAGACAGCGCAGTGAGCTCATTCTGACTAGAGACAATTTGCAAATTTAAATGGCAATACCGGCTCCAAATTCTAACCGCTTCAATCAAATTGCGATCATCTGACACTAGAGCAATCGATTTTTTAACAAACAAATTATCAACATCAATCACATCATCAGCCTGATCATATATACCCAGCATACAATCAAAACAAAAAGTAGCCCCTTCACCTTCGTCACTAATCACAAGAATTTCACCTTGCATTAACTCGACTAATTTGGCTGAAATAGCCAACCCTAACCCGGTACCGCCAAATTGTCTTGTCGTTGAAGAATCCGCTTGGGTAAAGGCATCAAATAACGCTGCTTGCTGTTTTTTAGTTATGCCTATCCCTGTATCGCGCACTTTAAAAAATAAACTTATATGGTTATCAACAATTTGCTTAACTCTAATCGTTAAAGTAATTGAACCTTGGCTAGTAAATTTAACCGCATTGCCAATTAGATTCATCAAAACTTGCTTTAAACGTAGCGGGTCGCCCAGCATATAATTAGGTATTGAAGGGTCGATAACATAAGCAAGCTGCAAACCTTTTTCTTCGGTTTTTAGTTTAATTGTTGGCGTTAATTCGTTAAGTAAGTGAGTTAAACTAAATTGGGTTTGCTCTATTTCAAGCTTGCCGGCTTCAATTTTTGAGAAGTCTAAAATATCATTAATAATGCCGAGTAATGAATTAGCGGACTGGTTCGCTTTAACAATATAATCATGGTGTTTAGCGGTATCAGTATCTTCAATCGCCAATTGCGTTAACCCTATAATGCCATTCATCGGGGTTCTAATTTCATGGCTCATATTGGCTAAAAATTCACTTTTAGCCTTGCTTGCGGCTTCTGCCACTTCAGTTAACGCTTGCGATTTAGTAATTTGTTTTTCTAATTCAAAATTAAGGATTTGCGCTTGCTCATTGGCAAATTCAGCATCTGCCGCCGCACTTTCGGCATGTGCACGAGCTTTTTCAACCTCAGCAATACGCTGTTTAATAATGGCTTCAAGTTCTAGGTTTTCCATTAACCATTTATTATGCGATAAGCGCACATTTTTAACCAAATAATAGCCAAGTAAAATAGAAAGCAAAGAGGTGAATAAAACAATAATCACCACGATATTACGTTGGAATATAATATCATGCAGCTCATGTTTATAGTGCTCTGTAATTTGAATTAACACATGAGTCGACAAGGTTAAAACATTCAACGTGATTTGCTCGGTTAAGTCAGCCATGTACGCGATATCGGTCGACTTTATCGACATGCCGCTATCTGAACTCAAAATATCAAAAAAACGTAATTTTTCGAGTTTGTTAATCGACTGGCTTAATTCACCATGGTGAAGGTTGAAAAGTTGATTTAACGCTTTTATTCTTTTTTGACTCACAATGCGAGTAAAAAGCGGATTTAACGCGGCTTTATCAAATAACTCTTGTTTAACGGCTGAAAACTGCGATAACAACTGCTTTAAACTCGCGATATCGTCGGTGCCCACATCCAGTGTATTTTGAGATAAACGAGAAAATTGCATTGATATTTCATTCAACAAATAAAGTGTTTTTCGAAATTCACTTAATAACAGCGTAAAGGCCTTTCGGTGCTCACCTGAAAGCACAGTTGCAGACAAATCTCCAGCTTGCGCAGCCATTTTTATCTGCAGCGAAAATAATTTAGCTTCAAATTCAAAATCATTGCGCTGCTTAAGTTTATTTTCTTTTAACCCCATTAACTGATTTAGCTTTTCGATTTCAGCATAATCATTAGGGGGATTAAGCATATTTTTTAATTTAAACCAATTATCACTCACAACCGAGCGCACATCATCTCTATATTCACGGTATAAAATAGAAAACAGCCTAACCTGCTGTTGCTCCAACACATAAACTTGCTCTAGCGTGGCGAGCGATTGCTGATATTGCTCTACCCTTTTTGCGGCATCGGTTACTTGAAAATAAGTTAACATGATCAGCGGGAGCGCTAAAATACTCGCTACCCACATTAAGCGCCGACCCGTTTTAGTGCGGTTTTTTTTAAGTTGCTTTTCTAATACTTGCTTTTCTAATACTTGCTTATCTTCATTCATAAATAGAAACAACATTTAATACATCAGGATGCCACTTCAAGCCTAATGTTTTTGATTGCGAAATATTAAGCACGATACCCGGTAATCCTTCGTCATTATGTAATACGATAGCAAAGCCGTTTGCTATCTGATTGGGTTCATCACCAATAAGCAAAACATTATGCTTTTGACAGTAAGCACGTACTGCTGCTAATTGGTTTTTATTCGTATAACTAAAATAAATCACATCCGGCTTAACATTGGGTAAGGTATCGCCAGAATCTAACGTATAAATAGGCCTTGTGCTTGCGGTAATATCTATACCCATTTTAAGTGAATTGATTACCGCTTCGTTTGACATAACATAAATTGCCACTTGCGGTTTGTTGGCTAAACGCGCTTCGAGGGATAATAGTTTTAACATGATGGGGCTAATTAAGTTTTCGGGCAGTGGAGTCGCCAACCCTAAAAAAGTAATCAGGCATAAGGTGAGTCCGCACACTAATTTACGGATGACATTATTCAAAACGTCACCTTATTCAACATAGTGAAAGAACGCCCCTTGTATAGCCACAACAAGCTCAATAAAAAGCTTGAATCAAGACTAAAGTCAACACCAGCACTGGCACACTCAGTCATCAAGGGGAATCGCTTGTTTAACCAATTTTTGATTTTAATCCTTTTATCATAAAGTATTGAAGCGAATGTCAGCATCTTTCTGCTGATAACCGACAACAATATAGGTTAAGATCTAAGCCCGCCGTAACAATAAATTGCTTGATAAAATCGAATAAAGCATGACCAAAGAACCTAATTAAAATTGATAACTTAATTCAATACCAACACGTCGCGCTTCTGCTTTTAAATCTTGCAATGTACCAAAATTTGCACTCATATCAAAAACGATTTGGCTATACTCCTCATCGGTTAAGTTTTTGATCCACAACGCAACCTCTAGGTTTTGTAACTCGTAACTCACCCGTGAATTAAACAAGGTTACCGCATCTTGTTTAGCATAAGGGTTTTGGTTTTGATCAAAATAAAATTTCGATTGGTAATCAAATTCAAGTTGCGCTGTTAACGTGCCTTGTGCAATAGCGAGTTGATAATTAACCAAACCATTCGCATTCCACTCAGACGTAAAAGGCAGGCGATTATCATGCGCGGTATTACCGGTAACATCAATGTATTCTTTTAAATTTGCTTCGGGTAAATAACCTAAGCCAAATTGCCACAGCCAATTTTGTGTCGGCGTATATACAACGTCGATTTCAGCGCCATAAATTGTCGATTCACCCACATTATCCAGAACTTGCGCCGGAGCGCTTAAACCCCGAGTCGACTGTTGATTCATAAACACTTGTTGATCATTATAGTCATAATGAAAAGCGGCGGCGTTAACCTGCACGTTTTGATTAACTTGTATATGGCTACCCATTTCCAATGCCGTTAACGTCTCAGGGCCATATTCAGCTAAACGAGCTTCATCATAACTAAACGCTAATGCGCCATTGTAACCACCCGATTTGAACCCGCGGTTTACACTGTAATAAACAGAGGCATCCGGTGATAATTTTTGCACTAAGGCTATTTTTCCAGAAAACTCATCACTCGCTTGTTTGCCCGATAAATCCCAGCCATCAACCACGGTGCCGGTAAAATCATTTAATTCTGTGGGTATATTAATCATCGACGTTGCGCGATATTGCGTTTCTTCACTAGTAAACCGTAAGCCGGTGGTTAACGTAAACGTTGAATTGAGTGCATAATCAACTTGGCTAAACGCAGCAATAGATTGAATATCAATTTGATTATCATAAAAGAAATGCGCGGGACCCGTGGTTGTGATCGATCTAAAATCGCGGAATAGATCAATTTGATTATTCTGTTTGATGGCTTCATCAATAAAAAATAAACCACCAATAAAATAATGCGCACCAAACTCATGATTCACTCTTAATTCTTGCGTGAATACCTTGTCATCAACACCTAAATCACCATCGCATAACTGACTCGGGCTGGCATCACAATTAAAGGTATGCAACCGGTCGAGCTGATTAAAACTGGTAATCGACGTGATAGCCGTGTCATCAGATAAACGATACGTTAATTCAGCGCTGCCACCTTGGCGCTCAGTAGTATGCGGGCTATGGTTATCAATTTTCACATCATGAAAATCAGCCGAACCGTCATTAAAGCCAAAGTTATCACTGCAAGCTAACGATCCCGCTTGCTCAGGCGAGCACCACTCGCCACCGCCATCAATCGCCACCACACCTTTGCTATGCACGGGTTTAACAATGCCATCCCAATCTGCTGCATGCAGCTTAAACAATGCATCAAACTTATCGCTTGTGTGAGCAACCAGTAATTTAAAATTATTTTGCCGCATCCCTGCTTGTGGCACACCCGCTTCTAGGTTGTTAGATGAATAATCATAATCTTGATGACTTATGCCCACCCGAGCAGCCGTATTATCACTCAATGGCACATTGGCCACCGCTTCAAGCTTTTGATGGTTTTGATTGGCTAAACCTAACGTTACATAACCACCCAACTCATGATCAGGTCGTTTTGATTGTAATAACACAGCCCCTCCCGTGGTATTACGACCAAATAAAGTGCCTTGAGGGCCTTTTAGCACCTCAACTCGTTCCATATCAAATAAATACAACAACGAGTTACTTAATGTGCCTCCGACTACATTATCAATATAAAAAGCCACAGGTGCCGTCGTTGTATTATTGTAATCTAAACTGCCTACACCCCGAATATTAACGACCGGTGGCGCACCTTCGCCGGTGTTGGCCGTTATCTTAACATTAGGAATTTGGGCTGATAATTGAGTCGAATCTTTTAAGGTGAGTTGTTTAATGAGTTCTTCATCTAATACCGAAACCGATACCGAGACGTCATTTAAGTTTTGCTTGCGCTTTTGCGCGTATACCGTAATTTTTTCAAGTTCATTTATTAACGGAAGCTCGGCATCTTCTGCAAAAGAGAATGAAGAATTAAAGGCGGTTAAAATACCAACGAGAACTAAATTGAGAGAAGTGAAAGTAGGTTTCATATTAAGGCTTTTATTTTATGTCTTCCATAGATTTATCATCAGTGCCAATCCATACCACGTAGAATGTGAGTTTTATCGTTTTTATACTCAAGTCACTTAAGTATATATTCAGCTAGCGCCTAAAAAACAATCTGTTAAGCGCGTTAAGTTAACAACTCTTGAATGCAGTAATAATAGCGTATGTTAAGCGTTAATGAAAAAACAATGCATTAAAATGTTATAAAAAACCGATAGCTCGAGTAACGACGAAAATAATAAAATGGCGATGCAGTATTAAGTTACAGCATGCTAGGTATCCGGTTCTATTTTTAGTTTAAACCTAAACCATGAATCACCAGAAAAAACCGCCACAGCCAAACTCGGCTTAAAAAAAGCGATGAGATAAACGTGCAATTATGCTCACGTTACCCCAGATAAACAGCACAGGGATTTTTACTATATAAAGAGGGAGCCTGCAACCACCCCACCCAACGGCTACTGCGCACATGACTTGTTCAACACTTGGATGATGTGTCGGCTGCGCGACACCTATCCTTATTTGTTAGCTTTCAAGTTCACATGCTACATTCTTTAAATAGCCTTGCTTTGTATATAATTGCAAGCCTAAGTCAGTATTAATAAGTAGATCACCGTTTGCCAACTTCGATACTCTCCTAGGGCTGGATAGCAAACCAAATACCTTTTTAATTTGATAGTTAGCAGGTGAGTTCAATTTTAACAAGTACAAACCACTTTCAAAAAGAGTAGTTCCTACGATCAAGTAACCATTTGAGACCTGATAAATGTCATGTACTTTTAAATCAAGTATGAACTCTATATTACCATCTTGGTCGATAAGTAATAACTCTCCACCCCACTCACCACGATTATCACCAGTTAAAATACCTAAATTGGTATCAATTTGGACGGAAGGAACTATGGAGGTAGTAATTAGCTCTGCTTTATCTTCATTATTATGGATCTGAATCTTATCGTAAGCAGCTGGAACATTGTTTTTAAACGCCAATTCTTTTGAATATTTCAGGTTGAAACTATATGGCATGATTCGAAAAGGAAAGCTACTTCGTTTTTGACGGGCATTCTCGATAGTTAATTTTTTTTCGTTATGTGCCTCTCGAAATTCCAATGTTCAAACACGACCTTATTTGATTCGTTTGCAAGAGCTGCACAATTAACCACTTCAGTATTGGCAAACAACTGAAAAGCAGTGAAATAAATAAAAATAAAGTAAATTAATTTATGCATAGTTCATTGAAATCTAACGCCAGAATAAGGGGTTTATAATATTTGGCTACAATGTGAAGCGGAGCGAAACCGAGCCAAACTTTAGCAGTCCCGTCTTGATGCGCTTATAGTTGCTAATTTAACTGACAACGTTTCAGCGCGTGGCTTACTTTAATTGACATAAAAGCAGAAGTAAAACGCAAAACAGCCACACACCTACACGCCAGACCTGAATTTGAGCCTTTACGCCAAAACAAAAATTTTAAATGCAAAAGCTGAAAGGCGAAAACCGATGAAGCGAGCAGATAATTACTTGTGAAACGAAACCAATATTCATGCGGGACAGTCATCGATACATTCATTAGCCTTCCCTATCAGCCAAGGAGGTCGGCACACTCAAGGGATGATTTCGCAGCCCAATACTTAGCCTATGATTTCTTCTGCCAACGCTTAATCCTGTACCTCGCGATACAACGCCCATGACTCGAAGTTTTGGCGACTTGCTAGGTCTTACCAAATAGAGGGCTTTCACCTCCAACCTTTTACCGATTTAGCTCGGCGCACTGCATTTCCTTTAAATAGCGCTACGCCCCCCCGCAGCACTCGCTTAGCTTAGCTAATTTAAAATTTACCAACCTAAACAAGCAAAAATGCAAAATATCAGCCATGCTGCAAATGCCCACGCCTAAAAAACTCAATTGATCATTTAAACGTAATTTACGCGTATTTAAAGCCATAAAAGTGAATAAATAACGCGATCAACTCACTCATTTATCAAACACAATGTAGCCAAAACCGGTTAAATTTATCTTTTCTTAGATAGCCTATCCCCGATGATATTTAATAACTGATTAAAATTTGCTTCTTCCATCTCAATAAATCCTGATAAAAACTATGCTGTAGGATGCCCAGTATCTGGCTCTACTTTAAGTTTTAAACCTAACCCATGAATCACTTTAGTGAAGCTTGTTAACTTAGGGTTGCCAGTAGATGAAAG
Organism: Algibacillus agarilyticus; assembly: GCF_003286125.1. Lineage (GTDB taxonomy): Bacteria > Pseudomonadota > Gammaproteobacteria > Enterobacterales > Alteromonadaceae > Algibacillus > Algibacillus agarilyticus. The sequence goes on from NZ_QMED01000019.1 coordinate 92,737, forward strand.
CATTTTATACATGCTTTCACGGCCTAAGTGAGAACGAGCAGCTAAACCGCTAATACCGTCTTCTTGTGCTTCAGCAATGTTTCTTAATACCATTAAAATGACAGAAGCATCACCGTCTTCAAACGCTTCACTTAAATATTCTGCCGCTACTTCTGGATCTCGTAGCAACTCATTGTGAGTTTGTCTTACATTACGCGTCATTTTTCTTTCTCCGCTTATGATTCTTCCAACATTCTTTTGCTTTCTTAATGTCTTTAGACTGTGTAGATTTATCACCACCACATAAAAGCAAAAACACCTGTTGACCTTCTTTACCGTAATACACCCGATAACCCGGCCCATAATGAAGCCTAAGTTCGCTTAGCCCTTCACCTATCGGTTCAACATCACCAAATAAGCCAAGTTCCATTTTGTCGACTTGCATCATGATCTTAGCTTTTGCTTTAGCGTCTTTTAGGTTTTTCAACCAATCAGCATAAAGGCTCTTGCCCGAATCATCGATGTATTCGTTTATTGTATTTTTCATATCTCGCATAAACCAATTGTATCCCAGAAGATACAGAAAGCAAATTTAAATATGTCTAACAATAGAAAACGCTCTCGGTAAACCAAAGGCGTTGTGGGTGGTATTTTTATTTAAAAATGAACAATAACTAAATGAGAATAATTCGTAAATGTCACCGCCCCCTTTTATTCTGCTTTTATTTTCGGTGGATGATGAGATGGAACCCCCGATAAAACGGAACACAAACCTTGCAGGAAGCCTGTCCTCGATAGTTAACTGCCCCCGATAGTTGTGACTGATGAGCCTGACTGGTTACACCAATTTTCTTTTGGCTTTTCTTCTTGCTTTTCTTCTTGCTTTTCTTGGATCTGATTTTTGCGTCTCTCTTTCTGCACGTTCCCTTAACATTCTTTCTTTTGGCGTTTCTGGAATTTCTGCAGGTTCTGGTTCAGGCTCTTTAAATACGGGCTCTGCTCGTTTTTGTGCTTCAGTTAATGATCTGCTGGTTTTAGTAATTTGCCACCAATGCGCTAAATAATCAGCCAATTCTTGAGTTTCTAATTCATGATATAACTGGTCAATGAACTCTTGGCGAGCCTGCACTCTGTCAGGGCGGTTGTGAATCTCTCTTGTTACATCATGTTCAATCTCTGGTGGGTTAGCACAGAATTCATTGTAATGACAAATATTGTATAGGTATTCAATAACCCTTATTTTTTTGTGTTTATTATGTGTATAAAAAGATTCATCTATTTGATGGAACTGACGTACATACTGTGGAATTAAAAAGCAACACACCCTATTAATATTAATCGTTTTGTTAATCCAATCACGGCCACTGTTAGTTCGCCACTTTTTTTCTTTTTGTTGCAAAAACGATTGGTAACTTTCTTCCCCACACTCTGTTTTGATGATTTCACCTAAATGATTAACAAAAAAGTCAACTAGCTTTTGCTCAGCGCCCATAAAGTAGCCATCAGTCAAATCAGCGGGATAATCAGTGTAATTATGGCTTCCGACATCAATTAAAAATCCAAATGAACTTTGTACTGTGCCTTCCATTCCATCCCAACCATGCACGTTAAACATGCTGCGCAGAATGGCAACCCAATTATCTAAACTGTGATTGGGGTGCAACCATAACCTAAGTACCACTGGCATCCAATCTAAGTCATACTCAGGCTCGTAATCCTCTTGCTCTTTTTGATGTAAATAAAAATCTTTATACTCTTGGAGTGCTTTAGATTTTTCGTGTAAGTTAAAATTAAAAGCAATTCTTGGCATTATTTCCTTATCCCATAGTAGGTTACGCTCGCCTATGTTTTGTGGGTTGCGCTCTTGCCTAATCACCTAATATTTCCTCACTAATAATCTACGTTATATCTTCCATTAACCCATGTTTTGATAAATCTTTTAATACGCTTTTATTAGAGCACCATGCAGGACAGGCACAAATAAACCTTTATAAAACCAAAGGCATGGCAAGACCACCGCATTGAGATGCGGGGGGACACTATCACTATCGAGGACATGCATTGATAATAAATATGCATGTCCTTTAAATAGGCACTCCAAATATTGTTTAACACTGAGGCATAACACCCCGCTAAGGGGAAATTTATTGTTGGCTAAAATGTTGAACGGAGTGAAAACAGCCAACTGTAAATTTTCCCTCTTGAGCGCCTTGTTTAACTAAGCAGCTGCGCGGCAGAATAATGGCTTAAGCTTACCATTTTGGCGTGGGTTATCAATACTTCTAGTACAGGCATTTATTTTGAATGCCTGATACATGAAAACCTTGCAAAACCTTGCAGGACAGGCACAAATAAACCTCTGATTTTATTTGTTATTTTATTTGTTCTTTCATTTGATATTACATAAGTGCATCGATGAATTGCTAATAAATATCTCATTAAGAAAGATAATATTTAAGCTTGCTGAAGATAAAAACTAAAACACGTGCCTTGTCCTGGCTCACTACTCACTGCAATGTCTGAATTTAATAAATTAACTAGCTTTTTCGTGATCGCTAAACCTAAACCTGCATTGTGATCTTTTTTGCCTTGCGTGTTAGAAGCGCGATAACGCGCATCAAATATATATGCAATGTCTTGCTCGCTGATCCCAATGCCAGTATCCACAATATCAATCTTTAACTGTGATTGCCCCTGCCCTGTTACTTCCGTTACCTGAATACTAATTTGACCATGCTCGGGCGTATGTCGAATTGCATTATCAATAATGTTAGTTAGTATGCGCTCTAATTTGGCAATATCCGTGTAAACCTGAAAATTAAATTGTGCAGGTTGCACCGATATTTGAATATTTTTAGCTTGTGCCGTTAACGCAAATTTGGCTACAACATCATGCAATAATTCACCTAACGGCAAGGCTTCAAAAGCCACTTTTACTTGCCCACCTTCAAGATAAGCTAATTCAAATATTTGATCGATTAGCTTACGTAGTGCTTGCGCATTTTTTAGTGAGATATCAATAAAACGCTGACGTTCATTTTCATTTAATGCCTCTCCTTGCAACGAAATGGTTTCAATATAACCTTGTAACGAGGCTAACGGCGTTCGTAAATCGTGTGACAAATCGGCCAATAACTCTCGGCGATGACTATCCAAGTTTTGCAGCTGATTGACTTGATTTTGAATGCGCTCTGCCATTTGTTTATAAACAGACGTTAAATGACCTATTTCACTTTTATCATGCACGGTGAGTTGACCTAATCTATAAGCCAAATTGTTATCATTGCTCGGGTCAAAAGTAGAAACAGCATGGGTTAATTGTTGTAACGGTTTAATAAAATAGTTTAACCAAATCAATGCCAATACTAATAAAATACCAAAACTGATCAGTGCGATCCCAATACCAGATTTAAAAGCATAACTTGATTCGAGCTGGCTAAAAATATTGTCATGAATTTCACCGCCAATAATCACGTACAAATAGCCTTGCAACGTTTGACGAGCTTGATCGTCTAAATAAATCGGCGCGACAGAGAATATTTTTTGTCTGGTTTCATGCCTAGGGTCATCACCTAATATCGGTAATTCATTCGCCGACTGATGCAATGCTAACAATGGCTCAAGGTTAATGCGATCGCGTTTTACTTTACCCGGCTCAGCCGAGTAAGTGAGTATTTGGCCTTGTGGGTTTATAAAATAAAATTCAAAGTTAGGCCCTAGCACCATCAAAGTATGAAATAAGTTTTCTAATGCCGCTTTATCGTAGACACCTTGGTGTAATAGCGGGTTGTCGTGCACTAAATGCTCAGCTAAGCCCAAATGCAATTTTTGCTCACCTTCTGCTTTGACGGCTTGCGACACATGCTGGTTCCATACAAAAAAAATAGACCCCATGAAAATGAATACAGTAATGACAAATAACGCTAACTTTTGAAAAATAGACAATTTCATACAACACCTTTGCTGGTTTTTTTATTCGGCTTAAGACTCTCAGCTTAAGTTATTCGACTTAAGTTATTCAAAAGCTTGTATACAAATACGGTATTCGAAACACTTTTCGATTATTTGGAAACTCATTTTTAAAAGAACAAAAATAGATACAAACTTAAACACTCGCAGGGTCAAATTTATAGCCGACTCCCCAAACGGTTTGAATAATTTTAGGTTCTGAAACGTTGCTTTCAATTTTGCTGCGCAAGCGGTTTATATGAGAATTCACCGTATGCTCATAACCAGAATGTTGATAACCCCAAACCGAATCTAATAACTGAGCACGACTAAACACTTGCTCTGGGTGTGTCGCTAAAAACAACAATAAATCGAACTCAGTGGTGGTTAAATCAAGCTTTGTATTATTCAGTTCAACATCATGTTTTTGAGCATTGATACGTAAAGCACCAATATTAATCGCTTTATTGTTAAGGGTATCGATTATACCTTCATTATTAGCAGGCGCTTGTTGAGATAAGCCCGTGTTGGAGGCCTTTTGCAAGTCAGCAAAAACGTGTACACGCCTTAAGTGACTACGAACTCTTGCCTGCAGTTCACGTACGCTAAAAGGTTTTGTCATGTAATCATCAGCCCCTAACTCAAGGCCAACCACTTGATCAGTTTCAGAATTGCGCGACGTTAACATCATAATAGCTTGATGCGGTTTTTTATCTTTAACCTGTCGACAAACATCTAAACCACTTAACCCTGGTAACATGATATCAAGTAAAATCAGCTCAAAATCATGGTTTAATGCTAAATCTAAAGCCTGTTGTCCATTATTAGCATGTGCGGTTTCAATCGCTAATTCAGCTAAATTCACTTTGATTAAATCAGCAATATCTTGCTCATCTTCTACAATTAATACCCTATCCATTCACATTGTTGCCTCAAAAAAACCAAGCCCAATTTTATTGAGCTTGGTTCGTTTGCATGCAACAAGCAGAATATTATTGCATACGCACGATGGTAAATTTAACCGATGGGTTATCAAAACGATGCGCTTGTGTTAACACAGAGCTAGCTAAACCATCATCTTGAGATACCACGCCAGGGTGCATTGCCACAAAGTTAACATCATCACGAGTTGCATCAAATCCAGCGCCCCCCGCAGCGGGTCCAGGTATTGAATTCGCGAGTTCGTTATTAGCTTCTGTGCCTGCATCATAAACATGGCCCATCATCGTCATCGACTCGCCAACCATTAAGTCAGCAAGTGCTATTGCATTAAGACCGACAAAAGCATCATTTGTATTCACCAACATGCTAGATACCGTTAACAACGCATTGGCATTGTTTTTTATACTCACCTCAACAACCCCATCAACACCCGGCATAACCACACCTGAACCACTGGCAGAATAAGGATACCCAGCTAATAACTGACTATTATCACCAGACTCAGCTTGTTGCTCTAGTGCTGCAGAAGCAGGCTGGCCAATCTGCCATAACATGCCATCTTCATGCAAAATAGCAGCAATGGGCGATAAAGGTTGCGCATGGGTTAAATTTGATACGGTGACTTGATAGCGATAATCCATATCCATCATTTCAGGCGTATTATTATCATCGTCATCACTACAACCGGCAATTAAAGCAACGGATGCAAGTGCAATAATCGACGCTGTTCTTTTAAAATTAAACATCGCGACTCTCCTATTACTTAACGGTAACGGTTAATTTTGCTACCGGGTTTAACCAACGTTGCACGGTGTTGCTCACATCACTTTTGCCCGCCATCATGTCATCATCACCTAAGTTACCGCGATGTATATGCACCATCATGTTTTCTTCAGCCGATGTAACTCCCGTACCATTTTTACCGATTAAATTTTCTAATGGTGGCGGCACTGGCATACCCGCAGTACCCGGCGCGCCGCCCCCTCGGATTTCGTCATTAGCTTCGGTGCCGGCATCATAGGCATTGATATAAACAGTGTAAGTGCCCGCTTCGGTTGGGATCGTCCAGTTGTCTAAGCCAATAAAACCATCATTCGTGGGTAACATCATGGCCGCAAGCGATAATGAAACATTTCCACTATCCGTCATCAACATACCGGATGCCATTTGACCCGGAGCGAGTAACCCACCAGCCGGGTTTGATAATGAATTAGCACTCATTGCCGTAGCGACGCTTTGTAAACCGGAAATGTCGCCACCTTCAGCCATCGCTTGCAATTCAGTTGAGGCCGTTTGTCCAACTTGGAATAGATGCGCATCTGCACTGTGAGCCGAAGCAATAATAGGCGTAAAGTAGATGCCTTGAGTCAGATTAGTAATTGAGATATCAAGGTCTGCAGCTTGAACGTTTAAGCTAAGTGCGGCGATTAAGCTAGAGAATAGGATTTTCTTTTTCATTTTTAATTCCTGTTAAGAGTTTGAATAAACAACAGGAATAAGATTAATGGTTAATTATCCCGAAAGCGTCACGTAAACATAACGGAATAATCACAATTAAAATCTGATTGTGTCACAAGTTAAAAATGACTTATAACACCTTGTGATAAATGGTTAAACTTTATGCCAGCCGCCCTCAATTATGGCACCGCAACAACCCGCTTCAAATGGCGTGACGAGTAAGTTACCGGGTAAAAATTTCACGTTATGAATATCGGGTTGTTTTAATAGCCCCAACTCGCACATCGCATGGCGTAACACTTTATCATGACTAACAAAAATTTTAATGGTCGCTTGTTCTGCGGTTTCCGCCAATGCCGTTAAGCGCTGATGCACATGTTTAATTAAGCGTTTACCGGCATCCATAGGTGATTCAGCGCCTTGTACAGGCAAGCGATAACAACCATTTATTCGCCAATCATCAGGCAAAGCAGGAAAGCGCGGATCATGGCGAACGACATCTTCAATGTCATCAAAACTCAAATTAGCCAATGCGCCTAAACTCGCATTCGATAACGCATCAAATGCATCGGTTTTATATTCATGACCATGATTTAAACTCAGTATTTCAGCGATCGCGTCGGCGGTTTGCCAAGCGGCTAATGTTTGTGAGCTATCGATATAATGTGCGATCCGACAATTTAATTGCTCAGATAATGAATCAACTTTTTTGACTAATTGCTTCGCGCTTCTAACCCCGTTATGAGTCAAAGAAAACGGTTGCTGTCCTTCCGGTGCATTAGGTAATAAATCAGATTCAGTATGACAAATAAATAAAGCATAAATCGCAGCCATAATACCCTCAGGTCCAATAAAAAATAAAATTAAAGTAGCTTGTTAATGACCCCAATAAATCACCAAATAGGGGCACATAATAGATTTTAGTTCATAGGCGTTAAATGTATATACAAGCGATAAGAAAAAGCGATTAATACCAATTCATATAAATAAGTGATCTCTCAGAATGCATCCAGCGGTTTTTGAACAAGGCGTCGGTGTACAGGAATGGTTGTTCCCTTTCAAATACCGATAACGCAGGTCAAAAGCCGCTGGGGCATTCCTTTCAGGCGAGTTTTAAATGCGCTTACTCTGTGTTGCTCGAACTCAAAAGAACACCACTATTCTTTTATTTAAGCGCATTTAAACGCTCGCTGAGTCGGCACTTATTATTACGGATTGGTATAACCTAATTGATAACGATGAATGGTTAATACCCAAGTGACTTGGGTATAAATTGCAAGCAAAAAAAATCCCTAAGGTCATTAGAGATTTTTTAATTGCTAAAACAACTGGCAGGCTTAAATATCGTATGCGATATTTGATTGCATCCAACGTTCAGTTTCTTCAACCGTCATGCCGGTTCTTTCGGCATAGCTTTCGATTTGATCTTTTTCAACTTTACCCACTGCAAAATATTTTGCTTCGGGGTGAGCGAAATACCAACCACTCACCGCAGAGCCAGGCCACATTGCACAGCTTTCGGTTAACTGCATATCAATGTTTTCTTCAACATTAAGCAGCTGCCATAAACGTTTTTTCTCGGTATGCTCTGGACAAGCAGCATAACCCGGTGCAGGGCGAATACCTTGATAGCTTTCACGAATTAACTCTTCGTTACTCAATGTTTCATCAGATGCAAATCCCCAAATTTCTTTACGGACTTTTTCATGTAAATACTCAGCGCAAGCTTCAGCAAAACGATCGGCGATAGCCTTAACCATAATGCTATTATAATCATCATGATCAGCTAAGTATTCATCTGCCCACTCGTCTGCACCAAAAATACCAACAGCAAACGCACCTTTATAATCAGCAATGCCACTATCTTCAGACGCAATATAATCTGCTAAGCAACGGTTAGCTTGATTACCACGTTTTTCAGACTGTGAACGTAAATGATGTAAACGCATTAAAACGTCTTCACGAGTGTCATCTTTATACAGCACCACATCATCTTCAACGGATGCAGCCGCAAATAAACCAATGGTTCCTTTAGCTTGCAAGCGGTTTTCATTAATGGCAGCATCAATAAGATCGTTAGCGTCTTTAAATAATTTTTGCGCTTCTTCACCCACTAATTCATGTTGCAAAATAGCCGGGTATTTACCACTTAATTGCCATGTCATGAAAAATGGCGTCCAATCAATATACGGACGAATATCAGCAAGCGAAATACTATCAAACACTTGCACACCTAATTGATTTGGTTTTTTCGGTGTATATTCACTAAAGTCAGCAACATATTTATTGGCTCTGGCATCAGCCAACTTAACGATATTTGAGCGAGGACCTTTACGGCTATGTTGCTCACGTACTTTTACGTATTCTTTTTCAGTACGGGCGACAAAATCGTCACGTTGATCGTCTGATAATAATGCGGTGGCAACCGATACAGAACGAGAAGCGTTAGGTACATAGATAACAGGATGATCATAATTTTGTTCAATTTTAACGGCGGTATGCGCTTTAGACGTTGTCGCGCCACCAATTAATAGCGGAATAGTAAAGCCTCGACGCTTCATTTCTTTAGCGACATTCACCATTTCATCTAACGACGGTGTAATCAAGCCCGACAAACCGATTATATCGACGTTTTCTTCTATTGCCGTTTTTAAGATTTTATCGGCTGAAACCATGACACCCAAATCAACAATTTCATAATTGTTACATTGTAAAACGACACCCACGATATTTTTACCAATATCATGTACATCCCCTTTTACCGTCGCCATTAAGATTTTACCGTTTGAACGGGCTTCTGATTTTTCAGCTTCGATGTAAGGTTCTAAATAAGCAACGGCTTTTTTCATGACTCGGGCTGATTTAACCACTTGCGGCAAAAACATTTTACCTTCGCCAAACAAATCGCCGACCACATTCATGCCATCCATTAATGGACCTTCAATCACGTGTAACGGTCTTTCTACGCCTTGGCGTGCTTCTTCAGTATCTTCATCAATAAATTCAGTGATACCTTTAACCAAAGCATGTTCTAAACGTTTAGTTACAGACCAAGTTCGCCATTCAAGTGTTTCTTTTTCAGCGACGGCACCATCACCTCGGTATTTTTCAGCCAGTTCAAGCATACGTTCGGTTGCATTATCATTTCGATTTAATACAACATCTTCAACCGCTTCTTTTAATTCAGCTGGAATATCTTCGTAAATAGCGAGTTGCCCAGCATTTACGATCCCCATGGTTAAGCCATTGCGTATCGCGTAATACAAGAAAACCGCATGTATTGCTTCACGCACTGGGTTATTACCACGGAATGAGAACGATACGTTTGAGATCCCGCCTGATATCATGGCATATGGCAGGTTGTCGGTAATATCTTTACACGCTTCGATAAAATCAACACCGTAATTATTGTGCTCATCAATCCCTGTCGCTACCGCAAAAACATTGGGATCGAATATGATATCTTCAGCTGGAAAACCCACTTTATTGACGAGTATTTCGTAAGAACGCTTACAAATTTCATATTTTCTTTCACGCGTATCAGCCTGACCTTTTTCATCAAACGCCATAACGATAACCGCTGCACCATATCGACGTAGCAACTTAGCTTGCTCAATGAATTTTTCTTCACCTTCTTTCATCGATATTGAATTAACAATACCTTTACCTTGGATGCACTTTAAGCCCGCTTCTAAGATTTCCCATTTAGAGGAATCAATCATGATCGGCACACGCGCAATATCAGGCTCAGACGCGATCAATTTTAAGAAACGAACCATTGCCGCTTCTGAATCCAGCATGCCTTCATCCATATTGATATCGATGATTTGCGCACCATTTTCAACTTGGTCTTTAGCAACCTCAAGTGCAGTATCAAAGTCACCTTCGATAATTAAGCGTTTAAATTTGGCTGAGCCGGTAATATTAGTTCGTTCACCCACGTTAACAAACAGGCTCGAACTATCGATTGTTAAAGGCTCTAATCCAGATAATCGACAAGCTTTAGGGCGTGGCTTTATTTCGCGTGGTTTAATGTTAGCAACCGCTTTGCTTATTTCACTTATATGTTCTGGGCTTGTTCCGCAACAGCCGCCCACAATATTAAAGAAACCCGATTCTGCCCATTCTTTAATATGCACCGCCATATCAGCGCCGTTTAAATCATATTCACCAAACGCATTAGGCAAACCCGCATTAGGGTGTACAGAAACCGCAAAATCAGACACGCGTGATAATTCATCTACGTATTGTCTTAATTCGGCAGGCCCTAATGCACAGTTCAAACCAATTGATAAGGGTTTAACATGGCGCAATGAATTATAAAAAGCTTCTGTGGTTTGCCCTGAAAGTGTACGACCAGAGGCATCAGTGATCGTGCCTGAGATCATAACGGGTAACTCAATACCCATACGCTCAAAGGTAACATCAACCGCAAAGGCGGCTGCTTTCGCATTTAGCGTATCAAAGATGGTTTCGATTAAGATTAAATCAACACCGCCTTCAATAAGCGCAGTCGTTGATTCAATATAAGCCTCAACTAAACCATCAAAAGTCACATTACGGAAGCCCGGATCATTCACATCCGGCGAAATAGAGGCGGTTTTACTTGTTGGCCCTAAAACCCCCGCCACAAAGCGCGGTTTATGTGGTTCTTTGGCCGTAAACTCATCAGCCACTTCACGTGCTAAACGCGCAGAAACTAAATTGATTTTGCGACTTTCGTTTTCCATTTCATAATCGGCCATGGAAATGGTTGTCGCGTTAAACGTATTTGTTTCAACAATATCTGCACCCGCAGCATAATATTCAGCATGAATAGCGCGGATAATCTCTGGCTGTGTTATCGCTAATAAATCATTATTACCTTTAACATCGAGATGCCAATCTTTATATTGTTCACCACGATAATCAGCTTCTTCAAGTTTATATGACTGGATCATAGTACCCATGCCGCCATCTAAAACGAGAATACGCTCTGCTAACAATTTTTCTATTTGTGCGCGTGCTGGATGTTGTTTCATTCAAACTAACCTTATTACAATTGCGAGATACAAGCTAAAACCGCCTATATCCACTTAAATTTGTTGCTTAAATACTGCGAATCTAAAAAGACAAAAGGCGATTATTTAATCGCCTAAAAATATCAAAATTTAAATTGCCGTATGCTAATGCGGCGTATTATACCCTAACCTTTGGATTAAGGCTTTATGCTGCGGAAATTCCGCTAATAATTCTTGCTGGTTTGGCATACTAAAATCGGCAAAATCAAAACCAGGCGAAACAGTACAACCCACAAGAGCAAATTGCTCAGCGCTAGCTTCGAGATCAAACAACTGCGCAGCAAAATAGTAACCCGCAGGTACAACCGCTTGAAATACTTCACCTTGTGCGAGATTTTGCCCTAGCTTAATAACGGAATATTGGCCTTGTGGTGAAATCATATGAACCGCAAGCGTAGAACCAGCATAAAAATGCCAAGCTTCATCTTGATTAATTTTATGAAAACACGAGCGTTGACCCGCCTTTAATAAAAAATAAATTGAAGTCGCATAATGTCTATCACCTGAAAAACAGGCAGGCAAAGCGGATTGCACAATAACACCCTCAGCTCGATACACTTCTTTATAAAAGCCCCCTTCAGGATGAGGCTCAAGTGCTAATGTTTGAATTAAAGAGTCTGCATTCAATTTTATTTACCTGCTATAAATCCTAGTTAAGCTCTGCTATTAAGCAAAAAATACAGCCTATTTAGACAATTCGGCTAAATCATAGGGCGTCGCCTGATAAACATAATGATTCAGCCAATTGCACATTAATAAGTTACCGTGACCTCGCCATGTATTACGCGGGGCATTAGCCGGATCATTATTTGGATAGTAATTTTCAGGCAGCATCGGCGATAAATTAGCCGCCACATCACGTTTATATTCTTGATCTAACGTATCGGCATCGTATTCAGGATGTCCGGTGACAAAAACTAAGCGTCGATCTTTACTCGCCAACAAGTATGCGCCCCCTTTTGGGGTTGTGGCTAGCACATTGACTTCATCATGTGCTTGAAGATGACTCAAGGGCACTTCAGCATACCGAGAATGAATAGCACAAAACTCATCACTAAAGCCTTGTGTGAGCGGGTCTAGATCATTCGATGTGGTATGCGTAAAAACACCTGAAATTTTAGATTCGCGAATATCACGCGCTAAACCAAAATAGTGATATAAACTGGCATGTGCAGCCCAACATAAATATAACGTTGATTGCACATGTTTGCGTGCCCAATCCATCACTTCTTGCATTTTAGGCCAGTAGGTCACGTCTTCGTATTTAATAAGCCCGAGTGGTGCACCGGTAACAATTAAGCCATCATAATTTTTATGTTGCTTGATATCATCAAACGAACGATAAAAAGCATCCATATGGGCTTCAGGGGTATTTTTAGGGACCCGATCATCTATACGAATCAAATCGACATTAACTTGCAACGGGCTGTTCGATAACAACCGTAATAATTGCACTTCAGTTTCGATTTTATTTGGCATTAAATTTAAAATCCCAATTTCCATCGGGCGTATATCTTGCCCTTGCGCTCGGCTTTCGGCCATTGCAAAAATATTCTCTTCTAAAAGAACTTTTAACGCGGGTAATTGATCAGGGATTTTGATGGGCATAAATAGTCGCTCCGTAATGAACCAATCAAGATAATTGTTAAATTGTTACCCTGTAAGCAGTGAATGTCAAATCATTTACGTCTAGACGTCTAAACGTCTATAATCTTCTCGCTCAGGTTTTATGGTTCATTGTCAGCGCTTACTCGCCCCAATCACATAATAGAGCATATGCTCATGGCGTCTCGAAGCTTGACGGCTTCCCCTAAAACCCGATCGCTTTGACTATAATTATTACTGCACGCTATTTGGCTTTATTTAAGAGACCATTATCCAAATTTATAAACAAAAAAAAGCACCTTACTTTATATAAGGTGCTTTTCTAATCGCTCATTTAGAGAAAATCATTACATCATAATCGACTTATTCTGCCGGAGGAGTCGATGGACTTAGCTTAAGCTTAGTAAAAGTCACTTGCGTGTAATCGCCATTTGCTTTATCCGTTTCCCAATCGCCAGTACCTGGGCAAGCGGTATACCAACCACCTTTGGCATCTTTAGTACTACATTGATTGTATGCACCCGCTTTAAAATAATTCCAATCAGCCATATAGCCACGAGGATGATCTAATTCATCAACCTTGCCATAAGCATCCACGTTATTCGCTAAATTAATTGAATATTTAACGGTTGGCTTACCTTCTGCCGTAAACTCTAAGTGCATGGTGTTTTCGTGAACATTAATAACATAACTAAATTCTTCACCTAACGCGATACCTTCATCGCCTGGGTTATCTGGGTTTTCCCATGTATTACCCCATACTGGATAAGCGATATCGGTACGATTTGGATCCGTTTTAGGTAGGTTGCGTTCATAATTCCAAAAAACTGAACCTTTGTCATGATTTGGCCATTTTTTGTAATAAACTTTAATCGGCTCATTACCCCAACCAAAACCTAAATTTTTGGCGATTAGCGCTTTGTCTTTACCAGCATGAATTTGGCCGACAACAACCGAATAAGCCGGCGGCTTGTCTGGATGACCAGCCCGTAAAGCAACATGATCAACTTTTAAAGACGCTTCCATTTTCCCACCGACTGAACCAAAGTGCTGTGAAAGAGGGTGGGCTTTTAAAGCAAAGTTATTACCGGGTGATTTCGTTTTAAGCTTAGTGTTTGAACCTCGGATCATTTGACGTAATTCACTACGTGTATTGGATGAGCCAACACTCGTTGTGGCTTTATTGGGTGAAGCAAAAACCATATGACCATTTTCATCTATATAAAAATAATCAGGGTGTGAATAAGTTTGAATAGCTTTAACGTCAATTTCGTCAACTTTGCCATTATTATCAAGATCAAGCGGTACGGTTATTTTCCAGTTACTGAGATCAAATTTATCTGCAGGAATAACACTAGCAGAGTTGCTTACTTTATCTGCACTGCTTGTATTGCCACCATTGCTAGAACAAGCAACCATAAGTGAAGCGGAGATCGGTAATGCAATACCAAGCATCGCTATTTGCTTAATCACGTTTTTCTTCATCATAATTTAATTACACCATTAGAAAGTTAAACTTATTTTATTTTGGTATGACCAATAACGTAAAACAAGTCAATTTAGCTGTACCTATAACCCGAAACCAAGTTAATAACGCACACCACAAAAACATACCAATAAAACAAAGATAGCATACCAATTATAAAAAACAATCATACCAATTAACATTTTTTAAACGAATGTTGTCATTTAATCATAGTCGGTCTTTCTGCCGTTGCGATAATTGTTTTATATAAAGAAAAACTAAATACAAGGTTAGGCTATGTTATTAAAATGGATAACTTTAGGGGGGAGGTTTAAATAAGAACAGCTAATAAATACAGCAGCCCCAGATAGACTAGACTTGCGTCGGATGTTGGAATGTCGATGGCGTAATACAGAAAAGTAAAACCTGTAAAAAATAAGAGCAACCACTTTAACAATGATCTGAATACCATCATCGCTTGTTACTGATACATATCAGCCAAGATATAAAGTAAGATAAGAATACGTAACCGATGTCGCGTCTACAACGGCAAAAGCGGCATTAAACCGAGTGCAGATACCTAATAGCGTATGCTGCACCTTTGCACCTAAGTGACAGGTTTAACGATTAATACCAATCCGTAATAATAAGTGCCCACTCAGCGAGCGTTTAAATGCGCTTCATATGTAGGATCTTAAGAAAAAAAGAGGTGTCTTCGCGCTCAATTTGTGATCTTATTGGTTCACCAAAACTGATAAAAAGACAAACAAACGCGAAGACAATGAAACTTACAACTTTAACAGATAAAATCCAAGCCATTTTTGATCCTAAAACACTTTTTTCAATGGCTCGAAGCGTGAAATTGGTTGAACGCAGTCGCCAATTTAACCCTTACCAT
>NZ_QMED01000002.1 GCF_003286125.1 Algibacillus agarilyticus
TACGGTATACGTAAAGCTGTCATTGCCGGTGTAGTTACTGTTTGGTGTGTAGCTGAACGTACCATCGGTATTAACGGTTACGGTACCGTTCGCAGGATCAGTCGCTTTAGCAAAGCTTAATGTGCCACCCGAAGTCGTGCTGTCATTACCGGCAACACTGCCGTTTAACACCGTATCTTCGGTTGCATTGAAGCTGTCATCCGCAGCGGTTAAATCCGTGACGGCGGCGACTGTCACACTGACGGTTTGCGTCAAGCTTTCGCCTGAATCCGCATCCGTCACCGTGTAGGTGAATGAATCTGAACCAGTGTAGTTACTGTTTGGCGTGTAGCTGAACGTGCCGTCGGTATTAACCGTCACCGTACCATGACTTGGATCGCTTGCTTTCACAAAGCTTAATGTACCACCTGAGGTGGTTGAGTCATTACCGGCAACACTGCCGTTTAATACCGTATCTTCCGTTGCACTGAAATTATCATCGGCAGCCGTTAAATCGGTTGCGGCGTTGACATTTATCGCTAATTTAGCTTCATTTCCGCCTGTAACTTTATAGACAATATCAGGAACAGAACCATTAAAATTATTTAATGGTTCAAATATATATTCGCCGTTACTATTTATTGTAATGCTGCCAACATTTTCTATATTTTGCTTTTCACCAATGTTATAAGCAACATCATTAATACTGTAGCTGATTACATTCAAACTTGGATCATCGTTAGTCAAAACATTGCCGACAGCTGTACTACCTTCTTCTATTTCTTCACTGTCATTGATTGCATTTTGACTAATGATTGTCGTCGTAACACTATTAGAGTCAGCATTGGCTTTAACGGCTTCAAAACCACCACCATTGACAGAATCTATAATAATTGAAAAGTTTTCTGTACCTTCGACAAACACATCATCTAACGTCGCAACATCAAACGCTTGACTGGTTGAGCCCGCGCTAATGGTGGCTGAGGCTTGGCCGGTGTAATCCGTGCCATCTGTTGCCGTGCCGGTATATGTAAACGTAACGACGACATCACTGGTCGGCACATGACTGTCGTCAATGCTGATAGTGAATGAGGCTTTATCGCCTTCTAAGACCTGCGTATCGCCGCTTAAACTAACCGTGACGTTTTCACTGTTGTTCTCTGGCGCCTCTCCCGTATCAGGGTCTTCTTTTGGCTCGGGCGCATCTGGGTTTGATTCGTCATAAATTGTCGTTTCAACACTATTAGCTGCACTGTTGGCACTGATACTTTCAAAACCACCACCGGTGATAGTGTTGATGCTAATAGTGAAGTTTTCTGAGCCTTCAGCAAAGACATCATCTAACGTCGCAACATCAAACGCTTGACTGGTTGAGCCCGCGCTAATGGTGGCTGAGGCTTGGCCGGTGTAATCCGTGCCATCTGTTGCCGTGCCGGTATATGTAAACGTAACGACGACATCACTGGTCGGCACATGACTGTCGTCAATGCTGATAGTGAATGAGGCTTTATCGCCTTCTAAGACCTGCGTATCACCGCTTAAACTAACCGTGACGACATCAACATCATCATTAATTGTGGTTGTTACATTTGTAGAATTAACAACAAGGTTTTCAAACGAGCCATTATCATTAACTGACGCGATCGAATTACTAATGACATCGTTTTCGCTATATACATCGTCTCGATTAATATCAAGTGTGATCGAAGCACTTGAATTACCACTATCAATGGTTAATTCTTCACCATTAGCTAACACGATCGAGACAGCCGAATTAGCTAATACAGATTCACCAGCTTCATTGGTGAGCTCAACAGTATAAGTAATCGACCCACCATCTTCAGTGGTGGCATTGCTTGCATTTAAAGTTAATGTAACCGTGTCGCTATCATCAGTGATCACGGTAGTAACTTGATTATTTTCGGCTGCAATTAAACGCTCAAAGGTATCACCACCCGATATCGACGAAATCGAATTACTCAAGCTATCTGTTTCAACAAACACATCATCGCGAGTAACATTTGTTGTAACAGAAGCAGATGACTGCCCGACAGCAATGGATATGACTTCACCATTATCTAAAGTAACGTCTAAATTTTCGTTGGTCGTAACATCGTTACCAAATACATCTTTTAATGTAGCGGTATAAACTATATTGCCGTTATCTTCACTCACCGAATCCGTTGCCGTTAAATGGATACTGACTGTGTCGTCTATGGGGGCAACAGCAATATTCACTGAGATAGGATCAGAAGCATTACCTTCACTATCAGCAATAGTGTAGGTGAAAATATCAGAGGTTGTATTACTACTGTCGTGAGTATAATTAACCGTGCCATCATCATTGATAACAAGCGAACCATTATTTGGCTGATTAATAATTTGGATCGAAGATAAATCTAAAGACGACTCACTGTCAGTATCATTGCTTGCAACATTGATAACAACACTCGCGCCTTCATCTAGTGTAGCCGAATCATCTTGGCCGATTGGAGCTGTATCATCAACCGATGCAATAGCCAAATTAACGGTAATAGGATCCGATACATTGCCATCATTATCACTAATGGTATAGATAAACGTATCAGCGGTTGTATCGCTACCATCATGTTGGTAATCAACCGTGCCATCAGCATTGATAATGAGAGTACCGTTTCCTGGCTGTTCAGTGATTACAATAGACGATAAATCAAGGCCAGATTCACTATCAAAATCATTATTTATAATATTAAGTGTTAATTTCGCACCTTCATCTAAAGACCCTGCATCATCTTCACCAATGGGCTTAGTGTCATCAACCGAGGCAATCGCTAAATTAACCGAGATCGGATCTGATTCATTACCATCGTTATCTTTGATGGTGTATATAAAGCTATCACTCGTGGTATCAGAGTCATCATGTTGATAATCTACCGTACCGTCATCATTAATAACGAGAGTTCCATTGTTTGGTTGGGTAATGATGCTAATAGATGAAAGATCTAATCCCGATTCTGCATCAGCATCATTATTAGCGATGTTGATAGAGATTAACGCGCCTTCATTTAATGAAGCAGAGTCATCTTCACCAATAGGTTTTGTATCATCAATTGCATTAACCGCAACATTAACCGTAATGGGATCAGAAACGTTGCCGTTATTATCCGCGATAGTATAGGTGAACACATCACCGGTTGTATCACTATCATCATGTAAATATGTGATCGTGCCATCATCGTTTACAACTAGCGTGCCGTTTGCAGGCGTAGAAATAATTTGGATAGACGTTAAATCAAGACCAACTTCATCATCGCTATCGTTAGACGCGACATCAATAACAACAGAAGCACCTTCATTTATCGTGGCGTTATCGGTTTCACCAATTGGGGCGGTATCATCAATTCGTGTAATGTTAATAATATCTGAATCTGAGACCGTAAATTCGCCATCAGAAACTGATATTTCAATGGCTAATTCCGTTAAGTTTAATTCATCATTATCAACCGCCGCTACACCCGCAGGGGTTAACTTAACGGTGGCACCATCAATAACAAAAAAGTTATCGTCATTATTTTCAATCGTAACAATTAAATTATCGCTATCAACGTCACTGGTATTAAATGTTGCAACAACTGTTGATGTCGTTGTTTCTGTTTCAATAATATCAGCCGCAGTTACCGTTATAGTAGGTGGATCATTAACGGGGTTGACGTTGAGTGAAGCTTGGGCAGAATCAGTAAACTCACCATCCGTTACGCTAAAATTAAAAGTAATAGGACCTGAACTCTCAGGGTTAGGGGTAAATGTCCATGTGCCATTGTTATTATCAACTAATGTGCCTAAAGCAGGATTAACTAAACTCACATCACTAACGGTTAAATCATCACCGTCAGGATCAGTTGCATTAGCCAACAATTGCTCTGCCGTAAAGATAATTGAACCATCTTCAGATATATCACTTAATGCTACATTTTCAGCTGTAGGCGTTTCATTTATTTGTACATCGACCTGACCATTACTTGTACTCGTGTTACCCATCGCATCAGAAAAAGTAGCCGAAACATCAAATACCGCTTCAGTTAATTCTGCAACCACATTATCCGGTAAGGTCCAAGTTCCATCGCCATTATTAACGGCTTGAAAAGTTTCATCGTTAATCGTTACGATAACAATAGCGTCGGGTTCACTGACCGTACCCGATAATGCAGGTGTCGTATCGTCAGTCGAAAAACTATCTACGGTTCCAGTTGGGGCAATAGTATCAACCGTGACTGTGCCTGAAACGGTATCCTGATTACCGTTTTGATCGGTAGCGGTAATAACAACATCATTGACGCCTTCATTAAAAACAATTCCTTCAGGGAAAGAATACGTACCGTCACCGTTATTAATAACTTCAAAAGGGGAACCACCATTTAGTGAAACGGTTACAACTGCGTTAGGGTCGTCAACTGAGCCAACAAGCGTTGGCGTGGTAGTGTTAACAACAACATCTTCAAATTCAGCATTAGGGGCATCAAAATCTAAAATAACAGAAGCGTTACCGTCGGGGATGTCAGTATCGCTATCGTTATTATTGGCAGAAGTAGAATAACCAGAGTCAGCAATAGTTTGTTGATTAGATGAATCAATGGTTGCAGGGCCATCACTTCCTGAACTTGAAGAACCACCAGCAGCGGTTGCTTCGATTTCGGAAAAATCACCTTCCGCAATGGCATCTTGAATGTCACTCACTTCATCTGCGACAGGCTCGTTTTCTGTTTCAAGTTCGGTTTCAGCAACAGCAGCAGTAGGAAAAAGTAACTCTTCGCCATTCGTTAATTGTAAGCGAAATTCAGCATCAGCCTCAGCAACAACCGTAGAGCCTGCAAAAACAGAATCACCAACAGACAAAGGTAATAACTGACCGTTTTCCAATTTAAAAACGGCCCCTTCAATTTCGACGACTCGACCGGATTCTTTTAAAATATATTCTGTTGCCATTTGAATTCCCCAATTCTTAAGTTGCTCTACCAAAACAACTTATAATATTAAATTTATACATCTATGATATTAACTCATCGGATGGGTATCTAAAAGCTTTACATCTATCTTTTTCAGACCCAAAAAATATCATTTTGCAGCATTATGATAATAATTCGTATTTACTTACAATTACGTGAATTAATTGAATGCAATAATGTATAAAATTATAGTTATAGATTGAGTTTAATACTTTTAACTGACCCTAGCACAGTGAATGAACTACCAATTAAATCGATGATTTATTTAGGTTCACACTATACATCGCTAGTTGTTATAACCATATGACATAAGAAAAAGATAAAAACTTACATTCTGACCTTGAATTTTATTTAAAAACTGGCACATTGCATGTTCGGGAAACTCCCGTTGAAGATTTCGATTAAAAACAAAACAATGTAGAAGAGGGAGTGAAAACTCTATGTGTTCCATTTTTGGTATTCTTGATTTAAAAACTGATCAAGCAGAGCTTAGAAAATCAGCTGTAGAGCTGTCTAAATTATTACGCCATCGCGGTCCAGATTGGTCCGGTATTTATGCGGGCGAAAACGCAATATTAGCTCATGAACGTTTAGCCATCGTTGATGTAAATTCAGGCGACCAACCACTCTACAATATAAATCGAAATCATGTTTTAGCGGTTAACGGCGAAATTTATAATCATAAAGAACTTGAAGCAAACTTAAGCATCGACTTCGAGTTTCAAACAAAATCTGATTGTGAAGTGATCTTGGCTAAATACCAAGAAAAAGGTATTGATTTTATTGATGAATTAAAAGGTATGTTTGCTTTTATTCTTTATGATGAAACAAAAGATGAATACCTGATTGCACGTGATCACATGGGCATAATTCCTTTATATATGGGTTGGGACGAACACGGTAATTTTTATGTCGCTTCAGAAATGAAAGCTTTAGTACCGGTTTGTGCATCAATTAAAGAGTTTCCTCCAGGGCATTATTTACACAGCGCTAATGGCGAAATTCGCCAATATTATCAACGTGACTGGATGTCTTATGATGCCGTTAAAGATAACGATGCATCAGCAGCTGATATAAACGCGGCACTTGAAAAGTCAGTTAAAACTCACTTAATGTCAGATGTGCCTTATGGTGTTTTATTATCTGGCGGTTTAGATTCTTCAGTTATCTCATCAATCACGCAAAAATTTGCAGCGCGTCGCGTTGAAGATAATGATGAAGGCGAAGCCTGGTGGCCAAAACTGCATTCTTTTGCAGTCGGTCTAGAAGGTGCTCCTGATTTAATTGCCGCGAAAAAAGTTGCAGATGCAATTGGTACGGTTCATCACGAAATGACCTATACCGTTCAAGATGGTATCGATGCGATTAAAGATGTTATTTATCATTTAGAAACTTATGATGTGACCACTATCCGAGCATCAACTCCGATGTACTTAATGGCCAGAAAGATCAAAGCTATGGGTATTAAAATGGTGTTATCAGGTGAAGGGGCAGATGAAATATTTGGCGGTTATTTATACTTCCATAAAGCACCTAACGCAAAAGAGTTTCATGAAGAACTTAATCGTAAGCTAAACAAACTACATATGTTTGACTGTTTACGCGCTAATAAAGCGATGTCAGCTTGGGGCGTTGAATCACGCGTACCTTTCTTAGATAAAGACTTTATGGATGTTGCAATGCGCATTAACCCTGAAGCTAAAATGTGTAAAGATGGCCGTATCGAGAAAAATATTTTACGAGAAGCGTTTGCAGAAGGTTATTTACCGGATGAAGTCTTATGGCGTCAGAAAGAGCAATTCTCTGATGGTGTTGGTTATAGCTGGATTGATAGCTTAAAAGAGCACTGTGCAGACAACGTGTCGGACGATCAATTAGCTAATGCTGAACATATCTTCCCATACAATACACCTGATACAAAAGAAGCTTATCACTACCGCACTATTTTCACTGAGCACTTCCCACATGCATCATGTGCTGAATGTGTGCCTGGCGGCAAGTCAGTTGCATGTAGTACACCTGAAGCACTAGCTTGGGATGAAAGCTTTAGCAAGATGGCCGATCCATCGGGTCGCGCTGTTGCGGGTGTTCATGACGATTCGTATTCTAAATAGTATCAAGCTTTTGATACTTTAATAAAAGCCAGCGTTTCGCTGGCTTTTTTGTTTTATATAATCCATTTATCCCCAAGTGAAGCCCATTTATTGAAACCCATTAAGTTCACCCTTCGGTATGCTTAACACTATTTAATAACTATCCTATTTAATAATGAATATTTGACTAGGCTCACTCTATGAAACTTTCAAAAGCCAATTGGCAACTTAAACTTTTTGCTTGGTTTAAAGTGCCTTTAATTGCTTTACACAACCCGAAGATTATTTATTTAACCGAAGATGAGGTACGTTTACAGATCAAGCTAGGTTATTTTACGAAGAATCACTTATCAAGCATGTATTTTGGGTCATTATGCGTAGGCGCCGATCTAGCCGGTGGTTTTTTAGCTTTTTTGAAATCGAAAAATAGCCAACAAAAAATATCATTTGCTTTTAAAGATGTAAAAGGTCAATTTTTTAAGCGCCCAGAACACCACGTTGTATTTAGTTGTGCAGATGGAAAATTAATAGACCAAATGCTGACAGAATCCATAAAAAATGACATCAGAGTGAATCAAACGGTTACCATCATCGCGACTTGCCCAGCCATCAATAATGATGTGGTAGCCCGCTTTGAACTCACGCTATCAATTCGCTGCCTAGACCTAATTTAACAATTCTTATTTGCCTAGGGCGTGTTTATCTTTGTCGTATAGGTTTTGTTCAATTCCAAAGCGTTTTGATCGCGCCATTGGCGCGATGGCATAGTAGTTCTATGTCAAAAGCCAATAACAAAGAGCAAAACGTTTTGAATTGAACCCAAAGGGCAGCGCATTGGCACTATTTCTACTATGTTGCCCCACATGGATGTGGGGTAAGGTGACTTTGCAGGAGCATAAAGTCTTTATCGCTCATTTTATGTAGAATAACGACACCGCAATCGCTCTGCCTTGTATAAATCGTTCAAATACGGCTGCAAAAGCATACACAAAAGATAAACACGCCCTAGACCGAGTAAAAAAGATTACCAATCACTTAAGGCAGGTAATGAAAATTCATCATCACCTAACTTCAACACAACATTTTGCGGCATAATTTCAACCAAGGTTAAATTAGGAGCAATAAGCTCTAACTCACGAACAACCTTACCATTAACTTTGATCCACCTCTCTTCGATATTAGAAGAATAGATATGCGTTTGAAAACTAAGTTCTGGCACCGCATTTTGGACGGCTACCGGCATATCAACTAAAGGTGTCACAATGTCAGCTCGTTGTGTTTCGTATATTTCTTGATCTGATAACGCCATGGTTTCGGCTACGGCTTTTTCAAAGCGTAACAGTAAGCTATTTGATATGGGGCTACTTTCAGTTACATCGATAGTCGTATTCGTTAAACGTTTACCTTCAATCATATTTGATGGTGGGGTTTGAGTTAGGTTATTTTCTGCTGCATCGTCATGTTCAGCACGCTTACTTTTTGTTGTTGGCGTAGCGGCCTTAGTAGGTATACTTTCGGGCTTGTTAAACGCAGATGCAAATGTATCGTGATTGATACTAGATTCAGCCCCCCGCGTTTTAGCCAGTCTTTCATTATCACCCATTGAATTGTTGTTATAGGCTAAAGTCGATTGTGTGCCCGCTATTAAACCATCATTATTACTGGCCGTTGGTGTTGCTGATAATGTCGAGCTAACTACAACATCAGCTCGACTGGTTGCATGCTGTTCCTTTTGGGCAGTGTATACAGGTGTGGGTTGATTCATTGAAAACTCCCGCCCCAGCATAAAA
The DNA here is from genome assembly GCF_003286125.1 of Algibacillus agarilyticus. Lineage (GTDB taxonomy): Bacteria > Pseudomonadota > Gammaproteobacteria > Enterobacterales > Alteromonadaceae > Algibacillus > Algibacillus agarilyticus. The sequence continues at coordinate 8,845 of NZ_QMED01000002.1, forward strand.
AAGAGCACCGCCACTAGCGCAATAATGACAACCATTAAAATAATAACCAATTTAGAGCGTGATTCATTAAATGCTTCTGGTTCTAACTCAATTTTTATAGGCTCAGCAAATAAATCAGCTGGTCGTAAAGCTTGATCGTTCTCTGATTTTTTAAGTGCGTCTAACAAAAATGACATTTAATCGTTACCTATTCTTTTTAATGATGGTCCATCGGTATGTGTAACTCTTTGGATCGCGATCAATGTTTCTTCATCCGCATAAGGCGTTAACGTCAAGCTTTGAGTATTTTGAAAATTATTTAAATTGCGTTGTAACAAACTATCAAATTCAGTGATCACCCTAGGTCGGCGTTGCTGAATATAAGACAGTGCATTCTCTAACCATTGAATTTGAGCTTGCTCACTCGTCGGTTTTATTTCGCCTTTAAAGTCAGTCGGTTGTTGCCAAATAACAATGGCTTCACCACGCCAATGCTCATCCAGCCAATCACGAGAAACATTAACCCTTATGTTATTTAACTGTATTTGATAGTGCTTAGTTGCTTGATTTACTTGAAATAAAACACCATAAAAAGCTTGACCTGTAGTGTCATAAAGTTTGACCACACTAGGGTAATTAAGTTTCGTTATACGAGAAATAGATGTGTTGACAGAGTAGCATCCCAAACGCCAATCACTAATTTGCTGACAGGGTTTAACTAACGGCCCTGCTATTTCAATTTTCCATAAAGCAAATAAAGCGTTAAACGCATCATTTGAATCACGAGCACTATTTATATCTTGTTGTTTTACTAATAAACGGTTTGATTCTATTTGTTCGTTCGTGTTTACACGAGTTGGTGTGTTATTGGCTAATGGCATGCTAGAAGTGCCAATTGGCTTAACGCTTTTTTCTGATTCTTCCGGTTGACTTAACCACCACCCTGACATAAAAACAAAAATCAGTAATATAATGCCGCTCACTATTTTTATCACATTAGGTGAAACCGAATGGGTTACAACGTCATGTCCCAATGCTTCAACAGCCGCTTGCTTAATAATTTTAGCATCCACTTTACTTTTATTTTGTCCATAAGCGCCAAGCAATGCTCTGTCGCATAACAAATTAATAATACGAGGGATACCTCCACTTAAAACATGAATTTCTTTTATTGCAGACCGCGTAAAAATAGCCTGTTGGCAGCCTGCAACCGTTAAACGATGTACGACATAAGCGGCGACTTCATTTAACGTTAAAGGCAATAAATGGTAGCGTGCAGTGATCCGTTGCGCTAATTGCCTTAACTCTTGTCTTTTTAATAATTGTTGTAGTTCAGGTTGGCCAATTAAAATAACCTGTAATAATTTTTTAGTATTTGTTTCTAAGTTTGTTAATAAACGCAACTGCTCTAGCACTTCTGGTTTTAAATGCTGGGCTTCATCAATAATCAACAATGCATTTTGATCGGCTTTATGATTCGCTAATAAAAAATCACGAATACTATCTGTCAGTTCTTTGATACTCGCATCTGATGAAGATTCAATCGAGAATTCATCACAAATAGTGGCTAGTAACTCATGTTCAGTTAACGTTGGATTTAAAATAAAAGCGACTTTGGTATCGTCAGGGACTTGTTCTAATAAACAACGCGAAGTCGTGGTTTTCCCTGTTCCCACCTCACCGGTTAATAATACAAAGCCACCGGTTTCTCTTAACCCAAACATCAAATGCGCTAGGGCTTCTTTATGTCTGTCACTCATGTATAAATATTGTGGGTTGGGTGCGATCGAAAAAGGTGTATCTTTTAAGCCAAAAAATCCTTTGTACATGGTATCTTGATGCCTACAATAAAAAGTCACGTTGAACAAAATACAACGTTTGTTCACTACTAAAAAAATTTATAGGCACAATAGTAGAGATATGAGCATCAAAAACCAAGCAGAGATCGAGAAGAAGCGTTATTTAGTCGGTGGAGCCGTACGTGATAACTTGCTAAACCTTACCGTTAAAGATAAAGATTGGGTTGTTGTTGGCGTTAATCAGCAGCAAATGCTTGATGCGGGCTTTCAACAAGTCGGTAAAGATTTTCCGGTTTTTCTGCATCCAGAAACACATGATGAACATGCTTTAGCACGCACCGAAAAAAAATTAAGTGCGGGTTATACCGGTTTTACTTGTTATGCAGAACCCGATGTTACCTTAGAAGATGATTTACGCCGTCGAGATTTAACCATTAATGCAATGGCCCAAAATCAAGCAGGCAAAATAATAGACCCCTATAATGGCCAATACGATTTAAATAATAAAACACTCAAGCATGTTTCTAACGCTTTTGTTGAAGATCCATTAAGAGTGCTTAGGGTGGCCCGCTTCGCGGCTAAATTACATCACTTAGGCTTTACTATTGCCCCCGAAACAGTCGATTTAATGCGTACCTTGGCTGAATCAGGCGAACTAGCATCATTAACACCTGAACGCATCTGGATAGAAACCGAAAAAGCATTACAAACACCGAATCCAAGAGCCTATTTTGAAGCATTAAAAGCGTGTAACGCTTTAGCTATTATTTATCCTGAAATAGACAAACTATGGGGGATCCCCAATCCTGCAGAGTGGCACCCTGAAATCGACACGGGCGAACACACCATGCTCGTTTTGCAGCAGGCTTGCCTGTATAGCGATGATATTGCCATTCGGTTTTCCGCCCTATGTCATGATTTAGGCAAAGCCGTTACTCCCGCAAACGAATGGCCCTCTCATCATGGACATGAAAAAAGAGGAGTGCCAATTATCAAAAAACTTTGTGATCGTTTGCGTATCCCCAATGAATTAAAATCACTTGCTTGTATTGTCAGTGAGTTTCATTTGCACACTCACAAAGCGTTTGATTTAAAAGCTCAAACTATTTTAAAAATATTCGATAGTATGGATGTGTGGCGAAAACCCGAACGTTTTAATTCATTTTTAACCTGCTGCTTAGCCGATTTTACTGGCCGCTTGGGTTTTGAAAATAGAGAATACCCGCAAATAAACTACTTAAATGACTGCCTTATCGCCGCCAATGCGATTGATATTCAAAGTATTATAAAACGAGGGTTTCAGGGCAAAGCAATACGGGAAGAATTAACTAAACAACGGATTACCGCCATAAAGACGATTAAAGCAGCACAGACACACAACAAACAGTAAAAAGACGATTGATTAGCCCTAATAAAAACACACTAAGGCTAATCAGTTTTTTGGTTCAAGCGCTTAAATAAAGTAACCGTTTATAAAAGCGTCAGTGGGTTTATTACCAATAAACATAAGCCAGTAACACACCACCTAAAGCCAAACGATAAATAACAAATGGGAACATGCCAATACTGTTAATTATTTTTAAAAACAGATGTATACAAGCATAAGCACTGATAAATGCTAAAAATGCCCCCGTACCCAGCCCTAACCAATTAACCGCGTTAGCATCGCCTTCCGTCACCAGCTTTAAGCTATAATAAGTTGCTGCTGCCATAATAATAGGGATAGACAACAAGAAAGAAAAACGCGCAGCTGCATCTCGTGTTAAGCCCATCATTAAACCTGCTGTCATCGTTGCACCTGAACGTGAAGTCCCCGGAATAACGGCTAAAGCTTGAGCAAAGCCAACACCTAAAGCGACTTTCCAGTTAATGCTCTCAATTGTTTTAACTTGTGTTGCTTTGGCATCGGCCCACCACAGTAATAAACCAAAACCAATGGTTGTACTGGCTATCACTAAAGGCGAGCGACCATAATCTTCAACAAAATCACTCATCATAAAACCAAACCCTAAACCGGGTAAAGTAGCAAAAATAATAAGCCAACCCAGTCGACTGCTTTGAGTTTGCTGCTTAGTTTTAATGGATTTAAACCAAGCGAATAATATGTCGCTTACGTCTTTACGAAAATATAAAACAACAGCTAATAATGAACCAAAATGAACAGCGACATCAAAAGCGGTTCCTTGATCTTGCCAATCAAGAATTTGAGCCGGTAATATCAAATGAGCAGAGCTCGAAATGGGTAAAAATTCAGTAATGCCTTGAATCAAGGCCAAAACCAAAATTTGAAGAAACGTCATGGAAAATCCTTAAATTTTATATTCCGTAAATTAAATGAGAACTAAAAGTATTAATGAGCAGGCCAAATGAAATCAACGACCCACAATGCTTGTTTGTTTTTATCAAAATCTGACCAAAGCTCAGCGTAGTTTTGCTTTAGTACAGGATGCAGAGCTTGCGGTGCTATCTCAGCGAGAGGCCACAATACAAATGCATTTTTGGTTATTTCACCACGAGGAAGTTCAACAGGGTCCTGACAAACAACATCATCATAAGTTAACAAATCAAGATCTAACGTCCGTGAACTAAATTTGGCACATTTTCGTACACGTCCATTTTCATCTTCGATTTTTTTTAAAATGTGTACAACTTCCGCAATGGGTTTTGCGGTTGAGGCTGAAATAGCCATGTTATAAAAAGGGTCGCCGCTAAAACCAACTGACTCACTCTCATATACCGATGATAGCGTTAGCTCATCAAAAAAAGTTGATAGACTGGCTACCCCGGCTCGAATATGCGCTTCACGATTAACATTACTGCCTACACTGATATAAATCGTCGCCATTTTAAATTTTTTGACCTCTTTCTATAATCACGCCCACCGTGCGGGCATTTTCTACCGCACCGGGTTTCGACAGTTTAATTTTGAGCCACTTTACCCCAAACGTCGTCATAATCAGTTCTGCTATTTGCTCAATCATTGCCTCAAGCAATTCAAACTTTCTTGATTCAGCAAACCGCGTAACAGCTGCTGATACTTCACTATAATCCAGTGCTTTAGTAATATCGTCAGTCGCGGCAGGTTCTGAATTTGGCCATGCCATTTCAATATCAAAAATTAATTTTTGACGGATTCGCTTTTCCCAATCGTAAACACCTATACAAGAATTTACAGTTAATTCTTCAATAAAAACAATTGCCATAGTTTCGCCCTAAAATCTTTGCTATTCTTGCTTAATTCAATGCCGATGGGTTTAAAGCGAGAGTGTACCTTATTTTACTGCAAGGACAAATACAGAGCCAATGACGAATTTATTCTGGCCTATGCTTTTATGTGCCTATTTGATTGGTTCTTTATCAGGAGCCCGCATTGCCCGTTATATTTTTAATACCGCTAATCCATTAACTGAAGGCTCTAAAAACCCAGGTGCGACTAACATGTACCGAATAGCGGGTTTAAAGCCGGCTGTTTTTACATTTTTGTTTGATACCTTTAAAGCACTTATCCCCGTTTATGGTTCATTCTTTTTAAAATTACCTCCGCTTGAATTAGGTATTATTGCCATAGCGGCCTGTATTGGCCATATTTGGCCAATATATTATCGCTTACAAGGCGGTAAAGGCGTCGCGACTGCCTATGGGTCAATGTTGCCACTTGGCATTGAGCTTGGTTTAATGCTGATGTTCACTTGGCTGATCATTATGTTTAAATCACGTTTCTCATCTTTAGCGTCCATTACCACTGCCGGACTTGCACCACTTTATATTTATTTTATCAAACCAGAATATGTCTACCCTGCAATAATGTTATGTATTTTAATTATTATTAGGCACTGGCCTAACATACAAAGGTTATTAAAAGGTGAAGAGAAAACAATGGCTGAAAAGCAATTTTTAACGAATCTGAAAAATAGACATAAAAACAAAGCGGTTAATAAAGAGAAAAATCAGTAAGTTGTTATGCAATGCCAAAATAAATACAACTCACTGATATAAATACAAAACGATATCCGCAGTGTTTACATTGCTAGCAGCTCAGTAATTGGCCATCTCGGCTTAACAACCGCATCATTGCTAACATGTCCCGCTTTAAAACGTTGCATACCGGCATAAGCAATCATCGCTCCATTATCGGTACAAAATTCAGTTCGAGGGTAATAGACTTGGCCACCTAATTTTTTCATTAAGTCACCGAGAGCAGCCCTTAAATGGACATTAGCACTCACCCCCCCCGCAATCACAATTCGTTTTAGACCCGTTTGCTTTAATGCACGCTTACATTTAATTAAAAGCGTATCAACAGCGGCTTCTTGAAAAGCAAAAGCGATATTGGCTTTGGTTTGTTCATTTGTGTTATCCATCCCGCCTTCGGCTCTTAACGTGTTGGCAGCAAATGTTTTTAAACCTGAAAAGCTAAAATCTAATCCTGGTCGGTCGGTCATTGGTCGTGGAAAACGATAAACACCTTTTTCACCAAGCTCAGCTAATTTAGCTAACCGAGGACCACCGGGGTATTCAAGCCCCATAATTTTCGCTGTTTTATCAAACGCTTCACCAACAGCGTCATCAATACTCTCACCCAAAATGGTATAGTCGCCAAGCTGTTTAACTTCAACCAACAACGTATGCCCACCCGAAACCAGTAAGGCGATAAATGGATATTCTGGCTGCTCTTCTTCTAACATAGGTGCAAGTAAATGTCCTTCCATATGATGCACGGGCACAACCGGTTTTTGCCAAGCAAAAGCTAACCCTCTCGCAATCGTAGACCCGACTAACAGCGCACCGACCAAACCTGGCCCTGCGGTATAAGCAATAGCATCAATATCGTTTTTAGTTGAGCCACTTTCTTCTAATGCCGCATCAATAAGAGGTAATGTTTTACGCACATGGTCGCGCGAAGCAAGCTCTGGAACTACACCACCGTAATCGGCATGTAATTTAACCTGACTATATAATTGATGAGATAACAAACCAAGCTCGTCATCATAAACGGCTATGCCGGTCTCATCACATGAGGTTTCGATTCCTAAAATGCGCATACTTTCTTAACGTTATGGGATATTTGGCGCGTATTTTACCTACGGTTTAACTATTTCTCCAGTTTTAAGTTTAAAGTAGCTTTACAAGTAAAGGGCTAAGGTTTAGAATGCCGCACCATTTTTTGAGTCACTCGTCCATTTTTTATGATGTGGAGCGGGTTTAAATTAACATCCTTGAGGTGCTTTTATAATGCCAATCATTAAGGTAAAAGATAACGAACCGTTTGACGTTGCATTACGCCGTTTCAAACGCTCATGCGAAAAAGCCGGTATTCTTTCTGAAGTACGTCGTCGCGAACACTACGAAAAACCAACTAGTGAACGTAAGCGTAAAAAAGCAGCAGCCGTAAAACGTTCTGCTAAGAAAGTTGCTCGCGAAAACGCACGTCGCACTAGACTTTATTAAGAAGAACTTCAATCATGAGCTTAATTGAACAGTTAAAATCTGCCATGAAAGATGCAATGCGAGCAAAAGAAAAAGTTCGCTTAGCAACTATTCGTATGGCACTTGCTGCGATAAAGCAAATCGAGATCGATGAAAAGAAAGAACTTAACGATGACGACATCGTTGCTGTTTTGACTAAAATGGTTAAACAGCGTAAAGATTCGCTATCTCAGTTTATAGATGCTGGGCGTGATGATTTAGCTGCAAATGAAGCCAACGAGATTGAAGTGATTGAAGGATTTTTACCTGCTAAGTTGAGTGAATCTGAAGTTTCAGATTTAATCACAGCCGCCATTAACTCCAGCGGAGCCGAAGGCATGCAGGATATGGGTAAAGTAATGGGGGTGTTAAAACCTCAAATACAAGGTAGAGCCGATATGTCGGTTGTGAGCAAACAAGTTCGCGATCAATTAAACAGCTAGCCAATACCCAGTTTAAAGCCTATCCAAAACCGCGCTATTGTGCGGTTTTGTTATATTTAAAGCTTAATTTTTTAATCCTATTACTCATTAAAATTAAAGAATCAACAGGCTTGAATTTTAAGATTTCATCCTCATTTAATTATACTTGATATGATCAAGTTGTAGATAATTACAAACCTATACCTAACTTAAGGCTAACCTCTAAATATGGCCGGACGTATTCCTCGCGCATTTATTGATGACATTATAGCTCGAACAGATATTGTAGATCTGATCGATAGCCGAGTGCGTCTAAAAAAAGCAGGTCGTAATTATCAAGCATGTTGCCCTTTCCATAATGAGAAATCGCCTTCATTCACCGTTGCACCCGATAAACAGTTTTACCATTGTTTTGGCTGTGGGGCACATGGTAACGCTATCTCATTTCTTATCGAATATGACAAGCTAGAATTTGTTGATGCAATAGAAGAACTCGCGGGCATGCATAGCATGGAAGTCCCCCGTGAAGAAGGCCAACATAAGCAAACACCAGAACAGGTTTCACAAATAAAAGCGGATTATGAGTTAATGCAACTTGCGGCTGAGTTTTTTAATCAGCAGCTACAAACGCATGAAAAATCAGCTGACGTACAAGCTTATGTCAAAATGCGGGGGATCGAGCAAAATATTGTGCAAGCCTTCCAAATAGGGTATGCACCAGAAGCCTGGGACGCCTTATTAAAAACATTAGGGCAAACAAAACAAGCCGCACATCAATTGCGCGACTTAGGTATGCTCATCGAAAATGATAACAATAGATTGTATGATCGTTTTCGCGATAGGTTAATGTTCCCTATTCTTGATCGCCGCGGAAAATGCATTGGCTTTGGTGGTCGCATTTTAGGTGACGGCACACCCAAATATTTAAACTCGCCTGAAACGCGTATATTCCATAAAGGTAAAGAGTTATACGGTTTATATCAAGCAAGGCAAAACAATCGAAGATTAGACCGCTTATTAGTTGTTGAAGGCTATATGGACGTGGTTGCATTAGCTCAAGCCGGTATTAATTACGCTGTTGCCTCTCTCGGAACCGCGACAACACCCGAGCAAATTCAATTAATGTTTAGGTATTCACCTGAAATTATTTGTTGCTACGATGGTGATAAAGCGGGTAGAAGCGCGGCTTGGCGAGCGCTTGAAAATGCATTAATGTATTTAACAGATAACGTTAAAATGCGTTTTGTATTTCTTCCAGATAAAGAAGATCCCGACACACTGGTTAAAAAAATTGGTGCAGCGGAATTTGAAAACCTAATCGATAACGCGAAACCCATCGAAACATTTTTATTTGAAGAATTGGCGAATCAAGCCAATATTGATAGTTTACAAGGTAAAGCTAAACTCAATGAGCTTCTAACTCCTTTGCTCGATAAAATACCACCAGGTGAATTTAAACGGTTATTAAGCAATAAGCTTAACCAAACCTTAGGCAAAGCAGATAATTCGCACCTAGATAGAGTAAAAGAAGCCAAACAAAAACAAACAATGCGCAATCAAACCGCCAGCACCAAAGCAACACCGGTAAGAAAAGCACTTGCAATATTATTAGAACAACCCAGATTAGCACAAACATTAGCCCACATGACTGATTCTCAAATACTTGCCCTTGGGCAAGTAGAGCTGCCTGGGGTGACCTTATTTGTTGAAGTTTTAATGTACTGCCGCGCACGTGAAAACGTTAATGTAGGTCAAATACTTGAGCATTGGCGCAATAACCCAAATCAAGTCACATTAGCTAAAATATCAGCGTGGGAACACCATGTGACAGAAGAAAATCAAGAAAAAGTATTTCTCGATATTATGGATAGTTTATTAAGCTTATTCATAAAACAAAGAAAAGAAATATTGATGACAAAAGCAAGAATGAATTTAATCCAGCAAAACGAAAAAGAAGAATTAAAAGCTCTTCTTAAAATGTAATAAAATTAGTTTACATTTTTTATACAGTAATTGACATACCATGTTATAATTGGTCGTTTACCGTTCTCGTTTATTTATACCGAAAATTTATTAATATTAAGTGGAAGTCTGTATGGAGCAAAACCGCCAGTCACAATTAAAGCTTCTCGTTGCTAAAGGCAAAGAACAAGGTTACTTAACCTACGCCGAAGTAAACGACCATCTTCCTCAAGAGATTGTTGATTCTGACCAAATTGAAGACATCATTGGCATGATCAACGACATGGGTATTCAGGTCTTTGAAACAGCGCCTGATGCTGATGCCTTGTTAATGGCAGAAGAAACTAATACTACAGATGAAGACGCAGCAGAAGCAGCTGCCGCTGCATTAGCGACTGTAGAAAGTGAAATTGGACGCACGACTGATCCTGTGCGCATGTATATGCGTGAGATGGGAACCGTTGAACTATTGACCCGCGAAGGCGAAATAGAAATAGCGAAACGCATAGAAGATGGTATTAACCAAGTACAATCTTCAGTTGCTGAATATCCAGATTCAATGTCTCATTTACTCGGTGAATGGGATCGCTTTGAAGCAGAAGAAATTCGCTTATCTGATATTGTTAATGGTTTCATTGATCCAAATGAAACTGAAGCTGTTGCTCCTGCCGCAACTCACGTTGGTTCAGAACTATCAGATGAAGATCTTGATGATGAAGATGATGACGACGATGAGGAAGAAGAAGAAGACACCGGCATAGACCCTGAGTTCGCACGTGAAAAATTTAGCGAATTAAGAACAGCATACGAAAAAGTATGTGCCGATATTGAAAAGTCAGGACGTGCATCACCGCCAGCACAAGCCTCTATTGCCGCTTTAGGCGAACTCTTTAAAGAGTTTCGCTTAATTCCGAAGCAATTTGATTTGCTTGTTAATAAAATGCGCAGCATGATGGAGCGAGTTCGAACTCAAGAACGTTTAATTCTTAAGTTTACTGTTGAATATGCAAAAATGCCAAAACTTGAGTTTATGCGCGCTTTTGCAGGCGATGAATCATCAAATGCTTGGTTATTAACCGCGATTGATTCAGGTAAAGCCTATTCTGCAAGCTTAGCTCAGCAACAACATGATATAGAACGTTGTTTACAAAAATTAAAAGCCGTTGAAGAAGAAACACAGTTAAATATTCATGCGATTAAAGATATCAATCGTCGTATGTCTATTGGTGAAGCCAAAGCGCGTAGAGCGAAAAAAGAAATGGTAGAAGCCAACTTGCGTTTAGTTATTTCAATTGCCAAAAAATATACCAACCGTGGTTTACAATTCTTGGATTTAATCCAAGAAGGTAATATCGGCTTAATGAAAGCAGTTGATAAATTTGAATACCGTCGTGGTTACAAATTCTCAACTTATGCGACTTGGTGGATCCGTCAAGCAATTACGCGTTCAATTGCTGACCAAGCAAGAACGATACGTATTCCGGTACATATGATTGAAACGATTAATAAACTTAATCGTATTTCACGTCAAATGTTGCAAGAAATGGGTCGCGAGCCAACGCCTGAAGAATTAGCAGAGCAAATGCTAATGCCAGAAGACAAAATACGTAAAGTATTAAAGATTGCCAAAGAACCTATTTCGATGGAAACACCGATAGGCGATGATGAAGATTCACATCTTGGTGATTTTATTGAAGATTCAACCATTGATTCACCTGTTGACTCTGCAACGTCTGAAAGCTTACAAAATGCAACACGCGATGTTTTATCGGGTTTAACCGCGAGAGAATCGAAAGTGCTACGTATGCGATTTGGTATTGATATGAATACCGATCACACGTTAGAAGAAGTGGGTAAGCAATTTGATGTAACACGCGAACGTATTCGTCAAATTGAAGCGAAAGCATTACGTAAGTTAAGACACCCTTCTCGCTCTGAACAGCTTAAAAGCTTTTTAGACGAGTAAGATTCGCTTCGCACTAACGCTTATAAACGCGACTTAAAGTCGCGTTTTTTGTTTCTTGGTTTTGTTATTTTTTCTTAGCAGCCTGAATAGCTTCAAACTGAGCTAATTGCTCTGGTGTAGCAGGTAATTGGTGTTTTTCTTTCCATTCAGCGTAAGGCATTCCATAAACAAGCTCTCTTGCCGAATCTGAATCGGCTTCAAGATTTAATTTTTCAGCTTCTGCGACATACCATTTAGATAAACAATTACGGCAAAAACCCGCTAAATTCATGAGTTCGATATTTTGCACATCTTTTCGGCTGTCTAAATGTTTAAGTAAACGACGAAATACAGCGGCTTCAATTTGATCATTTTGTTGCATAGTTATTCTCACTTAAGGTAGATCAAGGTTTCGATTATCAAGACAGATTATACTTATGCTCGGATGACTGCAAGTGATAGCCCCTATAAGAGCAAAAGCAGAAATAACAAGATAACCATCCTCAAATTAACGTTACGATAGTATTTAGTGATTAAAATGCTTAAAATACACAATCTGATTAAGCTTGTGCCAGGTAAGGTATAAAGCTTGATCCTCATAACTCCGAGCTTCTTAACCTAAGGTGTTTAACTAAGGTTACTTAGCCGAGAGCAAACAAGCTCTCCAAGGTTTAAATAGAAATGTTTGAGCCTCCCGAATTTGGAAAGGTGTTACTACATGCTCATAGATAATTTTAAACGAGAATTTCGTTATCTAAGATTATCCATCACTGATGTTTGCAATTTTCGATGTGATTATTGTTTACCTGATGGATATGAATGCGATACCGAAAGAAAATTTTTATCCCCTGACGAAATACGCCGCTTAGTCACAGGGTTTGCCCAAACAGGCATCAGTAAAATACGCCTTACCGGTGGCGAGCCCGCCCTGCGTAAAGACTTAACGGAGATCATTGAAATTTGTAAAAATGTCAAAGGCATTGATACGGTAGCCTTAACAACCAATGGTTTTAACTTAAGCAAAAAAATAACAGAATGGAAAAATGCAGGCTTAGATGCATTAAATGTTTCAATTGATAGTTTACGGCCTGATGTATTTAAACAAATTACCGGCTTTGATAAATTAAATGAAATTTTAGCGGGCTTAGAAATAGCACAATCTTTAAATTTTAATGCGGTGAAAGTGAATGCCGTATTGCTCAATGGCTTTAACCATAGACAGTTAGATGAATTTAAGCATTGGATAAAAGATAAAGAAATGACCTTGCGCTTTATCGAGCTGATGCAAACGGGTGATAACTTAGACTACTTCAATAAACACCATATAAGCGGAGCTGACATAAAAAAAACACTTATTGATGACGGTTGGGTAGAAAAAATCAAGCATAAAAATGCAGGGCCAGCTCAAGAGTTTAGTCACTCAGATTATCAAGGTAATATAGGTTTAATAATGCCATATAGCCCCGATTTTTGCCACACCTGCAACCGATTACGCATTAGCGCTTTAGGTAATTTACATTTATGTTTGTTTGCCGAGCAAGGCTACAGTATTCGAGAATGGTTGCAAACAGATCAACAGCTACCTGATTTAGTGACTCAACTACACCGTTTATTAAATACAAAAGCCGCTACACATGACTTACATAACTTAAATACGGGAGCAACTAAACATTTAGCGATGTTAGGTGGTTAGATAAGCCGCATTACAAAGTTCTATTCATGTTAATAACGGCAGAATAGCAGGACAAATATAGTCAAAGCGATCGGGTTTTAGGGGAAGCCGTCAAGCTTCGAGACGCCATGAGCATATGCTCTACTATGTGATTGGGGCGAGTAAGCGCTGACAATGAATCATAAAACCTGAGCGAGAAGACTATACATAACCTGCTATTCTCTTTAGAATAAGCCGTAGCGCCTGTATTCAGATTCAAAAGCCAACATCGCGGTATCAATATCAGTTTGATTAACATCATCAGCAGCTTGCTCAATCGCTCCAGCTAATTCACTCAGCTTATCAAAACCAAAATTACCACTTGACCCTTTAATCGCATGTGCAACCTTACCAATGAGACGAAAATCTTTCATTTGATACGCTTTTTGTAAGCGATCAATATCGGCAGGTAAGTGGCTGATATATTGGCGTTTGAGCGATAAATACTCTTCACTCGATAAATTAACTTGTCCAACCGCTTCTGCCGAATCATTATTCACATGTTGATTAACGACATCAACTAACGCTTGAACATTAATGGGTTTGGCAACATGAGCATTAAAACCAAGTGACAAGTAATGTTGAATATCTCGGTTGCTGGCATTTGAACTCAATGCAATCACCGGACAAGATAAGCCCGTTTGCTGTAATAACTCCAATGCCTTAATGCCACTAAAAACCGGCATTTGTATGTCCATTAAAATCAATTCAAAATCTTTAGAAATCGCTAATTCAACCGCTTCTTCACCATTTTTAGCGATCACAACACTTAGCCCCATTTTTTGCAGTAAACGAGAAATTAATTGTCGGTTGTCAAAATGATCTTCAGCCACTAAAACTTGGCCCGAAAGTTTCTTAATCGCAGAAGGCAATAAAGAAGCATTATTGCAAAGGTTAGGTTCTTTTGTTAATTGCGCTAACATGGCAGCTAAATGAGTGATGCGGCAAAGCGCAAAAGATTGCGCTTTTAATACAAAAGGAAATAAAACAATTTCGTGACCTTGCACATCAACATATCTCACTTCACTGCCACTGTTTACCGCTTGTAAACCAAGCACATTAATTTTATTGGCCAAAATAGTCGGTAAGACGTGCTCTAAATTATCTCGAGTTGAAAATTGTAACTCGCTAGCAAAAATACCATTAGCATAATGTAAATAACCTTTTTGCTTATCAAATTCAATAATAATTAAAGCATCTGATGATGTTTGCCAATGTGTTTGATAACACGCAAGCAATACATCGGTGGTTGGACTAAGCGTGGTCATTACATTATTTCCCTAAACTTTAATGATTAAGTGATCCAGAAGTCGTTAATTTTTGCTGCTGAGCGATCCAGTTACGTATCTTTTTATTAAGTATAGGCATAGGTAACGCACCTGACGATAATATTTGAGCATGAAACCGTTTTAAATTAAAGCGATCACCAAGTATAGTTTTAGCTTCTGCCCTCAATTGCCTAAATACACGTTCCCCCACCTTATAAGCAAGTGCTTGACCCGGTATCGCTAAATAACGCTCAACTTCAGCAATGATATCAGATTCGGCTAACGATGAATTCGCCTTCATATAATTAATCGCTCGTTTTCGAGTCCAACCAAATGCATGCATCCCAGTATCGACAACTAAGCGCATCGCACGCAGCTGCTCATCTGATAAACGCCCATACCACATATAAGGATCCGTAAATAAACCCAATTCATGACCCAAGCTTTCTGCATATAAGGCCCAACCCTCTACAAAAACAGTCGAATACGAAAAACGTCTAAAGCTGGGGACATTTTGCAACTCTTGCTGAATTGATATCTGAAAATGATGACCCGGTGCTGCTTCATGCAAACTTAATGTTTCAAGTAAATATTTAGGCTGTGCTTTTAGATTGAAGGTGTTCACGTAAAAAATACCGGGTCTTGAGCCATCTAGCGAAGGTGGATTATAGCTAGCGCCCGCAGCTGACTGAGCCCGAAAAGCTTCCACGGGTTTGATAATGTATTCAGCCGTAGGAAATAGATCAAATAATTCAGGGATTTTCTGATTAATTTTATACCTAATATTATTGTAAGCCGTAATAACCTCTTGTTCATTATTAAAATAAAATTGCTTATCTTGTTTTAAAAATCGAAAAAAGTGCGCTAGATCGCCTGAAAAACCCACCGATTTTTTAACTTTTCTCATTTCAGACAAAATTCTAGCCACTTCTTGTTTGCCAAATTCATGTAACTCATGCGGTGTACTGTTAAATGAGATATTTTCTTTTATTTTAAATTGATACCAAGCCTGACCATTAGGTAATGCAGAATACCCAATCGTTTTACGCGCATGAGGTAAGTATTCAACTTGTAGAAATTGGTAAAAACGCCGAAAGCTTGGCACAAGCGTATCTCGAATTAAGCGACGATACTCTTGAGTAATGGTTATTTTTTGTAAAGAGGTAAAAGCAGGCGGTATATTTTTAACGGGTTGCCAAAATAAACTATCTTCTACTTTCTCGACAATATGCGTTTTAAATTGAGGTAATAGTTTTTCAACCAAAACTTGGGGGAGCGTAATACCGTTCTTAATGCCTTTTCTCATCTGCTCTATCACACTATCCATGTAACGCACATAACCTTTACTGCGTGTTACAAAGTGATGATAGTCCTTATGGGTTGTAAAAGGTTGTGAGCCATCACCAGAACCTAAAGCAGAAAAATCATTATGCGTGCCATACATTTGATTAATCGCAAGGTGATGATTAGGAAATTGTGAGCGTTCTATCGCCAGCTTTCGTAGATAAATAAAATGCTCGAGTGTTAGCGATTCCTCTAGAGACAATTCTTCGACTGTAATTTGCTCTGCTAATGCTAAAAAGGTTTTTTCTTGGTTGAGGCGTTTTTCTATATTGGTATCCGTTAACGGGGGAATAAATTTATCATTGTAATGATTCACTTCTGAGCTCGTTGCAGCCAAGGGCTCCCAATGTAAATTAGCTTGGTAATAATTTTTTGTGAGTATATCGAGTTGACGTGCGCTTTTATTTTTATCCGCACTCGCTTGTGCAGCTGTAATACAAAAATAAAAAGAACTGAATAGGCAAAATATTAGAACGTTTCTTAAACCAACAACCACGATCGAACCTAGCTAATTTAACGTTATTCAACGTTAGACTATTTTGCATAAAATAAATAGTAGAAACAAAAAATAGGCACAAACGCAGAGAGGGTCTATTTACATTATTTATAGTCAAAGCGATCGGGTTTTATGGGCAGGTTTCTCGTTCCAGACGAAACCTAAGTACTTACATCCATGTCAGCAAAGCAGTCAAAGCTACCGCGTCCTGCTCTCGCCCCTTACCTGCATCCATGCAGGCAAGCTTCGAGACCCCATGAGCATATACTCTACTATGTGATTGGAGCCGCCTAAATGGATTTAGGTGTTAGAACGACGCAGGAGCCAAAGTCGAGAGTAAGCGCTGACAATGAACCCTAAAACCTGAGCGAGAAGACTATAGATTGAACACGATAAAACAGGCTGACTATCCCCAGATGGCTTGGGCGCACATAAAATTAAAATTTATAATTCAATCTCAATACCCAGATTTGAAACCCCTTCAGCTAATGCAAAAGTCTGTAGTGTTCTACATATACTGCTATCAAATTTAGTTATTTTTTCAACTTCATCCAAAAATTCATTCTGTGTTTCAATTTCCCACTGCATATGAGGGTGCTCTAATGCGGCTTTACTATGTTCAACTTCGCCATTCATAATTAACAAACGTTCTACCGTTCCTTGCGAAAGTAATGAAGGATAAGTTACTTCTTTGTTCGCCTCGTCAGCGGGAGTATCCATAATCGCCAATGTCGCAATAATCGCCATACCGGCGTCAACAGCAGCATAAAGGCCGATGCTATCGGATTCACTCGCAACGGGTATTTGCTCTTCAATTTTCTCTTGACGCAACTCTAAATTAATTTTGGTTTTAGCGTCGTAGACTTGTTGCCAAATAACATCCAACGCTTTACGTAATATACTGGCATCGCCTTCTTCGGTGAGTTCAGCATATAAATTATAATTAGGTAACATACGCTCTAATAACATAGCGTTAAAGGCCGTTAATTGGCGACGATTTAAATCTCGGATGCGGGCAAAAGTAGATGGTTTAGACATAAAAAAATTCTATAGAGTAGTGTGTAAGGGATCATGACCGCAGTGCCAGCAAAGGTCAAATGTAGTTGCATTATTTTCGCCACATTGGTGGCAAAACCAATCAAGTGGGTTGTTCTTAAGTGCCTGTTCGTAATGCTTAAGTACCGTTTCAGTCACTTCTTTATCTTCAACTTTAACCATTAACTTAATATAACAAGCATCAATGGGAATTTCACCTACCGCCCCCATCAGTGCTTCTCCGTGTAATTTAGCATCAATACCTTGAGTGGCTAATAATCCCTTGATGCAATGTGCTTGTAGTGTATTTTCAGCCAAATAAGCCTCGACCCATTCAAGAGGTGAGCTGTTGTAATTGTCGTTGGGCATATTCGAATTTCAATCTATATTCTGTCAATTGCTGTTGGCTATCATGTTCTAGTTCAACGTATTGTTGCTCTAATTGATGAATATGATGACGTAAATCACGAATAGTTTCACGAATTCGGTCTTCTTCCTCTTCTTGCTTTTTCGATTTATTCGACACATTGTTACTTAATCGTTGATTTGAATCTTCTAAAAGGTGAATTTTTTCTTCTGCATTGTGCAATTGTTGAGTCAGCTCTTCGATATCTCGGTCAAATACTTTTTGCTGTTTTTTATGTTCTGATTCTTGTTCTTTTAATTGATGATTGAGATCAGCGACTTTGGCCTCTTCACTCACATGAGCCTCTTTCTCTTCACCAAAATGGCGCTCAGCTTGTGTAATTTGCGTATTTAATGCTTTAACTTCATGTTCATGATTTAGAGTCAGTCTATGAATTTCTTGCTCTAATGCATCAATTTTATTGCGATACTGACTATGGCTTGTTGATTGCTGTGATTCTAATTCTGCTAAGGTATCGCTAAGCAAAGTATTTTTCTGCTGCACGTCAGTTAATGCGGTTTGTGATTCACGTTTTAACGCCGTGATACTTTGGTTTAATTGATTAATTTCATCATCTTTAGTCGCTTGAATACGCGTTAACGTTTGATGTTCTTGCTGCAATTGAGTTAGCTGAATACCACTTTCTTTTTCTTGTTTAACCGTTAGCTGAATCTGTTCATTTAATTCGTTAATCTGTTCACGACAATGACTGAGCTCTGTTTGTAAGCTTTGACATTCTTGATCGTAAACGTGTTGTGCGGCTTTAACTTCAGCTTGTAATTGAACTTCTAGTTGCGAGTGTTGCTCTTGTGCATGTTGTAATTGCACTGATAGCTGATTATTTAACGTATTAATCGCTTGAATTTGTTCCTTCAACTCTGACGTTTCAAGGTGTGCTGATTGCTTAAATTGAGACACTTCTTGCTGAAAGGCTAAATATTCGGCGCGATTGTCTTTTAACTCGGCTTGATATTGTTGTTGTGAATGAGTGAGTTGCTCATTCGCTGCAGCTTGCTCTTCAATGGTGTGCTCTAGTTCTAATACTCGATTAGCTAAGTGGTGCTCAGATTGCTCCGCTATTTGAATATTAGCCTGTAAATCAATAACCAATTTATTACTTTCGCTTAGCTCTTCAAGCAACTGTGCGATTCGTTGCTTAGCTTCATCTTGCGAATATTTAAGTTGCTGTGCTTGTTGCTCAGTTAATGCTTTATTTTGTTCGGTTAACTGCTCAAGTTCAATATTTAAGTGTGCAACTTGTTTATTGAGCTCATCTTCATGTCGTTTATATTCAGATATGTACTCATCACTTTTCTGTTGACTAGCACGATATTCATTTAATTCAGCGTCATGTTTATGCTTTAAAGCACTCAACTGTTCAGCTTGCGCTTGTTCAGTCGTATATTGAGCTTGTTTTAAGTCATCTAACTGGTTGGTTAATGTGGTATTTAGCTCTAGTGAGCTGCGCGCTTCTTCTTGCTGCCCGACCAACTCATGTTGCAATTGACTAATACGATCATTTAATTCATCAATGCACTTTTTTTCTTCTTGGTCTTTTTGCTGAAGTTCGGCTATTTGCGCTTGTAAGCCTGTCGCCTCATCCATTAACAAGAGGGTTTTATCTTGCTCTGCTTGCAATTGGTGAGCAAACGAAAGATTGGCTTGCTCAAGTAAGCTCTCAGCTTCACAGTGCAATTGATGTCTTTCATGCGCAATTGATTCACTTAACGTATTCACGAAGGCATCAATTTCTGTTTTGAGTAAACTGGACTGTGTTAACTGCGCTGTAGAGGATTGTATATGTTGCTGCCAAATATGCATGAGTGCAGTGCCATCATCATTGCCCGTTGCGCTCATTAACGCTTGGCGATCAACAATTAAACCTTTCTGTCTTAGCGCCCAGCCAGCATCAATTACTTTAGAATTTAAATCAGACATAACTCTATTATTTTTATTAATATCGATTTAGTTTACCGCTGTAAACTAAAAAACCCTAGCACTAAATTAACATTAAGTTAACATGGTTAGGGTTTATTAAGTATCAATAACAATTAACAGAATAATTGTTTGTTATTAGTACAAGATCTATTTAAATTCCCACTGAATCCTGCACCTTAAAGTGACTTAGGTATAAAGACTAATGCAGGTTAGATTGAAAAGAAGCTAACGTTGCAGCCTCTACCAGCATTTTATCTTTTACGTCAGCTTCTAAATTCCAACGCTTCATATCTTGCTTGCCACGTTCTTTGCTCGTTAAGTCAAGATAAGCTTGATGTGTGGGAAAGTCTTTAATGCCATTAAAGAGCTGATAAAAAGCAGGATAATCAATTGCGTACGCATCATCTTGCCCGGCAAAATTATTTAGCATCGTACAAATACGGATAGCACCTTCTGATAACTCACATTGCTCTTCTTTAATTGCTTTGGCAATCGTTTGCACACTCATTATCAAATGTGCATTTTTAGCTTTTTGTTTGCGCTCTAACTCAATCATAAAGGCCTGCTCTTTTTGCTTCTGGCGCTTTAATAAATATAAAAGTCGCCCTGCATAAAAAGCTAATCCAGCAATGATTAAGCTACCCAGTATAAGTAAAAGAATCATTTGCAAATCACTCACTACCAATCACCTTTACCCTCGGTATTGTTCCATTCATTCAGCAATGCTTCATCTTCATCTAAATCATCAGTTTCAGCAATACCAAGCTTATCCATTAAATCAGTGTATCGTGCGGTCATCTTATTAACTTTTGCTAACTCTTGAGGCGTTAAAGTTTCATCATCGTCATATCGATCAAGTAAATCTTGTAACTCTTGATCCGCTTCAATCTTATCTAGCTCTGTTTGCCATTTAGCGCGTATTTCATCATCATTGATAATATTAATAAGCTTGGCTTTTGGTTTAGCATTAGGCGCTGCTTTTCGTTCGGTCACGGCGGGTTCAGCTTGAACCTTAGCATGCAGGTCAATTGGTTTTTTGCTACCAATACGAGGATCTTTCTGTTCCTCACTAGATAAGCTTTCGTTGAAGGCATTCGCATTATCGTCAATATAACGCGCACCGGCTTGTAAACCTTTACGTTTTTTCTCAAACAAGCGTTTGGCTTTTTCAGGTCTTGGGGCATCTGTTTTACGTACAGCTAATTGCCCACTTTTACGCGACTTTTTTACTCGGCTCATAATAATAACCACTCTTTAAATTTGATGCTATTTTAACTTAGTTTTGAAGAAGAGGCGGTACTAATCTGAAGTTTTCATTAGATTATTTAATGGCGGGCACAAAAAAGGCGACTAAAAGTCGCCTAAAATTTAATTTTCTGTCTCTCGACAGTGAAATATCTATTCCAAATATCCTTTGGTTAGCGTGACTATCCCAGTCAATATTCCCCTATGTTATTTATGCTTCCTTACGATTTTATACATTTTCGGTCATCATGACGCTTTGTTGATCATCCCTGTATTGGTACTAACACACCACCCTTGGCGTTAAATAAACCATCCATGTTAGTTAAACTGCACACCTTGCAGAACAAGTACATCCTGTAATCGGCTTCCTTAACCTGTACATCCCATATTCAATTTTAAATCTCGCTGCATCCAAGCAACGAGATAAACTTTAATAGACTGAGCTAACAACCACAAGCGATGAAATGCATATTAAGGAATACGTTTTTATTGCAACAAAAGCAATAGACTGTTTTATAAGGTTTTTTTAAAGTTAAGTAAATTTAATATACGATTTAACTCACAAAGCAACCAAGTTAATATCGCACAATAATGTGAGATATATCTCACACAAGTATAGTTCAGCACGTAACTTAATTTAACATGGGTAGTTTAATAAACAAAAAGAGGATAATAATACACCGAGGAAGGTATGACGTAATAAAATTAATAAATCAAAACAGGCTAAGCGTAATTAACCAAAAAACGAACAAAGGCTATGTTATGCATAACCTTTGTTATTTATATTTAAGTCATATACCTAAGTCACCTAGGTATATACAGTTTAGTGTAAACCACCTAAATATTGAGACAAGGTATCGATGTCATCATCAGATAATTTTTTAGCAATATCACGCATCATGCCGTTTAAATCATTATCGCGAGAACCATCACGAAACGCTTTTAATTGTGCCGCTAAATAATCAGCATGCTGAAACGATATTTTAGGAAAGCCCGCCAAACTCATACCATCACCACGAGGGCCATGACACGCTGTACAAGCCGTAACGCCACGCTCAGCATCACCACCTGTGTATAACTTTTTACCTTTGGCAATCACATTTTCTGGTGTTGCGCCTGGTTTAGTCTCTTGACTCGAAAAATATGCTGCTAAATCAAGAATATCTTGCTCACTTAACGACATAGACATCGCACCCATCATCGCACTTTTACGACCTTCGCCACCCATTGCAGCCGATTTAAATTCGGTAAGCTGCTTAACTAAATAAGCTTCGCTTTGGCCCGCTAATTTAGGGTTGGCTGGTATCATGCTGTTTCCATCAGCTCCGTGACAAGCTCCGCATGTTACTGATTTTTGTTTTCCTGCCTCGGCATTTCCTGTTGCAGCATTAACATGAGTTGTTAACCCTACTAACAAAGATAAAGCAATAATGATTTTTTTCATGGCTCAAATCTCAATTTAATTTTCAAATTTTTATTTAGATGTTCAATTCAACAAATTGAAAAACCTAACTTACTGGCGATAGCATCAATTAATAAAGGTTTGAATTGATAACACTAAATAAGGCGACTGAATATATCCACCTTGTTTAACGACCTTAATAAGTTGTAGCAGGTATTCTCCGCTTGCCAAATGCTCCGTCACATTTTGGTGGCTATTTTTACACAAAACAGCACAAGACAAAACTCCGAATCGCATGATTATGTGCATCAAAGTGCAGATTTATGTTATTTTTTCATCTTGGTTGACGCATTTTTATAATCCACCCTTCATTAAACGCTTAATTCTGGTTATTAATGTAAAAATGGTTAGACTATGCACATGATTCATTTTGGAAAAAGACTATGATTGCTTTTAATAAAGCTCATTTCACCACGAGCGCACCCGATATAACAAAACTACCACCTGATGTGGGAATAGAAGTGGCTTTTGCGGGTCGTTCAAATGCGGGAAAATCAAGCGCATTAAACACATTAACCCGACAAAAAGGGTTAGCAAGAACCAGTAAAACACCGGGCCGAACTCAGTTAATTAATGTTTTCGATTTAGATGAACACCGCAGATTAATTGATTTACCCGGCTACGGTTACGCAAAAGTACCTGAAGCAATGAAACGTAAATGGCAACACGCATTAGCTGAGTATTTACAAGAACGCACTTGCTTAAAAGGTTTAGTTGTCTTAATGGATATTCGTCATCCGTTAAAAGAGCTTGACCAAGATTTAATTTTTTGGGCGCTAGACTCTAATTTACCTATTTTAGTTTTATTAACTAAAGCGGATAAATTAAAACAAGGCCAGCGTAAACAAGCGCTAATGCAAGTACGAGAAGCCAGTAAAGGCTTTGGGGGCAACATTGAAATTCATGCTTTCTCTTCATTAAAGGGCACAGGTTTACCTGAATTAGAAAGAAAACTTAATGAATGGTACGCAACACTCGATCCAGAAGAAGCATCTGATTTAACCGTCGACAGTGATATAGCTCACACGCCAACTGAAAACTCTTAATATTAAGCGATACCTTGAGTTATCCCCTAGGGCGTGTTTATCTTTTGTGTATGCTTTTGCAGCCGTATTTGCACGGTTTATACAAGGCAGAGCGATTGCGGTGTCGTAATTCTACATAAAAGAGCGATAAAGACTTTATGCTCCTGCAAAGTCACCTTACCCCACATCCATGTGGGGCAACATAGTAGAAATAGGGCAAATGCGCTGCCCTTTGGGTTCAATCCAAAACGTTTTGCTCTTTGTTGTTGGCTTTTGACGTAGAACCACTATGCCATCAAGCCAATGCCGCGATCAAAACGCGTTGGAATTGAACAAAATCGATACGACAAAGATAAACACGCCCAAGTCACTTCAATATGCTCGTTCAGAGCCCTTGAGCGATTTTAATTCTAGGCGTATTAATGCAGGAGTGTAGTCTCCTTTCAAGTTAATACAACACCGAAGTAACATCGCTCAGGGGCTCCGTTCCGGTGGGTTTTAAATTGATTTATGCTGTGTTAAACAGGCTTAATTTAACCCGCTAAACTTGCACCTGTTTGCTGTGCCTAAATCAATTTAAATTCCCACTGAATCCTGCATCTTGAAGTCACTTGGGTATAAAGGGACTCATTTTAAAACGAGTACCACCTCACCTCAGTTTCCCCGACAAAACAATTGCCTAACTTCTACTAAATAAATGACTCATTAATTGCAATATGTAATAAGCTTATTAGAATGCGAGTTGAACTCATTACACTTAAGGGAATAATCACAACTTTATGTTTGCATTAAAAAATCAGCGATGGGCCGCAAAGTTCTTTAGTTTCGCGTTAATTAGCGTATTTATTATTTCATGTAAAACCACAACGCCGAATTACAATACATTTAAATATGCATTGTTTATTCCGGGGGCGGTCGATAAAAGCCCTTCCGATTATCGAGATTACGATACATTCAATTTAGCAAATGGCCTCGAAGTCATTGTGATATCTGACCCCAACGTTTCTGATTCAGTGGCAACGTTAACGGTGGGAGCAGGTTATTACCAAGATCCAGAAACACTGCCAGGCTTAGCACATTACTTAGAGCATATGGTGTGGTCTAGCTCTAAGAAGTATCCACAAACAAATGGTTTTCAACAATTAATGGCTGAAAATAATGGCTATACCAATGCTTACACGTTGAATAACCAAACTCAGTATTTGTTTTCAATAACCGAAAATAAATTTGAACTCGCCTTAGATATGTTCAGCTCTGCCATAGCGTCACCTCTTTTAGATCCAACTGATAGCGACAAAGAAAGAACAGCGATAAATGAAGAGTGGCGCAGAATGAAAGAAAACGACAGTTTTTCAATAAGTCGAGTGAATGCCTTAACAACAAACCCACAACATCCTAATCACAAATTTGGTGGCGGCAATTTAGCGACACTCCAAGATACACAAGAACAAACTTTACAAGATGCCATGCAAGCATTTCATCAACAGTATTATTCAGCCAATATAATGAAACTCGTGATCGCGAGTAAGCAAGATACTGCCACATTAAAAAGCATGGTAGAAAAATACTTTAATCAGATAGAAAACAAGCAGATTGAGAAGCCGACCGTTAAATCAACACTTTATTTACCCAGTGACTTAACTCAGCATATTCACGTTAAAACAAAAATAAAAGGTCAACGGTTAGGTTTACAATTCCCGATGGCTAACAACACAAGTCGCTGGCAAAACAAATCAAATTTATATATTTATCGGTTATTGAACTCTGAAGAGCCAGACAGCTTAAAACACACACTTAAAACAGCGGGATTAATCGTTAACATGGGCACCTACCTTGATCCTAGCCGTTACGATAATAGTGGTGAGTTTTATTTTGATATTGAATTAACAGAAAAAGGAGCAGAACAAAAAGATACGATTATTGCCGCTGTTTTTAATTATGTGACCTTAATCAAGCAGCAAGGCATTCAAACGGCTTATTACAAGCAAATGAAAAAAACAATACACAAAAGTTGGCGTCAATCGGCTCCCCCCGCCATTTTCGATTTGGTTTATCATATGGCAATCGCCATGCAAACATACCCAGCTAAACATGTATTAACTCAGAGTCAAGTTGCATTAAATTTTGCACCAAAAGAAATAGAACAAATTTTATCGGCGATAACACCACAAAACATGCGGGTTTGGCATTTAACACCGGATAGCAAAGCCGATAAACCGATTCAATATGCCGATGGCTTATACAATCAAACCCCTTTTACAGCAGCTGATTACAACGCATGGCAATCAACATCATTTACGATGCAGTTACCACCAACAGAATATAGTGCCGTTGTAGCTGAAAATGTAGCGATACAAGAAAACATTAACCACCCCATAAAATTAGAAACACAAGCAAGTACTGAAGCTTGGTTAATGAATAGCCAACACTTTACCGATACATCGGGCATTTTGCGCATACAAATACAAACACCAGACAGCTTAAAAAACGTGAAGCATTTTGTGATGTCGCATTTAATTAACAATATATATAGCCGAAAGAATGCAGCATTAAGAAGCCGTTCGGCCGAACAATATCAAGTTGAACTTTATGATAGCTCTAACGCATTTGGCATGACAGAATTAACCTTTGTTAATGAAACCCAATATCATGCTAGCTATGCTAAAGACTTAATCCAGCGGTATATTAATTTAGAGATCACCGCTGATGATATTGCGATTGAAATAAAAGCGTATGTCGACTCATTAGAAAGTTATGATAAAAGTACACCAGAACAATTATTATATGACGAGCTCTATACCGCGATAAAAATGCCTCCATTACTTTGGAGCAATGAGCAACGCTTAGCGGCGCTAGCCGACATAAAATTAGACGATGTTAAAACCTTACATCAAAAAATGCTTAAGCATAATTATATTTATGCGTTTGCATTTGGGCATTACCAACCTAAAAACATTAGCAACGTGATAGACACACTTAGAACAGAATTAGGTACAAGTTCGCTAACTGAAAAATGGCAATTCAAGAGTGCATTTCAATTTAACCATCATGACACACTCAATATAAAGACAGAGATAAAAGCCGCAGATGTAGGCATTATTAATGGCTATGTTTTAAAAGAAAAATCGCTTATCAGCGAAATGCAGCTTTACGTATTAAACCAATTATTAAGTCAAAGTTTGTATTCAGAATTAAGAACCAAACAACAAATGGGTTATGCCGTTTATAGCCATCCGACTAAATTACACGGTTATCCTGCTATTAATTTATTAGTGCAGAGTGGCAACACCAGCTTACCTAATATCAAACGAGCGTTTGATGAATTTTTGCCATTTTTTGCCCAAGAATTAGCGTCTACACCTGATAATGTTATTCAACAAATTACCAGTGCCATGATAGCCAATGCGAATGAGCGCCCTAATAATTTACTTGCTGAAGCATCAAAATTTGAAAATGACTGGTTTCACCACAAAGTCGCATTTGACAGCTATCAAACACAGTTAGCCGCGCTTGCCAAAATTGATAAAACCGCTTTAATCGAGCTATTTAATCGTGTATTTATTAATGGTGAAAGTCATCACTTAATCATTCAAGTTAAAGGCAATGAATTTAAAGATAGTGACTTTTATCAGTCGAATGGAAAAGGAAGTACGAACAATACAAATGCTAAATAATAACTAAAATAACATTCTAATCACGACAAGGCAGCGGGTTTACCTGCTTTCAACGCTCGCGTAAAATGATTAGAATGTTTTATTTAAAATAATGTCACGTCATCACAACGCGTTGTAATTGACCTTATAAGCATTTAAAGCAATGCCTGATATTTTAAAGTGGAGTAATTCTGCTTTGATTCCGTGATTTGTAGGCAATTGCGCCATTGCCGTTTCAGTAACAAGTATTTCACCACTGGCGGCGATATCCTCACCTAATTTGCTGGCACAATTAACACTGTCGCCAAACACATCTTTATCATCCGTATATAAATAACGACCGTAATCAATCCCTGTTGAGACTTGTATATCCCACATTTTAGGCGTTTTTTTGTTTATATCATCAAGCGCTAAATTTATAGCGAGCGCAGCGTTGATCGCATCTTGAGCTTGCTTAAAACGGGCAAATACATTATCGGCGACAAATTTTATCAACTCACCGTCATTAGCCTCAACGATAGGCTGACAAATTGTACGCATGCGCTGGATCATTGAAAGATAATAAACAATTCCATATCGTTGTGTGACCAGCGAGAAGCCCGACATATCCATAATCATAATAGCTCCAGTTTGCTCAAAACTTTGCCATATTTTGTCATCGATCACTTGTCGTGCCGAGTCGTTATTTTGATTAAAATACTCATCGAGTAAGTTTTGGAATTGAAACATTAAATAAATCCAAGCTTGTTTTTATTTAAGTTTAGCAGTAAGAAAGTTATTAGATGGGCTGTTCTGAATTTAAGGCTTTTATAAACGAACCTAATCGTTCATAAAAACCGTGACAGGCACACTAAAGTATTGCGAGAAACCTTTAATTTGTTTAACCGTCATACGACGTTTACCATTTAAAATTTCAGAAATAATACTTTGTGTCGCAATATCAGCTAAATCTTTTTGTTTAACTTTATTTGCTTTCATTAAATAATGTAATACCAACCGAGATTCAGCTGGCAATGTTGTGTATTCATATTGTTCTAATTGATCGAGCAATGCATTGCTTAAATGCCCTAACGCAGGCGTTGCATTCGTTGCTTGTTCTAAATGATCAATTAACTCTGCACGTTTTATTAAGTCGAATTCATCAACAACCGCTGAGGTACAAGCTGTGAACAGTTTGTTTGCTTCATCAACGTGTTGTTCAATTAACGAGGTTAATTCCTTTATAAACTGTTCCATAGTCCCCACTATCTGTCTAAACAACAATGTAATCTAACAATAACGATTTTCCAGAAAATACCTGTGTTTATCAAGGTTATTTATAACATTTTACGTTAAATCAATTTAACTCTATGAAATATATACTAAATTCAATTTAATTTTAGTTATTTATTCCACTAAATATCAATTCTATAAGCTGATATAACGAAGTTTTATACTTTTATAATCTGAGATCCCGTCTAAAACCTTGTAAAAACTCAATAACATCACCATCTTATAGTGAAGTTAGCTATCAAAAATAATAATCAGGTGCTCATGAATAATCCATTACTAGCAGAATTTGAACTCCCTCCTTTTTCACAAATAGATCCAAAAGATATACAACCGGCCGTTGAACATTGTTTAAATGAATGCCGACAAGCAATCGACACTGCGCTTTCACAAGATATTAATTGGAAAAATTTAGTTTTAACTATAGATGAAGCAGAAGACAAACTAAATCGTGTCTGGTCACCTATATCTCAATTGCACTCCGTATTAAACTCTGATGAGTTACGCCAAGCTTATGAAGCTTGCTTACCATTGCTTTCTGAATATAGTACATTTGTAGGTCAACATCAGCCTCTATACAAAGCTTATCAAACATTAGCCAACAGTGATGAATATCCCAAATTATCAACCGCACAGCAAAAATCTATTGATAATGCCTTACGAGACTTCACACTCTCTGGTATCGGCCTCGATGAGGAAAAACAAAAACGTTATGGCGATATTTGCAAACGTTTATCTGAACTAAGCTCAAAATTTAGCAACAACGTACTCGATGCAACACAAGGTTGGACATTAACAGTTGATCAACAAGACGACTTATCCGGATTGCCAGAAAGTGCAATCAGTGCGGCTAAAGCCGCAGCAGAAAGTAAAGATCTTGAAGGTTGGTTGTTCACACTTGAATTCCCAAGTTATTTACCGATTATGATGTATGCCGATAATCGCGAGATGAGACAACAAATGTACACTGCATTTGCCACCAGAGCCTCAGATCAAGGGCCTAACGCAGGAAAATGGGATAATACCGACTTAATAAATGAAACACTCGCCTTGCGTCACGAGCTTGCTAATTTGCTGGATTTTAATAACTCAGCCGAAAAGTCCATCGCCACTAAAATGGCTGAAACACCAGAGCAAGTATTAACCTTTTTAAGCGATTTAGCGCAAAAATCAAAAAACCAAGCGCACAATGAATTTAGTGAATTACTTAGTTTTGCCAAAGAAAAACATGGCATTAATAAGTTAGAAGCTTGGGACACCACGTATTATGCTGAAAAATTAAAACAAGAAAAATATTCAATTTCAGATGAAGAATTAAAACCTTATTTTCCTGAAGACAAAGTCCTTAGTGGATTATTTATCACCGTTAAAAAATTATTTGGTTTAAACGTAAAAGAAATTTCATCATTTGATACCTGGCACCCTTCTGTGCGCTTTTTTGAAATAACCGATAGCCAAGGCCAGCATCGAGGTCGATTTTATCTAGATTTATACGCCCGTGAGAACAAACGGGGTGGTGCTTGGATGGCAGATTGTGTTAGCCGTCGTTTAACAATAGATAATAGTTTGCAGCACCCTATCGCATTTTTAACTTGCAACTTTAACAAACCAATCGGAGATAAACCGGCGCTATTTACTCATAATGAAGTGGTTACCTTGTTTCATGAATTTGGGCATGGCATACACCACATGTTAACAAAAATTGATGTATCGGCAGTATCAGGCATTAGCGGTGTCGCTTGGGATGCAGTTGAATTACCCAGTCAATTTTTAGAGAACTGGTGCTGGCAAGAAGGCGCATTGGCCGATATTTCAGGTCACTATGAAACCGGTGAATCGCTACCAAAAAGCTTACTGGATAAAATGCTCGCTGCTAAAAACTTTCAATCAGCGATGATGATGGCAAGACAGATTGAATTTTCATTATTCGACTTTAGAATTCATCACGAGTATACAGCAGAAGCAAATAAATCATTTGTGCAAGACACAATCAATGATGTTAGAAGTCAAACAGCCGTTATGACACCGCCAGCCTTTAATCGCTTTCAACATTCATTCACCCATATATTCGCAGGTGGATACGCGGCAGGTTATTACAGTTATAAATGGGCTGAAGTCTTATCGGCGGATGCGTTTTCTAAGTTTGAAGAAGATGGGATTTTTAATCCAGAAACTGGGAAAGCATTTTTAGAAAACATTCTTGAAATGGGGGGGTCAAAAGAACCAATGACGTTGTTTAAAGCCTTTAGAGGCAGAGAACCCAAAGTTGATGCCCTACTCGCACATTCGGGGATACAAGTATAAATGAAAGAGTAACAGCAGAAAAAAACCGAAGCTAAACAATTAGCTTCGGTGTTTATTTAATCAAATGTTTACTTAGAAGAAATAACTCACATCCACCTGAATAAAATCATCTTGGCGTATGTTATAGCTTAGCTCTGCAGGATCGTTAGCGGTAAAAAACCAAGCATCGATGGTTAGTGTCATCCGGTCACCTAAACGTGTTGATCCCTCAACAAAAGCACTACGACTGTTTGAATAATCCAAATCTTGGCTAAAACCGACTAAAAATTCAGTACTTTCTGCATCATTCAACGCCCAGCGTGTCGCAAATGAAATATCATTTTGCCTAGCCGCAAATACGGCATCACGATGATCGTATGCATATTCAACCACCCAACCTAAATCGATAGCACTGTCTAGTAAGCCCACTTGCGAGTATTCAAAGCCCCCCACCACGGCCTGTGTATCTTGCATGGTTTTACTCGATCGTGATATAGCTTCAAGCTTAAATAACCAAGAATCATATATATATTGAGCATCTAAACCAAATTGGGTTATTTGACCGTAAAAAGGTTGTAAGCGGATGTCATCTGGTGATTTAACCACCGGAATAAATTCAGCTTCACGTGCCGTACCGTTAAACGCGGTTAAACCTAGATCCCAATCACCTAACGTATTAGACCAGCGAAAAGCAAAATCGACATGATCTTTTTTATCTGCCGATTCATAGGCTGCCGATGCTAAAGTAGGAAGACCTGATCGTATTCGACCCGCTTCGCCACTAAAACGCCGCTCTCTAAATCCGGGTAAAATCAACGCATCAACAATCCCCCAGTCTCGAACCGTACTGAAATGCACCATGGGTTGACCTAGCTTTTCTTCACCGTCAAATGACGCCAGATTGTCAGTTTGATTAACAATATCGACCAAATGGGTCGTTTCTGTTACTCCCCAAAACACTTTGCCTAAACCCGCTTTAACTTCCCATTCATCCGCAATATATAAAAATAGAAACTCCCGTAAATCAAATTGATTACGAGCGGCATCTTGATTATCGACTCTTAAATAAGGCGTGATCGTTAAGCTATTGCCTTGTTCACCAATTGCAAAATAGAATTCAGTTTCGGCATGTACCGTAAACTGCTGATCAAGCTGTTGGTTGAATTGGCTATCTTGTAAAAAATAGCGCCCTTCAACCCCAATATTACCTGTCATTTCATCCGCATTAGCCACTGATGTGCCGGCAATAAAAGGGAATAAAGCCCTCAAAATTATTTTTTTCATTATCAAATATGACTCTTTCTATCGACTGTGTTTATTAAGAAGTCACTAAACATTTAGCGAATACGTTTTAGCGTATTTTTATTAAAATCTTTGTCAGTTAAACCAACATCAAATTTAATCTCAGATGTTTTTAAAACCGTACTTTTTCCTGTTTGATGATTTGTTACCGTCATCGTTAAAGGTCGCCAATACTTCTTTTTGTATAACTTAAAATCACTTGAAATAAGCGTTTTTAACAATGACTTTTTACGATCGAAGTAATCCACTTTTTGTACGCGGTAGTCAGATTGATCAATCCAGGCTATTTGTTTGGTGTAACCAGAATATTTATCTGTTGGTATCGACTCAAGAACAAAACATTGTAAATCAGGCTGCTCAGGGCAAGCCTCATCTCTTAAATGCGTAAATGTATATTTAGCTATTTCGAATGAACTTAAATCTTCATAAGCAAATTCACTCCCCATAAAAGGCCCTGATTTATTTCTTGAAGCAATACGTTTTACCCTTTTAAGTGCAGGTAAATAAAGCCATTGATCATCAGGCTTATTAATATGTGAAAACGATAAAAATGCAGTCCCTTTAACATCAAAAGGCTTATCAAAAACCGTTAAACCTTTATCACCATCATTGCTCACTTCTAAATTTTTACTGCGCATTTCGCGTTCGCTTTCTTCGCCTTGTGCATTGCGTAAAATCATCAGCATATTTTGCTCGCTACTGCCCCAACCCGTATCACGCAATTTACGCTCTTTGGCAATGGCGAGCCCTTTTTCTTGCGCGGTTTGCGCAAGAGCCGTTAATGGAACAGTGGCAATTAATGAGCCTAAAACAATGGTTTTAAGCAAGTTGTTCTTTAGTGACTGAGTCATTTGTTTTTCCTTCTGTAACGTATTCTTTTTTATCAGTTAAAATGAGAAATGCAGGTAAAAATAAGAAATCAACAGCAAGCGCCAGTAGAATAATAACCGCCGTTAACAACCCCATATTACCGTTTAAGGCAAAAGCGGATTGTGCTAACACCATAAAGCCACTAACTAAAACTAAAGTTGTGATCCAAAGCGCTCTACCTACACTTGCAAACGCATAACGCACTGCATCTTCAGCATTTTTACCCGCCATACGAGCGCGCTTATATTTAGCTAAAAAGTGCACGGTATCATCAACCACAATCCCTAAACTCATACTTGTCACAACAGACAGACCTAAGTTAATATTACTTGAGTACAGCGCCCAAAACCCAAACCCCATACCCGCTGGGATCATATTAGGTAATATACTAATAATGCCTAATTTCCATGAACGTAATGCAATAATCAATAAGACAGAAATCAACACCATCGCAATGCTCGTACCAATTAGCATACTACTCATGTTGCGCTCACCAATATGACCAAACATTAACGTTGGACTGGCAGCCGTAACGCTATATTGCGGCGCGTTATTGGCAAACCAAACGTTGACGGCATCTTCCATCGCGATCACTTCTTTTGAGCCGATGTTATCCATAGTCACGGTAATACGAATAGCGGATTTATCAATATTGAGCTGATTGTTTAAGTCTAAACCATAAGGTAAAGACATTTCATACATCAATAAATATTGCGCGGCTAGCTCATGATCAGCCGGAATTCGATAATAGGTATCATCGTCACCGTGTAAGTTTTTATTTAAGCGTTTAAACGTATCAGATAAAGAATAAACATGGTCAACAACCTCTTGTCCACGTAACCAATCTGTAAAATCTGAAACGACTTTTATAAACTCAGGCTTATTAACGCCATTGGATTCTCCAGCATCAATCGCAAAATCAATGGTTGAAACGCCCATTAAGTTTTCGTCCATAAAATCAGAGGCTTGTCTAAATTTGACGCGTTCGTCAAAATATTCAACCGCGATATCATTGGCTTTATTTAGCGGAACAAATGCCGTTAACCCAACAATAACTAAGGTCGAAACTAATAATACAGGCGTTCGTTTCGCAATGACCCAATCAGCAAAACTTTCCATAAACCCTGTTTTTTCACTCTGCTTAGGTCTTCTCACCGGGAGTACAGTTAATAATGCTGGCAACAAAATAACCGATAACGCAAAGGCTAACATAACGCCCCAAGCAACCATGTTACCCAAATCTCTTAAAGGCGGGACGTCTGAAAAATTAAACGTTAAAAAGCCAATCGCGGTGGTTGCACTTGTAATAAAGATAGGCACGATATTGATATCAAGGGCATTTTCTATGGCTAATAATTTATCCATTCCTTGGCGAAGGTTATAATTCATAGAGGCGATGATATGAACACAATCGGCTACCGCTAACGTCATAACCAATACAGGCACATTGATTGTCGGTGTTGACATAAAGAACCCAGCCCAGCCAGCCCCTCCCAGTGTCGCAACAATAGAGCAGATAATCACCATCAGCGTAGCAAGCATGCCCAACATGGATCTTAATAACACGGCCAGCATGATTAGAATGGCCAAAAACATCCCAGGGATCAGGGTTTGTGCATCCCCGTTTGCTTCCTCTTGGAAGCTATTATTCATCATCACAATCCCCGCGAGATGAATATCGATATCCGGATATAGCGTTTGATACTCGGCTGCAATTTGTCGAACAAATGCAGTAACATCTAACACTTCTTGATTTTTATCGAGTTCGGGGAGCTGAACGGTAATGTTAATCATAGTGACATGCCCGCGATCTGACACTAAACGATTTAATAACATGGGTTCAGCTAAAGCCGCCTGCTTAATTTTCGCTATTTTTGATGCGTTTAAGTCAGCAGGATCAAGCAGTAAATCTTCTACAATAAGATCATCTTCTTCAGCTTCGGTATGCTGGTAGTTAGTTATAGAATCTACCCGCGTAGAATAAGGGGTTTGCCAAGAGGCTTCAGTAAGCTTATATACAAGTTCAAGCGATTCTGCTTCAAAAACATGGCCTGATTTGGGGGCCAAAATAATAGAAACATTATCATTCTTGTTAAAGACTTTTTGCATTGTTTCAAACCCATTAAGCTGTGGGTTTTCTTCACCAAAAAAGACTTTGTAATCACCTCTAAAATAAAGGTTTTGCGCTCCATAACCTAAGCCTGCTACGACGAGAATGATACTCAGCATAACAAGATAAGGGCGTTGTAAGATAAGCCGTATAAATCCGATTTTCATCTTAATATCCACTGTTTAGTTGTAAAGGGCGTTAATTGATAAAAATTAACGCTATAAATAATTTAAATTGACGGTTAAACGGGTAAAAGTTCTATATATTCCGCAAAAAAGACCTCTAACCGTTGCCACGTTTTTTGATAATCAAAATCTTGAGCGAGTGGTTGCCACTGCATGCCATCAAACATGAGGTTAGCATTACTCAGTAACGCATTTTTTTGATCTAAACGATCTATCCCCTGTGCAGCCTTGGCATTCATTAATAAAGCATTAGAACCAAAACTCAGTGCCCACATAGCAAATGTTAAATCAGCAACAGTCCGAATTTCACTTTTCAAACTGCCCTCGTTAATGCCCGATTCGAACAGCTGATCACAAACAGCGGTGAGCTGTAGCTCTTTTTCTTGCATTATGGATAAACGTTCAGGAGAGGTCTTTTCCATCACCGCTGGTGTTTTGGCTGACATCACACACATAAACAAAGTCGGTTCTAATTGGCTATAAAGTTGGTAAGCAAAGATAACCGATAATGCCCGTTCACGCGCGTTACCCGGAAATTGGATCGCCTTATCAAATAAATCAATAACGATATTAAGTGAACGAATACTTAAAGCGGAAATGAGGTCTTCTTTCGATGAAAAATGGTTATAAATAGTGCCTTTTGAGCAAGTCGCTGTTTTAACTAATTTATCAATGGTGAGGCCAGCAAATCCAACTTGATCAACCAGTTCATGGGCTTGAGTTAATAAGCCTTCTTCACGTTCAGCTATTTTTTGTTGCTTACGCGCTGACCCCATACAAATATCGATGGGACAGAGTCCATTCGCATGCAATTTTTTAATATGCTTTAACCAATAACCCATTTTTATACAATCCGTCAATTTTGACTAATCGTCATTTTAGTATAAAAAAAAAGCAAGTCAATTTTTTTATACAAAGCGTCAAAAAAAGTTTTATCCGTAAATTTGCTAATCTAACGTTATACTATACCCTTAAATTAAATGTAGTTGCATTTAACAACCATTTGATTTTATAAAAATAAACAAAGCGTAATATTCGGATCACATCACTTAAACTAACAATAACGCATTATTTTCAAGGATGAACATGTCATTAGCCGTTTTATACAGCCGAGCGAGAGTTGCCATTGAAGCCCCTTTGGTTACCGTTGAAGTTCACATTTCGCCTGGTCAACCAGGCTTCAATCTAGTTGGATTGCCTGAAGCATCCGTTAAAGAATCACGAGATAGAGTCAGAAGTGCGATCATTAACAGCCATTTCACTTTTCCAGATGAAAAAATCACGGTTAATCTAGCGCCCGCAGACTTACCTAAAGAAGGTGGACGCTTTGATCTACCCATTGCACTCGGCATATTAATAGCGTCGAATCAACTGCCTAATACCGACATTGATAATTATGAATTTATAGGCGAACTCGCCCTAACGGGTGAATTGCGGCCCATATTAGGCGAGATCCCGTTTACAATGGCATGTGCAAATAACAAGCGCATCGCGGTATTACCAACAGAAAATGCAGCCATTGCTTGCCACATTCAACATGCTAACGTGTTTTCTGCTCATCAACTAACTGAGGTATTTTTTCACTTAAGTGGGCAAAAGGCATTAGCGCTTTCAACCGTTGAAGAAAAAGCAGAACCTGAGTTATCGGCACCCAGTAAAGATTTAACGGATGTAATAGGTCAACCCCTCGCTAAACGAGCGTTAGAGATAAGTGCCGCGGGTAATCATCATTTACTCATGTTGGGGCCGCCAGGCACCGGTAAAACAATGCTAGCGTCTCGATTAGCAGAACTGTTACCCCCGATGACAGATCAACAAGCACTTGAAACCGCATCGGTGCATTCGATTGTGGGTATGGCATCTGATATTGGCAATTGGCATAAACGTCCATTTAGAGCTCCCCATCATACTTGTTCTGGTGTCGCATTAGTCGGCGGCAGCTCTAACCCTCGCCCAGGCGAAATATCATTAGCACACAATGGCGTATTATTTTTAGATGAATTGCCTGAGTTCGATCGTAAGGTTATTGATGTATTACGTGAACCTTTAGAATCTGGCATGGTGACAATTTCAAGAGCAGCAAGGCAAGCTGACTTTCCAGCTAAATTTTTGTTAGTTGCCGCTTTAAACCCGAGCCCATGCGGTCATTATAATGATGACAAAATGCGCTCAACGCCTGATCAAATTTTACGTTATTTGAGTAAATTATCAGGCCCTTTTTTAGATCGTATTGATATTCAAATTGAAGTATCGCGTTTACCTAAAGGCGCATTAAACCAAAATCAAGATCGAGGCGAATCAACTGTTATTGTCAGAGAACGTGTTATTCAAGCACATCAATTACAACTAAACCGACAAGGAAAACTAAACAGTGATTTAAGTACACGGGAAATAGATAAATATTGCGCTCTAACTAAAGCCGATGCCGATTTTCTAGAAACAGCAATCGAAACATTAGGTTTATCGATTAGGGCCTACCATCGAATTTTAAAAGTCGCACGTACGATTGCTGATTTAAATCAGCAAGATGATGTCAGTAAAGCGAATTTAGCCGAAGCTTTAGGCTATCGCGCAATGGATCGCTTACTCAGTAACTTAAAGCGCTAACCTAAAACGCGATTTTAGTCAGCCATTGATACATAATTAGGTGTATTTTTTATCCGTTCGATCCAAGATTGGATCGCGGAGTATAAACTTAAATCAAACCCACCTTCGTCCGCCACATGGGTATAAGCAAATAGACTAATATCTGCAATGGTTAAATCAGCGCCAGTCAAAAAAGGCGTTTTGAGTAACTGTTGTTCCATAACCGCTAACGCTTTATGTCCACCTTCTTGTTTATCTAGGTAATCTTGTTTGCGATCAGCCGGTAAACCTAAATATTTAGCTATATAACGCGCAACCGCGATATAAGGCTCGTGGCTATATTGTTCAAAAAACTGCCATTGTAAAACTTCAGCGTAGTTAAAAGCATCTTGAGGTATAAAAGATGTTCCTTGCGCTAAATAATTCAAAATAGCATTAGACTCTGCTAACGTTTGTCCGTTCTCAAACTCAACCAATGGAATTTTTCCATTTGGATTTTTTTGTAAAAACTCAAGGGTTTGAGTCGCACCGTTTAAAATATCAACATGATGCCACTGATAAGGCAAGCCTAAAAATTCAACTAATAATTTAATTTTGTAGCAATTTCCTGACTGTATATCACCATATATATGCATATGTTTATTTCCTTATTATGGCACTAAATGTTTTTGAATTTTTTCGGCTAATTGATCCAATAAAATAGCCGCGGTATCAACTAAAGCATTATAACCTTGTTCTTTTTGATATAGGCTGTATTCAAAAGGATAGTTAACCGCCATC
This sequence comes from Algibacillus agarilyticus, assembly GCF_003286125.1. GTDB lineage: Bacteria > Pseudomonadota > Gammaproteobacteria > Enterobacterales > Alteromonadaceae > Algibacillus > Algibacillus agarilyticus. Next base: position 47,386 of record NZ_QMED01000002.1, read on the forward strand.
ATATTTGCCGTGTCATTTATATTAACTACATTCACCTTTTTTTCTGTACGCCAATAACCCGATATAATCATTTCACCGCGTTGTGAGGTATAAAAAGCATCAAAATGAATATACGTTTTAGTGGTCACGCTGCCTAATTTAGCCGCTAAAACGCGTTGCAAGTTATGCGCTAAAGGCGCTTTCCAACGGTGATAATGCGAGGGAATAACTTGATGCAACTCCTTAAATAGGATGCGATTATCTTGTAACGCACTTGAAACCGAGACTTCAATGTTTTCATTAAATAAAGTATTCGATTCAATCGGCAACACATAATATTTTATATCAGGAATTTTTTGACTGGCACAAGCACTCAATAAACACATAATAATTAAACTAAATAATAAGCGCATTATGGCTCCCTTATTTTTCATCTTGATGAGCACCTGGAGTTAAATCAGGATCTTTAGGCTCTGAGAATAAAATAGAACTTGGCTGGCTGTCTAACGCATTACTGACACGCTCAACGCTTTGCAAAGTCACTTTAGCTTGATCTAACGTATTGATTAATGATTGATATACGGGAGCATTAGGAGACAAACCTGAGAGTGTAGCCTGTAACTGCTGTAACGTATTATTCAACTCCGTTGGTATCGCCTGCGTTTCATCTTGTGCGAGTAAATCATGACCACTTTTAACTAAATGATTAGCCTGCTCAATCATTAATTGCAGTGAATTTATTGTTTGGTTGGCATTAACGACCGTTTCATTAAGTGGCAATTTATTCAGTTTATCAACAAATATACCCACTCGACTGATCACTCTGTCTACATCATCACTTATCGTGGGTAAAACAGTAAAACGCTCTAATTGACTGATTTCACCGGCTTTAACTTCAGGATAAAAATCTAGCGTAATGACTCGTTGCCCCGTCACAAGACTGGCATTTTTAAGCGCCGCTCGCATACCTTGCGCAACATAACTGACAAATCTATCTTGAAGCCTCTTTTGACCTTTTATACTGTCATCACCCACTAAACGTCCTGTATCAACTTTAATTAAAACGGGTACTTGCGGCACGTCTTGCTCGTTTCTTATATCGTCTGAAATTAGGTCCATCGAAATAGCGGCAACCGACCCCACAGGGATCCCTCTATATTCAACAGGCGCACCAACTTGCAACCCCCGCGTTGAGGCATCAAACAAAAGTAAATACTCATTCACAAATTGATAAGGGTGCAAATCTATGTCAGCAAGCTTGTCGTACAAGACAAACTCTTGCCCTTCTTTTACGTTTGCGCCAGGGTTAATCCCATTGGGGACATCAAACGCAACCCCGCCTGACATTAAACTACTGATTGATTCTGACTCAAAGTCCATGCCTTCAGGCGTTAAACGAAATGAAAAACCACTCGCGTTAAAAAAACGGCTAGTCGAGCTAACTAAGCGATCGTATGGCTCGTTAATAAAAGCACTGGCTCGTAATTGCCCAGAAGATAACACTTCCAAATGGGTGATCTGCCCAACTCTAAAACCGCGATATAAAACCGGAGCCCCTTCCGATAAAGAAGAGCTAGCGGCACTCAGTAGAAAAACATTAACCCCTTTTTGTTTGCCAACCGTTAAGGGGCGGTTGGCATAGCCTGTATATTCCGTTTTCCCTATTGGTCCTTCTCCGGGGCCTAATTCAATATAAGCCCCACTGAGTAAAGTCGATAACCCCGATATTCCTCTCGAACCTATTCGCGGCTTTTCAACCCAAAATTGAGTTTCTTTGCGTAATAAGTTCACGGCATCAGGTTTTATACGAGCATGAATAATAACACTTTCTAAATCACGATGAAGCTCAACTCGCTCAACAATACCCACTTCAACATTCAATGCTTTTATTTTTGTTTTACCGGCTTCTATACCTTCTGCAGTCTGAAAAGTAATGCGAATTTCGGGGCCGCGATCTAAATAATGCTGAGTCACGATCCAAACACTCACTAATAACGCTAAAATGGGGATCAACCAGATGGAAGATAACTTCGGCCGAGTTTTAATAATAGCTTGAGACGAACTCAATGTTGTTTTCCTTCTGTGTTAACGTGATCCCAAATTAAACGCGAATCAAATGATTTTGCAGCAAACATAGTCGTAGCAACGACCCCTGCAAAGGCTAATGCAGCAGGGCCAGGAATAATAGTAATAACGCCACCTAATTGAAATAAAGCTACTAATATTGCCACAACAAATACATCAATCATTGACCAACGGCCGACAATTTCGGTTAATCGATACATAATTGAACGCTGTTTTTGATGATGTTCCCGATAATATTTAACAGAAACAACTAGCCAGAGTAAAATAACGATCTTAATAATAGGAACAACAATACTGGCCATAAAAATAACAATGGCAATAAAGTAAGCTTGCTGCTGCCATAAATCAATAACGCCACCAACGATAGTAGCACTATAATATTGACTAAATTGTTGCGTAAACATGATAGGCAAAAAATTAGCAGGCAAATACAATAAAATAGCCGTACATAACCAAGCAAGAGTGTTTTGTAAGCTCTTTAATTGCCGAGGAGCCAGGTTTCGATAACATAGCGGGCATTTCACCACATCAATGGCACTTAGCTTACCGCAGGTTTGGCAAGTAATGTAACCCGCTTCAAGCGCGGTTTTAACTAACATGATGCCCTCGCTGAAGATTTATAATGCGTTGGGTATAATGCCAAAACCGATACCGGTCTAGGTTAGCCAAAGCCGCACTCAAGCAAAAAACAAATAATACATAAGCCCAAAAAGAAATCCCAACTCTCACATCTGCCATTGTCATAATTTTAGTTAAGCTCACTAATACACCCAATAAAAAAACTTCCGACATGCTCCATATTCGCACTTCAAAAAAAACTCTCGCTACGGTTTGCCCGCTAAACCACAACTTACGTAAAAAAATCATAGGAAACAGTAAATACACTAATGTAAAACAGAGTAAAAACGGTAAACCAATAATAAATACGGCCGTCAAAAAAGCTAAAAAATGTTCTTCGTATTGATATAGCGTCCAAGCACTTTGCCATAAATTCATGTTTAGAATTTGACCTTGGCTATCAAAGATTAAAAAAGGGAAAAAATTAGCGACCAACATTAATAATAAGCCAGACAAAGCAAAAGCTAAACTGTACTGTAAATTATTATATGATTTAGCGGTTATTAAGGCATGACAACGCGGACAGTAGGCTGATTGTTTAGCATTTAATATGGGTGGAGCAATAAGTAAATCACATTCTAAACACGCAATTTTATCGTCCATTTTTTCCTCGTCGTATTTAACAACATATTTAACGCTTGATTAATTATTTATAATTTAACAAAGAAAAGCGTAATTAGCTCTAAATTGCCTTAGCAATATTATGATCCATCTACTTGCCCATTCAAAGTGCATATAACGATTAGATCCTACATAAAAAGCCAACTTTCACATAAAACGGTAGCAAACAAAAAATCAAGGTAAGCAAACGTTCATATCAATATCTAGCAGGTTAATATTAAATAACTTCATAATAATCAAATAGTAAAGTAACATCTGCCTATTTTAAATTCATCCTGCTTGAAGCTTAAAACTGAAAATAAACGACTCACTTTTTTGAATTACGTTTTTAGCACAAAATTTGCATGCATTACACATATCGCTTGGGTATATCATTGGTAAGACTTGTTGAAAACGTATACCCGCCTATATTATAAAATAGATAAACGTTTTCACACGGGTATCTATTAATACAACAAAGGCGTGTTTATCTTTTGTATCAGTTTTTTTCAGCCGTATTTGTACAATTTATACAAAAAAAGTGATTACTGTGTTGTTATTCTACATAAAAAACGTAGTAGAAATAATGCGAATGCGCGGCTCTTTGGTTGAACAAAACCGATAAGACAAAGATAAACACGTTCTAGACTAACTTGTAATGAAAGTGCAATGATTGGCGTATTAAATTAGCTCGTTTTTTAGATTAATAACAACAATCTTTAACTTTCTTAAAATAATAAGGTTAAATATTGATAATAACTTTATAATTAAGAGGCAAGCCCTAAATGTAACTTTATTTCAACATTTGTCCAATAAAACTGCAATAAATAAGAATACGAATGCATATATTGAAATTTAATTACAAAAAGTCCATAATTTAACCAGCATTAGTTTCAAAGATTAATTAACTTTAAAGGGATGACAACATGAGCTTTAAAAAACAATTTTTAAAATCAAAACCAGTCTGTAAAGTAACGTTCCGTTTAACCAAAGAACAAGCGCAAAGCGCAGAATCTGTTCACATCGTTGGTGATTTTAACGATTGGGAACCCGCTGCAACCCCAATGAAAAAATTAAAAAACGGTGACTTCTCGCTTGCCTTAAATTTAGAGTCAGGTAAATCATATGAGTTTCGTTATTTACTCGGCGCTGACGTTTGGGAAAATGATTGGGACGCTGATGATTACAAACCATCATCAGTCGGTGATTCAGATAACTCCGTTATTATCTGCGAAGCATAAATCTATCGGTAGGTTAATTAAATCAATTAACCTACCTTTTTTTATTACTCTTTTAACCATTTGTGATTAATGGCTTAATTGAAACTTAACCACCCAAATTTTATTAAAAGCAAACAGCCCTATTCATTCGTTGTGCACTGCAACCTCTTTTGATTAAATCAATGCTCCTAATACTCCAACATCTCGTTACTCATTTAAACAACGCCCTTCTAAAATCACTGGTATATCAACCAAAAATAATCAGTCAGGATTATCACCGTTATTTTATGATAGAGATGAAATATTCAGGTTATTTAATATAACAAATTAGCACTTTTGTTTACGTTAATTAGGGTTAAGATTAATCTTGCTACTTAACAAAAATAATCTAAATCGCCAGCACTTTAAAAGTATAGTCAAAGCGATCGGGTTTTAGGGGAAGCCGTCAAGCTTCGAGACCCCATGAGCATATGCTCTACTATGTGATTGGGGCGAGTAAGCGCTGACAATGAACCATAAAACCTGAGCGAGAAGACTATAACGATACCTTAAAGCGCTAGTGAAATTTGCTAAATTAAAGGACAAGCCCGAAATGAGCGTATTCCAAGATAATCCACAATCAATTGGTAACACACCTCTTGTTAAACTAAATAAAGTAACCACGGGTAACGTATTTGCCAAAATAGAATCTCGTAATCCAAGCTTCAGTGTTAAATGCCGTATCGGCGCAAACATGATTTGGGATGCTGAAAAAACAGGTGTTTTAGTCCCAGGTAAACAGTTAGTTGAACCGACTTCAGGTAATACTGGTATTGCATTAGCATTTGTTGCTGCGTCTAAAGGCTATCAATTAACATTAACAATGCCTTCAACAATGAGTTTAGAACGTCGTAAGCTATTAAAAGCACTCGGCGCAAACATTGTATTAACTGAAGGCCCTAAAGGCATGAAAGGTGCGGTAGCTAAAGCACAAGAAATTGCAGAAGCAGATGACAGCTTTGTATTATTACAACAATTTGATAACCCTGCTAACCCACAAATTCATGAGCAAACAACGGGTCCTGAAATTTGGGAAGACTTAAATGGCGAAATTGACATTTTTGTAGCCGGCGTAGGCACAGGTGGTACCATTACGGGTGTAAGTCGTTACCTTAAGAATACTAAAGGCAAAGCAATTCAATCAGTTGCCGTTGAGCCTGTTGATTCGCCTGTTATTGCTCAAGCAAAAGCAGGTCAAGAGTTAACACCTGGTCCTCATAAAATTCAAGGTATTGGTGCAGGCTTTATTCCTGGCAACTTAGATCTTGATATTGTTGATTCAGTTGAGTCTGTTACGAATGACGAATCAATTGAAATGGCACACAAATTAATGAAAGAAGAAGGTATCTTAGCCGGTATTTCTTCAGGTGCTGCCGTTGTAGTCGCTAAGCGTTTAGCTGAATTACCAGAAAATAAAGACAAAAATATTGTTGTTATTTTACCAAGTTCTGCAGAGCGTTATTTATCTAGCCCATTATTTGCGGGCTTCTTCTCTGAAGCTGAATTAGAGCAATAGTCGCTAATTCATATTGAGAGTGAATAAAAAAGGATGCCTTGGCATCCTTTTTTGATAACTAAAAATAACCAAGGTTAATTTAATAACGATAAGTATCGGGCTTGAATGGACCAACAACGGGTACATTTATATAATCAGCTTGAGTTTTAGTTAATTGCGTGACAACCCCACCAAAACCTTGAACCATATAAGCAGCAACTTCTTCATCTAACTGTTTAGGTAATACTTCGAGTGTGATTTGTTGTGCTTTATCAGTATCAGCTAGGTCAGCAAACTTTTTATCAAATAAATGAATTTGCGCTAAAACTTGGTTAGCAAATGAACCATCCATAATACGACTAGGATGACCGGTTGCATTACCTAAATTAACTAAACGCCCTTCAGATAAAACAATTAAGAAATCACTAACATCATCCGAACGGAAAACTTGATGAACTTGAGGTTTAACTTCATCCCATTTCCAGTTTTCGCGCATATAAGCCGTGTCAATTTCATTATCAAAGTGACCGATATTACAAACAACAGCACCTGATTTAAGCGCCTGTAACATGCTTGAATCACATACATTCACATTACCTGTTGTTGTTACAATTAAATCAGTTTTACCTAATAAAGCGGTATTGATATCGTCTAATTTACCCGTGTTTACACCGTTATTATAAGGAGAAACAACTTCAAAGCCATCCATACATGCTTGCATGGCACAAATAGGATCAACTTCAGTGATCGACACAATCATGCCTTCTTGGCGTAAGCTTTGAGCAGAGCCTTTACCTACATCACCATAACCTATGACAAGGGCTTTTTTACCTGATAGCAAGTGATCAGTACCACGCTTAATGGCATCATTTAAACTATGACGACAACCATACTTGTTATCATTCTTAGATTTAGTTACTGAATCGTTAACATTAATGGCTGGAACTTTAAGTTCACCTTTTTCAAGCATTTCTTGTAAACGATGAACACCCGTTGTCGTTTCTTCAGTAATACCATGAATGTTATCTAATAATGCTGAATATTTTTCATGTAAAAGAAGCGTTAAATCGCCACCATCATCTAGCACCATATTGGCATCCCAAACCTGACCATTTTTATTAATCGTCTGTTCAAGGCACCATTCATACTCTTCTTCCGTTTCACCTTTCCAAGCAAAAACAGGTACACCCGCTGCAGCAATCGCGGCAGCAGCGTGATCTTGAGTTGAGAAAATATTACATGATGACCAACGCACTTCAGCGCCTAAGGCAACAAGCGTTTCAATTAACACACCAGTTTGAATTGTCATATGAATACAACCCAAAATTTTAGCGCCTTTAAGCGGTTGGCTAGCTTGATATTTAGCACGACATGCCATTAATGCTGGCATTTCGCTTTCAGCGATAGTTAATTCTTTACGACCCCAATCAGCTAGGGTGATATCTGCAACTTTATAATCAGTTGTCATTTATAGCTCCAATTAATAAATGTGCACAGCTAAGCTCAAGCTAGCTGTGATAAAATTTGTTGTTGTTGAACTTGTGTAAGGCGAGGACCAAAGTGTGATACAACCTGTGCAGCGGCTTTACACGCCAGTTGCCCCGCTTTAGTTAAATCCCAACCTTGCGTTAAACCATATAAAAATGCACCGGCAACCATATCGCCCGCACCGTTTGAATCAACTGCAGTAACTTGCTCTGCCGCAACTTGGATAACGTCATCAGCGGTTGCAATCAATAAGCCATTAGCTCCTAACGTGATGACTACCATTTTGGCACGTGTTAACAAGTTATCACGAGCTTGCTCAAGGGTATCAGTTTCAGTAAACGTTAACGCCTCTTCTTCATTACAGAATAATAAGTCAATTGGATCAGTTCCAAGCGCTTCTTCTACACCCGTTTTAAAATATTTAACCATGCTTGGATCAGAAAAAGTCATCGCAATTTTAACATTTTGCGCTTTGGCTTGATTTTTGGCTTTTGCAATCGCCGTTAAAGCCGTGGGTGATGGCACTAAATAACCTTCAATATACAAGTATTCAGCTTCACTTAATTCATCAATAAATAATTCGTTAACCGATAAATCAGCAGTGCAACCTAAATAAGTATTCATTGTACGTTCAGCATCATCGGTTACCATAACCAAACAGGTTCCCGTTTCACCCACTGAATCAAGCTCGGTTAAACGCGTAGTAACACCACTTTGCTCAAGATCGGTTGCGTAAAAAGAACCCAACTCATCATTACCCACTTTACAGGCATAAAAAGCACTGCCGCCAAATTGAGTAAGCCCAACTAAACTATTAGCCGCTGAACCACCACCCGCTCGCTTTTTTAGCGGGAAGTTAGCCGTTAAACTTGCTAATAATGTTTGCTTTTGCTCTGGTTCAATTAACGTCATTAAACCTTTTTCTATATTTTGTTCCGCCAAGAATGCATCAGTAACTTCAAATTCGTTATCAACAAGCGCATTGCCTAAGCCATATACATTGTATTTAGTCATAATTTCTTCTATGGATTTGATTAATTTATATGCTAGTCGAATACTAGAATTTGACCAGTGAATTTATGTAAACATGTGGTTGAGAATGATAAGGTTTAAGCAGCAAATTACAAACGAAACCTTAAAATAATACCGAGTTTTAGCTGAAAAGTAGATAGAAGGCTTATTTTACGGTATTTAGTATTGACCAATCAGCCAACTCAGGGTTATAAAAACCGCTTTGCGTTAATACTTTATTTATTTTGTCTTGTTGCTTTAATATCACTAAGCCTTTATTTAATGCCTGATAAATGGCGACTCCTTCTGGGTGCATTTTATTCACTAAAACATGCCCTGATTCGTTTATCATCACTCTAACACTAGGAATAGGAACCAAGCGTAAGTCATTAACCCGAATAACTAAGTCAGCGGCATTTGAAAAAGGCGCTAAAACAAAATCAGCTTGCCCTTTTGTTATGGTATCAATCATGGCTGAAAACGGATGTATAAAGGTTAACGTAAAAAAGAGTAACTGACTAAAGATGCACAACAAAGTAAAGCAACTAAAAATAAATTACTCGCTATTATTAAATAGCGCGTTGCTTTGATCGATTCATGATTAGGCTGAGGATAGTTTTCACCTAAATGAGGACGTTGCATTTTATCTTGGTTATAAAAAACAGGGCCGCCCAAACGCACATTCAAACTATGCGCCACCACCACTAAAGGTGCGAGTGATAATTTATAAGGCCAGCAAGCACGTACTTGTTTGGCATTTTGCCAACCTCTTAATAAACCACCTTTAATAGCGTAAGTAAAAGTTGATATTTTGACCGGTAACCACATCACCACGTTAAAACAAAAATTAATCGAGATAGAAAAATACCGAAAACGATTTAACTTAGCATTACTCACTTGTTGCAGTTCAAGCAAAAGCCTAACCGCTAATAAAGCATAAGGCCCCGCAATAACAAACCATAAAATCATTGCTTGATAGGAGTAAATATTTCGTAAAATTAAAACTTCACATGCTGTTTTAGCAATACCAATCGCAGACAAGTTATCGGTACGACGTAATACCCAATCTGCTAATCGGTCACGAGCTAAAAACTTTTGTTGCTTGGCTAAGGCTAATTCAACTTTTTTTATATCGCGCAAACACGGCATAAAACCTAAGCATAACCAAAAGATAAGTCCTTCGAAAAAGAGAGGAAATTCGGTTATCTGCACGGTCAAGTATATAATAACGAGCCAAGGTAAAGTTGCCACCGCAATCGCTAAAGCCCCCGCAATTATTTGCTGTTGTTTTGCACGGTTTGGATCAGGGAAAACCTTTGCAGTTAAACGTTGGGCAATAACTCTAAAAAAAGTTAAAGGGTGTAGTTTTTCAGGGATAGAAAAGAATAAATCTAAGATCAGTATCCCCATCATGATCGCACAGTTAACGATCCAATAAGGATATTGCTCAAATAAAGCCAAACTATTCATCGTTAAAGTGACACGTTAACAACGCGTCAAAAAATCCACGACGAGTTTAGATGAATTAATTGCGGCTTGAGCCAAAAATTGATCAAAACTTTGATGTGATGTTTTACCTGCAATATCAGATAAAGCACGAATAACAACAAATGGCGTGCCAAATTGCTGACAAACTTGCGCGATAGGCGCGGCTTCCATTTCAACGGCGATCATATCAGGAAATTGCTCTCGCGCTTTGCTAACCCGATCTGGGCAAGCCATAAAGCTATCGCCCGAACAAATCAAACCAATTTTGTATTGTAAAGCGGATTGCTCACTCGCTGCCAGCTTAGCTAATTCAACTAATTTTTTATCCGCATGAAACGCTGCCGGAAAACCAAAACCTTGACCGATTTCAAAACCAAATGCGGTTAAATCAACATCATGATGACGCACTTCAGATGAAATAACTAAATCACCAATATTTAGCTCTTGGGCAAAACCACCTGCTGAGCCTGTGTTAATCACAAATTTAGGTTTAAAACGATCAATGACGATTGTCGTTGACATTGCTGCCGCCGTTTTACCCACACCACTAAGTACTAAAACAATTTTTTGTTCAACTAAAAAGCCGGTATAAAGCGTGACTGGACCATGTTGCTCTTCACGACAGTCTGTCATTTGTGAACGTAAAATATCAATTTCTTGCTGCATTGCGCCAATAATAGCAATGGTCATTATTTAAGCCTCAATAAAAACGATTAAAATGTATACCTAGGGCGTGTTTCTCTTTTGTGTATGCTTTTGCAGCCGTATTTGCACGATTTATACAAGGCAGAGCGATTGCGGTGTCGTTATTCTACATAAAAGAGCGATAAAGACTTTATGCTCCTGCAAAGTCACCTTACCCCACATCCATGTGGGGCAACATAGTAGAAAGAGTGCAAATGCGCTGCCCTTTGGGTTCAATCCAAAACGTTTTGCTCTTTGTTATTGGCTTTTGACGTAGAACCACTATGCCATCAAGCCAATGCCGCGATCAAAACGCTTTGGAATTGAACAAAATCTATACGACAAAGATAAACACGCCCTAGTCATCAAATATAAAAAGCTGAGTGATAGCATGTTTAACTCATTCTATCACTCAGCTTTTAATAAAATCTAGTTACGCTTTAGAAATTAAAACGGTGAAAAATTATGCTACGGCATCTTGAATAATACCTTGGTTAATCGGCGATGATATTAGCGGTTTAACGGGACGAGTCGGACCTTTAGCTTTCATTTTTCGAACATTCAGTGGGCTTAATTTATTTCCTGCCCCCAATTTATTCGCAATACACTCACGAATTTCAGAAGCGGTGTAGCCATTTTTAACTTTAATCCGTATGTGGGGTAAGTTGACCGTGTCGAGCGCGCCTTTTAAATACCAATCTTGCTTAGTTTTATAACCCGTATTTGATTCACTGTTAACTAAATCAATGGCCGCAATTGGATTAAGCGTTTTTCGATCCAATAAAACAAAATCTAAAATTTTACCATTCGCTTTTAATTTAGCGGCTTGTGCAACTCGCTTCTGGGTACCCGTTCTAATATCTAATAACTCAGTTAATCTAACTCGGTTAATTATTCTGAATTCATCACCTATCGCTTTCTCAAGCATAAGCATAAAAGCACGTTCAGAGTTACTAAATAAACTTTGACGCTTTTTATAAGGAAAAGGCGTATCCGATTGCGTTAAACGGATCGCGATTGCAGATACGACCAAAAGAACGATCATTAGGATGATAATCAGTTCCATATTTGTAGCCTCACAATATTTTGACGTTAATGGTTTGAATTGCTTTGTTAATTACAACAAAGCAATCCTTGTGCCATTCATGTCATTATATTGTTTTATCATCTTGGAAAAGTGATTTTAACGCCTGCTTACCCTGATCTGCTTTTTGAATAATGGTTTTCAAATCATAGTTATGATCAATGGCTTCTTTCAATAACGCTTCATCATGTTGTTTGAATAGTTGAGTCATCTCATTCGTACGTTGTTTATCGACACCGTGATTAAGTAATACCGACTCTGCAGCCGCTAAACCACTCGCAAACATCTCACGTACACAATCGGTAACACCGATATCATGAAACTTAGCAACCGTAAAACGGTTTTGTACCCGTGTCACTATTTTTATATGCGGATAATGTTTACGGACAATAGTCGCGATTTCAAAGGCTTTTTCATCGTTTACCGCAATGAATAACACATTTACATGTTCAATACCGGCTGTTTTCAATAAATCGAGCCTTGTCGCATCACCATAAAAGGCTTTATTACCAAATTGTTTTAGAAATGCAATGTGTTCAGCATCTTTATCTAACGCTATAAACGGAATATTATTCGCGGTTAATATGCGCGCTGTAATTTGAGCAAAACGACCAAAACCGGCAATCATGATTTCAGGTTCATCGATGTGCGCAACCGTATCGTATACGGGTCTCACATTTTTACTGTTATAACCTAAACTATGCAATATAACCAAAGGTGAGGTTAAAGCCATTGAAATACCCACAACCAAGTTAACAGTGGCCGCTAGTTCGGCTTCAATAATGCCGCCAACCGTTGCCTGCGTCATCACAACAAATGCAAATTCGCCACCTTGAGACAACATTAAGCCTAACCGAAATGAATCCGTTTTATTATGTTTACGTAACTTTAATACCATAAATATAATCAAAGCTTTAATCGCCACTAAACCTAAAGCGGATCCAACAATAACAACAGGGTTGATAGCTAATAGCTGTAAATCCATGTTCATGCCAATCGCGATAAAAAATAAGCCTAATAATAAACCTTTAAAGGGCTCAACCTCGGCTTCAAGCTGATGCCTAAAACTGGAGTTAGCTAATAGAATGCCTGCGACAAATGCCCCCAAGCCCATAGACAGACCAGCCTGATCCATCGCCACCGCCGTTGCCGTTACAATTAGTAACGCAGCAGCGGTCATGACTTCTTCGCTACCACTACGCGCAATAATGCGTAAAACAGGGTTAACAATATATCGGCCTGAAATCAGTACTAATCCAATCGCTAAAAGCGTTTGCCACCAAGCGACACTTTCTTTACCGCCGGTGATCGAAATAGCACCAACAAATAATAGGATCGGAATAACCGCTAAATCTTGCATTAATAAAATAGAAAAGCCTTGCTGACCTGGTGGGGTTTTTAATACTTTTTGCTCTGTCATTAATTGAATAGCAAATGCGGTCGACGATAAAGCTAAAGCCAACGCAATCACCAAGGCAACATGAGTTGATAAATCTAATATTAAGATCAGCCCAGCCGCGATCACACTGGCGGTTAATACCAACTGACCGCCCCCTGTTAGCAAAATACTATTGCGCATACGCCATAGCTTTTGTGGGTTAAGCTCTAAACCAATAATGAATAATAAAAATATCACACCCAATTCGGCCACATGTAAAATATGGCTAGGATCATTAATTAATTGCAATGCCGATGGGCCGATAATAACCCCCGCTGCTAAGTAACCTAAAATAGCGCCCAATTTAAGCTTGTTGAAAATAGGGACCGCGATCACTGCCGCAGCGAGAAAAATAAGAGTTGAACTCAGGCTGTCCATATTTAACCTATTATTTGTATAAAAAACAGTTGGTTTAGATGCTCACACTTTACAGTGTTCCCATGACCTAAACATTAATAATTTGAAATTTTGCTCAATTCTCAGAAAATTTACCACCAGAAACAAAAAAACCAGCCTTACGGCTGGTTTTATAAAGGCGGCGTTAGCAACAATTAGATTTCTAAATAATCTAATATACCTTCTGCTGCACCTCGCCCTTCAGCAACCGCCGTAACAACCAAATCAGCGCCGCGAACCATATCGCCACCAGCAAAGATTTTTTGGTTAGTCGTTTGATAAGCAAACTGACCATTTTCAGGCGCAACAACACGATCCCATTGATCAAGCTCGATACCATGTTCAGCCATCCAGCCAGTAGGCGATGGTTTAAAACCAAATGCAACAATGACATTATCGCATTCAATTACATGCTCAGAACCTTCAACTGTTTCAGCGCGTTGACGACCATTTTCATCTGGTTGACCCATACGTGTTTTAACAAATTTAACGCCTTTAGCATGACCATCAGCATCAAGTTCAACACCAACAGGCTGTAAGTTCCATAAGAAATTTACACCTTCTTCTTTGGCATTTTGTACTTCACGCGCTGACCCAGGCATATTCTCTTCATCACGACGGTACGCACAGAATACATCGGTAGCGCCTTGACGCACGGCTGTACGAACGCAGTCCATTGATGTATCACCACCACCTAATACGATGACTTTTTTGCCATTCATATCGATGTAGTCTTTAGTCTCTTTTTCAATCCCCATAACACGGTTAGTGTTGGCAATTAAGTAAGGTAATGCATCAAATACACCGTTAGCGTCTTCGTTTTCGAAGCCACCTTTCATGTACTTATACGTACCCATACCTAAGAAAACAGCATCGTAATCTTTTAATAGATCTTCGATTTTGATGTCTTTACCCACTTCAGTATTAAGACGGAACTCAATACCCATGCCTTCAAATATCTCACGTCGTTTTGCAATTACGTCTTTCTCTAATTTGAAAGAAGGAATACCAAACGTTAATAGGCCACCAATTTCTGGGTACTTATCAAAAACAACAGGTTGCACACCGTTACGAATAAGTACATCGGCACAAGATAAACCTGCAGGTCCAGCCCCTATAATAGCGACTTTTTTATCTGTTTTAACAACATGTGATAAATCAGGTTTCCAGCCCATTTTAAAAGCTTCATCGGTAATATATTTTTCAATAGAACCAATGGTGACAGCACCAAAGCCATCATTAAGCGTACAGGCCCCTTCACATAAGCGATCTTGCGGACAAACTCGACCACACATCTCAGGCAAGCTATTTGTCTGGTGCGATAACTCAGCCGCTTCTATAATACGACCTTCGTTTGCCAGTGTTAACCATTGTGGAATGTAGTTATGTACAGGACATTTCCATTCACAGTAAGGGTTACCACAATCTAAACAGCGATCGGCTTGACCGGCAGTTTGATCTGCCGATAAAGGTTGATAAATTTCAACAAATTCAATTTTGCGCATTTCGATCGACTTTTTAGGTGGATCGATACGCTCGACATCAACAAATTGATAAACATTCTTAGCCATAATAATCTCCTACTGCCCTTCAACCATAAGCTCAGACGTTGAGCGGCTGATATGACCTAACAAGCCATTAACATCACTTGTTTTTGGTTTAACTAACTTGAACTTAGGCAAGTAGCTTTCAAAGTTACTGAGAATGTTGTGTGCATGTGTACTATCAGTTTCTTCAAAGTGCTGGTTGATTAAGCCACGTAAATGCTCAACAAATATAGCCTTATCTTCAAATTCAACGATTTCTACTAATTGTTTATTTAACTTCGCTTCAAAATTATCTTGTTCGTCAAGTATATAAGCGAAACCACCTGTCATACCGGCACCAAAGTTAACTCCAGTAGAGCCCAGTATACAAACAATACCGCCAGTCATGTATTCACAAGCATTATCGCCTGTGCCTTCAACCACGGTGACTACACCTGAGTTACGAACACCAAAGCGCTCACCAACACGACCTGCAGCAAATAATTTACCGCCTGTAGCACCATATAAACACGTGTTACCTGCGATTGAACTTTCGTTTGATTTAAAATCAACACCTTTTGGTAATTTAATAACAAGCTTACCGCCCGCCATACCTTTACCTACATAATCGTTTGCATCACCCGTTAAGGTTAGGTTTAAGCCACCCGCATTCCACACACCAAAGCTTTGACCAGCTGTACCGGTAAAGTTGATTGTGATTGGATTTTTAGCTAAACCTTGATTGCCATATTTATTGGCAATCATACCTGAAGCCGTTGCGCCAACTGAACGATCTAAGTTAGAGATAGTGTAATTAAAATCACCGCTTATCCCTTTTTCAATACACTCCGCTGCATCATTAACAATTTGTTTATTCAGCAAAGCTTGATCGAACGGCTCATTGCGACCTTCAGTACAAAAACGATGTGTTGCACTCGAAGGTACAGCATCGGCTAAAACAGGTGATAAATCTAAACGACCTTGCTTAATTGTGAACCCATCAACCGCTTCTAATAAATCAGTGCGACCCACTAAATCTTCAAATTTAGCCACACCAATTGAAGCCATAATTTCACGAGTTTCTTGTGCAATAAACTTAAAGTAGTTCATTACCATTTCTGGTAAGCCAATATAATGATCTGCACGTAATTTTTCGTCTTGGGTTGCAACACCTGTCGCACAATTGTTTAAGTGACAAATTCTTAAGAATTTACAACCTAAAGCAACCATTGGACCCGTGCCAAAACCAAAGCTTTCAGCGCCTAAAATACCCGCTTTAATCACATCTAAACCGGTTTTTAAACCGCCATCAGTTTGTAAACGGATTTTATGACGTAAATTATTTTCAACAAGCGCTTGCTGTGTTTCTGCAACACCTAATTCCCAAGGTGAACCTGCATATTTAACCGATGTTAATGGCGAAGCGGCTGTACCACCATCGTAACCAGAAACCGTAATTAAATCTGCATAGGCTTTAGCAACACCCGTTGCGATTGTACCCACACCCGGTTCAGAGACTAACTTAACTGAAATTAGCGCTTGTGGATTAACTTGTTTTAAATCGAAAATAAGCTGAGCTAAATCTTCAATTGAATAAATATCGTGATGCGGTGGAGGTGAAATAAGTGTCACACCCGGTACGGCAAAACGTAATTTAGCAATATAAGGATTAACTTTGTCACCCGGTAACTGACCACCTTCACCAGGCTTAGCACCTTGTGCCACTTTAATTTGAATGATTTTAGCATTCGTTAAGTAATGTGGTGTTACACCAAATCGGCCTGAAGCAACTTGCTTAATATTTGAATTTTTAAGCGTGCCGTAACGTTTTATATCTTCGCCGCCTTCGCCTGAATTTGAGTTACCACCCAAGGTATTCATTGCAATCGCTAAAGCTTCATGCGCTTCAGGGCTAAGAGCACCAATAGACATAGCCGCGGTATCAAAACGCTTGTAGAAATTTTCAAGCGGTTCTACATCATCAACAGCAATCGCTTCTTTGTCGCTACTCAACGTCAATAAGTCACGAATAGAAGCAACAGGGCGTTCATTAACAGTTGACGAGAATTTTTGATAGTCAGAATATTTACCCGACACAACCGCAGTTTGTAATGTCTTCACTACATCAGGGTTAAACGCATGATATTCTTCACCGTGTACATATTTTAATAAGCCACCGTGAGTGATTTTTTTGCGCTTAGACCATGCTTTTTTATCTAATTCTTCAGCATCTTGTTGGAAGTCACTAAAGTTTGCGCCCGCTAAGCGGCTCACAACGCCTTTAAAGCAAAGTTCCATTATGTCTTCATTCAAACCAATCGCTTCAAACAATTGAGAACAACGATAAGAGGCGATTGTTGAAATCCCCATCTTAGACATAATTTTATATAAACCTTTATCAATACCTTTACGGTAATTGATCATAGCTTGGCGAGGCTCAACTTTTAAGTTACCGCTTGCTAACATTTGCTCGATGGTTTCATAGGCGATGAACGGGTAAACCGCCGTCGCACCTAAACCTAATAAAACAGCAAAATGATGAGGGTCTCGTGCAGAACCGGTCTCTACAATAATGTTAGAGTCACAACGTAAACCTGCTTCAACTAATGCTCGTTGTACCGCACCAACAGCCATTGGGGCTGGAATAGGTAACGAACCTTTGGCTATTTTTCGATCTGATAAGATCAAAATAACCGTATCTCTATCTCGAACCGCTTCAATAGACTCATCAACGATACGCTTGATCGCTGCTTCTAAGCCTTCAGTTGGCGCATAATTTAATTCAAGCGTTTCAGTACGGTAATGTTCTGCATCAAATTCACACAATTGTTGTAAATCAGAATGCATTAGAACAGGTGATTCAAACAGCACGCGATTGGCATGTCCGGTTGTTTCACTGAAGACATTTTTTTCACGCCCAATACATGTTTGTAACGACATAACATGCGCTTCACGCAATGGATCAATAGGCGGATTAGTAACCTGAGCAAACATCTGACGGAAGAAATCGTAAAGTGTACGATTTTGTGAAGAAAGCACAGCCATTGGGGTATCATCGCCCATTGAGCCGATAGCTTCTTGACCATCTTTGGCCAATACTTTTATGACCGAATCAATTTCTTCATAACTGTAATTAAACAATTTATGATAAACCGCTAATTCGCTGTCATCAAACGTGCGATCGCCTGCTATTTTACCTTCAAAATCTTCAAATGACGTTAAGTAGTTAATGTTATTATCTAACCACTCACGGTATGGATGACGATCTTTTAATTCATTATCAATCATTGAAGAATTAAAGAGCTGACCTGTTTTAGTATCTACAGCCAGCATTTCACCCGGTCCAACACGACCTTTTTCTACCACTTCATCCGGCGTGTAATCCCAAATCCCAACTTCAGAAGCCAAGGTAATGAAGCGATTTGACGTAATGACATAACGCGCTGGACGTAAGCCGTTTCGGTCAAGGTTACAAGCAACATGACGACCATTAGTTAAAACGATACCCGCTGGGCCGTCCCATGGTTCCATGTGCATTGAATTGAATTCATAAAATGCTTTTAATTCAGCTGGCATTTCAGGGTTTTGCTGCCACGCAGGTGGCACAAGCAAACGCATAGCGCGATATAAATCCATACCACCAGCTAATAACAATTCAAGCATGTTATCTAGTGAAGATGAATCTGACCCCGTTTTATTAACAAATGGCGCAGCCGCTTCTAAATCAGGTAATAAAGGCGTTGAGAATTTAGCAATACGTGCATCAGCCCATTGGCGATTGCCTTTAATGGTATTTATTTCACCGTTATGTGCTAAAAAGCGGAACGGCTGAGCTAATTTCCATTGTGGTAATGTATTGGTCGAGAAACGCTGATGGAATACACAAATACTTGATTTAAGACGCAAATCAGCAAGGTCAGTATAAAAACGCGGCAAATCAGCCGGCATTACCAAGCCTTTGAATATAGTGACTAAACAAGATAATGACGCAACATAAAAGGTTTCATCATTTTCAATACGTTTTTCAGCACGACGACGCGCTATATATAAACGACGTTCAAGATCAACATTCTTCCAGCCGTGAGGCGCATTGACAAAGACCTGCTCAATAACAGGTACTGATGCCGTCGCAATTTCACCTAAAACGCTTTTTACCGTTGGCATAACACGCCAACCGACAACCGTTAACGTTTCTTTGCTTAATTCGTCTTCAATAACTTTACGCGCGAAATCCGCTTTGGCTTCGTCATTACTTAAGAAGATGGTACCCACGCCGTAGTTATCAGCAAGTGACCAATTGTTTTCTTCCGCGACAGTGCGGAAAAATGAGTCAGGCTTTTGCATAAGCAAGCCACAACCATCACCAGTAACACCATCAGCAGCAATACCGCCGCGATGTTTCATTCTGTCTAAAGCACTAATGGCCGTACTAACTAACTTGTGACTTGGCTCTCCGTCCATATGGGCGATTAAACCAAAACCACAGTTGTCTTTTGACTGGCTAACGTCATATAGTTTTTTCATCAAAAACCTCCGATACTACGACTTATATAATTACTAGCTTTTGGCACTTTAAAATGGCTCTGCCGATTTCAAGCAAGTCGCATCGTAATTTTTATTCAAATTTTCTAATAAGAGAACTTCACACATTAGCTTTTTATGCTAAGAAGGTCAATTCACGTCTAAGAAAGCTTGATACCTATTAGATCTAACTAAATTCTTCAAACAATAGAGATATTGTCATTAAAATAAGCTAAATAACCCGAAAAAGAAATTATCATTCAATTAATAGCGCTTAAACCAAATGGTTATATACAACTTATATAAGGCTATCAATGAATAAATATTCGAAATTAATGAATAAATACCACTTCGTTAATTTCAATTAATATGGTCTGTAACCATCTTCAATACCTTTAGTGTTCACACTAACGGCATCATGTGCATGGAGTGATTCATAATGATTCACTCTTATCCAAAAATCTTTATAACCTTCAACTAACCCTAATGCATGAGTTAATCGACGTCCTGCATCTTCGCAAAACATCAAATTTTGGCCATTCAAACGCGCAAACTCTTGCTCATCTTCACGTTTAACGGCGGCTTGTACTGGTGTGCTCAATGATGATTCAATGGTATCAACTAGATCAGTAATAGGAAAATCAACAACGTCTTCGCTAAGCTTGACTTTGACCTCGGCGATTGAACGCTGACTATGAGGCGTTGCAACAATACCTTCTGTCGTACCTAACCATTCATGAACATCTGCGCGACTCACACTTTCAGCACTTGAAAACTTGTCATTAAACGATTGCTGAATTAATTGACGAGCTAAAGCAGCAGAACATGGACAAGTCGATGAATACGGCACATCAATTTTTAGCTCGGTTTCAACTTTACCTTTTAAATAGCAACCGATAATTGTCACGGGGTAAGCTTTCCAGCCTTGCTTACCGCTGATGAGTGACTTTCTGCGCATATGATAATCAAAATTGAACTTAACAAAAGCACGATCACTTAATTCACCGTGACTTTCAATAAAGTTTTCTAGTAATTTAGCGAGGCTACGCAAATTGAGCGTATCTTCTGTCGATAATTTATCTAACAGCAGATAAAGCCGAGACATATGAATGCCTTTCGCTTTAGCTTCTTTTAGATTAACAAAGGCTTCTACTTGTGCACTCACATGACGCTCAGCTTCATTTTTAGCTGACACCATCACTGGCACTTCAATCTCGCTCATGCCAACCCAGTCTAAAGTCCCCTCTGTTTGAGCGGTTGATTGGTTAGCGATGTCCGGCATTGCTGTAGGCATGAAAACTCCCGAAATCAGTTGTAGATTATATTGCTATTAAAAAAGGGCGCACTTTATACCATAAAAATGGACAAAGTTGGTGATTTTTTAAAGTAAACGACCAAAATGTAGAGAAAAGTCGCTAATTTAGCTTAAATTAGGCGCCAGTATAACGATTTTTTATTTTAATAAAACATATCAGTTGTATGGTTTATTATTTTATCAAATCAAGCGCTAATAATGACTTAACCTGCTCTCTTAACAATTTAGTCATCTGTTTTTTACCAGTTATATCGCCTAGTTTTAACTCTTTAGCTAATAAAATCAAAGCATTGGTGTCTATATTCGGTTTAAGCGCTTCTTTTATCAGCTTAACTGACTTGTTATCTTGCTCTTCTTCATTTAGAAATGATAAATAGGTTATTAATGCAACACGACAAGCCGAGAAGTTAGCAGAATAATAAGCAAAAGCCGATAATTGTTTTTTAACTCGATCAGGTGGCAGTATGAGGCCAAATTCACCTGACAAAAATAACGACTTTGCCATTTGAACTGTTTTTGAGTTCTTATGTGTTCCAGTTTGTAATTCAAAATCGGCCTGACCTAACCCTGCAATCTCATTTAATAACTCACATGCACTCTTGGATAACGCTCTAAGCATGACAGCAGAAACTTCCCCAGTCGCTGCGTCCGGTTTATGCCCCACTCGACACAAAGTATATTTATTGCCTTGCCAAAAGTTTAATAAAGCAATAGTCATACCAAAGCTTGTCGAAATGTAATCAAGTTTTTGTACCTCTGCGCATTGATATAAATGGCACAACAATTGACTACCGCAACCACGCCCTTGGAGTTGTGAATGGGTTGCGATCCGTACCACACGCCAGCCCTGTAAGCTCGCAAATTCATCAATGATCATTTGCGCCCCAATAACTTGCGGTATCAAATGCCCTTTTGGCCGCCTTAAGCCACGCGATATATCTACACTTAGCTCTGTAGGAAGTTGACCTTCAATTGAAATCAAAGTAACAGCTTGCACGATATTAGGCATTTTGCGACTAAATAGGATACAAACACGAAAAGTTGGACTATCTAACATGTAACGTAAATCAGCAGGCGTCGTTCGATAATGCGCCTGAACAAGCAAACCAAAGACCTGCTGGAGTAATGCCGGTGACTCAATTAATTCTTTTGAATTAATCCATCGACATTCGCAATCATCTAGCCGCCAATCATGCAGCTCTTCGGGTTGAATAATACTCGGCTCAGCATCCAGTAACATTATCTTATTAATCGCAACCTCTAAAGGGTCTCCTTCTCGCCAACGAATGGGAGCCGATAATTGATAATGTTTGTTGCTGTAGTTATCTTCCAACCATTTTAGGAATCTAACCGTAAAACCACGACCAGAACCTTCATAACCATGTTCCGTTGAAGCATATACAACATGCTTAAAATGTTGAGTCGCTTCAGTTAATATTGAAATAGGAATAGCGGCAGCTTCATCTATGAGTAATATGCTTGTCCGGTGCCACTCGCCATTCATTTGGTCAACAGGGATAAACTCAAGTAGCTTTCCGCCTAATTTATTATTCCAATATTGAACCTGTTTGATGCAATCTGGCCTTGGAGCCATTACATAAACTGTTTTATTTAGGTTGGCTAACTCAGCAGCCAGCGCACCTAATAGAGCAGATTTACCTCGGCCACGATTAGCCGTGATCACACTGGCAGCACAACAACGGGATTCAACGCTAGAAATAATATCTTTTTTTATCTTAAGCTGCTCAAGTGTCAAAGACGTTGGAAGTGTAAAAGGTGTAGCCACGCGTTGATCTAAATTAGCTAATGATATAGGTTGCTGAATTAATGTTGATTCTGTCGATGTCAGGTCGCTACCTAAACACCGATAAAATGAAGATTCCATTAAGGTTTCAGCACGCTGTAAAAAGTAAGACGTTATTTGTTTTGTGTCATGACCCCATTGCACAAAACGCTCAAAATCGGGATCTAAAAACGCACTCCAATTCTGCGGTGGTTTCAAAGCCGGCATTAATAAGATAAATAATCCACCAGCAACGACTGTCCCACTTAATGCGGCAATGGCCTCAACATGAAAACCATCAAAGCCATTAATGATCACAACATCAAACTCATGACCTAAATAATGCTTATATTCAGTCGAGTTAATACCATTTATTTTGTTACCAACCCGCAAAACCTGATTTTCACCGGCTTTAATCGTATCAAGGTATGATAACAAACACGGATAAACCGCATTTTCCTCACCCTCTATCAGTAATGGGAAACGATAACCTGCGTTTTTATGTTGTGTTAGAAGAGAAGTTAGCATCATATCAATGGTTTAAACTGTCGGTGAAAACATAAGCAAGCGCCGATGAGTAATATAAGGGAACTCGCATTATAACGCTAAGTACGATAGTAACAGAGACTAATATAATTTTAATCCATCTTTGTTATAGAATAACATTTCAAAATACAAAAAAATGTGGTAAATTCAGCGTCCATTTTTATAAGGGTTGTTTGATGTGAGCGGAATAAATAAAAGCAATTTAGTTGATAAAATAGGTATAGCCGTTACCTCTTTATGTGCCTTGCACTGTATTCTCCTGCCCGTAATGCTCCCTATGTTACCTTTGTTAGGCCTTAGCTTTTTGGCAGAACATGGTTTTGAACATGTTATTCTTGTATTAACACTAGCCGCCGGCGCAATAGCTTTGTTTAGTGGTTTTCATCGTTACCATAAAAAGCTTTACCCTATTTATGCTTTAGCATTAGGTATTGTTTTGTATGTTTCTCGTGATTTTTTAGGTGAAGAATTACAAACTATTGTTTTATTAATTGGTGCAGGTTTAATTATTTTTGCTCACGTGATGAATATCCGATTATGTAAAAGCTGTAAATCATGCGAAAGTCATTAGTATAATAAAATCGTTGTTAATATTAAAATCAAAGCCCATTAAATGGGCTTTTTTTATATCTAAAACAAACTTTATACTTTCAGGTTTGAATTAACAAAAGCCAGCGTTTAAATTTAGCGCTGTTATCGCATCTAAAATAACTTCATTCGCTTTTGGAAACTCGTAGTTTGTTAACTCATTTACCTTAACCCATTTCACTTCTTGCGATTCAAGTCCTACCGCTACGCCACTAAAATGTTTAACAACCAAGGTATCGAGCTTTACCCGTTTATCTCCATAATCATGCTCAACCACCAATAATGATTCGCTTTGAATGAGGTCAAGGTTAACCTCTTCTTTAAATTCACGTTTTAATGCACTAAAGGTCGTCTCTCCAGGTTCAACTTTACCGCCCGGAAACTCCCATAAACCACCTTGATGTTGATGCGAATGCCGTTTAGCGATTAGCACTTCATGTTTATCATTAATTACAACACCCACTGCAACATGTACTTGTTTCACTGATCTTCTCCCATAAAAAAATCGCTTATAAAAAGCGATTTTTAAGTTAACTCACATCACAATCCAAAGTCGTTTAATTTAAGCGACCATGGCAAGCTTTATATTTACGACCTGAACCACAAGGACAAGGATCGTTACGCCCTAATTTAGCGCCTTCACGCACTTGTGGGCGATCAGGTGTTGCTTGCTCACCTTTGGTTAATTGGTTTGCGCTTTCATGTTCATACTTCTTTTGCGCCGCTTGTGTTGTTCGACGTTGCTCTTCAACCGCTTCAGCATCAGACTCATCACGAACTTTTACTTTTGATAAAATGCTCACAACATCAAACTTCAATGTATCTAACATTTCAGAGAATAATTCAAAAGATTCGCGCTTATATTCTTGTTTTGGATTTTTCTGCGCATAGCCACGTAAGTGAATACCTTGACGTAAATGATCCATCGCCGCTAAATGCTCTTTCCAATGAGTATCAAGCGATTGCAACATAATGCCTTTTTCAAATTGGCGCATGACTTGCTCACCAACATGATCTTCTTTCTCTTTATAATCAGCAAGAATTGATTCGAGAATACGCTCTCTTAATATATCTTCATATAACTTATCATCGTCATCAAGCCATTGCTGTAAAGGTAAATCAAGTAAGAAATCGGCTTTAATGCGCTCTTCTAAACCAGGAATATCCCATAACTCTTCAACCGATTGCGGCGGGATATACATATCAATAGTACTCGTGACAACATCAAGACGAATATTATCGATAGTTTCTTTAATATCCCCCTCTTCCAATAATTCATTACGTTGTTGATAAACGACTTTACGCTGATCATTAGCGACATCATCATACTCAAGTAACTGCTTGCGAGTATCGAAATTACGCCCTTCAACTTTACGTTGAGCATTTTCAATTGCACGAGTAACCCACGGATGCTCGATTGCTTCACCACGTTCCATACCAAGTTTTTTCATTAAACCGGTAACACGATCAGAAGCAAATATGCGCATTAATGAATCTTCCATTGATAAATAAAAACGTGAAGACCCCGCATCACCCTGGCGGCCTGCACGACCACGTAATTGATTATCAATACGACGAGATTCATGACGTTCAGTACCAATAATATGCAAACCACCATTGGTTAAGACTAATTCGTGCGTTTTTTTCCATTCATCTTTTGCTTGTTGAATTTGCTCATCAGTTGGATTATTTAACTTATCTAACTCGGCCGCTAAATTACCCCCTAAAACAATATCTGTACCACGACCCGCCATATTAGTTGCAATGGTTACCGCACTGGGTTTACCGGCATTTGCTACAATTTCAGCTTCTTTTTCATGGAACTTAGCATTAAGTACATTGTGTTTAATTTTTTGCTTTTTAAGCGCATTAGATAAACGTTCAGAACTTTCAATCGAAATAGTACCAACTAAAACAGGGCGCCCTGCTTTAACACACTCTTCAATATCTTCAATGATAGCTTCGAATTTTTCTTCTTCAGACAAATAAACCAAATCAGGCATATCATTACGGATCATATCTTTATTAGTTGGAACAACAATCGTTTCTAAATTATAAATATGATTGAACTCAAATGCCTCAGTATCAGCCGTACCGGTCATCCCTGAAAGTTTGTTATATAAACGGAAATAATTTTGGAAGGTAATAGAAGCAAGCGTTTGATTCTCATTTTGAATATTTACACCTTCTTTTGCTTCAATAGCTTGATGTAAACCTTCCGACCAACGACGCCCTTCCATTGTTCGACCGGTATGCTCATCAACAATCACGATTTCATCGTCTTTAACAATGTAATCAACATCTCTTACATAAAGTTGATGGGCACGCAATGCGGCATTTACATGATGAAACAAAGCAATATTAGCAGCGGCATACAATGAATCTTCTTGTTTGATGATACCGTGTTCTTTTAAAATTTCTTCTACGCGCTCTTGACCTTTTTCTGTCAAATAAACTTGTTTCGATTTTTCATCAATACTGAAATCACCCGTACTCTCAACGCCTTCTTCATCTTCTTTTTCTTGTTGTTCAAGCATTGGAACAATTTTATTCAGGCGACGATACATTTCAGAGCTATCTTCTGCCGCACCTGAAATGATAAGCGGGGTTCTAGCTTCATCAATGAGAATTGAATCGACTTCATCCACAACAGCAAAAGACAATTTACGTTGAACACGATCTTGTGGACTAAAAGCCATATTATCGCGCAGATAATCAAAGCCAAACTCATTATTCGTGCCATAGGTTACATCTGCAGCATAAGCTTGACGTTTTTGATCTGGCGCAAGTCCCGGAATATTACAACCTACCGTTAAGCCTAAAAATTCGAATAATGGACGACTCCATTCAGCATCACGACTCGCTAGGTAGTCATTCACCGTAATAACGTGAACGGGTCCTGAAAGGGCATTTAAGTAGGTTGGCAACGTTGCAGTTAATGTTTTACCTTCACCAGTACGCATTTCTGCAATTTTGCCTTGGTGTAAAATGATCCCACCCAGCATTTGCGCATCAAAATGACGCATACTAAACACACGTTTACTCGCTTCTCGGACAACAGCAAAAGCTTCAACCGTTAATTGCTCAAGTGTTTCTCCTTTTTCAATTCGCTCTCTGAACTCAATTGTTTTTGCCTTAAGTTCATCATCGTTTAGTGCTTCATATTCAGGCTCTAAAGCGTTGACTTGATCGACGACCTTTTTTAATTTTTTTAGTACGCGGTCATTACGGCTACCAAATAACTTGGTTAATACTTTTGTGATCATGGAGTTACCTTGAAATTCACCCTTCCTGGTTGGAGCGAGCTTTTAATTATTTTATTTATTTCGACGATAAACGTACTTTAACGGATCAATTTGCTTTCCATTTCGCAGCACTTCGTAATGTACATGTGGGCCAGTAGAGCGACCAGTGCTTCCCATAACACCAATCTGCTGACCTTTAACCACAACATCACCCAGTGAAACTAAAATTTCTTTGTTGTGTCCGTAGCGAGTACGCAAACCATCGCCGTGTTCTACTTCAACTAAATGTCCATAACCGTAACGTTCTCCTGCCCAAGTAACAATACCTGCACCTGTCGCTACGACTTTATTTCCTTCTTCACCTGCAAAATCTATCCCCTTATGCATTGCAGGTAAACCACTAAATGGATCTTTTCGCATACCATAATATGAAGACAACCAGCCTTTGCTGATAGGTCGTCCTGATATATAGCTTTGCTGATCTACATCGTGGTTACGCATAACCGATTCAAGCAAGCCCAGTTGGCGCTCTTGCTCATTTAATTCTTGGATCAATGCATCAATATCATTCAACAAGCTAAAAGAATCTGAATGTTGGAATGTATCTAAGCTGATGTCATTTGATGGACCGCCTGTTGCTGGCATATATTCAAAATTAAACTCATCACCTTCTAATTGTGCATGCGCTTGTACACCTGCACCTAATGCATTAACTCGCAACATTTGCGATTGCACTTCACCTAATTTGAGGGTTAATGCGGTTAATTCAACCTGTGTTTTCTTCTTTAAGTCGACTACTTGACGTTTTTGTTCAACTAATAAGCCTCTTGCTTCTTGTACACCATTTAGTCTGTTATCATTCGCCCCATTAAAGAGCCAAGAAACAAAAGAAAGTACGATTAACGCAGCTGTAAATAAAACTAACAGTAATGCAATCCAATGACGCTTATCTAAGTGCCATTCTAATTCGATATCTTGCTTTTTATAATGTATCGAAAACGCCATTGTTTAAGAATCTCTAAGAAAATATGAAAAGTAGACCAAAATCTTTTACCCAAGTCGTTAATGAAACTTGGCCAGATAAACAAATTAATGCAGCTAAAGCTGATGATTATATCAGTCTGATTCAACAGGAGCTAGCGGTTTACTTACCTCTAGAGTGGCAGAATAAAATAAACGCGAAGAAATATCAAAACGGTATTTTGTATATTGAGCTGATAAGTGCAGCTTATAAGATGCGTTTTAATGCTGTACGCCTTGATTTACTTAGTCATCTACGAAAAAAGATCCCTGATCTTGTTAGTATTAATGAACAAATAAATCCGAATAAGAACTTAGCACCTGCACAAATAAAAGTGAGCGCGCAGCGAAATAATAATAAAACAGAGCTAAAAAACAATTTATCAGCCAAGGCACAAACCAGTATTTTGGATGCAGCAAAAAATTTACCCGATAATTTACGCTTCGCATTAGAGCGTTTAGCCAAAAGTAAAAAATAAGACAAAAGCTTATTTCAGCCATCCAATAAAAAAGGCTTAATAAAAATTAAGCCTTTTTTATAGGGAAGTCATTATTAACGAGACTTATACGGCTTCTGCAGGAAGAAACTTTAATGGCACTTCATTATTCTCGGTATATTCAACCCAAGACCAACTATCGGTGTTATCCATAATGGCACGCAGTAATATATTATTAATTTCATGCCCAGACTTATAAGCGCGCATTTCGCCTAATATCGCATGCCCGGTCATATACATATCACCCACAGCATCTAAAATTTTGTGCATTAAAAATTCATCATCGTAACGCAAACCATTGGCATTAAGCACTTGGTATTCATCTAGCACGACTGCATTATCAAAACTACCGCCTAAAGCTAAGTTCAATGAGCGTAAATACTCAAAATCTTTCATGAAGCCAAATGTTCGGGCTCTACTCACTTCACGAATATATTCATCACTTGAAAATTCAAAAACACAATGTTGTTTAGTCGCTGCAATAGCGGGGTGTAAAAAATCAATACCAAAATCCAGTTTGAAACCTTGGTAAGGTAAAATTTCAGCCCACTTATCACCTTGTTCAATACGAATAGGCTTATCGATGCGAATAAAGCGTTTAGGGGTATTTAAATCTTGAATACCCGCTTCTTCAATTAAAAAGATAAACGGACTCGCACTGCCATCAACAATAGGCACTTCATTGGCATCGAGCTCAATGATCAAATTGTCGATACCTAACCCTGCTAGCGCAGACATTAAATGCTCAACCGTTGAAATAGCCACGCCATTTTCATCAGTCATACACGTACACATACGCGTGTCGGTTACCGCATGTGGGCTAACCGGAAAATCAACAGGCGGATTAATATCCACACGGCGAAAAATAATCCCCGTATTGGCAGGTGCCGGATGTAATGCCATAAAGACTTTTTCGCCTTTATGCAGACCTACGCCCGTAGTTGATACGCTCTTTTTTAACGTTCTTTGATAATTCATATTTACAGGTATAAATACTCTCTGGTCACTTAATACTCACGCTCATTTCTCTAATTTGAATGAACGCGCTTAATTTACTCGTTTGACTACAGCTTTAGCCAAAAGTGCCGATATTTTATCATAGCTATTGAATGCAAACTAATATTGCCACTCATTAGACCAGAAAAACACATGCTTTATTTCACATTTTTATCAATTAATATCAAATCAAATACCTACCTATTTAAAAATAGAAAGCAGAAAACCCGCTTATAGTCAGACCATAAACGGGAAAGTAAGTAAGTGTGGTTGAGGCTTAGCCTCGCCGATTAATTAATCGGCTTGTTTTCTTAAAAACGCAGGTACGTCTAAATAATCTAAACCTTGTTGTTGTGCAGGTTGTCCAACTGGCTGTTGTGCAGGCGCAGTAGCAGGACGCGTTTGAGCTTCTAAGTTTACAGCCGCAGCACCTTCAGACATCGTCACGGCTGGCGCAGAAGAAGCTTCATAACGAGAAGACGTGACCAATGAAATATCAGGCTTACGCTCACCAATACCCGTTGCAACCACCGTTACTCGCAATTCTTCACTCATTTCAGGGTCAATAACTGCCCCCACAACAACCGTTGCGTTTTCTGATGCAAATGCTTTAACCGCATTACCAACCGTTTCAAACTCTTCAATACTGATATCCATACCCGCAGTGATATTAACTAAAATACCACGAGCGCCAGCAAGATCGACGTCTTCTAATAATGGAGAAGAAATAGCTTGCTCAGCGGCTTCTTCAGCACGGTCTTCACCTTTAGCAATACCAGTGCCCATCATAGCTGTACCCATTTCAGCCATAACCGTTCTTACATCGGCGAAATCGACATTAATTAAACCAGGTCGTGTAATCAGCTCTGCAATACCTTGAACCGCGCCTAATAACACATCGTTAGCGGCTTTAAATGCATCAAGTAAAGTGGTGCCTTTGCCTAATACTTTTAATAATTTATCATTTGGGATCGTGATCAAGGAATCAACTGATTTAGCTAAACCATCGATACCTTGCTCTGCATAAGCCATACGCTTACGACCTTCAAAAGGGAAAGGCTTAGTCACAACAGCAACCGTCAATATTCCCATTTCACGTGCTACTTCAGCTACAACGGGTGCAGCGCCCGTACCCGTACCACCGCCCATGCCAGCGGCAATAAAAACCATATCAGCGCCTTCAATTGCAGTACGAATAGCTTCTCTATCTTCTTCTGCACTTTGACGGCCAATTTCTGGATTAGCCCCAGCGCCTAAACCTTTAGTTACATCACGACCAATTTGTAATGTTGTCTGCGCATTTGAGTTACGCAACGCTTGCGCATCCGTATTGGCGGTCATGAATTCAACACCTTCAATGGTGTGCTTAACCATATGCTCAACGGCATTACCACCGCCACCGCCTACGCCAATGACTTTAATTACTGCTTCATCGGCATGTTCACTCATTAAATCAAACATGTTTTTCTCCACTTACTTACTTTAATTAAATTTTTAATACAAAAACATTCAACTAAGCGCACAACCACTTAGCTAGAATTCACCTTTAAACCAGCTGTGGATCCGTTGCCAAAAACTAGCATCTTCTTCATCAACTCGATTTGAAACTCGATTCATTAATTGATCTTTACCGTAATGTAATAAACCAATTGATGTTGCATACATGGGATCATCCACGTATTCAGTTAAACCTTTTAAATTAACTGGACTACCTAAACGCACTGGCATTTGGAAGATATCTTCAGCAAATTCAACAGCGCCTTCCATTTTAGAAGTGCCACCCGTTAAAACGATACCCGCGGCAATTTTATCCTCTAAGCCGCTTTTCTTTATCTCGTCATAAATCAATTCAAACAACTCTTGATAACGAGGCTCGACGACTTCAGCTAATGTATGACGCGACATTGAACGAGCCGGACGCCCTCCTACACTAGGGACTTCGATACTTTCTTCAATACTCACCAAATTACGTAATGCACAGGCATATTGAACTTTTAACTGCTCAGCATGGCTGATCGGAGTCCGAAATATTTGCGCGATATCTTTTGTTACTTGGTTACCCGCAACCGCGATAACGGCGTTATGACGAATAGCGCCATCAACATAAATAACTAAATCAATCGTACCTGCGCCCACATCAACAACCGCGACACCAAGCTCTTTCTCATCATCAGTTAAAACGGAGTCGCTAGAGGCAATAGCGGAAAACACCAAATCATCAACACGCAAACCGCAACGCTCCGCACATTTAACAATGTTTTTCGCCATGTCAGCGGCACACGTCACTAAATGCACTTTCGCTTCAAGTCTTACGCCCGACATCCCAATAGGGCTTTTAATGCCTTCTTGAATATCAACACTATAATCTTGTGGTAACACATGCAGCACTTTGCGCTCAGCGGGTAACGGCACTGATTTAGCGGTATGAATGACATTATCAACATCATCTTGAGTGACTTCGTGTTCATTGATCGGCACCATGCCATTTTCATTTTGACATTTGATATGACGCCCTGAAATAGCAATATACACAGATGAAATCTGACAGCCTGACATTAACTCGGCTTCTTCTATTGCCCGCTGGATCGACTCAATCACTAAATTAAGATCGTTAACGCCGCCTTTATCCATCCCTCTTGAAGCATGTGAACCCACCCCAACAACACTCACAGCGCCATCAGGTAAAACCTCACCAACAACCGCTACAACTTTTGCTGTACCGATATCGAGCCCAACTATTAAATTTCTGTCTGTTACTTTAGACATACTCAACTCTATTTATTATTTTCATGCTTTACACCAATGGCAAAGCCTGTGTCATATCGTAAATCAACATATGCTAATTCATGTTTCTGCATTAGCATTTGATAATGTTGTAAAAACCGCTTACTTCGATTAAGCCAGTCTTCTCGACCTAACCTTAACTTAACGCCATTTGCGAGCGTAATACTCAGTGCATGTCGCTCTGACAATGACAATTCAGTCATGTCAATGTCATACAGTTTCATTAACTCAGCCAACTGCGTATAAGTATTTAGTGCGCTTTTTTCATCACCTTCAGGGCCATAAAGCCAAGAAAGCGGTTGCAATAACCTATCTTGCTCAGCTTGGAATACATCGCCAAATTCGTTAATAAAAAAATCACCGTTCCAATGCGCAACCGGCTTTTGCTCAGTTAAATAAATTTTTAATCTATTTGGCCACTCTTTGCGTACTGACGCGCTGTAAACCCAAGCTAATGACTCTAAATGTAATTGAGCCTGATTTACATCTAATGTAAAAAAACTCTGTTGCATCTGACTTTCTAATGCATTAATAACATCTTTTTTTACAACGTAATTTTGTGTGCCATGCACAACAATTTCTTTTACTGGCAATTGGTTTTCATCAATTAACCAATTGCCAACGTATTCAATGAGCCAAACCAGACCGATAATCACCCAAAAGAAAAAAACCACGCCAGCCCAAAAAGGCCAGCCAACAGCGGCTACTTTCTCTTGCCAAGTCACCTGTTCACTCATAAAAATTTAACGAGCAGATCTTAAAATAGTGACCACTAATTCAGCAAAAGAAAGACCTTTAGCTTTAGCCGCCATTGGCACTAAACTTTTTTCTGTCATACCTGGCACGGTATTCACTTCTAGCAAATAAAACTGTCCATCTTCATCTCGCATTAAATCGACACGCCCCCAACCTTCAGCATCAACGGCCGCAAAAGCCGTTACCGCCAAAGACTGGATATAAGTTTCATCTTCAATTGATAAACCACTCGGGCAGAAATATTCAGTCGAATTAGAAAGGTATTTAGCTTCGTAATCATAAAATGCATGTGGGGTTTGCATCCGAATACTGGGTAAGGCGTCGCCATTTAAAATAGACACCGTAAATTCAGGTCCATTAATAAATTGCTCAATCAGCACATTACAGCCAAACTCGAGTGCTTTATTAACGGCTGCTTTTAATTCGTCAGCCGTGGTAACCATACTCATACCAATGCTTGAGCCTTCTTGTGCAGGCTTAACAAACGCTTTACCGTTTAACTCGACTAGCATTTGCTCAAAATCGATATTTCCGGCCTGGCTTGTTTTGACTTCACGAAATTTTGCGGTAGGTAAAGCTAAACTTTGCCAAACTCGTTTAGTTAAAATTTTGTCCATGCAAAGTGCAGATCCTAATACCCGTGAGCCGGC
Source organism: Algibacillus agarilyticus (assembly GCF_003286125.1). GTDB lineage: Bacteria > Pseudomonadota > Gammaproteobacteria > Enterobacterales > Alteromonadaceae > Algibacillus > Algibacillus agarilyticus. The sequence continues at coordinate 81,238 of NZ_QMED01000002.1, forward strand.
ATAAGGTAATTTTAAATATTCCAATACACCTTGAATAACACCATCTTCACCGCCACGACCATGTAGTGTATTAAATACACGGTCGTAACCTAAGCTTTTAAGTTGTAAAGGAGACACTTCACGGGTATCAACTAAACCAGCCGTAATACCTTGCTCGACCAATGCGTTATGAACCGCTCGACCTGATTTTAATGAGATTTCGCGCTCTGCAGATGTGCCGCCATATAATACTGCAACATTACCAAATTCACTCATGACGCACCTCCTTGTTCAACATAAGCAGCCATAGCCGGCTTATTAAATTTTAAATCGGCTAATAGTTTAGCCATTGCGCCAATATTACCAGCGCCTTGGGTTAAAACCACATCACCCGCTTGAATAATTTTAGCGAGTTGCGCAGGTAACTCATTAGGTTTACTAACATAAAGCGGTTCAATTGATGCTTGTTGACGAATAGAACGGCATAACGAGCGGCTATCTGCCCCCGCTATTGGCGCTTCGCCTGCACTATACACCTCAAGTAAGCAAAGTTGATCAACTTCGGCTAATACTTTTACAAAATCTTCGTATAAATCACGTGTTCGAGTAAATCGATGTGGTTGATACGCCATCACTAAGCGGCGATCAGGAAAAGCAGCACGTATAGATTTTATCGTCGCTGCGACTTCAGTCGGGTGATGGCCATAATCGTCAATAAATTCAACATTTCCATCACCAACAGGGTAATTTCCAAGTCGTTCAAAACGACGACCAATGCCTTCAAACTTTTGCAAAGCGGCTAATATAAGATCGTCTGCAATCCCTTCGTCACAAGCTAACGCAATAGCAGCCGTTGCATTTAACGCATTATGTTGACCAGGTAAATTTAACGTGACCGTTAATGGTTCAGCTTTAGGCCGTAAAACAGTAAAATGACTTGTACTGCCCACTTGAGAAAAACCGGTTATTTGGTAATCCGCTTTATCTGTAAAACCATAACTTAAATAATTTCGACCAATACGCTCGGCTAACTCAACAACGGTTTCGTCATCAAAACACAAAATAGCCATGCCATAAAAAGGTAAATTGTGTAAAAAGTCACAATAGGTATCTTTCATTTTACTGAAATCACCCTCGTAGGTATCCATGTGATCAGGTTCAACATTCGTTACGACAGAGATCATCGGTTGTAAATGTAAAAATGAAGCATCTGACTCATCTGCTTCTGCAACTAAGTATCGGCTTTTACCCAAACGCGCATTGGTATTTGCACTGTTTAATCGACCACCAATGATAAAGGTGGGATCAAGACCGGCTTGAGCAAATATACTCGCAACCAAGCTCGTTGTTGTTGTTTTGCCATGCGTACCCGCGATCGCAATACCATGGCGATAACGCATTAATTCAGCTAGCATTTCAGCACGTTGAATAACGGGGATCCGTTGCTCTTTTGCCGCTGCAACTTCTGGGTTTTGTGCAGAAACTGCACTGGAAATAACCACAACATCTGCAGAATTAATATTCTCAGCATGATGACCAATTAACACATTAGCCCCCATGTCGATTAAACGCTGTGTATTAGCACTATGAGCAATATCCGAGCCCGATATTTTATAACCGTCAGTTAATAACACTTCGGCAATGCCACACATGCCAGAGCCACCAATACCCACCATGTGAATATTTTGAACTCTGCGCATTTCTGGTATTTTAAATTCGGTTTCGTTTATGTTCACTCTAATCCTCTACAACTAATTGATTTACAACGTTGACAACTCGCTCGGTTGAATCAACGATGGCAACGCTTTTGCACTGCGCTGCCATTTCGACTAATAAACTCGGCAGCTGTGCTAGTGCAATTAAATGCTTAGCTAACTCACCTTTTAATAATTCTGTTTGCGGCAATAAAATGCCTGCACCTGCGTTAACCAATATTTCCGCATTTTTAGTTTGGTGGTCATCAACCGCATGTGGCAACGGCACTAAAATACTCGGCATATGAGCCGCCGCTAACTCAGAAACCGTTAAGGCTCCAGCTCGACAAACAACTAAATTAGCTAAATCATAGGCAGCAGCCATGTCGTCAATAAATTCAACAACCTCGACTTTTGCGTTAATACCCGCATAAGCCGCCTTAACCGACGCTAAATTACCGCGACCAGTTTGATGCAAAACACTAACATCAATGTTTTGCTCAACTAATAATTTAAGTGCGACTGGCATTTGCTCATTTAATACCTGTGCCCCTAAACTACCGCCAACAACTAAAATACTTAACTCCGTTAATGCCGTTTCTTCTACTGCTTTAATTTGATTTCGTACTGGGTTTCCTACCACGTTTGTATTAGCTGATAATCCTTTGGTATTAGCAAAGGCCATCAAGGTACGATCAGCTAAACGACTTAACACTCTATTTGTTAAACCAGCCGCTGCATTTTGCTCGTGGATCACCAAAGGTTTAGCTAGCAATTTAGCCGCTAACCCACCTGGCATTGCAGCATAACCACCAAAACCAATAACAATGTCAGCTCGCCTTGCTTTAATAATGGTTATCGCTTGCCATACAGCGTTTAGTAACATAAATGGCGTTAACAGCTTTCTAAATAAACCTTTATTACGCACACCTTTGATATCAATGAAATCAATTTCGATATCATGTTGTGGAACAAGCTGAGCTTCCATACGCTCGGCTGTCCCTAACCACGTAACTTGCCAACCTTGTTTTTTAAGCTCTTCAGCAACGGCCAGCCCAGGGAAAATATGCCCTCCGGTGCCACCCGCCATAATAATTGCGCGCTTAACTGAACTCATTTTTTGTTAGCCTTACGCTTGGATTGCTTGCTTTTAGTTAATTTATTTTCTTTTTTAGGTTTACTAGAGCGCGTTGCTTGAATACTTTCTAAACGCAATTCATAGTCAATTCTCATAACAGCCGCGATCGCCACACTCATTACCAATAAACTACTGCCACCATAACTAACTAAAGGTAGGGTTAAACCTTTCGTGGGTAACATGCCAGCACTTGCGCCGATATTAACCGCGGCTTGAAAACTAATCCAAATAGCCATCGCATACGCAAAATAGCCTTCAAATTGTTTTTCGGCGACAAGCGCTCTTTTACCAAGCGTTAAAATTTTACCAACAAGCCAAAACACAATACCAACAATCAAAAAAACACCGACAAATCCGGTTTCTTCAGCCAAAACAGCAAACACAAAATCGGTATGCGCTTCAGGTAAAAAATGTAATTTTTGAATACTATTGCCTAAGCCCATGCCAAACCAATCACCTCGACCGTAGGCCATTAATGACTGAGTTAATTGATAGCCACTACCAAATGGATCAGACCATGGGTCTAAAAATGAAGTCACACGACGAACCCGGTATTCAGCAGATAAAATAAGCACAACAACCGCACAACAGCCCATGATAAACAAACCAAAAAATTGAACTAACTTAGCACCGGCTAAAAAAAGCAAACCAATGGTTGTCGCAAACATCACAACCACAGTGCCCAAATCAGGTTGCAGCAATAACAGCATCGCCAAGGCAAACATAACGCATAAAGGCTTAATAAAGCCGCGAATATTCGCTTTAACTTCGGTTTCTCGACGAACTAAATAACCCGCTAAATAAACAAAAAAGAACAACTTAGCCGGCTCTGCAGCTTGTATATTCAAAGGCCCTAAGGCCAACCAACGAGTACTACCGTTAACCGTTTTACCGACTAACAAAACGGCCACTAATAAACCAAATGCGACCATTAATAAATAAGGGTTATATTTTTTCCACCATGACATCGGTATTTGTATTACCGCCATGAACGTAATAAACCCTAAAACTAAATAAACAATATGCCGGATGGCAAAATGCAGCGGGTTATCATACAGTTTGCTGGCAACAGGAATCGACGCAGAGGCCACCATTAGCAACCCAGTCGCCAATAAAATGCAACATAAGATAACTAAAGTCCGATCATATAAAGCATGGTCTTGACCCTTACCAAATACGTTATTGCCTAACTCACTCATCTGTTCTTGCCATGTCGGCTTGGTGAGCTGATCAACTAAACTCATCTAAGGCCTCCACCGCTTGAATAAAAGCCAAACCGCGCTGTTCAAAATTTTTAAACATATCGAGCGAAGCACAAGCAGGTGAAAGCAGCACCGTATCACCATTGTTAGCCAATGATGCCGCTAACTTAACCGCCCCTTCTAAATCATCAACTTGAGTTGAACTTGCTTTTAGACTCGCAATTAAATGTCCTTCTTGGCCAAATGTGATCAACTGACTGACTTGCTCATTTAACACTGAACGGAGTGGTTCAAAATCAGCATCTTTACCGACACCGCCTGCAATCAATATCAATTGCCCCTGCTCATTCGCTAACCCATTCAGAGCCGCTAAAGTCGCACCGACATTAGTCGCTTTTGAATCATTGAGCCAATTAACACCAAAACGCTGAGAAATACGCTGACATCGATGGGCTAACCCGGTGTAATGCTGAAATGCGTGCTCAACTTTTTCGGCAATAGCCGAAAATTCAAACATGACGGCAGCAACCGCAAGCATATTCAGTTGATTATGTACACCGACAAGGCCTGCATTTTGTAAAGAGTATACCGGTTGATTTAAATAACAGGCTCGATCATCAATCACTTGCCATTTGGCATTTTTCGATTGGCCAAAACTAACTTGTCGATAACATTCATTAGGTTGAGTTAAATCATCATCAGCATTAAAAATGGCTAATTGAGCACCACGATAAATATTCTTTTTAGTCGCAGTATATTCTTCCATACTGCTGTAGCGATCCATATGGTCTTCGCTTACATTCAATAATAAAGCTATATCAGGAGAAAAACTGGGGCAAAATTCTAATTGAAAACTAGATAATTCAAGCACATAAACATCAGGATTATCATTTAATAAGTCTAAAGCTGGACGCCCTATGTTTCCGCCAACAGCATTTGATATGCCCGCAGCCAAAAGTGTTTCGCCTAATAAACTCACAACAGTCGATTTACCATTTGAGCCTGTAACCGCAATCACTTTAACTGGCGTTCTATTTTCTTGGATATGCTCAATTGCATGCGAAAATAGTTCAATTTCATTTATTAACTCAACGCCTTCAGCTTGGGCATCTTCGATCCAGCTTTGACGAGGGTCAATGCCTGGACTCATTAAAATATAATCAAATTGTTGTAAATATTCAGAATCAACAAAACCAAACTTCAGCGCTAAGCGCTCTGGAATTAAATCAAGTTGATCAACCAATGGCGGTTGCTTTCGAGTATCACAAACTGCAGGCACAATACCTTGACTTAATAAATAACGCACGCAAGAAAGTCCACTCAGCCCTAAGCCCAGTACACAAAATTTCTTATGATTGTTACGTTTAAGCCAAGTCATATTTTATCTTATCTTCAGGGTTGCTAAACCAACCAATACCAACATTAAACTAATAATCCAAAATCGCACGATCACGCGCGGCTCTGGCCAGCCTTTCAATTCATAATGATGATGAATGGGAGCCATTCTAAAAATACGTTCACCCCGTAATTTATAACTGCCGACTTGTAAAATAACCGACAGCGTTTCAATAACAAAAACCCCACCCATAATAAATAGGATGAGCTCTTGTCTTACTAAAATAGCGATCACGCCCAATGCAGCGCCTAACGCTAAAGAGCCTACATCGCCCATAAAAACTTGAGCTGGGTAAGTGTTAAACCATAAAAACCCTAATCCAGCGCCAACAATCGCGGTACACACAATGACTAATTCACTGGTTAAAGGTAAATAAGGAATATTTAAATAAGCAGAAAAATTAACATTACCTGTAACATACGCAATTAATGCAAATGCACTCGCAACCATAATCGTAGGCACAATCGCTAATCCATCTAATCCATCGGTTAAATTAACCGCGTTACTCGTGCCAACGATAACGAAATAACAAACCAGTAAATACAAAGCGCCAAGCTGTGGTAAAACTTCTTTAAAAAATGGCACTAAGAGTACCGTTTCATTTGGGTCTTGAGCGGTGTAATACAAGAAAAAAGCAACTAACAACGCACAAGTCGATTGCCAAAAATATTTCCAACGCGCAATTAAGCCTTTAGAATCTTTGCGGATCACTTTGCGGTAATCATCAACAAAACCAATTAGGCCAAAGCTCACCACAACAAATAAAGTCACTAAAACATAACGATTTGATAAATCTGCCCACATCAAAGAAGCAAAAACAATCGAACCTAAAATCAAAATACCGCCCATCGTTGGCGTACCCGATTTTGAAAAATGGGATTCAGGGCCATCATCACGAACCGTTTGACCAATCTGCATCCGTTGTAAATAACGGATCAATTTGGGTCCTAAATACAATGACAACATTAAAGCCGTTAAAATGCTTAATATGGCCCGCATCGTCAAATACGAAAAAACATTAAAACCAGGCTCATATTGTGTTAGCCATTCGGCTAGCCAAACTAGCATTCATTAACTCCTAAAATTTTCAATTCTTCTATTACTCTTTCCATTTTTGCACTACGAGAACCTTTTACTAAAATAGTGGTTGGTTCAGCTGTTAACTCGGCATGCAGTGCGACCATTAAATGATCAAGTTCATGATAATGATGGCGATGGGTATGCCCAGTGTGAGCATGCAAGCTAAGTTCACCTAAGGTAAACAATTCAGAGATCCCTATAGAGCGCGCATAATCCCCCACCATTTGGTGCTCTTTACGGGCATAATTACCTAATTCAGCCATATCGCCCATCACAAATATTTTACGGCCACCTGTTTGCGCCAATACATCTAACGCCGCTTTCATTGAAGCTGAATTAGCATTGTAAGTATCATCAATAGCAACAAGTGTTGGGCTAATTTCGATTCTATTTAATCGGCCTTGTACCGTAACATCTCGGTTTAAACCGACTACAACCGATTCAATCGCAATGCCCGCAGCAATAGCACATGTAGCCGCCGCTAGCGCATTTTGAATATTGTGCTGCCCCGGCAAAGAGAGTGTTATCGGGTAGGCTTTACTTTTGTGGACTAAATTAAATTCAGCATAACCCGATGCGTTAAAACGAATGTCAGCCGCACTCACATCTGCAGATCGGTGCTGCAAAGCAAAACTGAGTGTATTTACTTTTTCTAAACGGCCGTGCCAACGCGTGATATACGGGCAATCTAAATTAATCACAGCGACTTTATCAGGCGCTAAGCCACCGTATATTTCGCCTTTTGCTTGCGCAACACCATTAAGAGAGCCAAAACCTTCAAGGTGAGCAGCTGAAACATTATTAACGAGCGCGACATCGGGTTGTACCAAATCAACCGTATAAGATATTTCACCAATATGATTAGCACCGAGCTCTACAACCGCATACTCATGTTCGAGCGTTAAATTAAGTAAAGTTAATGGCACACCAATATCGTTATTTAAATTGCCTTGTGTCATTAAAGTTTGACCGGCTTGTGCGCAAATAGATCCTAATAGTTCTTTAACCGTTGTTTTGCCACAACTACCGGTGATAGCAATAGTCACCGCTTTACTTAACGCTTTTACACCTTTAGCAATTAAACCTAGCGCAACGCGGGTGTCATCAACAACAACTTGAGGTATATCAAGCTCAAGTACATGATCAACCACAACCGCGCTTGCCCCTTGTTCAATCGCTTGTTCGATAAAAGCATGTGCATCAAAACGGTCGCCTCTTAAGGCGATAAACAAAGAGCCACTTTTAATTTCACGTGTATCCGTACTGACTTGTTCGATAGGCGTATCAAGTCCAATAAACTGCCCTTTGCATAGTTCACAAATTTCTTGCAGACTCATTTTTATCATGCTGCGCGCTCCATCAATTGCTGAACATAAGCTCTTTCGTTATATTTTATTTTTTCAGAGCCTATTTCTTGAGTTAATTCATGCCCTTTTCCGGCGATTAAAACAACATCGCCCGGTTGAGCTTGCTGATAAGCTTGTGCAATGGCAGCTTTGCGGTCGAGTACAATCTCTACCGCTGTATTATTAGAAATTCCATCGTAGATTGCATTTGCGATCATCATTGGATCTTCGCTACGTGCATTATCATTCGTGATAATAATACGATCCGCATACTGTGCTGCCACTTGCCCCATTAAAGGTCTTTTATCAATATCTCGATCACCGCCACAGCCAAAAACGACATACAAAGCACAATCAGTAGATGACAAATGTTGACGACAAGCTTGTAAAGCTTGTGCTAATCCATCTGGTGTATGAGCAAAATCAACAACTAATAAAGGTTTATCGGGGCAATAAAAAGTTTCCATTCGACCTTTAATTGCATTAATACTTTCAATCGCTTGCATCACTTCAGTTAACGTAAATCCCTGAGCTAGTAAAATACCGGCGACGACTAATGCGTTTTCAATATTAAATTGCCCCAACAAATTCAACTGACATTTAACGGTCTCTGTTGTTGTTTTTAAAGCAAATTTAAATCCATGCGGAAGCACTTTAATATCACATGCTTGTACAAAATTAGGCTGTTGAGTTAAAGCAGCAGAGCGGCCAACTTGAATGATTTTTGCATTTTCAACGCTCGCCTCATTCATTAATTCTTCAACTAATAATGAACCCCATTTATTATCAATATTAATCACAAAAGCGTTTGCATCATACTGAGTAAAAAGCGCTTTTTTGGCTTGATAATAGCTTGACATATCACCATGAAAATCAAGATGGTCATGTGATAAATTGCTAAAAGCACTCACAAAAAAAGCCAATCCATGCACCCGTTGCTCAACTAATGCGTGGCTCGATACCTCTAAAGCACAAATATCAGAGCCTGCGAGCTTAATGTCAGCGAGCAAGTTATATAATTCAATTGCAACAGGGGTCGTATTAGCCAATTCCTTTTCATCATTAGGTGTTTTTACGCCTAACGTACCTAAATATGCGGGTTGTTTATTTAAAAAAAGTAAACATTGATATGTCATATCCGCAATTGATGTTTTGCCGTTAGTACCGGTTATCGCTATTAAGGGAAAATCTGAAATCATCGATGACATGCAGGCAGTTGCCAATGCATTTTGTAAGCTTGACAGATGTGCGATATAAATAATTTGCACTGCGTTAAAGGTTTTAACTCGACCGTGTGGGTTATCTGTATCGGCTTCTGCCAAAACAGCAACGGCACCTTGCTTAATTGCTTGGTGTATATATTGACGGCCATCAAGCCGCGCGCCCAGCAAAGCAATAAATACCGTTTGTGTATCCACTTTTCTTGAATCAAGTTGTAAACGCTCAAACTCAATATCAGGCAAATCAGCCTTACAAATATTATTAAACAACGACAACGAGTTAGGCACTTGGCTTGCCTCCTTGTCGGTTAGCTAATGTCACTGAACCTTCTTGATCGGGTGATTCATTTAAAATACGTAAAGCACCTTGCGCTATTTTACTAAACACAGGCGCCGCGACATCACCACCACCGTATTCATCACCTTTAGGATTATTAACCACAACCACCAACGCAATACGCGGCTTACTGGCTGGCGCTATTCCAACAAAGGTGCTGTAATAATCATGGCCATAACCACCCGCAACCGCTTTTCGCGATGTGCCTGTTTTACCTGCAATACGATAACCTTCAACTGCAGCTCGCGTGCCGGTTCCACCTTCTTCGGTGACTCGTTCTAACATACGTAAAACTTGACGACTTGAACTCGCAGCAAAAACTCGATCACCCTCTGGAGCGGTATCTCTTTTTATAATCGAAAGCGGTCGTTGAATACCGCCAGCCGCTATCGTCGCATAAAACCGAGCGAGCTGAATTGGTGTAACAGAAAGGCCATAACCGAATGATAACGTCGCTAATTCGAAATCAGACCAACGGCGACGGTCATAAAATACACCTGAGCTTTCACCCAATATAGAACTGCCAGAATCAGTACCAAAACCCGCGTTGTAATAAGCATCTAAAAAATGTTCAACCGGCATAGATAACGCCAATTTAGTCACCCCAACATTACTGGATTTTTGCAATATCGAAATCAAATCCATTTTGCCATTATTGCGACCATCTCGAACTCGACGACCACCAATTTGCATCCAACCAGGAGACGTATCGATTAAATCACCAGGACTAACAGAACCAAACTCTAACGCCGACAATACCACTAGCGGTTTAATTGACGACCCAGGTTCAAAAGCATCGGTAACCGCCCTATTTCGAGCATTACGCGCGCTATAAGTATTACGATTATTCGGGTTGTAACTTGGGCTATTAACCAGCGCTAATATCTCGCCGGTGTTAACATCAACCATAACGACAGAGCCAGAGTCAGCATCGTGGTACTGAACCGCTGATTTTAGCTCTTGGTAAGCAAGCGCTTGAATGCCTTGATCTATCGATAAATAAATATCTTGAGCTGGATGTGCTTCATCAACATTAAGCACTTTGATCACTTGCCCTCGAGCATCTTTTAATACGTGGCGTTTGCCAGCTTCACCTGTCAATTCATCATTGTATAAACTTTCAATCCCTTCGATCCCATCGTCATCAATATTAGTTAAGCCAACTAAATGTGCACTCACTTCACCGTACGGATAATAACGTTTAGACTCTGGACGCAAATAGACACCTGGAATGTCCAATTGGTCTATGTATTCAGCTAAAGCGGGGGTTATTTGGCGACCCAAATAAATAAAGCGTTTTTCTTTCTCAATAGCAACATTCACTTTATCGAGCAAACGATCAACAGGATCATTCAGCACATCGGCTAATGCACGCCACTCACGCTCTAAAGTAAGGCCATGGTAACGATTGATCGTGACGGGGTCAGCCCAAACAGTATTGACAGGAGCTGAGATAGCTAACTCTAAACCGTTGCGATCTTTAATCATGCCACGATGAACATTATCCGCTAGATAACGATGAGTTCGAGCATCACCTTGCTTTCGCAACATGTCAGGTTGAATAACTTGGATATAAGCAGCACGAGAAATTAAGGCAAAAAACACAAGCGCAACCGTCGCAAAAACGACATAAAATCGCCAGCGTCCCACTTGTTGTTGTTTTGGTTTTCCAGTTCGCTTTTTCATCTAAGGTTCTATAATAATTTCGTCAGCGGGAATAGCCCGTTTCATTTTTAAGTCATCTTTAGCCATTTGCTCAATTCGACTATGTTCAGATAATGCGTTAAGTTCGAGCAACATATGGCGCCAATCTACATCGAGTCTATCTTGGCTATCTTGTAATTTTTGCACTTGTGTATTGAGTAAACGGTTTTTCCATGCAAAATAAACAACCGCGTATGCACTGCTTAAAACAGCAAGTACCAATACAATGATCAGCTTATGATCGAGCCAATCTTTAATAATGACCCAAGCTAAATTGGGTGTTTTATCTAATTGCTCGTTATTCGCCACGTAACCGTTCTGCAATCCGTAAAACTGAGCTTCGAGAGCGCGTGTTCAACTCAACTTCTTGTGCTGTCGGTTTTATCGCTTTACCAATCGTTTTTAATTTGATGTGTTTATTGAGCTCATCATCCGTTACAGGCAAGCCTCGTGGCACCGCAACAGCTTTGCTTTTTTCATTCATGAAGCGTTTCACAATACGATCTTCTAGTGAATGGAAACTAATAACTGATAAACGACCACCAATGGCCAACATATCAATTGCATCGGTCAATACTTGCTTTATCGCATCTAACTCACCATTAACTTGGATCCGAATAGCTTGAAACGTGCGTGTTGCAGGATGTTTTCCAGGCTCTTTCTTTTTTATAATGCGCTCTAATAACCCCGCTAAATCAAGCGTACGAACAAACGGTTTAGTATCACGATCATACACAATTGCCGCCGCAATCTTTCGTGCAAAGCGCTCTTCACCGTATTCTTTTAATACATAGGCAATGTCGTCTCGTTCAGCTGTTTTCAACCACTGAGCAGCCGACTGACCTTTAGATGAGTCCATACGCATATCAAGTGGGCCGTCACGCATAAAACTAAAACCGCGCTCAGCATCATCAAGTTGTGGTGAACTCACCCCTAAATCAAATAAAATGCCGTCAACTTTCCCCATTAAATTCATCGTTGTTAATTCATCTTGCATATTGGCAAAATTACTATGAACAATGGTAAAACGTGGATCATTAAAATGTGTGTTCGCAAATTCAATTGCTGTCGGGTCTTGATCAAAGGCGATTAAACGCCCGTCAGGCCCGAGTTGTTTTAAAATTTCTCGACTGTGTCCACCACGGCCAAATGTACCATCAACATAAAGTCCATTAGGCTTTATGGCTAAGGCATCAACAGACTCTCGTAATAAAACACTTATATGACCAGCTTGAGCTTGTTCCATTACAACGATAAATCCTGTAGTCGTTCACTTATTTCGTAATCAGGTGCATGCATTGCGTTAATATCATTTTCCATTTGTTGATCCCATTCATCTTGAGCCCAAATTTCAAATTTATTAACTTGGCCTGACAGCAATAATTGTTTTTTTAAATTAGCGTATTGTCGCAACGCACTTGGAATGATAAATCGACCATTTTTATCGATTTCTGCCTCATTGGCATTACCCAAAAGTAAACGTTTTACACGACTTTGTTGTGGATCCATATCAGATAATTTCAATAGTTTTTGTTCTATCGCTTCCCATTCAGTTAACGGGTAAAGCCATAAACAACGCTGGTTTAAGTTAATCGTACAGATCACAGAGCCACCACATTCATCTTGCAACAGATCACGATAACGTGTCGGAATTGCGATCCGACCTTTATCATCCATTGTTAACAAATGAGAGCCTCTAAACACGTAACTTACCTACCCACACGATTAATTGGAAAAACCACTTTGATCCACAAAGATCCACTTTTACCCACAATGGCACAGTTTCGGGGCGCAGGCCTATTTTGTCAAGATTAAAATAAGATATGACAACTGGGTATATACACAGTTAAAATTGAATTTTTCGGCAAAGCCTTGAAAACAGTGGATAAAAGATGTGGGTGTTTTTTGATAAGAGCAAAACGGTCTAAGTAGAGAACAAAATATAATGAATGTCACATTGGGAGAGTCCAAACCATGTCATTATTTTATGCTTAAAAGAAAGGGGGAATTAAAACGACAAAAAAGACTATATTTGCCAGCATATCTAAACCAACTAATAGGCGTGATTCACATTTTACTTAAGTAACCCAGGTAGTGATATTACGCGCTAAAGCGTAATAATGAAATAAACCAACGATAGCTAAATAACCAAGCCAAACACCACAACCAAATTATTGATAATCCCCCTCCCGCAGAATCGGGTACTGTTTTATCAGGGTCTAATGGAAAAGCATCGGCATTGTCACCGACACCATCACTATCTGAATCTTGCCATTCTGTCGCATCTTGCGGGAATACATCCGCGTTATCACCAACACTATCATTGTCAGTATCTAGCCACTCTGTCGCATCTTGTGGGAATACATCCGCGTTATCACCGACACCATCGCTATCTGAATCTTGCCATTCTGTCGCATCTTGCGGGAATACATCGGCGTTATCACCAACACTATCATTGTCAGTATCTAACCATTCTGTCTCATCTTTTGGGAAAAAATCTGCGTTATCACCGACACCATCGCTATCTGAATCTTGCCATTCTGTCGCATCTTGCGGAAAAACATCGGCATTATCACCAACACTATCATTGTCAGTATCTAGCCACTCTGTCGCATCTTGTGGGAAAACATCCGCGTTATCACCGACACCATCGCTATCTGAATCTTGCCATTCTGTCGCATCTTGCGGGAATACATCGGCATTATCACCAACACTATCATTGTCAGTATCTAACCATTCTGTCGCATCTTGCGGGAATGCATCCGAGATATCAGCAACACCATCACTATCAAGATCTCGTAATCCCGCCACTAATCTAAATAAATTGCGTGTCGAGTTAACCGCAATAGGCACCGAAAGACCTTGCTCATCTCTTACAAGGTCAGCCGATATATCTTTCCACTCTGCTTGTTGCCATACCTCAATTTTTTGCAACGTATAATATGTTTGATCAAGAAATTGAAAATTAAGTGTTAAAGCATCATTCTGAATAGAATCAATTTGTAATATCAATTGTTCTGCTTCATGAGTCGTATCGTCAGGCAAACGCGAAAGCCACTGCACGCTACTCAATGATTGCTCAGCGCTAATGCACATTCTACCGATATCGCTATAGCTAGAACACCAATCAGCCCGGCTACTGACTTCAATGTTAATATCTAATAACTGTTGCCAATTTTCTGTTTTATTTTCCGCAATAATACTCACGTCATCACGACTGATCTCAGCAGCAACACCTTGGATCTCTCCCGTTGCATTATTTAATGTTAAACCAACGGGTAACGATGAGTTATTTAAAGCATAGTTAATATCATCAGCGTGATTAAACCTAAGCGGGATAGTGACCGGCTCGTTATAAGGTACTGAAAAAAGCGATTGAGTCAGCCAGTATTGTGTTAAATCATTTAAAATCACGGTACTTGAATAGCTTGAGTGTTTAGTGACTAAAGTATTAGCGGCCGGCGACCAATACTCATAAGATGCACGTATTCGATATTGATACTGACTATTTTCGAGTACCGCATCATCACGGTATTCTAAAATGTCACTTTCTACATCGGCAAGCTTAGACCAACCAAAACCTTTACGGCGAAAAATAGAAATACGGTCAGCATACTCATTCGGGTTCCAGTTTAGCAATACACTGTTACCTTCAACTTTAATGTTATCAATTTCAACCGGAGAAAGATCGGGTTCAAAAAATAACGGCTTAGTTTCTCTACCTGATAAATCAACACCAACAAAATAGCCAATACGTTGAGTATTTAGCTTTACGCGCATCATATTATTAGTTTGCGTGATAATGTCTAAATTATGTTTATCTACACCTTGCTGAGTTAACTGATAAAAATTTAAATGAGAAATATTATCAAGTTGCGTACCGTCAAACTGTATTTCACTCTCATTTTCGTTGTTCTGTGCATTGTCTTGTGCATTGTCTTGCACATTAAATCGATAAAATTCAGAATAGGCTTGTATAGGTGAATTGATTAATTCAAGTAAATTAAGCCCATCGCCACTGCGTATTTTTTCTAAATACCGTATGCTGTCATTTTCTTGAGTCGCATGCCATAAGTTAGGTTTTAAATGACTTAACGCAATTGAAGGCTGCAGAGTCAAATAATGGGCAATAGCGGCACTCACTATAGGCGTAGCCATAGACGTGCCCGATAAATACTTAGTGCTGCTGTCTAACCATGTACTGAAAATACCTTCACCAGGCGCTGCCACATCAACTAAATTAGCCGAGTAATTAGATTTATCCCATAGTGATTCCGATTCATTAGTCGCGGCCACACTAACTAAATTAGAATAAATAGAACTTAGGGCTGCGGGGTAAACAGGATGTTTCTGTAAGTTGCGGCCAGAGTTACCCGCCGCAGTAACCACAACAACTTGCTTTGATTCAGCGTATTCAATGGCATCGGCAATCGCTTGGCTATAATCACCAAACTCTAACGATAAATTAATAATTTTAGCGCCATTATCAATGGCATAGTATATGCCTTCAATAATATTAGAGATTGGACCCGCGCCATTAGCGTTTAAAACTTTGACGCTCATAATACTGGCTTGCCAGCATACCCCAACAGTTTGCTTACCATTATTACCAAGTGCACCAATCACACCCGATACATGCGTACCATGGCCATTATCATCTTCAGGTATTGCTTGATTTTCGACTAAATTAATACCATTAATATCATCGATATAACCATTCAAATCGTTATCGATATTATCACCCGCTATCTCAAAAGGGTTTAACCATAAGTTACTAATCAATTCAGGATGATCTAACTGAACCCCAGTATCAATAACGGCAATCGTCACATTAGAACAGTCCAAATTGCGTAACCATAATGACTCAGAGTTTAATCTGGTGTGATGCCATTGCTCTGTAAAATCAGGATCGTTAGGTAATTGATTAATTTTACTCACTTGGTCAAGTTCAACATTGGCAACAATATCAAGTGACCGTAAAGCCAAAAGAATATCGGCATCACTCTGATGATCAGGAATTGTTAAACGCGTATAACTTGCACCGGAAGGGTCTTCTGCCAGCCACTCTTGAGTGAGTTCAGCAAAGGGAAAAGCAGATAACGCTAAGACTCGTTCACTATATAAAACGTTAGCTTGCCATTTTACAATGACACTGTTTGCATTAACCGTATTGAGACTAAAAATAATAAGAAGCAAAAAAATTAAATAACGAGCAATCATAAACATCCATAAAAAACAAAAAAGGCCTGCTAGGCAGGCCTTTTAACTATGGTACACCTTATTACAAAAAGCTATTTCTCGCTAGAAATCACCACACCTAAATCAGCGGTAGGGTAATCCAAATCAGAAGCGGTTAATGTAACAGGATGAACACACACTTCAGCCGAACCGGTACCCACAACATTTGTGCTGGCCATTTCGTACATTTCGCCCACCGTATCGCCATCTAAATCATCACAAACTTGCATGCTAGTTTCATCATCCCACATGCATGTTTCGTTATAGAAAACGCCCGTTTCAAATGGCATTACCATACCATCTTCATTTAAGTCATCACCGAAAATGCCATACCCAGAAACCAATGCTTCAACAAAATCCACATGCCCATCTTCTAGATCGATGACTAAAACGTCTTCATAACCAAAATCTGGGGCCGTGTATGCAACCATATCTTCCATCGCATCGGTCGTAAAGGCCATTGTGCCTTGTGATAAATCAAACATCTGATCCATATCCGATACCGGTTGATCCCAGTCCGCATTGTCATCTACATCATAAATTGCGAAATTAAGACAATTTAAGTCGGTAGCCGTTGTCGGGATAACCCAATATGCACCTTGATCTCCATCCATCATCGGGATCAAACCATCATCCCAAGTCGTATCGGTTCCAGCATATGCGTCACAAACGTCATCATTCCACACATGTAACATGATATTGCCAGTATAATCACCATCTGCAGCTAAATAATAAAGTACGGCTTCATCTGTATCAGGCACGATAGTCGGAGCATCAAGAGGGTCTGCATCATTAATTGCATATTCTTCAGATAATACAACCGTATAGCTACCGGCAGTATCAACCGTTGCCGACGCAATCACTTCATCTAAATCATTAACAACGTCTAAGGTTTCACCATCAATCGTTGTTGTGATATGAGCCACATAATCCCAAGATTCGGTATAAGCCATATCTTGGTCGGCATCACCTACAGATAAGCTTAATTCACCTAACGGACGATCTTCACCCACAATCCATTCAATATAATAACTATCATTAACGACACCTGATTGCCACATGTCATCAATATACGCATACGATGTCCATTGTGATTCCATCGACATTTCATCTAGGTCATAACACATATCACTACGATCATTGGCCGCTGATACAACGTTACCATCCATATAATCTTTCATATCATCAAGCATTGCATGGAACATGACATTATCCATGATTTCGTCATGAGATGGCGGTGCGACGGCAGTATCTGGATCAGGTACAACAACGGTACCTTCCATATTATAAGTATACTCAACCAAGTACCCCATAATAGTCGAGCCATCAACAAATTGAGTGCTACCTAAAGAAGCAATAAAGCCACCAGAATCAACCGTTGAATATATTTCAGCACCTGCATACACAATCGGTATGCTATCTGTTTCAATATATTCATCGCCAAATTCATCAACCGCTAGCACATCAAACCAATGCTCCATTGGATAACTATTATCAGGGTATACATCGATATCTAAATCAGTATAAACACCTGCATCACCTTCTTCTCCATCAAAAACATCATCAGGGTTTGATACAAAGAATAAGCCAGCTCCATATTCTGCATACGAGCCATCATTAAATTCATACTCTAAATCAACCGAATAATCACCTAATTCGAGTATATGCGTCGTTACGCCATCAGCGTAATGATAAACGGCTTCTGAATTAGAAAAGCTCGTTGAGAAGCTAACATCACCGATAAAATTATCCATATCATCATACATGCTTTCTGTATCGTCGTGCCCTAACGCATCAAGCATTTGCAATGAATCTGCGCCTTGACCTAACACTGGAATTAAGCGACTACCCCAATGATAAGTTAATACATCTAACACTTCCGTAATGTCAGAATAATCGACGTTATATAAATCTAACCCAGTTGCATTCATCAAACTTTCTTTTGATCCGATATGCACTCTATCAATACTCATATCAGCCATCAAACCCAAAGTTTCAGCTGCATTTTCAACAGCATCAGTCATCGGATTAAAATCCATTGGTAATGCATCATCAGCATCATCAAATGGGTTCATTTCATTTAGCAGCATTAAATCAACTGGGGCATCAAATTCCCAATTTGCTTGCATCGCATAAAGCGGTAGCATATGTTGCCCTGAGCTCAACTCTGCAAACGCAACAATTCGTCCTTGGCTCTCGTCATTACCATCATCATTTGTGGTATACGGATTAGCAATAATCACATAATTACCAGGTAGCAAACTGATATCTAATGATGGGTTTTCATTATTGATGGTGCCGCCACCAGCATAAGAGTCCATAAATCCACAATCGTACACATCATAATCATCACAATCATCTAACCAATCAGATAATTCCTCGTAAGATGCAGCGGGTACACGTTTAACTTCAATATCAATCCAATCGGTTTGCCCAATATAAGCGGCTCGTACTTCGTTATGAGTAAATCGCGCAGCAAAACTAACAACCGCTGTTTTATCTGCTTCTGAAACAACGGGCTCAGGTGCAGAAACAACCGGAGCGGTTACAACAGGCTCACTTACCACAGGAGCAGAAACAACAGGTACATTGACCACCGGCGCTGCAACTTCTACCGCTGTATTATCATCTGCTGGTGCACTCACTACAGGTGTCGACGAATTTGAGTCAACCTGCTGTGGCGCTTTCATTTGATCATCGCCACAGGCTGCTAACCCGAATGTGGCCAAAATGGCTAATGCTAGATTATGTTTTTTCATTGCCTTTCCCTCTTTGAATATTCGGTTTTACTATTAATTAATATTGGTTTGTCTTATTAAAAATTATTTTTCTGATGAAATAACAACTTCTAAATCTGCTTGTGGCATCTCCAAAGAAGACGCATTTAAAATAATAGGATGAACGCATACTTCAATGTCAACGTCAGTACGAGTCGAGGCTGCAATTGATTCATAAAAATGACCTTCTCCATCACCATCTAAATCGCTGCACACATCGGCGTCTAAATCAGGGTCATATTCACAAGTTGTGTTTGCAAATACACCCGTTTCAAAATAATCAACGCTGCCATCGCCATTTAAATCATCTCCCTCAACTTCATGTATATTAAGCTCAGAATTAAATGTCACGGTGTAAGAATAATTAACAGCGCCGGCTTGCCATTCATCATCAATAAACGCAACACTAACGCCATCGGTTAACAAGTCTCTTTGATTTGATAGGTCAAAGCATGCATCAGAACGTGAATTCGCAGCACTCACTTCATTTTCAGATAACATATCGTCTATCAAAGCAACACCTAATAAGGTGACAATGTCGTCATGTGTTGGCAATAACGCCACGGCATCTTCAGGCGATAAAGGCGTAAGAAGACCTTGTGAGCTTTGCATTGCATACTCTATTAACGACCCCGTAATTCGCACACCACTTTGAATGTTCATCGTTGTAAAGGTCTCGTTATCAAAAGCAGCTAACAGACCATCGAGATCTTGATATACCGATCTAAAAGATAGGTAATTGGTTATATATAGAGAACTGTCGACTTCCGCGGTTTCACCCAAATCATTTGTTTCAACCATGCTATAAACATGCTCAAACGCATCTAGCGAGTCAGAAGCATGCGGATAAACCCAACCATCCTCTTCTATCGACTCACCGGCAACGTCAGTGCTATCACCAAGAAATTCAGACCAATCACTCACAAAAAAGAGCCCCGCATTCACACCTTGAACTTGCTCACCTTCCCCTTCCATGTAGTTATATGCATAGCTGCCTAAATGCAGGTCTTGATTAACAACGCCATCAGCGTAACTAAAAGCAACAGAAGCCGAACTCATATTACGTGTTGCGAATTGGTATCCCATTGAATCAGATGAAGCATAATCAGAGATTAAATAATTCGAGTAATCAATCGGCGTGATGTCCCCATTAACAACCTGGCTTAGAATTGGCACAAATTCACTATTACTATCAAGGTGATGGGTTTGCTCAATAATGGGGTTATGAAGCTGCCTAACATTAGAAGAAAATGCCGCAGCGCGTTCGATCGAAGGCAGATGCAATGTACTCAAAGGACTATCATTATCAAGCAGCAACACTTCAGCAAACGACTCTATTTCATCTGTTATCGGGTTAGCGTCTACGACTGCATCACTATTTAAATCAAAAGGGTCTGCTTGATTAAGTAAAACCAGATCAACAGGTGTCTCGAACGTCCAATTTGCCTCTAAAGCATATAAAGGAATTGAATGCTCACCAGAACTGAGTTCAGAAAACGCAATAATAGCGCCTTGATTAACCACATCGCCGTTGGCTTTTTGATGATACGGTGTTGCTTTAACCAAATAATTGCCTGGAATAAAACCAAATTGCAATTCAGGATTAAGGCTGTCAACAACGCCCCCGCTAACCCAAGTCATTTCAAAACAATCATTTACACTTCCAGTCGATGTTTCACATGCATCAAGTCCATCATGGTACTCATCAAAAGAGGCAAATGGCACGCTATATACATCGATATCAATAAAATGAGAATCAGAAATGAAAGCGGCATTAACCTCATTAGCGGCCGGTAAATTAGCCACAAAGGTTAAAAATGCACTCGGAACTTCTTCAATATCGCTCTTATCTTCAACAACAACCTCCGCAGGCGCTGATGGAAAAACACCCGCTTCTTTTGAGACATCAGTAACAGGTAGTTGCACTGCAACTACCTCGTTTGGTTCTTCTGAACTAGATGGCGCTTGCGTCAACTCATCACCACATGCGGTCAGCATGAGTGCCGTTGTTATAGCTATCGCCAATTGAGTATTATTCGTTTTCATAGCATCCTACCTATTCAATAATAACGACAGCACTGTCATTGGTGATCACAGAGAAGTTAGTCGATTTAGACACGGTATCATCATTAACTGAATCTGATACCGTATACGTCACCGTGTATCGACCAACAGGAAGCTGCCCCGCATTAATCACGACTTTTTGGTTAGATACCGTAAACGAATCTAACGCCACAGCCATCGGCGTTGAAAGTGTTCCATCGGCATTAGCTAATTGCATAATTGACCAAGTAGGTACGAGCTTAGGAATAGAGTCATTAGCGGGTTTATACTTAGCCTTATCATCTGTTGCACTCGCAGCCAAAGTAATTGCGGCTGTACTCACACCGTCGGCAGAGGGTGTATTAACCGCATCAGCATATAAATATGTGATTGTTGGCAAACCATCAGGCTTAACAAATATCGCCATTTGCTGAGATTGCGCAAAACCAATGCCATCACTCACTTCAACGGTTACGTTATACGTTTCACCGGCGATAACATCACTTAGCGTACAAAGAGGTGAGGTTGAGGTACATCCTTGCCAGCTATAAGTTAAATCATCACCATCAACATCATCAGCAAACACATCGATATTAACCGATAAACTATTTTCAAAACTGACGGCATGGTTAATCACGCTGGGCGAAGCATACACAGCACTGTCAATTTGCACGCTGACAATATCCGGCAAATTATTTTCAGCAGAAAACACTTCAACTTCCCAAGATGTGCGGGCTGATTTGCTCAATGACGCGTCGTCGGTAGCGACTAAAGAGATAGTATAAGTACCCCCCTCTTGAGCAGAGAACGCTAAAGAATCACCATCAACCACACTCACATCACACGTTTTATCACATGTTGGTACAACAGAAACATCATTACCATCAGCATCAAAAGTCCAGTAATTTAGTGTTATCGCTTCTGCAGAATCAGCCTCATCATCACCCCAAATTTCAACTTGTGGCGCTTGATTTTCTAAGACAAAATTAACCGTTAATTTACCTTGAGTCGAGGTGACAGTACGATTAGTCGCTGCGCTCTCATCAAACCCGGGTTGTAAGGTTACGGCTTCATCACACGGCACATTAATACTGTACATACCGCTGTCATTTGAATAGGCATAATTGAAGTAATCAGATGACGTATTTGATGCTTGCACATATAGCCACTCTGCAGGCGCGCCAGCACTATTGGTTATCGAACCTTCGATTTTGCAGCGGAAAGGATTAGATAAAACAATTTGACCAAAGTCATTACAGTTTTCACCGGTATCATCATTAACGACAATAGTGTCAAAAGGTTTATCGATTGATTCATAGTCATTGGTTTTTTCATTCCAAATATTAAACAACCAATCATCAGGGGTTCCGGTTTCGGATGTTAATGTATCGTGACGGAAGTCAGACTCTTCAACATAGTTCCATTCATATCCACCATCAGGTAATTGAATATCAACATAACCAGCAAATGCTTCAGGCTCATCACTGCCACTTTCGTAAACAACAGAACCTTCAAAACAAACACTGTTAATTGTTTCTTCATTAGCGGCCAATATAGGCCAATCTACATTGACCCATTGCAGCCAATCATTACCATCAACAATTTCAATATAAGCATAAAGGTTACCACCGATAACACTATCAACAGTTGGCACTAAAGCACCTTCATACAAACCAAAACCACTTGATTGGTATTCTGTAACCCCAACACCTAAATCGATAACCAAGGTTGCATTACCAACAAATTTCCAACCATCGTTATAAACGTAAATTGGAACTTGCACCCCAGTCATTGAAGCGTCTTGGTCACGAACAATTGTGCTATAACTATCAGTAGGTACAGCTAAAGTAATAACCGGGTCACCATCTGCAGCCGTTGCGGCTGAATCATCTAGTGTTAAATTATTGCCATCTTGATCCGAGATTTTAAGTGCTGCAAACACAGAAGAAATTAAACGGTACTCTTCGTCA
The DNA here is from genome assembly GCF_003286125.1 of Algibacillus agarilyticus. Classification (GTDB taxonomy): domain Bacteria; phylum Pseudomonadota; class Gammaproteobacteria; order Enterobacterales; family Alteromonadaceae; genus Algibacillus; species Algibacillus agarilyticus. Next base: position 104,362 of record NZ_QMED01000002.1, read on the forward strand.
TCTTCAGCGGCAGCATTGGCTGAATCCGGTTCTAACGTAATACCTACACCTTGATTTTCAGTATTACCCGTAGCCACAAAATCACCCGGAAATGCGTTACGGTCTTTTTCAGAATTTGGATTAAAATACCCCGATTCTATGGTTACTTTTTCTAAATCATCAGGTAAAAACGCAAAAGGAATTTCAGCCGTCAGCATGTTAGATACATCACCGTCAGCTGCAATTTTAGCGGCTTGATACTCTTCTCCCGCTAACAAACTAACTTGTCCTGATGATTTACGTTTAAACAAGCCAAATTTGAGCTTGCGCACACCATCTGACGCAGTAACCGCCGTATCTGTTTTTACTTTTACGGTTTTAGTTGCAACAGGCTGCAGTGCCGCATTTAACGATATTTGTTGCCCACTTTTTTTAGTTGAGTCGGCTTTAAAAACACCTTGGGCAAACCCTTTTTTCGAGACTGAAACTTGGAAGCTATTATGTAAATTGGGTTGTTCAACTAACACCTGGTCTGCAATACGCACTTGATAGTTACCATTAGCGCCTGTTGAACTTGATTGCGTGGCAATCACATTACCCGCAGTGTTAAAAATACTAATATCAACAACCGCGCCGCTAATTGCAGCCCCAGAAGTACTGCCCGACTTAACGCTCCCCGCGATAATTACACCACTAACAGAAGCGTTAGCCACGGTAATGCTTGTACCCGCATTATATTCATCTAAGTTACTAACTGAATCACCATCCGAATCAAGTGCAGCATCAGCCGCATCAAATGGGTCTAAACCTGCGGCAACTTCAACTGTATCCGGTATACCATCGTTATCATCATCAGTATCGGCATTATCGCCGACTCCGTCATTATCGTTATCAACGGTTTCAGCCGGATCAGCCGGAAATTTATCAACATCATCATTTGTACCATCCGAATCAGTATCAACAAGTAATGGATCAGAATTGTTTTTTGCCTCATCAACATCCGATACACCATCATTATCATCATCAGGATCACTTGAATTAGGGATAAAATCGCCATCGGTATCAAGCGGCTTACTAGATGCATCTAACGGGTCTGAGTTATTCGCTATTTCATCGACATCAGAATACCCATCGGCATCATCATCGGTATCGGCATTATTGCCCATACCATCGCCATCAGTATCCGTAGTTTCAGCAGCATCATTCGGGAAGGCATCTACATTATCATTAACCCCATCATCATCTGAATCGGCTTTTAATGGGTTCGTGTTATTGGTGGCTTCATTTGTATCTGAAACACCATCATTATCGTCATCGGTATCTGCATTATTACCGGTACCATCACCATCGGTATCGACTGTTTCAGCAGGGTCATTCGGAAAGGCATCTACATTATCATTAGACCCATCATCATCTGAATCAGCTTTTAATGAGTTGGTGTTATTGGTGGCTTCGTCCACATCTGAAACACCGTCGTTGTCATCATCAGTATCGGCGTTATCACCCGTACCATCATTGTCGGTATCTACTGTTTCTGTTGCATCATTCGGAAATTCATCAACATTATCATTAACCCCATCATCATCTGAATCAGCTTTTAATGGGTTGGTATTATTGGTGGCTTCATCAACATCAGAGACGCCATCATTATCATCATCAGGGTCTGTTGCATCTGAAATAAAATCGTTATCGGTATCGGTGGGTTTACTAGCGGCACTGAGCGGGTCTGAGTTTGAGGCAACTTCATCACTATCGGCATATCCATCACCATCATCGTCCGTATCTGCGTTGTTACCTATACCATCTTTATCTGTGTCAAGCGTTTCACTGGCGTCATTTGGAAAAGCATCTTCAACATCAATCACACCATCATTATCTGCATCAGCAGGGTCATCACTGCCCCCACAAGCCGATAAGGCAAAACAAGACGCTATAACAGTTGCTAATAGCGTTTTATTAAACGGTCGCATACATTCTCCTTAATCTTCAAAATTATTATTATTTTGTAAATTCACAATGCTAATTTAAATTGGTTTAAATCAGTATTAGTACAATTCTCAATAAATTCAAAAATTAAATCAAAAAACCTATAAATAAAAAATCTTTATAAACAACAGCATACCAAGAGCTTATTTTTTAAGTGACTGTTTTTTATACACTTTACAATTTAATTATTATTAACATTTTTTAAACATTTTATATTGCTTTTTACAGAATTACGGCAATGCTTATATGGTAGTAATTAAAAAGCATATAGGTGATTAAAATGAGAATGTGGCTTAGAGCAGAAAGAGTGCGTGTATTCATTCAAATAATCACAAGCTTGATGTTAGTAACAGGGTGCAGTCAATTACCAAACCATCTCAATACAAAACTAGATAAGCAATTACTGGCAGATCATCAATTTGATGATCCCAATTATTATTATATTGAGTCGCGGAACGATATTTTTGAGCTCGACAACAATATTGCTTTCGCCATAAAGAAAAAAATGGCGCAAACCAATAGTTACCAAAAAAAAGTTAATATTTTAATTGAGGAGATTGTTGGCAAACCCAACGAAGATATAAAATACAGTGCTACCGCCGATTTAACGGCTACTCAAGCTTATCAAAACAAAACCGCTAATTGCCTTTCATTATCAATTATGGCTTACGCGATGGCTAAAACGGCCAACTTAAAAGTACATCTACAAGAAGTTAAAGTACCTGAGTTATGGTCTGATCGTGAAGGTAATAAACTTGCCAATGGCCATGTTAATCTAAAAATAGTTGCGACTAAGTTTAGCAGCACAACAGAGCTATTTAGCTATTCAAAAGAAATAGATTTTGCCCCCAATTTAGACAATAAAAGATACCCTCGAATCAGTTTATCTGAAGCGCAAGTACAAGCGATGTTTTACAACAACAAAGCGGCATCGGCTTTAATCGCGGGTGACTTAAATTATGCTTATCATTATTTAAGACAAGCTATTGAATTACATCCAAATGATTCACCAACTTGGTCTAATTTAGGTCTGTTATATAAACGCAAAGAAATGGTGGCAATGGCAGAAAAAGCCTACAACCAAGCACTGAAATTAGACCCAACTAATTTAACGGTTTATGACAATTTAGCCGCGTTATATACCGAAATAGGACGAGAGGATAAAGCAGAAGAAATATACGCGTCGTTAAATAAAAAACGCTATACCAATCCTTACTTTCATCAATTAAAAGGAGATTTAGCAGTTGAAGACGGTGATTTTATGTTAGCGATTAAGCATTACAAAAAAGCGATAAGACTGAATAATAAAGTAGATAGTTTTTACTTTAATTTAGCCCAAGCTTATTACAGCTTAGGCGATAAATCACAAACTAAACATTACTTGAGTAAAGCAAAGCGATATGCCGAATTCAACGATATGTCATCTCAATATCAAGCTAAAATAGATGTGCTCAATCAATTATAAAATTTGAGCACCATGATTTAAGAGAATGGCTGACCAAAACCAATTATTAAACCAATAACGCTTAATATACAGTCAAAGCGATCGGAGTTTAGGGAGTTCTGTCAAGCTTCGAGACGCCATGAGCATATGCTCTACTATGTGATTGGGGCCGCCTAAATGGATTTAGGTGTTAGAACGACGCAGGAGCCAAAGTCGAGAGTAAGCACTGACAATGAACCATAAAACCTGAGCGAGAAGACTATACATACGTATGCATTAGCAACATGCATTTGAATACGTATGCACAGACTTATATTCCACGCAAAAATCACTATCATAACCACATGAAAAATAAGTCAAACTCATTAGCGAGCTATTAACAAATAGCCACGTTATTATCTGGGTTTACACGCTTATTTCGCATACTTCCCCCTGTTGGTTGTGTTTGCTCTTGCCGGGATCTTTAACCTTTTAACTCGGCAAGAGTTTTTTACTTTCCACCCTCGAGTCACTCATAAAATTAATTAAGACTGTGGCTCATCAATAATCGCTTCATGATAATGCTGTTTAATTTTCTTTAATTCTTTTAAAACCGCCATAATTTGTTCATCATCTTTTGACGCGACCGCTGTGGCTAATTTAGCTAAACACGCTTCTATCTTAGTTAAACCTTCATCAAATTGTTCTTGGTCATCTGGTCTTACTTTCTGCAATTTTGCGATCGCAATATGCTCTTGCAATAAAGCTAACCCAGCTTCTTTATCTTCATGCGCTTGGGCTTTAACAATGGTTTTTATGCCTTTGGCCATCCCCTGCATTGAATCTTGTAAAGGTGTGGTGCGGCTACACGCAACTAAACCTGCTATCACAATAAAAAAGATGATCTTACTTGCTTTAAACATAATATCCTCGAAGGTTAATTTAAAATAAACTCAGTTGTCGATTAAGTACTTTTTGAAATGATAAATCGATAAAAGGCAGTATACCATCCGCAATGGGTAATAATTGCTTATCAATGTAATGCTGATAATCCAAAGGGGCATTTTTATATTCCGTGGTTTGCGGCCCTTGTGTTGTGATCACATATTCAACCCACGCTTTATTCTGGTATTGTAAAGGAAACGAGCGTTTCTTATTTTCTTCATCAGCCATACGGGCTGCTTTAACTTGCGGCGGCACATTTTTAACATAGTCGGCCAAGTTACGTCGTAAACGTTTTCGGTAAGCTAATAAATGATCTTTCTCACCTTTAAGTGTCGCGGCAACAATATCTTGGATATATTGTCTTGGATCTTGGCCACTAAAAACAAGCTCGTATAAATGCAATTGAAATTCTTTTGCTAAAGCGGTCCAATCACTTCTTACTGTTTCAAGCCCTTTGAATACCAACTTAATATTGCCCTGCTTATCAATCACAGTGCCAGCATAACGTTTTTTACTACCGGCTTCAGAACCTCTAATCGTTGGCATTAAAAAGCGTCGGAAATGTGTCTCAAATTCAATTTCAAGATAACAGGGCAAATCAAACTCTTGGCTTAATTTATCTTGCCATTTTTGATTAATTAATTGAGCTAATTCATTACCCAGCTTTTGTATTTTTTCAGGGTCGGATTCATCTTTTAACCAAACAAAAGTTGAATCTGTATCGCCGTAAATAACATCATATCCCTGTGCTTCAATCCAGGTCGCGGTTTGCTGCATTATTTCATGGCCGCGCATCGTAATTGAGCTAGCCAAACGCGTATCATAAAAACGGCACCCACCCGATCCCAACACCCCATAAAAACTGTTCATTAAAATTTTGATGGCTTGCGATCGTGGTGCATCTTGATGGCGCTTAGCCTGATCGCGCTGCTGCCATAAGGTATCGATAATATCGGGCAAAAAATGCTTATCACGCGAAAATTTTGCCCCTTTAAAGCCTTCAATGGCTGAATCAGGGCTTTTTAAACCTTCAATCAAACCCAAAGGGTCGATTTTATAAGTTCGAATAATAGAAGGATAAAGGCTTTTGAAATCAAGCACTAAGACATTGTCATACAAACCAGGTTTAGAATTCATGACATAACCACCAGGGCTCGCTAACCCGCCATCTAATGGCAAATTAGGCGCAACATACCCTGCTCTATGCAATTTAGGTAAGTAGACATGAGTAAAGGCAGCAACCGAACCACCAACTCGATCCAATTCTAAGCCGGTGAGTTGGCTACGAAAAATAAGAAAATCTAAGATCTGTGTATGGTTGAAAATATCGGTAACTAACTGACAATCTTCTAGGTTATATTCGGCTAATTTAAGTTTATTATGATTAAAGTCATGCGTAATATGTTCAACACGATTCGTCACATCTTCAATTTTTTTACCGCGCTCTAATAACGTTTGTGCAACCGATTCTAAACTAAAGCTATCAAAGTGATAAGTGGCGGTTTTTAATGCATCAATGCCATCAATAACCACACGCCCAGGCAACGTAACAAAGCCTTGATGTGTGGCATTGCGATTTTCACGCCAAGTAGCATACTGATGATCACGCCCTAATTTTAATTTGAGTTTGTGTAATTCAGCGCGTTTTAGTAATAACTTAAAATCAAAATTAACAACATTCCAACCAATAATAATATCCGGATCAATATGAGTTAAATGTAGCTCAAGCGCTTGTAATAAGGCTTTTTCGTTCTCAACCCAAAAAATTTGTAACGATTCTGGCGGATGAATAATATCAACACTCGGTTCAATATCGTACGCTTCAGGATTGCCAATCATCAAGACACGTTTTATGCCGCAACCCTGTAAACCAATAGAATATAATTCACCTTGCATCGAGCATTCAATATCAAGTGATAACATAGTCAAGGGGACAACACATTCCGTTGGTTTTAACTTAACGTTTGTCCATTCAGAAAACTGCAAATCAACGCGTTCATTACCAACAAAAGCAATACCCGCATGCACAAAACGCTCTATCAAAAAGCGATTTTCTAAACGCACATCATCTTCAAATAATTCAATATTGTGTTTTTTTAACAACCGAAAGGCTTTGTTATGATCGCGAATAAATTGAAAATACAAACCACCGACTAATACATCGTCAAAGGTAGATAATGTTAACGGGTCATAACGATATAAAATGTGATGGCGAGCAAGAAGAGAGGCAACTTGCTTATGATCGCGTTGCGCAACAAAAAAAACAGGTTGTTGATTATCAACAACCAATTTAACCGGACCGTTAAGTGTTTTTAGCCACAACACAATTTGTGTGCCAGTCGGGGTATCATGACTTTGTCTTGTTAATAAAAAACCTTGCTGCACAACAAAAAAACACAAAAGTAAGTTAGCTCGATTATATACCGAATCGACAAGGTATACACATCAATATAAACCCCGCATCTAGGTTGTTTTTAACGCAATTTAAAATTACATCACAAAAGTAATGTTAAATACGTCTCAGAATTAAATATCCGCGTTGCACAATTAAAAAATATGTCGATAATCCACATTTCTTACACATTACCCCCTTAGAGTTGAAAATAACAAAAGAATAACACCATTTAAAAAAGACATTTAAAAACAACAGGATGAATTTATTTTTTCATAAATAAAGTAATAGACGTTCGCCAAAAAATTAACCACTTAAATATAAAGATTTATATTTAAACAATAAAATTATTGGATTAAACAAAAAAAAGGATAAACACAATGGGATTCGGTTGGGTTCACAAACAACGTTGGGCACTATTAATACTGAGTATTATACTCGTAAGTTTTGTAGGAGCTGGGGCTAAAAATTTAGTCCAAACGGCTGACTATAAAGTTTACTTTGAAAGTAACGATAAAGATTTACTCGCTTCTGAAGCCTTAAGTAACAGTTACAGTAAAAGTGACAATATACTTTTTGTTATCGCCCCAAAATCAGGCAACATCTTTAGTCAAAAAACACTAACTCTACTCGCTAACCTCACAGAGTCGAGTTGGCAAATCCCTTATTCAACCCGTGTTGATTCAATTATCAACTACCAACACAGTTACGCTGAAGGTGATGATTTAATCATCGAAGATTTAGTCAATATAAATAAAGTCGCGAATAAACCCTATTTGCAACAAGTCAAAAACACCGCATTAAATGAACCTAATTTAGTTAACCGATTAATATCTAAAAAAGGGGATGTCAGTGCTGTTAATGTCACGATTAACTTTACGCCAGGGCAAGTTGACACGCAAACCAGAGAGGTCGTTGCTTATGCTCGTAAAATAGCAGACCAAATCCGTCAAGCATCACCCGATGTTCAGGTTCACTTAACTGGCATTGTTATGATGAATAATGCATTTCCCGAAACATCCGAAAAAGACGGCGCCACACTTATCCCCTTAATGTTGATACTTATATTAATTGGTTTATTTTTACTACTCAGATCGTTTTCAGCCGTCATTGCCAGTTTAACAATCATCTTGCTTTCAATTGTCGCTGCAATGGGATTTGCAGGCTTTATTGGCTATAAAATCAACCCAGTTTCTGGCGCTGCTCCTATTATTATCTTAACCATCGCCGTTGCTGACTGTGTGCACATCTTAATGAGTTACGTTAATAATTTACGTAATAAAAAACAGCCTAAGCCACAAGCAATTCAAGAAGCCATGGCCGTCAATGTAAAGCCCGTGTTACTCACAACCTTAAGTACAGCAATCGGCTTTTTAACCATGAACTTTAGTGAAGCTCCACCTTTTAGAGAACTGGGTAATATAGCAGCGGTAGGCATAATAGCTGCGTGCATCTTATCTTTAACCCTGCTTCCCGCTTTACTCAATATTTTACCCATTAAACATAAACAAACGGCTAAACCGCAAAACAAATGGCTAAACAGTGCAATGAACGCTTGCGCTAAACTGGTATTGAAAAAGTATAATTTAGTATTAGGTTTAGGTTTATCGGCCGCTATTTTAATTGCCAGTGGTGCAATGAAAAATGAATTAAACGAAGATTTTATTCGCTACTTTGATGAAAGTTTTGAAGTGAGAGTTGCCACCGAATTTACACTTGAAAATTTAACGGGGATCAATATTGTTGAATACGACATAAAAGCCACCGCTAAAGGCCAAATAGTTCAACCCGCTTATTTAAATAACCTAGATAAATTTACGGCTTGGCTTTATCAACAACCTGAAGTTATTCATGTTAATACGTTCAGCGACACCATTAAGCGCCTAAATAAAAATATTAACCAGGATGATCCGGCTTTTTATCAGATCCCAAGCGATCATCAACTAACAGCACAGCTGGTATTATTATACGAAACATCACTCCCTTTTGGCTTAGGCATTACCGACCGCGTTAAACTCGATAAATCAGCAACACGTTTAACCGTAACCTTAAATGACATTACCAATAACGAGCTTCTGGCTTTTGAGCAACGCTCACAAACATGGATGCAACAAAATTTGCCTGCAACCATGCATGCCCAAGGTCTAGGTTGGTCAGTTATGTTTGGGGGTATTGCGCAAAAAAATATTACCTCTATGTTAAATGCGACTTTATTAGCGGTGTTCATGATAAGTGTTGTGTTAATTCTGCCGTTTAAGTCAGTTCGCTTAGGCATATTAAGTATCATTCCAAATGTTCTACCGGCTTTAGTTGCATTAGGCATTTGGGGCCTAACCGTAGGCATGATCGGATTAGCGGCTTCAATTATTACCGCTTTAACGTTTGGTATTGTTGTAGACGATAGCATCCATTTTATAACTCGCTACATACGTAATCGCCGCGAATTAGGTTTACCGGCAAATGAAGCCATACAACAAACGTTTTTAACCGTTGGTAAAGCCATTGTTGTCACCTCTATTGTCTTAATTGCTGGCTTTTCAATGTTAGCGACTTCAGGTTTTAAAGTTAATAGCATAATAGGTTACCTGTCAGCACTGACTATCTTTATCGCACTCGTGATGGACTTATTCATTTTACCGGCTTTGCTTTACAAGCTTGACCCTTGGTTATTTAAAAGCACCACTCAATCAGAGCAATACAGTGAGCAATTAAAGCCCGAAACAAATGCACAATAATGAATGCCAAATTAAAAACCTATATATAGTCAAAGCGATCAGGTTTTAGGGGAAGCTGTCAAGCTTCGAGACCCCATGAGCATATGCTCTACTATGTGATTGGGGCGAGTAAGCGCTGACAATGAACCATAAAACCTGAGCGAGAAGACTATAAATTCTAAAACTTAGTATTTTAAAGACCCATTAAAGCGCAGGCTTCGGCCTGAGCTTTAATAACTCATGGACCGAAACTAATGAAAAGTTTAATACCTTTTGAAGGCGATTCACTCATCGAACTCGTCAATTTTAGAGCTCAAGTACAACCGAATGATGTTGCCTATACGCATTTAAAAGATCGTAAAGATGAAAAAGAAAACATCACGTATGCCGAATTTCAGCAACGTATATTAACGTTAGCCGCTCACATACAAAGCTATAACGTAAAAGGTGAACGCATCATATTAATGTATCCAACGGGTATTGATTATATTGTGGCTTACTTTGCGGTTATTTTTGCCGGTGCGATAGCCGTCCCCGTATACGAGCCCAGACAAAGTAGTCATTTTAATCGCTTAGCTAATATACTCGCAGATGCTCAACCCAAACTTCTATTAACCTTAGAGTCAACGTTAGCCATTTCAAGCAAAGACGCTTTAGATGAATTAGCGCAATTTGGCGCAACCTGGCTAACAACCGATAATTTACCACTTAACAATAAAGCTAATGAAAAATGGCAACCTATCAGTTTAAAACCAGATGATATAACCTTTTTACAATATACATCCGGTTCAACCGGTGCGCCAAAAGGCGTCATGGTGTCTAATGCAAACCTATTGCATAATTCAAGCTTAATTCATAAAAATACGCAATCCAGCGCCGATTCATGCTGTGTTACTTGGTTACCGCCTTATCACGATATGGGTTTAATTGGCGGATTACTACAACCGCTATATGCAGGGTTTCACTGTGTCATTTTATCGCCAATATCCGTAATACAACGCCCTATAAAATTACTTAAAGCGATACACGAATACAAAGCTACGATTTCTGGCGGACCCAATTTTATTTTTGAAGCTTGTGTTAACCGTATTCGAGATAAACAACTCGCCGGAATCGATTTATCAAGTTGGCGTATTGCCTTTAACGGGGCTGAGCCTATTAATGCCAACACTTTACAACGTTTTGCTCAACGCTTCGCATCACATGGCTTTAATCATAATGCTTTTTATCCTTGTTATGGCATGGCCGAAACCACTTTATTTGTCGCGGGAAGCCAAGCCAATAAAGGCGCAATATACAAAAAAGTAGACCGTACAGCCTTACAGCAAAATATAGCAATGACAAGCCAAGCACACGATGCACAAACACTGGTCAGCAGCGGACACTTACATAACGATTTATGCATAAAAGTCGTTGATCCACTCACTTGTCTACCGTGCAAAGAAGGTGAAATAGGCGAAGTTTGGATCCAAGGCGCCAGCATCGCGCAAGGTTATTGGCAAAGAAAAAGTGTATTAGGCACTGATTTTTCGGGCATGCTAGCAGGCGATCCTAACCAATTATATTTACGCAGTGGCGATTATGCCTTTGTCGATGACGGCCAGCTATTTATTACCGGTCGTTTGAAAGATTTGATAATCATACGTGGCAAAAATCATTATCCGCAAGATATCGAATACAGCGTAAGCCATTCACACATTGAATTAAAACCTGACACGGGAGCCGCTTTTTCAGTACCGCATGCCGACGAAGAAGTACTCGTGATCATGCACGAACTAAATCACCGTTTAGATTTCAGCACCCAACAAGAAATCAAGCAAACCATGATCGAAAGTATTTCAAAAAATCACGAAATGCAGGTATTTGATATTGTTTTTATTCGCCCCGGTACATTACCCAAAACCACAAGTGGGAAAATTCAACGACAAGCCGCACGCAAACAATATTTACTCAATCACGCCCCAGCTAATAACACGTTCACGAAGACTAAAAGCACAAGTTCAAGCGAACGCACCGAAACTCGCATTAACAGTAAGGAGACTAACGCATGTCATTAAATCAACGTATACAACATCAAGCCGCACATAAACTTGAACACGCTTTGGGCGATCCCAATAACCCCGATTCTATTATGTCTTACAAGCGAGTGATGGAACTGGATGAGCAAGAATCATTTCAAGAAGAGTTTTATCAGTACCTACTTTCTTTGAAAACACATCATCATTATGTGCCTGCAGCCTTAGGCGGAAAATTCGAAACTTACGAGCAACTCTATGCGTTAGGCAAAGTACTGGCACGGCGTGATTTGTCAACAGCCGTGACCATGAGCACCATGATTTGGTCTACTTTAGTTTGGGTTGGTGGTGATAAAATATTAAAACAGCATTGCGCAGATGTTACGCTTTCAAATAATGGCGCACAATGTCTAGCTTACTCAGAAGAACATCATGGTTCTGACTTGCTCGCAAACGAACTCACCGCAACCGAAGTCGAAGATGGGTTTATTTTAGAAGGCGAAAAATGGCCGATTAACCGAGCAGCCCGATCTGAAGTAGTTATGTTGTTAGCACGCACAGCAAATGAAAGTGGTGGGCGTAATTTATCACTGTTTTTTGTCGAAAAAAGTAAAATAGACTGCTCAACATTTACCTACATCTCAAAAGTAAAAACGCACGGCTTAAGAGGCTGCGATATATGTGGGATCAAATTTAATAAAACCCACATCCCCAAATCCGCTTTAATTGGCCCAATAGGCGGCGGACTCGAAATTGCCATTAAAGCATTTCAAGTCACTCGCACACTCTGTGCTTCATTATCTATTGGTGCGCTCGAAAATAACTTACGAGTCGTTATGGGTTTTGCAACTCAGCGACGATTATACAAAGGTAATGTCTTTGATATTCCAAATGCACGCCATCATTTAACCAATGCGTTTACCGACTTGCTTATCACCGATGCACTCGGCAGTAGTTTGTCACGCGCATTACACGTTATTCCAAAACAATTCAGTGTGTTATCGGCGGTCGCTAAATGCTTTGCCCCCTACAAATTAGACCAAGCTCAAAAAGACTTAGCAACCGTGTTAGGCGCACGCTTCTTTTTTAGAGAAAAGCACAAAGAAGGTATTTTTCAAAAATCGTTACGCGACAGTCAAGTTGTCAGTCTATTTGATGGTAGTTCAGAAATTAATCTTTATTCACTCACCACGCAATTATCATTACTCGCACGTCGTCAAGACAAGTTATTTGCCATCACGGCAGAGACTACCAGCAGTAAACTCAGCAACATTTTTGATGCCAGCACGCAACTTCCAACCTTTAGAGGTGAAAAGCTCGATTTATCCAGCCATGGGCGCGATTTAATAATGGAAAGCTGGCCACAAATAATAGCGGCGTTAAAACACGCTTCTGGCACTTTACACAACGCAGATAAAATACTCTTTTTAGCTGAAATGGTATTCAACAAACACCAACAAAATTTACAGCGGATTGCCAACCATGTAGAACAAAAATCAGATATGCAATCACCACGCATGTTCAAAATTGCACGTGAATATTGTGTAGTACACGCCGCCGTTTGCTCAATTCAATACTGGTTAAACAATACACAAAACAGCGATGTATTTATCAATAAAGCCGATTGGCTCATTGTGGGTTTACAGCGCTTATTACTTGAATTAAATATCGATATTGAGATCAGCGAGCAGCATTTAACCCAAGTATCTAACGAATTACTGCACCGCAGCCAAGCCGCGCTTAGCTATGGTTTAGTACCCCTTGAACTACCCGAACTTAGTTTAATTCCAGCGGAGGAAATCGCATGAACACAGTTATCAATCAAGTTGCACCTACTTTAGACATTGTAAAAACAAAAGCGAGCGAGTTATTAGCCGAACGTTTGCGTATTGACGTAATTGAAGTCGATATGAACAAAAAATTAACCAGCTATGGTCTGGACTCCATTGATGCTGTCACCATGATTGGTGATCTTGAAGATTGGCTGGATATTGAATTACCCAGCACCTTACTTTGGGACTACGACACCATCAACGATGTCGCGCAATTTATCGTCGAAAATTTTGAATCATTAGTCGATTAAAGCGAAACACGTACCCTAAATGACAGGCGGTAGGCAGTAATACCAGTGTATTTTTGTCTGCCCTTTTAGCTTAATGCACCGCCTCGACACAGCAGATACATATCAACTAACGAAACAAAAATGGATTATATAATGAGTCAAGTAACTGACATGCAAAAAGGGCTGTATTACATACAGCAAACACAACCTAGCACTAACGCCTATAATGTGGCATTTGGTACAAAAATAACGTCAACGGTTTGTCTTAAAACACTTGAAGTCGCCTTTCAGCACGTGCAAAAAAACAACGTGGTATTACGTCAAACCTTTACCGATTTAAAAGGTGAAATAAATACCCTAGAAAGACCCGATCTGCCTATCAAGCTACAACAACACAACACCGCCAACTTAGGTGAAGAATCACTAAAATTAATTGTTGAAGCAACGGCAAAATCCCCGTTTAATTTAAATAAAGAACTTTGCTTACGCGTAGATATTTTTCCAACATTGAGTCAAGAACACGTTATGCTGATCACGGCCCATCACGCTAATTTCGATTTTTGGTCGTTAGCTTTATTGCTTGAGCAAGTGGCCAGTGCATATCAACACATTATAAATGGCCAAGAACAAAACGAAACGCGCCAAACACCGCAATTTACCGATGTAATAACACAGCTTAAAACCACACAACAAACCGAAAAATACCAACAAGCTAAAGCCGCTGTTGTGGCTAATTTAACGGGTGCCAATACGCAATTAACCCTATCAACCGACTTTATTCGCCCTCAGGTCAATCGTTATCAAGGCACCTCATTCAGCTTTAGCATCCCAGCTCACATCACGGCGTTAATTAAAGAAACAGCTAAAACCCAAAATGTAACAACTTACATGTTACTCCTATCGGTTTACCAAGTTTTGCTACATCGCTATACCGGCCAAAACGATATTTTAGTTGGCTCGCCAACTGCCGGTCGCGAAAAACGAAAATTTCATCAAGTGATGGGTAATTTTGTCAATACGATCATAACTCGCAGCACAATCACCTCAAAAACACATTTTAGCGACATGCTACAGCACACCTATTCACAAGTGGTTGAGGCTATTCGTCATCAAGCGGTTATGTTTCCGCAGGTGGTTGAGGCCATCAAACCTAAACACGACAAAAGCCGCACACCGCTTATTCAAGCGCATTTTGCTTGGGACAAATTGCCGCAATTTGCCCAGTTCGAACATTTTTTCAGCCAAACAACCAATAAAAAAAGCATCGATTGGGCAGGGCTAACACTTGAACCTTACTGGGTACCACAACAAGAAGGTCAGTTTGATTTAGCGCTTGAAATGGGGGCCGAAATCGATGGTGAATTAACCGCCACATTAAAATACCGCCAAGACCTTTTTTCAGCCGATAGCATGGCGCAGTTTTCTGACAATTTTGTGCAACTACTCAACAGTTTATGTCGTAATCCAACTCAAAATATTAACCACGCGACCCTTTTAACCACAGAACAAACTAAGCAGCTTTTATCTGTTGCGCATTCACCAACTATAATCACGCCACGCGCAAAAACGGTACACGCTTTATTTGAACGCCAAGCCGACTTAACACCAAATAAAATTGCAGTACAAGATATAAATACGCAACTCACCTATCAAGAACTTGATCAGCAAGCTTCGCATATTGCCAATGTATTAACTCAACAATACGCCGTGCAAGGGCAACAAGTGGGCATTTGCTTACACCGAGATGTAAACATGCTTGTTAGCTTGCTGGCTATTTTAAAAGCCGGCGCAGGTTATGTTCCTATCACCCCCAATATGCCTATCGAGCGGGCAAACATGATAATGGAAGATGCCGATCTAGCGGTTATGATTTTAGGCGATGACATCACAAATCTTAAACCACCTCATTCAATACCAACAACCACTTTAAATGAGTTAACCAATTGTCATGTAAAAGCGGCCGAACACACACTTGTTGCCCCTTCACAAACGGCCTATATTATTTTTACATCTGGTTCAACAGGCCGACCCAAAGGCGTTAGCGTACCGCACAGCTGCGCAGTTAATTGTATAGAATCAATTTGTCACACCCCCGGTATCAACCCCGACGAAAAGCTACTCGCCGTAGCCCCTTTTTCATTCGACATATCAGTAACTGAATTCTTTTTACCCATCAGTCAAGGTGGTCAAGTCATGATTGCCGATACCGAAACGGCAACGGATCCTGACAAACTCATTAATGCGATCAAAATATTTAATCCAAGCTTAATGCAGCCAACACCTTCAACTTGGAAAATGCTATACAGTGCCGGTTGGCAAGGTAAAAAAGATTTAAGCATCATTAGCAGTGGTGAACCCATGCCACAAACATTAGCCGAACAACTCATCACAGATTGCGCGCATTTATATACCGCCTACGGCCCTACCGAAACAACGATTTGGTGCTCGATTATTGAATATACAGGTGGCCCCGTTACCATAGGTTACCCAATGGCGAACACCCAAATGTATATTCTTGACCAAAACCGCGAACAGGTACCGCAAGGGGTAACGGGTGAAATATATATTGCCGGCACCTGCGTAACCGATGGTTATTATGGTAAACCAGAGCTAACACAAAAAGCCTATTTGCCAAACCCTTATGGAGCCGGTCGTTTATATAAATCTGGCGATTTAGGGCGCATCAATCGCGACGGGTTATTTGAATGCAGCGGCCGTGCCGACAATCAAATAAAAATAAGAGGGTTTAGAATCGAACTGGATGACATAGAAGAAAATATCCGTCGAATTCCACAAATCCACGACACCGTTGTACAACCACAAATAATTAACAACGAAACAGCATTGGTTTGTTACTACGTTATTAACAAAGGTCAAAGTATCGGTCAAAAAACGATACAAAGTGAGTTAAAACAGCGCTTACCTAATTACATGATCCCTGCTTTTTTTGTCGAAATAGCAGTAATGCCCATGACCGCTAATGGCAAAACAGACAAAAAAGCCTTACCCAAAATTAACTTAACCGATAATCAGCGCGATATAATAGCCCCGACATCACCACTCGAAAACGCCATCATGCAACAATGGCAAACGGTATTACAACAAACACAAATAAGCATCAATGATGATTTTTACGATATTGGCGGCCATTCACTATTAGCGGTAAAACTAACGAGCAAAATAAAACAAACACTGAATATTGATATAGATAATCAATTTACCCTTAACTACACCACGGTAGCCGCCATGGCACAGGCGATTGAACAAGGTAATTTAGTTGCCGATAACAGCATGTTAGTAACGCTAAACAAAGGTGAAACGGATCATACACCGCTTTTTTTAATGCACCCGATAGGCGGTACCGTTCATTGCTATATGGCACTCACCCAATCAATCAATAAAGCACAACCTGTTTATGCTTTTCAAAACCCGGGTATAGACGATGCCGATGAAGCCGAAGTAGGCATTGAAGAAATAGCACAAAAATACGTAGCCGAAATACGCCAGCAACAACCACAAGGCCCCTATCAACTAGGCGGTTGGTGTTTTGGCGGCGTAATAGCCTACGAAGTTGCCAATCAACTACAAGCCATGGGCGAAACAGTTAGTGGCGTGTATGTGTTTGACACCCGTGCGCCTATTATTGCCAACCATCCCGACGATGGCGACGATGCGACTTTACTGTCTTGGTTTGCACGTGATTTAGCCATACCACACGGAAAAACGTTACACATCCCACCTGAAACACTACGAAAAATAGAGATAGACGAGCAATTTGCCTATGTGCTCGATCGAGCACGCGCAATTGATATCATAGAAACCGATGCCGACGAAGAAAAATTAATGAACTACTTCCAAGTTTACATCGCAAACGGCATGGCACTACAAATGTATCCTGAAAAATCGCTCAATATACCCGTTACATTATACCGCGCGCTAGACGAGCCTGAAGATTATGGTACTTATTTAGGCTGGGATACGTTACTGGGCGATGCCTTTACCGTTGTGGATATAAAAGGTGACCATAATACGATCATGTACAAGCCGCTCGTCACTCAAATTGGTAACGACTTAAACACCAAATTAGACAACCTAACATCAACATCTCATACCGAAAAGGAATGCACTTATGAATAAGCCACAACCACGAGAACTCGTTATCGATATAGAATATGAAATAGCCGCCCCTGTCGACGACGTATTTGCATTTATCTGCAACCCCGAAAACGATAAACATTGGCAGTCATCTTTCGATAGTATAAAAATGCACAACCCCGATACCCCCTTAGGTGTGGGCACAACGTATACCATTCATTTTCGCTTTTTAAGCCGTAAGCTGCATTTTGATTCACTCATTACTGGGTACGATATCAATAAGCGATACACCTACGAAACCACATCGGGATCATTGCCATTTAAAGGTGTATTTGAATTTACGCCCACGGCTAAGGGCACATTGGTTAAATGGCATTTTGCTGCCATCCCCGGCAAGTTTTTTGGCATTATTCCAAAAAGCTTAATTAAAAAATCGATGGAAAAACGCGTATGGGAAGACGTAGAAGGCCTTAAGCGCTACTTCAATGAAAAGCGTCATATTGAACAACTCGCGACAGCTTAAACATGACGCGATAAATATAAGCAAAAACAAGAAATAGCATAACGACAAGGGTGATGCGACCACATCGCCCTTTATTCAGTGCGCTAGATGAAAAGCTTCTTGATTAACTAAAATGAAAACCTCATTAACAGGTTGGCATGAACGTCATCCTACCCGCCGCAACAAACAAGCTTAACCAACCATACTTGCAAACGAAAGCAATCGAAAAATGCACAACAGCATCACTAAATTACAACTAACCCTAACTCAAATATAAACGCAATTGATAATTATTATCAATTATAATATTATACAACCCAACGACGACTTAAAATTAGGTTACTCAAATGATGCGCACTCTTTCTTTATTAGCGGCTTTAGCCTTAACGACGGCAGGCCTTAATGCACAAACAAAGCCAAATGATGCTTGGGATTTATATAAAACTAACGCACAAAGCTTACAACGCTTAACAAAAGCCGCAGATTTTCAAGATATTTCAGCCACGTCATCAACATTAACTTATCTAGCAAAAAGCATGTTGCCAGAATTTGCCGCCAGTCATCCACAATGCAATGAATACCTAAGCGCAGTGGTTAAAGCCGCCGATACGATGCAAACCTTAACGCTAGAACAAATAGAAAGTGATTATCATGCCGATGGTAAGTTACCTAAAGTGCAATCGGCTAAGTGTTATCACGCCAAAGATTTACTCGTGCATCCTGCCACTGTCACCGTAATGGCCAAAACATTAACCGACACCGACGAAACCCGTAAAAACATGGCGCACGAAATAGTTGAAGTGATCATGCACTTTGACCAAGTTGCCAATTTAAAATAGAAATAGAGAAAGTGAAGAACAGTTGCGGTGCGACTCACCAACCAACAGTGCCCTACCGTCTTATCTCTTTTTCACTGAGCTAATTTGCGGTTTTTTTCTTGGTGCGTTTTTTATAAGGCTTTTTAAATGGCTTGGCTTTACCCGGTGGTGTTTTAGGCAGAGCCGCAAAATTTTGCTCAACCGATTGCTCAATCATTTGTGCAATAACCTGCGTTAGCGGTTGCATAAAATGCTGATAACTAAATTTTTTTTCACTAATTCCATTTAGGTTAGATTCCCACTGAGCGGTCATATCAGGATATGTCGCTTGCTCAGGCAACGCATTAATTAACGACTTGCCCACGTCGGTAGCCGTAATGCTTTTGCCGTTTCGCACTAAAAAACCGCGTTTAAACAATAATTCAATAATACCCGCACGTGTCGCCTCAGTTCCGAGGCCATCAGTTTCTTTTAATATGCGTTTGATACTCGGATCAGCCACAAAACGCGCAATGCCTGTCATTGCGCTGAGCAAACTAGCATCGGTGTAGGTTTTGGGCGGTTGGGTTATTTTTTCTAATAGCTCACCTTGGGTACACTGCAGCGCTTCGCCCACACTTAAAGGCGGTAAGGTTTGATCTTGCAAGCTATCGCTAACGTCTTCATTGTCATTGTTTGGGGTTTTATTGGCCGCCTTAGTCGAGCTGGTGCGTGCAAACAGGGCTTTCCAACCGATTTGTTGCGGCGTTTTGGCATTAACCGCAAAATGTCCGCCAGCGATCACAATCATCACTTTTGTTTGTTGGTATAAGTAAGGCGGGTAAAATTGCGCTAAGTATTGCCGTGTAATAAGTTGATAGATTTGCTGTTCATCACGGTTTAATTGCACATTTTCTACATTTTTAGCGGTTGGAATGATCGCGTGATGTGCGCTGACTTTACTGTCGTTCCAGGCTTTGCTTTTTAAACTCGCATTGGCATTGTTTGCCCATTCACGCCATTTGCCCGACGATTGACCCAACATATTAATAATACTAGGCGCTTGCGCATGATGCTCTTTAGGTAAATAACGACAATCTGATCGTGGGTAAGTGATCAGTTTATGCTTCTCGTACAAGCTTTGGCACACATCAAGTACTTGCTTCGCGTTCATTGCGAATTGTTTAGCGGCATCAATTTGTAACGCCGATAAATTATAAGGTAGAGGGGCAAATAATTTTTTGTCTTGTTTGTCTACACTTTCAACCTGAGCTGGCTGCCCGGTTATACGTTTTACAACGTTTTGAGCCAATGCTTTATTTAATACGCGATCATGTTCATCCATGTAAGGTTGACAAGCTTCACTGGGGATCCATTTAGCGATAAATTGCTTGTTGTCAGCCGTTTGTAAATGCGCGTGCACATCGTAGTAATTTTTAGGGACAAACTCAGCGATCTCTTGATCTCGTCTAACCACTAATCCTAATAAAGGCGTTTGTACACGCCCAACGGATAAAACACCCCGGTAGCCCGTTTTTTGCCCTTGCAAGGTATAAGCTCGGGTTAAGTTAATACCATAAAGCCAATCAGCCCTTGAGCGCGCTAAAGCAGAAACAGACAACGGCATAAATTCTTGATTTGTTTTTAAATTGTTTAATGCCCGCTTAACGGCAGGTAAATTTAAATCACTAATCAGTAAACGCTGGGTTTGTTGTTTTTTTGTTTTTGATACCTTGAGGTAATCAATAACCTCGTCGATCAGTAACTGCCCTTCCCGGTCAGGATCACCCGCATGCACCAATTGCGAAGCTTGTTTAACTAGCTTACGCAAAACACTGAGTTGGGCTTTAGTCTGCGTTTTGGGTTTGAGTTGCCATTGATCTGGCACAATAGGCAAATGTGCAAATTGCCATTTTTTAAAATCAGGATTGTACTCTTCTGGCTGCGCCTGCTCTAAAATATGGCCAATACACCAAGAAACCACATCGCCGTTACCGGCTTCGATATAACCATTTTGATTTTTATGTGGTTTGGGTAAAGCCGCTGCGATCGCTCGGCCTAAACTGGGTTTTTCTGCTATATAAAGTTTCAAAGTATAAAGAGAAGTAAAACAAGAATAGCTTAAGGTTAACACCTAACTGTTTTTTCATACAGTTATTTATTGGCCTTAATTTATAAAAAAGGGTTACCCATTTTATCACGTTAAATTTACTTGCAGAATAACAACGAGTTACTCTGCAAATGGTAAGCACAACTAACCTCAACGCTGGATACCCCTCGTTTATAGTCTTCTCGCTCAGGTTTTATGGTTCATTGTCAGCGCTTACTCGCCCCAATCACATAGTAGAGCATATGCTCATGGCGTCTCGAAGCTTGACTGCTTCCCCTAAAACCCGATCGCTTTGACTATATTTAACCAGAATTAAGGTTAACTACATTTCGGTGCAAATATCATCATGTGATTTTTTTGATTTAATGTCGTTATAAATCTTAATTGATAAAATACACGCGGCCAATAAAAACGTTATCATGTTCGCTACTATCATTGCGCTATCTTCTTTATACAAGCCATAAGCTAACCAACCCGCAACCCCCACGGTAAAAAAACTATACATCGCTAGCGATAACGATTGGGTATCACGTGTTTTAATCACCTGAATAGCTTGAGGTAAAAAAGAAAACGTCGTTAAAAACGCAGATATAAAACCTAATATTTCTAAATTAGTCATGATAAAGTCTCCAAAATAAATTAATATCGCCCGTGTTGTTTTAAGCGCATCGTGCGCAGATAGTCTCCTCTAAGGCAGTGACAGTATTTTAATCAAAAGCGGTGAGTTAGGTTATGGGTTAAACTATCTTGTTTTTATCCAAAACTATCATTGTGTAAATTTTACGTTAACAAGTCGGTGTTTTTGTAACCCCCTACCGCCGCTCAATAGATAAATGAACGCTAAATCATTAAACAATTTACGGCATTTACTTTATAGTCGATTAACTTTGTAAATAGACTTTCTTATTTTTATCATGCCAAATCAAACACATATATTGTTAGTCGAAGATGAAGCCAGTATTGCCGACAATGTAAAGTATGCGCTAAAGCAAGCCGGCATAAAGGTAACGTGGACACATTTAGGCCAAGCGGCGATAGAATATGCCAAGCAAAATACATACGACATGGTCGTGCTCGATGTAGGCCTGCCCGATATTAATGGTTTTGAGGTATGCAAAAACATTAGGTTGTTTTCAGATGTCCCTATTTTATTTTTAACCGCACGCAGTGACGAAATAGACCGCGTGGTAGGGCTAGAAATTGGCGGCGATGATTATGTAACGAAGCCGTTTAGCCCACGTGAACTCAGCGCTCGGGTTAATGTGATAACCCGACGCTATCGAGCCGCACAAGCTCAACCTACCTCTGCAAATACATTAACGCACACCACCACCGACAAAGTCGATAAACCTCATGTGCACGAGGTTAAAACCGTGGGGTTATTCACATTAGCCGAACATAAAAAGCAAATCCATTTTTGTGCCACCTTGCTTGATTTAACCGCTTATGAATTTGGTATTTTAGCGTTATTAATTCAACAACCTGAACGCGTATTTAGCCGAGAGCAACTTATGTCTGCGATTTGGTCAGCCCCCGAACACAGCATTGACCGTGCCGTTGATAACCACATAAAAACGCTGCGCGCTAAACTTCGAGTTATTAATGCGGATATTCAGCCGCTCACGACTCATCGTGGCATGGGATACAGCTTGCAATTAACAGAGCCTAAGTAATGAGTTTAAATTCACGCATTTTCATCGCTTATTTTGCTATTTTAAGCGTCGCATTTTATTTGCTTTTGAATACCTTTTTAGCGGAAATAAAACCAGGCTATAGACAATCTACCGAAGATAGTTTGGTTGATATGGCTAATTTTGTGGCTGAGATTGTCAGCCCCGATTTTGTTGCACACGATACAAAACAATTAAGCCCGCAATTTTCAGATGCGATGCAGCGATTACTCGCGCGTGAATACCGAGCCGAGATATTTGGTATTGAAAAAGAAATCAGCAAATTACACATTTATATTACAGATGCGCAAGGCATCGTGCGTTTTGATTCAAAAAATAAAGCAGTAGGACAAGATTATTCATTATGGAATGACGTATATTTAACGTTACGTGGACAATATGGTGCTCGTAGTACCAAGGCTGACATAAATAACGATTTAAGTTCAGTGATGCATGTCGCTGCCCCCATTAAACATCAAGGAAAAATAATAGGTGTCGCGACGGTTGCAAAGCCTAACCTATCGGTGCAGCCTTTTATTGAACAAGCACGTAAAAAACTAATTTCACAAAGCCTTTTTTTAGTTCTTAGCGCGATTGTGCTGGCTCTTTTATTTTCGTTTTGGTTAACGCGGTCGATTCGTCAATTATCGTTATATTCAAACTTAATTGCCGACGGAAAACGCGCAACGCTCCCAAAGTTGCATGAAGTTGAATTGGCCAATTTAGCCCTTTCAATGGAACGAATGCGCAAACAGTTAGAAGGCAAAGAATACGTAGAGCGATATATACATGCGCTTACACACGAATTAAAAAGCCCTATATCTGCAATTAAAGGGGCGAGTGAGCTTATAACCCCTGACATGCCAGCCGATGATTTAGTGCATTTTATGACAAATATTCAACACGAAACGAGCCGAATAGACGAAATGATCAACCGCTTATTAGCACTTGCAGCCATTGAAAAACAACAGCATTTAACCACAACCGAAAATGTCAATTTAAATGCCTTAATCGAGCGTGTTATCGCCAGTAAAGAACACCTTAGTGCAAGCAAAAACCTCCATATTATAAGCGGGTCAAACATGACTTTTAATATTAAAGGCGATGCCTTTTTATTGCAGCAAGCACTCGATAATTTGCTCCAAAATGCAATTGAGTTTAGCCCAAACAATAGCGAAATAAACATTCAAATTAATCACACTGCATGTGGTGATATTAAGATAGATATCGTAGACCAAGGCACGGGGATACCCGACTATGCCTTAAATAAGATATTCGAACGCTTTTATTCGTTACCTAGGCCTAACTCGGCTAAAAAAAGCTCCGGGTTAGGCTTATGTTTTGTTAAACAGATAATGGAACTGCATAATGGCCAAATTAGCATTACCAGCCCAGCTACACTTGGAACCTGCGCAACACTTACATTTAAAGATCATTTCAACCATTAAGAAATAGCTAAGGCCATTATTCTTTGTAAGGCATTTAAATCGCCATTGTACCCATTCACATTTGCAGTTATCCATTCCTCTTTAGAAATGTCAGGCCAATTAATGCTCATGCCTAAAAAGAAACATAACTCTTCAAAGAAAAAACGCTGAACTCTTCCGTTCCCTTCGCGAAATGGATGAATAACATTAAGCTCACAGAAAATATCGGTTATCTCAACTAAGAAATCGAGTTTTTTGCTAATTAGATCAAGCGCCTGAATCCGTAAGAATTGCTTATTTAACTCTGTATTTATTTTAGGGCATGTGCAAAAACGAGTATTTCCTTTCGAAATATCGACAACTCTTATGTCACCAGCCCAACTATAAACATCTTGAAATAAATGCCAATGGAGGTGTTTTAAATGATTTAAGTTGAATTCGGTTAGGGAAGTGATATTGGAAGTATATTCGCTATAACGAAAAGCGGTAAATTCTAATTCAGCGGCTGATAATTCAGCATGGTCTGTAATGTTTAATTTATTAATGAGTATGTCAGTACCAAAATAGCAATAGCTATCTTGATTTGCACCATACTTATCTCGCATATTTCACTTTTAGATCATTAATTGATTTACTTAAATTTTCTTTTTTAAATGTCAGGCCTTCATAACGAGAGCTCGTCTCGAAGTTACTCATTTTAGGAACAAATGTTCGAGCGTTGTGAGTGTTTTTAATCGGTGTATTAGCCATAAAGCCCTCTCATAATTAACACTTAAATTATAGCGCTATAATTGTTTACATTCTATACATCACTCAAACAAAAAATGGCTTACTTATATTCCTTATTAAACACACAAAACACATCTAACTCTCACATAAACCACACATAAGCGACAAACGTTGCACATATTGACTCGTTAAACTAACAGGGTATTCAACAACAGTTTAACGGAGCCTAACATGCAAAAACCATTATTAACCAAACTGGTCGTGATCAGCGTGATCACTCTTTTATTATTGATCCCTTTATCAATGATCTCGGGGCAAATTAACGATCGCCAACATTACTTAATCGATGCACAAACAAGCGTTGCAAACAGTTGGACCGGCGAGCAAAAAATTACCGGACCAATACTCGTTGTGCCTTATACCGCTTATCGTTATGTAGAAACGTGGAATGAGACCAAAGAAAAATTAATTCAGCGTAAAGATGCTTACCACAAATTTTTATTTGTAAAACCGGAAACCTTGCATTTTGATGTGCAAACCCAAAACGACATTCGCTACAAAGGTATTTATGCGATCCCCGTTTACACATCAAATTTAATGATTAAAGGCCAACTTTCGCCTCAAGCAATACAAACAAAACTAACCACGATCAAACAAGATTATGATGAAGTAGAGTTTGAAAACGCGTTTTTATCGGTTCTCATTTCTGACCCTCGGGGCATAAACCGCGTACCCACACTCAACTTTAATCAACAAACCATTAATTTTAAACCGGGCAGCCAACTTTCGGTACATAGCAACGGCATACATGCGCCGCTTGATGTTGATTTACAAAATTTGCAGGCAAAAAACGAATTTGATTTTTCGTTAGAAATACGCGGAATGAAACAATTATCTTTTGTTCCGGTTGGCGAAAGCATTCAAGTGGTCGCTCAATCTAATTGGCCACATCCAGAATTTACCGGCCAATTTTTACCGGTACAGCGTACGATTAATAACGAAGGCTATCGAGCCCAATGGAAAATCACCTCGTTTGCCAATAACATTCAGCAAAAATTAGAAAATTGCGCAGCGGGCTCTTGCAAAGCCTTACTCGCCACCGATTTTGGTGTTAAACATATAGAAGCCGTCGATGTATATTTGCAATCTGAGCGTTCAATTAAATACGGTGTTTTGTTTATTGCTTTAAGTTTTATCGCCTTCTTTTTATTTGAAGTGGTGCAAAAATTACGTATTCATGGCATTCAATATGCTTTGGTCGGTTTGGCTATTGCCAGCTTCTTCCTATTATTAGTCTCATTATCTGAGCATATTGCGTTTGTTTGGGCTTACACCATCGCCGCTTTTGCTTGTATTAGCTTATTGGTTGTTTACATCAGCAATATTTTAGCGAGCTTGAGCCATGCACTTGGCTTTGGGCTGGCGATGTCGTTATTGTATGCCGCGTTGTTTGTGATCATTAGTGCTGAAGATACCGCCTTGTTAATGGGGTCTGGCTTAACGTTTGGTTTACTCGCCATGCTGATGATGGCAACCCGTAAAATTGATTGGTATCAAGTAAGTGAAGAGCTTTCGGCTAAAGCCAAAATAGCGACAAAACCAGCAGAAAAATCAACAACCGAACCAGCAAACACCGAATCAAATACGTAACCAAAAACCCGAAAAAGCATAAGCCGGCTGACTCCGTCACCGGCTTTATAGCTTGTCAGGGGGGTAATTGTAAAGCCAGAGTAAACAAGTTTAAGCACGGTGCACAGTAGTGTTTTTTTGATGAAAAAAGGTTGAGTGGTAATCATTATTGAAACGGAATGTTTTGAACGATATACGCCCAACTATAGTGTGCACCACCAAAAATGCTGTAGACCGGTTTAGCCACGCAGTGGTGTAAGCCGGATAAATGAACACGCCATATGATGCGTATCGAATGATGGCGCCTTACGTCACTTCGCGCCTAAAGCACCCTACCCGAAATTGTTTGATTAAACCTACCGCACGCAGTCACTCAGTCTGCTTTGAAACACCAGAGTCACAACACTGGGGTCAAGCATTTACTATTGCAACAGGCTAATAAAAAGGCATCCCCTGATAATAATTTTTTATCTTTAATCATTTTTTTCTCTGTAAATAAACAATATAAATAGCCATGTGTTAGCGTATTTGTTAAAAATACAGAAATTATAAAAATGTGCGTGGATTTAGTAGAAAATCGCGCATGATTAAATTGTTAAGTTGCAAATGTATAAATCACTGTTAGTATTTTTTTCACTATTTTTAATCGGCTGTGTCCGTACAGTTACTTGGGATGGTTATCTTCCAAGTAATGAGTTTCACCTAACGTTTGTTGATTTAAGTGGTATGCCTGTTTCAGGTGTTTCTTTTAAGTGTTCTGGTTCAGCTCCCAATTCATCTGGTGATTACATTGCTAAAGCACTAAATTTATCAGCTACAACTTCTGATGAAAGTGGCTTATTAATCCTCAAGCACAATGGCTCTGAAGTTGGTGGCACTCATATGGCTATTGGCTCATTTGAGTGGGGGCATGCTGAAATAGATTCGGCCATATGTAATTTTTACTTATCTTCAAAACTAGTTTACTCTGGTTCTATTGATGAATTTAATCAACCAGTTACATTAGTTGTTGATATGCCTGCAACCGTCACTCATGCGGGACAGGCGTAAATAAGCCTATGATTTTATTTAACTTTAAGTCTCAAGTTAGGGTAATAACGAATCACCGTAAAGCTCTAACGAACACAGGTTTAAAAACTGAGGCCGTGTTTTTATACTCAAAACATTTCTACCACTGTGTTTATTTACAAATCACGTGCTTTGTTCCGCTATTCAAGAAAATGCGCAAGTTGCGCATTTTTTATCTTTGATAAACTTTTTCTCTGCAAATAAACAATATAAATAGCCATGTGTTAGCGTATTTGTTAAAAATACAGAAATTATAAAAATGCGCGCGGATTTAGTAGAAAATACGCAAATCGCACATGATTAAATTGTTAGGTTTTCATGAAGTATATTGCCCATATTGGTGTCATATTAATTATTCTTTTTTGCTTTATTCCTGCTTATCGGAAGTTGGAAACTGTAACTCAGATTCTGAGTACGTTATAAAAGCAAAAAAATTGAAACCTACTGAGCTAAAAATATTAATTGAAGACGTAGGTAAATATTTTTCATCCAAGAAAGATATTTCTTACATTGAGATAGATTCGTTACCTAATAGTGTAAAAAATCTTAAACCTGTTCATGCTTCAACACACGGAGGCAAAGAGCTTTGGGTTTATTTGCATACATGTGGTTTAGATAGCAAAATTATTATGTTAATTGATGCAAAAAAACAAGTAGTGTCAATTCAATGGGGTGACCCAGTGTCACCTAAGTCAGGTTCAGCTCAATTGTGGCCGAAAACCTAACAAGCAATTAAAGCGGGCGTTAACAGCCTCGGATTACGCGTAAATTAGAGTGAATTAATGAAGCAAGAAATATTTTTAAAGGCTATTTGCGAGATCGCGAGAAAAGGAGTACCTACTGGCTTCACAGGTCTTGGTATTATATTAATAAACGAAGATATAGGAATGTTACCAATTTCACCTCTTCTAAGTGAAGATGGCTTCTATACAGAAAATTTAGATGCTAAGGCTGTTGCCAATTTCCTGTTTTCTATTTCTAACATTAAAGATAAAAGACATGATGGGTTTCATGTTGTTAGTAGAGACTCTCGGCTCTTAAAAATATCACAATATTTTAGCCCCCTAATACCTAAAGGTTTTAATAAAACGGTATTTGATGTGGGTGCGAGATATCGCACAGCTCAATACGGCTCACTATATGAGAATGTAACGTCAATCATCGTTGTTAACCAAAAGGGAGAAGTTTCTATTGCAAAAAAGGGAGTTGTGGAGTTGATCGTTACATGAATCAAACAGAAGTAAAAATATTTGCGACCGGATCAATTGTAATTGGCGCTATCGTTTGGATCATTCCTTTTTTGTTCAGTAGTTTTGGGGTTCTCTCTCTTGAAAGCCTTAAATACATCAACTTAGGGATTACGATTGCTGGACTATTTTGGTTTTCATATTTTAAGTGGGCCTGGAAATGGGACTATATAAGAAAGCTTTTATATCGGCCAAACCTAAACGGAACATGGTTGGGTGAATTTGAATCTGATTGGACAAATGATCAGGGCCAAGTAAACCCACCCAAAAGGTTTGTTCTCGTTATTCGTCAGCACTGGTTTACTATATCTGTAAGAGCTTTCACAAACATACAAAAAACAGAATCGTATGTGGAAACTCTGATGCTAGATGACAATAAGGGTACGAAGCTTCTTGCTTACCTATTTTCTGAAAAGCGCTCAAGAACTGGGGAGCATGGCTCAAGACAAGGAGCCGCGGAGTTAGATCTAGTAGAAACAGAAGTAAACAAGTTATTAGAAGGTCATTTTTGGACACAAGCGGGGACGCGTGGGTATATACGGGTAAAACAAATATCTAGCAATGACCACATGGACTCTTTTGAGCAAGCAGAGAATAAGTGGACAGATAGTGGTTATTGGGAATCAATTCAGGGTAGCGACTGTTAATCGAATAGCCAAGGGTATCTACCCCTCAGCCCCCACAACACCCTGCATGCGGGGACACGCATGCGGGACAGGCACTAATAATACAACTTACTGTTGTGTAATGTACTTCAAAAATAATCAGCTATTTTCTTCTGCGTATATCGTTTAGTTAGTTTTTTAATCGCACGTTTAGATGGAAAGCCTTAAATTTTGGCTTATCTCTTTTATTAAGGGTTGAGGTACATCTTGTTCTAAGGCTAACTTATTCCATGTTGAAAGCACTTCAATCGTACTATCTAATATATTGTCGATTTTGCGCTTGCTGAAGATAGGACTGAGTTTTTCAAAGCTATAAAAATCAGCTCTAGTAAAGTTGTCTTGCTTGCCATTGAGTGTCATCCAATGTTTGCTGACCCAAAGACTGTCGGGTTTATAGCTATAGGCTAAATCGTAGGCAGGAGCCAATTGCCAATTATTTTCGGGATCAAGCATAAAGCCAAAGTTCTTAGCATGGTCATCGTGATTTCTAGACACTACATTAAAGACCATTCGTTTAAATAGTTGAATAGCATCCTCAGGAGTCAAATTGAGCTTTCGCGCTGTACCAAGCAACTCGGCGTAAGAATATGAGCCTACTTGTTTGTAACTGACATGCTCTAGTCCGTTGAGTGTTTGCACATGTACTTTATCATTACCCTTACGATCAAATCGTTGTGTTATAAAATGTCGGCGTTCACCTTCATTAAGCAAACGACAAGGCATCATGTCGATATCACATTTTTTTGCCATCAAGTGGTACACGTACTCCATCGCGCCATAACCTAATGGATCACCAAATGTCTCTTGGTTTTTATTGTGTTCGCTTACCCCATCAAACTTCATTAGGTAATGAGTAAACCCATCTGGTGCGTCTGTTTGGCCTGAGCGAACGCGATTAAAATCGTTGTTAAATGCCAATACTGCTTTTGGCCTTGCGCCACCAGCACTCATTCCTACAGACATAAGTGACATCATGGCTTCAGCATCGTCCTGACCATCATTATTTAGATTTACATTAAACTGATCACGTTTATCTAAGACGTCTTGAGCAATTGAAACAAGTGATTCTATCTGAATAGGTTGGGAAGCATTCAGGTTTTTACGTCTAGTCGCGGGTACGTAGGTTAATGCACCCATTCCTCTCAGACCGGTATACTGTAATCGCTGTAGCGGGGTAATATCGCTTGTCGATTTACCTTTACTGGCTATCCACGCATTCATGACTGCATTACCAAAATCATCCGGTAATGAGTCTGCAATTAGCCCTGGCAGGCCTTTAAATGTTGAGTAATCTAAATCTGGAAATGAATATATTTTTTTACTCAAAGGCATTTTGAGTGGAGAAAGCTCAATACCGGTTTTAATAAAACTAGGGAAATATTCGAACACGCCAATTTGATTTTCTGGGTCATAACTTACAGCACCGACATCATAGTGTTTATATTTTACGGTTATGACTTCTTTTACCATGATGGCGTATCCTCACTTTTAATTATTTTTTTACTCGTGCCTGTTGCTCGCTTACGCACTTTGCCTTGCAGCTTAGCAAGCTGAACGGGTGATATCTCTTGTTTAGGTATAAATGAATTAAGTTGCTCTGTTAGTTCAAGCGCCACCAAGATAGCAACGATAGATTCAAGAGTTGACGTTCCTTTCTCGCTATTCGTTACTGCCTTAAGTGATAATCCAGCTTTTTCAGCCAACTCTTTTTGTGTTAAGTCAGCATTAAGTCGAGCAACTTTAATTCTATCACCTAATTCAGTTGCAATGGCACTAGGTGTAGCCGCTCTAAACTCCATAAACACCCCTAAAAGATAATTTAAATTAGGTTTATTGCACATAAAACCCTTAAAAGGAGTATTACACACAACGCAAAAAAAAACCAACAAAACCTTCATTAAAACCCTTTAAAGGGTTTTTAAGTCAACATACACACCTAAAACCACCTAAAAGGATTATTATGAATCATTTATTATATATCACCACTGTGGTTATTAACGCTAAACACCAGCAGAACACTGGGGTCATATTTTTACGGTTGAAAACATCGCAAAACATCAAACAAAAAGGCGGCTTACGTTTCATGGGATCACAAAACGAAAACCGCCTTTTTTAAACAAGCTTTATGCTTGTATTGTTATGCTTACGCTATTGAACTTACGCTATTAAACTTAGGTTATTGAGCTTTAGCGTTTTCACTTTTGTATAACGCATTGGCTTTTAATGCGCCAAATTTTACCACTTCGCCGTTGCGCCAGCGTATTTGGGCTGATTCAATTTGGCTATCGTCACCTAAACCAAAATGCACAATATCGAGTAAACTTTGTGAGTGTACTTCACCGGCTGAACCCACGCGTTTTTGATATTCTTTACCTGAGGTTGTTTTAATCGAAACAACCGCTGAGTATGGGTCGATATTCGCTTTAGGGCTATAACCCACATCAAATAAGGCATAGTTACCTAAGTCAGTATTTTGATTTTTGTATAACAACCAAGGCCCTTCTTCTTCGCTGCCATTTAGCATATCTATACGGCCATCATTATCAAAATCAAACGCTTGCCCCATATCGCCATGACCTGGATCGGTAGGTTCAAATGCCCCATGAGACGAGACAATATCAAAACGCCCTTCACCCGTATTTAATAACAGTAAATCAGCGATACGTTGTTTTAAAAAGCCATAACGGTAAACGAATAAGTCTTCCCACCCATCATTATTAAAATCAGCATGCGTTACGCCCCAATTATTCCCCCCTAAAGGCAGGTTCCATTCTTTAGTACCATCGATAAAATGATCGCCTTTATTAACCAAAAGAATATCTTGAATATTTCGGTTGTTGGGCTGCCAATCGTAATCAACATTGTTTAAACCGGTTAACGAGAACGTTACCGTCCAATAAATATTACGATCACGTACCCATTCTGCTTGCCATTGGCCGTTACCTATATGGCCTATGTATAAGCCATTTACGTTACGCTCAGTTGGCCACCCTTGTGCTTGTGCTGGCGTTATATCCATTTCGATTGGTGCGGTTTTCATTTCTTCAGGCAATTGATTCGGTTGAAAACCTTTTGCTTTAACAATTTTACGCGTTTTGTCTTTCCCTAAGAAAATAGCAAATCCATCGTTGTATTGACGGTAAGTTAATTCCATTTCTGATAATTTAACCGCACCATCGGCATCAAATGTCACCGCGGTTGCCCCTTTTTCACCGTCATCTCGAATATCTAACCGTTTTGTTTGCGGATTAAAATCAATTGATTTTCTAGATAACAAATAGTGTGTACGGCCGCCCGCTAAATAGATATCCAATAGCCCATCATTATTAACATCAACATCCGTTACCGCATTAAAGCCTACTTTGCCAATCAGCGAGGCCGGTAATCGGGCTTTTGTCACATCGGTAAAGGTGAAATCACCGTTGCCTTGCCATAACGAAACAGGCGAGAATGCAACGAGATCGTCGATACCATCGTTATTAAAATCAGTGACTAAAACACGCTCACCATCTGCATACTCAGCACCTTCTACGCGCTGTGCCGTAAATGTGCTGTCGCCATTATTTTTATAAAATAACTGCCTAGGCCCATCATAATTTGGGGTTTTAGCATTAAATAACGCTAAATCTAAATCACCATCAAGATCAAAATCAACCCAACGTGGAGAGCGCCCCCGAGCGGGTGTTAAAATGCCCGCCTCTGCTGATACTTTTACAAATTTTTGATTATCATTTCGCAACAATATATACGAGGTCGGGTTTGTACCATTAGCCCCGCCCTGCGCAACCATAATATCTAGATCGCCATCGGCATCATAATCACCAACCGACGAGCCATGAAAATCTAACGACCAACCAAATAAACGTTCAATATCAAGCGTGTGATCATCGTTTTGCGTAACCAGTTGCGTCGGTACATGGTTATGATTGTTTAAAACAAAATCGTAATCACCATCGTTGTCAACGTCACCAATTGAAGGCCCGCCGTACTTATAACTGATCTCAGTTTCAAAATTGGCTTCTTTAGAGCGATTAGCAAAACGCGGTAAAGTCACATCGGTAATATCTTCAAATTGAATCGCATTTAAAGTGATGTCGGCACTGCGTCTAACAAACCGTAATGTGGTGTCGCCAATTGCTTCAAAATCAATTAATACATTAATTTTATGTTGGCCTTTAGTTGGCACATTAAGGTTATCAACAACTAATTTATCACCTGCATATACGCTGATGTTGGCATAGCTTTTATCAATAGATAAATCTAACGTTAGCCGCTTTAACGTTGAGCCTTTTACAAGATAAGGCAGACTTAAATTGGTTGAATTAGTTAACACAAATGGCGATGCTAAAACGGCTGAAGTTTGTGTAACAGACGAGGCTGAATTGTTGAATAAAGATAATTCTTGGCTTGCGCAACTGGCTAATACACCACTTATGGCTACGCAGAGAACCGGAAATAATTTTTTTCTAAACATCGTAAACATCCTCGAATAAATTGAATGAAAATTAATCTATCTAAGTGATTTACTAAAACAATGAAAATTATTATAAGTAACACTGCCACCACCAAGATAGTAAACAATTTACAATATAAATCATTTCACAAGATATGTTTAGTGATAATTCATTAATTTTGTATTTAAATTAAAAGTAAAGGGCGTTTAATAGAGCACTGATTTTTATCTTTTTTGCATGCGCCACTATAATAAAGACCAAAGTCACTTTAAAATATTTCTATTGTGTTAGATGAATTAATAGTCAGATAACGTAAGAGAAAAGCATTCAGTCAATAGTAATTAAAACATCAGGTAATGCATGACAGACGTTTGGCAAGATGTGCTCGAAATAGGAACAGAATGTAACGAGCGTTTTGTTGAGCGCGAAAAAGTACCCGAAATCGAAAACCTTAATATTGAAATATCGGGCATCTCTAATTTAGCAGGCCGCTATCAAGTCGGCCGCAGTAACCCTATATCGCATGACGTTATTTATAGCATCGAAGGTGCTATTGATATTGATACTGAGCAAGGTCACTTTACAATAGGGCCAGGCAACTTAATTACATTACCGGCACATAAGCCTTTTTTGATGACGCTAAACGCCCCCGCTTGGAATATGGTGTGGTTTCACTTAGATGATTGCCCACGTTGGAATAACCTGTGTGATCATCGACCCTTAAGTACCGCCTGCGAAAGCGGACGCCAGCTATATCATTTACTGAGTTTTATTTATTACGAACGCAATGCCAGTTTACGTAAACCCGCATTAAAGCAATTAGAATATTACTTAGAAGAAACCCTTTGTGCGCCGTCTCCGGGCAGCTCTGAATCACATCGGATAAACCAGCTTATTCGCGACATAGAACGACGATTGCATTACGCTTGGACAGTCGATGAGATGAGTGATTTAGTTCAATATTCATCACCACACTTACATCGGTTATTTCAAACGCATTTTGCTCGAAGCCCTATTCAGCATGTTATCTATTTACGAATGGAGCGGGCTAAATATTTATTAACGCATACAAACTGGTCTATTGAACAAATAGCCGAGCAAGTGGGTTATCAAGACGTATTTAACTTTTCTAAACGTTTTAAAAAATCGATTGGTTTTCCGCCGGGTCAATTTCGTAAACAAAATAACTAATCTGAAGAGGCTACACACAAGCCTCATACAAAATGAATGAAGTTATTTAGCGCATAAAAAAGCCCTGCAATAAAAACATGCAAGGCTTTAACTTAAACAATACCTAGCGATGAGCTAGGTATTGTTTAAGTATTACTTGGGCATAACCTCAAGTAAAAAGACATCTTCTAATTCCATTTCAAACGATGCATCTAGCGAATTACTCGTCATCATGTCGGTGATCGTAAAGGCTTGCCCATTCTGCAACGACAAGTCAATTTTCGCCGTATCGTGACCTAAGTTAAATATGATAACTAAATAACCGCCTTTACCATTGTCTACAACACGCCAAGTCGTTGTTTTGTATGGCTGACCATTATCTTCTTTCAAGACAACAGCCGGTAAATTTGCGTCTTTAATTTCAGCAACCGCGGCTTGCTTAATTTTAACCGTGTCTTTGGTATTCAAAACAATAAGCTTGCCTTTACCCGCAGTTAACTTTTGCTTACGCTTTTGGCCATATTCATTGAGTGATAGCGCATCTTTACTATCAAGAATAATGGTACCGCCTTTAGCCAAATAACCCTGCAATGTAGCAAACTCAGCATCCGTCACATATTGATTTTGGTAAACAACGACGGCATCCCATTTATTATTGTCTTGTTTTTCAATGATATTTTTCGTGACATAGCCCACCGGGAAACCTTCAAAATACAATTCCTTGTATAATTTTTTGCCTTTGGTCATGTAATCATTCGTGTTAAGTGCGGTAGTTTCTGAATAAAATAAACGAATAGGTCGAGGTTGTTCACGTAGTGCAATGATTTCTTCAGAGAAGCTATTCATGTCATACATGACTTGTGTGAATTCATTACTCACATGAGGTTGCATGTTGTTTGAACCCGCATATGCACCTGCTAAGCCAGGATCGAAGAAGTCTAATTCACCTTCTAATCTGTCTTCTGGAGAACCATCAGGATCAC
This sequence comes from Algibacillus agarilyticus, assembly GCF_003286125.1. Taxonomy (GTDB): domain Bacteria; phylum Pseudomonadota; class Gammaproteobacteria; order Enterobacterales; family Alteromonadaceae; genus Algibacillus; species Algibacillus agarilyticus. The sequence goes on from NZ_QMED01000002.1 coordinate 140,424, forward strand.
GGGCCCAGAACCATGCCATGTTAGCGTCCATACCGCCTAGCGTTGCTAACCAGTATACACTGCGAACATAACTCGTACGTGTATCTAAATCACGCCATTGTCCAGATGATAAAAAATGAGACTCTGAATTAACGTTAATTTTTTCTGGCGCCACAGATTCCATGAAATCATGAAACATACTTACGCCACTCCAATAGTAAGAATAACGCTCTAACCATTCAGATGATTTACTCGGTCTAATATTTTTGCTGCCCAATGATTTAGCATCATGGCCAACCATGGTGGTTAATTCAGCTAAGGCTTCGGTATCAATTCCGCCTGAGCGTGAATTTTCCATAAACATCCGTGGCATAATCTTAACGTGTGTATCCGCGTCAGGGTTAACTGAATGCAGTTCGTCTTGCATAAACTTAAACCATTCGGTACCGCGATCCATATTGTAACGCATCCAGTCATACCATACTGGCGTGCCAAGTAAGGCTTTATCCATTGGCACTTCAACTTCTACTTTGTCAAAGTTAGCAAATGATGAATTCCAATTAGCATTTAACGTAGCGATATCACCAGCGTATTTAATGTCTAACCAACGACGGAATTTATTTTTTGTGTAAGATGAAAGTTCTGTCATCTCGTTATACTTAGCGGTCCAATGACCTTTTTCAGAGAACCAATGCGGTTCATTCGCTAGTACAAAACCGAGCTCTGTTACTTTTTTATCTTTAGTTAAACGACCCGTTTCACGAATAATTTTACCCCAAACATCACGTGCAAGTGGGTTATCAATATCAAATCCCGTAAACAATGAGCGACCTTTGCGGACTTCAGGTTCTTGTTTTTCAACCCACTCAGGAATACCCATGATCCAATACACTAAAAAACCAATATTAGCATCAGAAATACTGGTTAATTCTTTCATTAGTTCTTGATCAAATGTTCCATCTTCTTTTAATAAAAAAGAGTTTATTGCACGGTCATGATCCACCGGATACAAGTTTTCGCCACCGTGGTAAAGCGCGCCTAAGTGATCATTGTAAACGTCGGTATTGGTGAGAGGCTGGACAACAGTTTTTGAAAAGTAATCATATGGGAAGATTGGTTTGCCATTGCTAACGAACATATTGTCACCGGCTTTTGTATTCTGCCAGTCAACTTTACGAACAGGGCGGCGCTTAATTTCACCTCTTAATTCTTGCCCCAGTATATCAATACCGTTATCCAAAATTTGAATCACTTTTTCACGCTCAAAAGTGGGTAAGTCAGCCGCTAATTGCTTTTTGTTAGCTGCATAGTAACGCTCGTAACCAAACGCGGCTTCAATAGCCGCAGGGTTAGCTTCATCCCAATTAGCGAATGTTAAAAATTGCTCTGAAAACCAAACAATTGTTTCTTCTCTTGCGACATCGATGTTTTTAGTTTGAGCTTCAACCATCATGCTTTTTAAAGTCGCTATTTTTCCACGAGCTTCTTTTTCTAGCACACTAGTGCCGACCGTTTCTAATTGAACCGATTCAGCCTTAGGTGCGGATGAATGAGTTGAAGGACTATTTTGACTATTACAAGCACTCAAAAGTAAAAGCGCTGAAGCGACAGACGCTCCAATAAAGTGGCGTTTCATTTTATACTCCCACTGTGCTGGCCTAATTTACCAACGACAGAATCACATAAATTTTTTGTGGTGAAATAAACCGTGACTGTTTAGTTATCAAGCAGAAAAATTAACTAACAGGCTACATAAACACCACGATACTACCTATATAAACATATGATGTATATAAAAAGTAAATTTATATTTATGTTATTAACAAGCCGTATTCTTGCGGCTAGTCGTATTAATTAAAAAGATTAAAAATTACGTATATGCAATATAAAGAGGAATGGTGATGACCAGAAAAAGACTCGGTAGGAGCAACGTTGACACCTGAGGCACTTATACCCAAATAGCGCGAGGCGTCTTAGCTGTAGGCTCGGTTATAATGAATGTGAAGGCACATAATAAACCTTCACATACAAAAAAGCGCCGAGTTATCAGCGCTTTATTTTTAGTTCGTTAGGCTTAAACTAATTTATGCGTATGAATGCTCACCGTGCTCGTGCTCAGTTACATCTTTAACGCCCGTTAATTCACCGCTAAACTGCTCAAGCAATTGTTTTTCAATGCCTTCTTTTAGGGTTAAATCAACCATCGAACAACCGTTACAACCACCGCCAAATTGCAAAATGGCGACGCCATCAGCGGTAATTTCCATTAAACTCACCTTGCCACCATGGTTAGCAAGTTGTGGGTTTATCTCGGTTTCAAGTGCGTACTCTACACGCTCATTTAAGTTTGCATCTTCCGACACACGACGCATTTTAGCGTTAGGCGCTTTTAACGTTAATTGAGACCCCATTTGATCAGAGGTGAAATCAATAACGGCATCTTCTAAAAAAGGCTCACTGTCGGGATCGATGACGGCGTTAAATGCTGAAAAAGTAAGCGTGATATCTTTCTCTTCAATTGCATCCGCTGGACAATAAGATACGCCGCATTCTGCATTTGGCGTGCCTGGATTAACAACAAATACTCTAATTTGAGTACCTTCAGCTTGCGACTCTAATAACTTTGCAAAGTGCGCCTGTGCTGTTTCTGAAATATTTATAAGCTGGCTATTTTCTGACATGCCGATATTACCTGACTAATTTACTCGGGATTATTATTAATGATACTCTTTTAGAGACTTTGATGCCAACTTTCTGCTAATCTATGCTCAAGTCATTGCAAAAAATGCGACCAAGCAGTGGTTGTTCTTTACATATCTAGGTGACTTCAAGGTGCTAAACGCTCGCCAATCGAATATAAAGCACCTTTTGCAGCAACCTTATACACCCAAGTGACTTAAATACAACCACTTGTTCGAACCCATAGCGCTCTCAACCTTTATATAAAAACTATGCCGAATCTATTTTATCATTTTACCAAAACAACGTTATTCAACTTTAAGATTTGCTTTTTATTTATCTCTACATTTGTGATTTCACTTGCACAAGCAAACTTAATTGCGCCCAGTGTTTATTTACAAGAGCCCCTTGGCACTCGGCATATTCGTTTAGAGCAAATCTCGCAATACATAGAAACCATCTCGGCAGGTAACCAGCATATCAAAAGAATAAAAATGGGGATGAGTCATGAAAAACGCCCATTGTATTTATATGCGATATCAAATAAAAATAATATCAAACGCTTAGATGAGTTGAGGGTAAGACACGAGCAATTAGCCAACCCCGCCGCCGCAATGCCTAAAATTAAAGACATGCCAGCTTTTATTTGGTTGGGATACACAGCCCATGGTGATGAAGCCAGTGGAGCACACAGTGCCGTGCAACTTATATATGATTTACTCGCTCGTGATGACCTTGAAACGTATTTAAACCACGCGGTGATCTTTATTGAACCCGTTATTAACCCTGATGGATATGCCCGTTATAGTACTTGGGCTAATAGCCAAGCCAGCTTAATTCCTAATAGTGATTCACAACATATTGAACATCATCAAAACTGGCTAACCGGTCGAGGCAATCATTATTGGTTTGATCTAAACCGAGATTGGATCCCACTTACGCAACCCGAAACACAAGCAAGGTTACGTTACTTTCATTATTTTAGGCCCAATGTATTAGCTGATTTTCATGAAATGGAATCAGACCAAACTTATTTTTTTCAACCCGGTGCACAAGATGGAAATAATCCGTTAACACCTAAAAAAAACCAAGATTTAACCTTAGCCTTAACCCAACATGCGGCTTTAGCCTTTGATCAACGTAAGCAGGTCTATTTCACTCAAGAAAAATTTGATGATTTTTATTATGGAAAAGCGTCAAGCTATCCCGATATTCAAGGCTCGATTGGTGTTTTATTTGAACAAAGCACCCCTGCTGGGCAAGTTATTAAGAGCAAAAATGGGGAAGTGAGCTTATTCGATGCGATCAGCAATCACTTAACGGCATCGCATGCACTCATTAACGGCAGTATTAAAAATCGACTAGCGCTTTTACAATATCAACGTGATTATTTTAAACAGGCTCGAGAGCACGCTAAAGATGATGATATTACAGGGTATTTACTCCGCAGTGATAATAAATACGCATTAGAAAAGCTACTTAACTTATTAAAAAAACATCAAATAAAAACGTATAAATTAACGCAAGATCATCGTATTAGCACCAACAAGTTTAAAACAACAAATACCGTTTGGTTACCATTAGATCAAGACCAATATACGTTAATAAAAAGTGTGCTCAGTACACAAACCCAATTTAAACAAAATCACTTTTACGATATCACTAACTGGAACTTAGCATTGTCACATCATGTTGATGCTATCGCCGTTAAAAGTCGCTTTCACGGTATAAAAAGTCAAAACACACCTTGGCACGCATTCTCATCTGAGCCCGAACTCAATACGATACAAAAAAATGATTTTGCATGGGTTTTAGACTGGCAAGCACCTCACATGCCCACGGTGATAAACGCATTACTACAAAATAACCATCACTTAAAAGTGGCTTATCAAGCGTTTACCATCAATAAAAAAGAGTACCCTGCAGGCAGTATTGTTATTTTAAGTGGCCATCAGCCAGATGTTAAAGGCTTACAAAATGACCTAATTCAATTACAGCAAACTTATCAATTTAATATAACATCACTTTCAAGTGCGATCACGCAACAAGGCAGTGATTTAGGCAGTCATTTATTTAAAAACTTACGCCCAATGAAAGCGGCTATTTTAGTCGGTCATGATCTTGATCTTTATTCTACCGGCGAAATTTGGCAACATTTTGATCAGCAATTAAAAGCGCCATTAACCAAACTGAATCATCAACAACTCATCCATTTTGATTTACGCCCTTATAGCCATTTAATATTGCCGGATGGATATTACCTTAGCTGGTCACCAGAAAAACTAGACACAATAAAAAACTGGGTTAAACAAGGTGGCGTGTTAATTACTTTGCAACGTGCAGCCGAATGGGCAGCTAATCATCAGTTAATTTCGAATGCCTTTTTATCCCGTAAAGACATTCAATTACATTTTGAAAATAGCAAATTACAGTATGCTGACCAAGCCGACTTTTTTCAACAAATGCAGATCACGGGCACGGTGTTTGAAGCCACAACCGATCGTAGCCACCCACTGACTTTTGGGTATGAAGATACCAATATAGCCATATTGAAAAACAGACAACTCATTATGGAAGAATCTCCGCATCCCTTTAAAGACGCACTGTTTTTTGCTAAAAACACATTATTAGCAGGCTATGCTCATGAAAAAAATCAAAAATTAATTAATAACTCGATTGGCTTAACGGCCCATTCATATGGCCAAGGGTTAGTTATTGCCAACACCGATAACTATTTGTTTAGAGGTTATTGGCATGGCACCGAAAAATTGTTTGATAACTTACTGTTTATGAGCCCGAGTTTGCTCGAGTAATAATCAGGTCACTCAATATGAATATTGTCATGTTCACCCTCATATTTTGCCCAAGCCAATGCAAAAGCCGATACCCGTTTAACCCCTTGGTTTAATAAGGTTTGGGCTAATTCGCTTAGCGTAGTACCGGTTGTGATAACATCGTCAATCAATAACACATGCCGATTTTCAACGGCACTTATTCGCTCAACCGCAAACGCACCTGACATATTTTTACGTCGTTTGTAAGCGGTTAACCCCGCTTGCTTTAATGTCATTTTAGATCGAATGATCGCACTTGAAACCATTGGGATCTGATATTGATGTGCTAAAAAGCACGTTAAATAATCCAATTGATTAAACCCTCGTTTAATCGTGCGTTCAGGATGGTTTGGCACACAAGCAATCGCGTTAAATTGACTAAAATCTATTTGACCAAGTACCGGCTTTAATAACGAAAGCAATACCGCAGAACGGTCAAAACTTGCATGATATTTATATTGCGATATCAACATATCAACCGGCCACTGATAAATAAAAGGCACATAAACCGCCGATAATTTATCTAACGACATCGTATGCAAAGCATGAGGATGCACAGACAAATCCATCGGGGTTTGGCGTATATCACTGGCCAGCGTATCATTTAAACACGTTGTGCAAATACGTTGATCACTTTCATGTGTTTCGTCGCACAAAATACAGGGTACTAGGCGGTTGAATAAGTGACGTGATAACATAGCTCAATATCCTATTAACGAGTTTGTTAAGTGAATAATAAACCACTTATATATTTAGTGCACGGCTGGGGAATGAATCAAGCCGTATGGCAACAAACAGCCGAAATGTTAACGGCTCACTTTAAAATAAAATGTTTAGATCTCGCGGGGTTTGGTACTAAAAGTGCCATACAGCTGGAACCCTATGATTTACCTCACCTAGCGGATGAATTACGTCATCAAATAGACGAGCCCGGTTGGATAATGGGTTGGTCTTTAGGCGGATTAGTTGCACAACACATTGCCATTAATAATCAAAGCCTAGTTCAAGGTTTAATCACCGTGGCCAGTACGCCTTGTTTTGCTGAAAAATCAGATTGGCCGGGTATTAAGCAAAGTGTATTACAAAGCTTTCAACAGCAACTTGCTAATGACTATCAAATCACCTTAGCACGATTTTTAGCAATTCAAACGATGGGCAGCCCCACAGCAAAGCAAGATATAAAAACCTTAAAACAACAGCTATTAGCCTATCCAGAACCCCACCTTTCAGCGCTAACGGGTGGATTGGTTATTTTAGAAAAAGCGGACTTAAGGAACGATATAAATAAAATAACGTGCCCAACATTACGAATATATGGTCGATTAGACTCACTGGTTCCTCGCAAAGCGATTAAAAAAATTCAGGCATTACAACCAAATGCAGCGCATCATATCTTTGCGCATGCTTCGCACGCCCCTTTTATAAGTCACATCGACGAATTTATAGCTTGTATCGAAAGCTACTTAAGCAATTTAACCTTAGAGTAATATAATCTAAACAGAGGCTTTCATCCTGATTTAAATTGTACGATAATTAATCATTGTTATTTTTTGCGAGGTGTTTATGCAAATTCAATCAGGTTTAAGCTCTAGTCTTTATGGTTTACAAAAAGCTTCTGATGGTATTACACAAAGCGCACGCAACATTGCAAGTGATTCGCTCGATTCACAAAAGCAGCAAGAATCACAGCAAGCGACAACAGCACAACCCGTACAAAACCAGAGTGAAAAGCCGTCGACGGTAGATAATTTAACGTCGTTAATTGAAGATAAAAACAACGCGGCAGCCAACATTAAAGCACTGCAAACGCAGAACGATGTGTTGGGCAGTTTAATCGATATACAAGTTTAAGGTATTCATTACATAAAATGAACATAGTGACTCAGTTTCCGGTTAACCTAAATCTGAACACGTCTAATCCGCATACGGATCAGGCGCGTAAAGATGCGTTAGCACGTCAACTGATCCCACAATCAGCAGAATCTGAGCAGTCAAATCATGAAAAAGGCTTAAATTCTGATACCGACAAAAATACAGCCCGTCAGCAACCGCTCACTTACGACTATATTAAAAATCAACAACAGCAAGCGCAAGCAGAAGGCAACCAAGAAAACAATCTAGATCAGCAAGAACAAAACGCAACAGATGATCAAGAAAACCGCGGTAAAGATCGTCAAGAAGCGCAACAAGATGAAGCTGAACAGAAAAAAATTGCTGAACTAAAAGAACGCGATCAAGAAGTTAAAACCCACGAGCAAGCTCATGCATCCATTGGTGGTCAACATGCTGGTGCACCTTCTTATGAGTATGAGCAAGGCCCAGATGGCAAACGTTACGCCGTGGGTGGAGAAGTATCTATTGATGTGTCTCCTGTACCCAACGACCCAGAAGCAACGATACGTAAAATGGATCAGGTGCAACGCGCAGCATTAGCCCCTGCCGAACCATCAGCGCAAGACCGTAAAGTAGCCGCAGATGCCAGCAGTAAACGCCAAGCTGCTCAAGCAGAATCGTTAAAAGAAAATGCACAAACCGATACACCACAAGTATCGACTCAAGCAGCCACCTCCGCAGCGGAGGTTTTTAATAAAACGGACCCAGAAACACCAACCAGAACAAGCCGAATCATAAAAGCACAAGACATTGAAAAAAATGAAATTAATGTTAGCAAAGTGCCTATTTTTGAAGCAAAAGCATCATTAGCTTTTGGTGAAGAAAATTCATCATCAAGTACAACATCTTCATATACCGACACGATGGCTCAATCAGATGAACGCATCACAACCCGCGCCTTAAAGATTCAACGCCACTACTACAGCAATAGCTTACCGCATCAAAACAGTATTTCAGCAACCGCTTAAGCTTTAGATTACGAATAAACCGACTTATTTCGTCATTGTATAGTCAAAAATTTTAGTCTTATTACGATTTAAGATTAATTATCGTATTTCTATTCGTGTTTCTGTTCGTATTAACAATTTAATTCATAAGCAAAAAATAAACAGTCACACCTGACGGGCGTCGTTCTAACTTTTAATAAAAATAATAAACGCATCTTGTCTGTAATTGCTACTATGTAAAGATTACCTTTTACGTCTGCCGTCATTATGGCTCAATGCAACATCACAAATATCTAAACTCATGAAAACAAAAACGTTAATTTGGTCCAGTGCATTAATTTTAAGTTTATTTTTAATCTGGCTATTGCCCGCGGGGTCAATAATCTCATCATCACAACAAGTAAACACGGCGCAAAATAATCAACTTAATGACCCATTTGTATCAGGCTCAAACCTTCATGTAACTCAAGGTGCTGCCGCTGGCTATGTAGCCGATAAGCAATGTGAAAATTGTCATGCTGGGCATACAGAGTCATACCAACATATTGGTATGTCTAAATCCTTTAAGCGCCCAGCGATAACGCATTTTATTGAATCGTTTGATCAAGCCCCATATTTTCATAAACCATCAGAACGCTATTATCAAATGCAACAAAATGGTGATGATCTCCAATTTATACGTTATCAGTTAGATGATCAGCAGCAACCAATTAATCTTTTTAAACGTAAAGTGGATTATATTATTGGTTCTGGCAACACCACACGCAGTTATTTATATCAAACTGAAAATGGTGAAATGTTTCAGCTACCTTTAGGTTGGTATTCACAAACCCAACAATGGGCCATGGCGCCGGGATTTGATAAACCTAAACACGCAGGCGTCACCCGTCCTATTCAACGTCAGTGTTTGTTTTGCCATAATGCATTACCCGACGTCGCTACCGATAGTGATTTGCATTGGCAGCCTCATTTTTTTCCTAAAACATTACCACAAGGTATTGGCTGCCAACGTTGTCATGGCCCAGGAGCAAAACACATCAATACGGTTTTAGCGCCCGATACCACACTTGATAAAATTAAAGCCGCCATAGTTAACCCAGCTAAATTACCTGTTCAGCAGCGAGATTCAGTGTGCTTTCAGTGCCATTTATTACCCAGCGTTGCGTTAACCGGTATACGTAAATTTGACCGACCTGATTATTCTTTTCGCCCAGGCGACGATATTTTCGACTATATCGCGCATGTCGACATTACCGAATCAGATAAAAGCCAAGATGAGCGCTTTGAAATAAATCATCACGCCTATCGATTACGCAAAAGTAAGTGCTTTACACAAAGCGAAGGCGCTTTAACTTGTATTAGCTGCCATAACCCACATAAAAAAGTTGCCGCGAGTGCTAAAACTGAACATTATCAAAATGTTTGCCTTAGTTGTCATACTGAGCCTCACCCTGTATCAGCCATAGCAAACACTAAAATTAACGACGATGATTGTGTTAGTTGTCATATGCCCAAACGCCGAACACAAGATGTTGTGCATGTCGTCATGACAGATCACAAAATACAACGCCAATTAACCGATCCTCAACCGCTAACCACATTAAAAGAAACCGAGCCAACAATTACCGGCATTGAGTTTTTGTTATCGGATAAAGCACCAAAAGATGCGGTAGGTGAAGTATATAAAGCGGTCACATTATTAAGAACAACACCGACGGCTAACTATGTAGATTATTTAAAAATGATGTTAGCTCAAAGTAAAATACAAGATATACAACCCTACTTTGATCTCGCACAAGGCCAGTTAACGTTACAACGTTATGACGAAGTACTCACAACCACAAGTTGGTTGCTATCACGTGAGCCAGACAATTTTAGGGTAAAACAGTGGCGTGGAACCGCCTTTATTGGCTTAAATAAATTAGATGAGGCCATGGCTATTTTTGAACCGTTAGTCGCGCAACAACCTAAGGTGGCCGAAATTCAATTCAATTTTGCTTTACTATTATACGCAAAACAAAACTATCACTTAGCAAAAGACTATTTAGCGAAGACCCTTAAACTCCGAGATACCATGCCACAGGCTTGGTTTTATCAAGGGTTAGTCAATATTCATCTTAATAATAAGCAAGCCGCCATAAATGACTTTATCTCGGTATTAGCGATTGATCCAAGCTATACCCGAGCCTACCTTGAACTCAGTAAGCTATATCAACAAGAAGGCGATGCCGTTGCGGCTAAACGGTATCGATTACACGGCATAAAAAACGCCCGTGAACCACTGCTACTAAATGAAATACAATAGGCCAAACTGGCAAATTTATGAACTCAGTGAATACTAAACAAGAAAAGGTAGAGACTAACGAATACTGACAACGGTATAAAAAATTTCGTTTGTATTAATTTTTATCGATATTTCATCATCGACATAACAGTTAAACAATGCTGCACCTAAAGGGGCGTTGCGGGTAATAACATTAATTGATTTTGTGTTGTTTGATAATTTGATCCCCCCTGCACTCGGTCCTATTAGATAATATGATTCGTTTTCATACTCATCAACAACGACAACAAGACAGCCTAAGTCAACTTTACTTTTGTTCGAGGGAGCGCGTAAAGCTAAGCCTTGCCATTGCTTGATCGCCAATTTTAACTCAGCAACGCGTTGCGATTGACCGTGCGCTAAATAAGACGCCTCTAATCCCACTGTATCATATTGTGTTTCGGGCTTACTTTGCTCATGTGTTGCCAAATCTCGAGCATCATTAGCGGCAGCTGTCGCAATTGAGAGTAGCTTTTCTAATTCATGAATCAGTAAGGGTATAAGTTCGGTTGACGTCATAGGCATACATTAATAATCTAAGAGTTAAACGAGCAGTGTCGTGCAATTAAGTAGAGTAGTCAAATGAAGTAAAGATAGCAGCCTCTGCCATCTTTATATTGGTGATCTGGTTATTTATAGTCAAAGCTACCGCGTCCTGCTCTCGCGCCTTACCTGCATCCATGCAGGCAAGCTTCGAGACGCCATAAGCATATGCTCTACTATGTGATTGGAGCCGCCTAAATGGATTTAGGTGTTAGAACGACGCAGGAGCCAAAGTCGAGAGTAAGCGCTGACAATGAACCATAAAACCTGAGCGAGAAGACTATACTTAGAGAAACGTTCGCATGCAGAGGGACTAAAAATGATGAATCACTAGACGACTTTGACGCAGATACTAACGAATATAGTACGAGCCTCCGTGAATGATTAAATCACATCTGAAAACTAAATTTTTACCAAATACGAATAAAGCGTAAGCTAACCGATGTACTATCAAATTCACTCGTGAACCAATCTGATTTTCCATCTTCAACTTTATCAATTTGATTGTATTCGTATTCTAATTTTTGCGTTTCAGCCTTTGCAATTAAACTCCATTTACGACTAAACCGATAATTAACCGCAAGGTGTGCATTATAGCTCGTTTCGGCATCACCAACCCCCGCATCAGCCCCGGCGTGTATCACTAACTTATTCGTTATCGGGATATCCGCTTTCAGGCCCATCGTGGCATCAATCCAGCTTGAATCAATTTCAAGCTTTTCGTTTGCCGTTTGTAACATAAACTCTTGTTGGTTAACGCGTATGCCTAAATTAACAAATAAGTGCTTTCCGCCTGATAACTTAACAATACGATGACCAAAAGAAAACGCTCCAACGGCTGAATCAAAAGCGAAAGAATCATTTTCAACTGTTTGGCTTAATTTATTAGGGATATAACGATAATCAATGCGCCAACGGCCATTAGTGCCATAACCATCAAAAGAAAGTAACGATTTAGCGATATCGGATGAGTTCACTTCAACATCGCCGATAAATTGATGTTGCTGTTGGTTAAAGTCTTGCGTTTTAAACGTTAACTCACCTTGTTGCACTGTAACACCGAAACCAGTTCCAAAATGCCAGCCAGCTTGAGCAGAAAATGCAAAAGTACTTACGCTTAGTGCAATAGTCCATGTCAGCATTTTTTTCATTCGGTATATCCTTATCTACTTCATATTATAAAAAACAGCGTAATTATACGCATATCAAATGCGAGTTAATAGAGCTAGAGCACATGTTAATCTATATTTAATATCAAATAGCTAAAGATTGATTTATTAATATACACCTTAAATTTACAAACTTAATCATTCCCTCTATTGCACGACAGATCAAATAGTTAACATAATCTTGTCAGACTGTTCCCATCGTTAGGCTTGCGGATAAATAGTCTTATGTGTATCTTCAACACATTATTTCATTTACAGTAAACACGATGAGTATTATTGCTATTTACCCCGGTACATTTGATCCTATCACTAACGGTCATATCGATTTATTAAACCGTGCATCAAGGCTTTTTTCGCAGGTGATTGTTGGCGTGGCGAATAACCCAAGCAAACAACCTTTATTTGATTTAAGCGAACGTGTTTTTTTAGCTGAGCAAGCCGTAGATCATTTAAGCAATGTGAGTGTCATTGGGTTTAGTGGTCTGTTAGTCGACTTTGCCAAGCAGCATAATGCCATAGTCTTGTTACGAGGATTACGCACAACAGTCGATTTTGAATATGAATTGCAACTTGCCAGTGCCAATAAGCGCTTAAATGCCGATTTAGAAAGTGTGTTTTTACCCCCTTCTGATAACAGTGCGTTTATTTCTTCAACTTTAGTCAAAGAAATAGCAAAACATCAAGGTGATATAAGTGAGTTTGTTACGCCAGCAGTCAAACTCGCGTTGAATTCGCGCTTTACTTTTGCAGAGTAAGGCGACCTCAAAAGCGGTCAATAAAGCTAAATATCATGATAAGACTTTTCTTTTAAATCACGTTTTTTTTCTTCTAATTGCTCATGGTAAGTCAGTAACCAATCACATAAAAAAACGAGTCCGGCAGTTGCGATTATGTAACCTCCAATCACGGCGGTCGCAAATAGTGAAAACATCATTCCCTTGAACCTATTCTTCCTAAGCGATGAATAGAGTTTAGTCATAAAAAAGTGATAAGTGAGCGTATTCGATGAATGCTTATACCTTGGTTTAAGTCATGTGAGTATCGATAAACTTAAGTGTTTGTTTATTATGCCTATATATTAGTAATGTAAGAAAGATCTCACATGCAAATAATTTATATCTTAACCCCTTATTTTATTCGGATTGACAATAATCGCAATACACGCTCGCTCGTTGGCCAATTTTGCACTCAATTAAGGGTTGAGTACAATTAACACAAGGTTCGCCCGCTCGACCATATACATTCAGTGATTGCACAAAATACCCTGGTTTACCATCAGCTTGCGTAAAATCTTTAAGGGTTGTACCGCCTTGTTTAATTGATTCTGCCAATACTTTTTTGATCACGGTAACGAGTTTATCAATTTCATCTTTCGTTACGGTTTTAGCCGCTCTTAAAGGATTAATCCCGGCTAAAAAAAGTGACTCATTTGCATAAATATTACCAACACCAACAACCACTTTGCTATCCATAATAAAGTTTTTAATCACCGTGTTTTTTTTCTGTATTTTTTCAAATAAGTAATTTGCATTAAAATCATCTAATAAGGGTTCAGGCCCTAAATGCGCAAGTTGACTTAACGGCGTTGCTTGTTGCCAATCTTGCCATAACACAGCACCAAAGCGTCTCGGGTCATTCAAGCGTAAAATTTTATTATTAGTAAACTGTAGCTCAAAATGGTCATGCTTTTTAACGTCGGCATCGGTCGATAAAATGCGCAACGAGCCTGACATACCAAGATGAATAACGAGCTGCCCCATTTTACTTGCCAGTAGCAAATATTTACCACGGCGTTCAACTTTATCAATTGTTTGGTTGGTCAGTAAATCAACATCTTCCGGTATAGGCCACCGCATACCACGGTGCCTAACAATCACTTTAGCAACCGTTTGATTTAAAATGTGCGGCTCTATGCCTAAACGGGTGACTTCTACTTCAGGTAATTCGGGCATGTTAAATACTCATCAATTGCATAGGTTAATTTATTAAGGCTTTAATAATGGAGGTCGGTATTGATTATCCAGCACTAACCAACGATCTATCTGAATATCTTGAATAATGAGCTCATGCTGAGTTTCAAATATTTTAAATGTATAACCTTGATGCTGGCCCGCTAACCAAGCAGTAACAACATAATCTGGGTATTGAGCTAACGCATACGCGCTGACTTGTGCAGGGCTTAAAATAATCCCTTGTAAGTTAACCCAAGAAGCGATGGTTTTCTCGAGTAACGCCGCCTCAAGTCCTTTATCTGGATTAGTACGCCAACTTCGACCGATTCGCTCAATTGAATATCCCGGCACATCTAATGTGAGTAAAATTTGATCAGTCGGTAAAACGGATACTTGATCACCGGTTTGCTCAACACTACCTAATATTTTTTGATGCACACCATTAAAGATCAAAATCATCGCTAAGCTAGAAAAAATAAGAACATTATTCCAACCTTTGCGCGTTAAACGAACCATAAAATTTATCCTTGTTTACGACAGTAAAAAAACAAATGAGAAAAAACAACGAGGCTATGTTAGCGAGCGAGGATGCGGGGTGCAACCGTAAATTTTAGGCAATAAAAAACCCGGACAAGCCGGGTTTTTTTAATTTCTTAAACAAAAAAGCTTACTTAATTTTGGCTTCTTTGAATAAAACATGTTGGCGTACTTTTGGATCGAATTTTTTGATCTCAAACTTACCTGGCATGTTACGCTTGTTCTTATCTGTGGTATAGAAATAACCTGTACCAGCAGTAGAAACTAACTTAATTTTATCACGCATTTCCGGCTACCTTTAAATTTTTTCACCGCGCGCGCGGATCTCAGTTAAAACGGCGTCAATACCTTTTTTGTCAATGATACGCATACCTTTGGTTGATAAACGCAATTTAACAAAACGGTTTTCAGTTGCAACCCAAAAACGGTGCGACTGTAAATTAGGTAAGAAACGACGCTTAGTTGCATTTTTAGCATGCGAGCGGTGGTTTCCAACCGCTGGCTTTTTGCCAGTAACTTGGCATACTCTAGACATTGCTGTGTCTCCAATTCATCTTAAGCTATCACTTAAGAATTACATTCTGCGTACCCTGATTCAAGAGGGCGCAATTTATACAGATAAATAGAAGCAAAGTCAACTTACTTCTATAAAATTGCCTAATTTTTTTACAATTAAAGTAAACCCATTTCGGCAAAAGAAATGACCTCTCCATCGCCTACAATAAAATGATCGAGTACGCGGATGTCAACTAAACCTAATGCAGCGATCAAACGTTGGGTTATTTGCTTATCTGCATGGCTAGGTTCAGCTACACCTGAAGGGTGATTGTGCGCTAGTATAATCGCAGCGGCTCTAAGTTCAAGTGCTTTTGTTACAACAACCCGAGGATAAACGGCAGCGCCATCTATTGTGCCAAAAAATATCGGTTCATATTTAATAACACGGTGTTGATTATCTAAAAAAATACAAGCAAAAACCTCAAACGGTTCATCACGCAATTGTGCCGTTAAAAAATGCTGGCATGCATTAGAAGAATCAAGCACCTGCCCTTTTTTTAAATTTTCAGATAAAAAGCGCTTGGTCATTTCAACACTAGCTTGTAATTGTGCAAATTTAGCCGCGCCTAAACCTTTACCCACACTAAATTGCTGAAGGTCAGCCGCTAGCAATTGGCGCAAGCTCCCAAAATCACGTAACAACATTTGTGCTAACTCAACAGCACTACATCCCTTAACACCCGTTCTTAAAAAAATAGCTAATAATTCAGCATCACTTAAACTATTAGCACCAATGGCGAGTAACTTCTCGCGTGGCTGTTGCTCAGCAGGCCAATCCTTTATACTCATATCTCATCCTTAACGAGTGCTTACTTACCTACTACCGCCTATAAAGTAAACGGGTAGTAAAAATTCACACATATAATGCATTGACAAATAACCCGATTTACAACAAGGTTACGCATCTTAAGTCTTGATGATGATTAACAATTTATCAATGGGGATTTTGTGAATTACTTACAAAATAAAAAAATACTGTTAGGTATAACCGGCGGTATCGCCGCTTATAAAGCAGCAGACTTGGTTAGAAAACTAAAAGAAGTCAATGCAGACGTAAGAGTGGTCATGACAGCGGGTGCAATGGCCTTTATTACACCACTCACATTACAAGCTTTATCCGGTAACCCGGTCGCGACCAGTTTACTAGATACCGACGCAGAGGCCGCAATGGGCCATATTGAGCTCGCTAAATGGGCTGATGTGGTGTTAATAGCCCCTGCAAGCGCCAATACCCTTGCATGTTTAGCCAATGGCTTAGCGGGTGATTTACTGTCTACTTTATATTTAGCAACCCCCGCACCTGTTGCCGTTTGCCCAGCCATGAACCAACAAATGTGGGCTGCAAAACCGACTCAACGCAATATACAAACACTCATAAAAGATGACGTAAGCATCTTTGGCCCGGGTTTGGGTGCACAAGCCTGTGGCGATATCGGCGCAGGTAGAATGCTTGAACCACTCGAAATTGTCGCTCATTTGCAAAGTTTGCTGGCACCTAAGCCACTGCTGAATAAAAAAATAGTGATCACAGCCGGTCCGACACAAGAATCAATCGACCCTGTTCGTTATATTTCAAACCACAGCTCAGGAAAAATGGGCTATGCGTTAGCACAAGCGGCACAACAACTCGGTGCAGATGTTCATTTAATATCAGGACCTTGCGCATTAACAGCACCGCATGCCGTTCATACAACAACCGTTACATCAGCCGACGAAATGCTAGCAACAACACTAGAAAATATCGATAATGCCGATGTTTTTATTGGCTGTGCAGCCGTCGCAGATTACAAGCCTCAAACCGTTGCAGCGCAAAAAATAAAAAAAACAGCGCAAAGTGAAATGTCGATAGCGCTCACACGTAATCAAGATATCTTAGCCACGGTTGCTAACTTACCCAACAAACCCTTTACCGTTGGTTTTGCCGCCGAAACACAAGACATAGAACATTATGCTTTAGATAAATTACAGCGCAAAAATTTAGACATGATAGCCGCAAACAATGTGGCAATAGCAGGACAAGGGTTTGGCGCCGAGCAAAACGCACTGATGGTCTACACCCCCAATAGCCAACATGAATTAGCATTAAACGATAAAACACGCTTAGCAACCGATTTGATCCAACTTATTGCAGAGCAAATAAATCAACATAACAATTAACTTAGAAAACGGAAACATAGCAATGCCAGCAGTCACCAAGAAAAAAGGCGAAAGAAAACATCAAATACTCCAATCATTAGCCCAAATGTTGGAATCAAACCCAGGCCAGCGCATTACAACCGCAAAATTGGCAGAAGCAGTAGGCGTAACCGAAGCCGCGTTATATCGTCACTTTCCGAGTAAAGCGCGCATGTTTGAAGGTTTATTAGATTTTATAGACGAAAGTTTATTTACGCATATCAACACCATACTCGAAAAAGAAAAACAAGCATCAGTGCGTAGTTTTCAAATTAGCCAACTCGTTTTAATTTTTGCCGAACGCAATCCGGGGATTTCACGTTTACTTAGTGGTGATGCATTAATGGGCGAGCAAGCTAGATTACGCGATCGCGTTAATCAAATATTCGATAAACTTGAGCTACAATTAAAACAAGTATTACGTGAACGAAAACTACGCGAAGGTAAAGCCTTTGATTACAACGAAGCCATGGTTGCTAATCAACTCGTTTGTTGGATCGAAGGTAAAATAGGTCAATTTGTACGCAGTGATTATCAACGTAAACCCTCTGAAAATTTAACCGCTCAGTGGAGCGTGTTTGAAAAAACACTTTTTCCACAACAATAAGTCATAAAAAGGCAAAACCATGAAAAAGGTCTTATATCTTATCTGTTTAAGTTTATTGCTCAGCGCTTGCAATAAGTGGGGTGAAAACCGAACAGCAAGATGGTTGCATACAGACAATGGAACCTATGCAGCAGACCTTTCTCAAAATGGTGAATATGCGGCTGTATCAACGGCAGATGGCATTACACTATGGCAAGTCAATCAACATTTGCCAAAATATTTTTGGCGTCACGATCCAGAAAAAAGCAATGAAGTCATCCATGTAGATATCGCGAGTGACAACTCACACGTTATCACCGCAACCGAAAATCAAGTTGCATTATGGAACATGAAAACGGGACATAATAAAGGCTTTTGGCAAGTTGAAGAAAGTCGGATAGTTGATATAAAAATAGCCAATAAAGGTCGGCTCATGCTCATTGGATTACTTAATGGCGTGGTCGAACTCTACAATTTAGACACCGGGCGACGCGTTAGATTTTTAGGACATAACGAGCGCATCAGTCGCGTTGATTTATCCGACAACGGCCACTTTGCTTTAACAGGTAGTTATGATGGCATGGCATTATTTTGGGATACACGCTCAGCCCAAGTGATCCACTCATTTAAACACGACAGCCGTATAACTCAAGTCGCGCTAGACCAAACCGGTCAATATGCTTTTACCGCTAACAGTTTTAAGGATTCAAATATTTGGCGTTTATCTGACGGCTCGCAACAAAGTCAGCTTAAATATCCTATGCGCCAACTCATTTTTACAAGCGCTGTTTTTTCAAACGACGCTAATATTTTAGCCACAGGCGCGCCCAATAAAAAAATAAAACTGTGGCGTGTAAAAACGGGCGAATTAATTGACGAATGGCAATACGAAGCCGAAGGCATGGGCGTATCAATTCTTGATTTTGCATTTAATGAAGACAACAGTCGTTTAATATCTGAAAACAGCTTTGGTTTAGCCGAAGTCTGGCGACTTCAAAAATAAAACTGATCTTTAAAACTAAAAACAACGTTTAACCCCAAAAATTAAACCTATAAACACACAAATAGAGACAAACCCACAATGAATAATAAAACCCGCATTTTGATACTCGCAGGGCTACTCATGAGCTCAAGCACATGGGCAGCAGAAAAGTGTAATTCGATTCTCGATTTTGAAGCCAGAAAATTACGCTCAAGTGAGCAAATAAACTTTTGCCAACAATTTAAAGGCAAAGTATTACTGGCCGTTAATACCGCCAGCGAATGTGGTTTTACGCCACAATTTGAAGGGCTAGAGGCACTATATAAAAAATATAAAGATCAAGGGTTAGAAATTGTCGGTTTTCCTTCGGATGATTTTTTTCAAGAGCACGATGATGAAAAAGAAACAGCCGATATATGCTATTTAAATTATGGCGTAAGTTTTACCATGCTAAGCCCTTCGAGTGTACGAGGCAGTGATGCAAATGCGTTTTATAAAAAGCTAACCACCGCGGCTGATCATTCAGTTAAATGGAACTTTTTTAAATACTTAGTTGATAAAAATGGCAACGTTGTTGGCTCTTGGAACTCAAAAGCGAAACCACTGGCCGGTGAAATAGAACAAGCCATTATTAATGCATTAAAATAATACCAATTCATATAAATAAGTGATCTCTCAGAATGCATCCAGCGGTTTTTGAACAAGGCGTCGGTGTACAGGAATGGTTGTTCCCTTTCAAATACCGATAACGCAGGTCAAAAGCCGCTGGGGCATTCCTTTCAGGCGAGTTTTAAATGCGCTTACTCTGTGTTGATCGAACTCAAAAGAACACCACTATTCTTTTATTTAAGCGCATTTAAACGCTCGCTGAGTGGGCACTTATTATTACGGATTGGTATAACGCAACACATTTAACGATGCATCCCCAAACACCTTAATGCGAGAGGGTGCATCAAACTCGACAAAACATCCCCCGCCTTCATTACACGACCCAAATCGCCAAATGCCCTAAAATAGCAATTATTCTCTTTTTTATAGCGATTAAGGGGATAATGCAATTGGCCGTTTAGACGTCTAGACGTAAATCCTTGCAAATACTGAAAATGTCGTTAAACTTAGCGACATGAATTAGATTGCTCAAAAAAAACACAGAGTGATCACATAAATCAACTTAACCGTATAAACGGTATTGTTAACGTTAATTGAGGACTCTCGCATGGCAAGTCGCCTTTTCACTTCAGAATCAGTATCTGAAGGCCATCCTGATAAAATCGCTGATCAAATCTCTGATGCAGTGCTTGATGCAATTTTAGAGCAAGACCCTAAAGCACGTGTTGCTTGCGAAACTTACGTTAAAACAGGCATGGTAATGGTTGGAGGTGAAGTCACCACTTCAGCTTGGGTTGATATTGAAGAAATTACCCGTAAAACAGTACGTGAAATTGGTTATGTAAACTCAGAAATGGGGTTTGATGCAGATTCATGTGCCGTATTAAATACCATTGGCAAACAATCACCTGACATTAATCAAGGGGTAGACCGCACACGCCCTGAAGAACAAGGCGCAGGCGATCAAGGTTTAATGTTTGGTTATGCATCAAACGAAACAGATGTTTTTATGCCCGCTCCGATCACCTATTCGCATCGCTTAGTAAAACGTCAAGCTGAAGTACGCAAAAACGGCACTTTAAGCTGGTTACGCCCAGATGCTAAATCGCAAGTCACTTTTGCTTACGAGAATGGCATTATCAAAGGTATAGACGCCGTTGTATTATCAACTCAACATTGCGATAGTGTTTCTACTGCCGATTTACGTGAAGCTGTAATGGAAGAAATCATCAAGCCGGTATTGCCTGCAGAATGGTTAACGGCCAGCACACAATTTCATATCAACCCAACCGGTCGTTTTGTAATTGGTGGTCCAATGGGCGATTGTGGTTTAACCGGTCGTAAAATTATTGTTGATACCTACGGTGGTATGGCTCGTCACGGTGGCGGCGCATTCTCAGGTAAAGATCCATCAAAAGTTGACCGCTCAGCCGCTTATGCAGCTCGTTATGTAGCTAAAAATATTGTTGCAGCTGGTTTAGCCGATCGTTGTGAAATTCAAGTTTCATATGCTATTGGTGTCGCTGAGCCAACATCTATCAGTGTAGAAACATTTGGCACAGCAAAAATTGATGAAGATACACTTGTTGATATCGTGCGCGGCAATTTTGATTTACGCCCATACGGCATACTGACCATGTTAGATTTAGAGCGCCCAATCTATCAAGGCACTGCCGCTTATGGTCACTTTGGTCGTGAAGAATTCCCATGGGAAAAACTAGACAAAGTAGACGCATTAAAAGCAGCTGCAGGCTTATAATAACAAAATAAGCAATGTTTAACGTGGGTTACAACACATTAAACGCGCCTGAAAGCGCACATCAAACGGCAGTTATTACTGCCGTTTTTGCTTTCTGAAAAACTAAGTATAGTCAAAGCGATCGGGGTTTAGGGGCAGATTTCTAGTGCCAGACGAAACCTCAGTACTTAAATCCATGTTAGCAAAGCCGTCAAAGCTACCGCGTCCTGCTCTCGCCCCTTACCTGCATCCATGCAGGCAAGCTTCGAGACGCCATGAGCATATGCTCTACTCTGTGATTGAAGCCGCCTAAATGGATTTAGGTGTTAGAACGACGCAGGAGCCAAAGTCGAGAGTAAGCGCTGACAATGAACCATAAAACCTGAGCAAGAAGACTATATTGATACCAATCACAATTCATAAGTGATAAACATAAGTGTATTAAACACATAATAAAAGCGTTATACATTAACGCATAATCAATTGACCGAGTTCGCATGAATTTACCTGACTTTAATTTACCCACTTCATTGTCTTGCCAACGTTTATTTCATGGCCGAGGTCATACATTTCCTGGCTTGTCGCATGTATGTATTGACTGGTACGCCCCCGTTGTACTGATAACCCTTTATCAAGAAGTTGAAACTGAATGGCTTGACGCATTAAATGCCGCGATACAAGCACAAATATCACAATGCACGTCAATTCAAGTGCAATACCGATGTCGTTCACTTGCACCCGTAGACGTAATTTGGGGCGAAAACATTGAAACCCTTCATGCACTCGAACATGGCTTAAAATACCACATCACTTTAAAAGCCAATCAAAACCATGGTTTATTTTTAGACATGGCCAATGGCCGCGAATGGATACTAAAACAAGCTAAACATAAACGTGTTCTCAACTTATTCAGTTATACTTGTGGCTTTTCAGTTGCAGCGGTCGCGGGTAAAGCCGATTTCGTCATGAATTTAGACATGAGTAAATCAGCGTTAAGCCAAGGAAGAGAAAATCATAAACTAAATAGTCACGACACAAGTCATGTCAAATTTGTAGGCGTAGATTTATTTAAATCTTGGGGCAAATTACGACGCGACCCTAAGTTTGATATAGTAGTGTCCGATCCGCCTTCGTTTCAAAAAGGCAGTATTAATGTTGAACGTGACTACAAAAAAATAATTAAACGCATACCTGAATTTATGGCACCAAAAGGCTTACTCATGCTGTGTTTAAATTCACCCGATTTAACGGTAGATTGGCTAAAAGCGCAAGTTGCAGAACATTGCCCTGATTGTAAATTTGTCGAGCGCTTAGCTAACCCTGAAGTGTTTATTGAAGCAGACGTGAACAAAGCATTAAAAGTTTTAATTTTTAGCTACAACCCCGTTTAGAGGATATAAAATGACAATCCGCTTTGCCATTATTGGCACCAACTTTATTACCGACCAATTCATTGATGCCCTGCAACAAGTTAATGGCGCAAAGTTACAGGCGGTTTATTCACGCACGCTTGAAACAGCACAAGCTTTCGCTCAAAAACATAATGCAAAACAAACGTTCACCGATTTAAAGGCATTAGCACAAAGCAGCGATATTGATGCAGTCTATATAGCCTCGCCTAATTCGTTTCATTTAACACATGCCATGACCTTAATGAATGCCGGTAAGCATGTTTTATGTGAAAAACCTTTAGCGGTAAATTCAGTTCAATTACAGGCAATGGTTGAATGTGCCAAAGCCAATAATGTTACGTTTATGGAAGCACTATTCACCACACATTTACCTAACTACCAACAAATCAAACAATATTTACCTGAGCTAGGTAAGATACACAGAATCAATGCGAGTTACTGTCAATATTCGTCACGTTACGATAAATACCTAGCAGGTGAAAACCCAAACACGTTTAATCCGGAATTTGCCAATGGCTCATTAATGGATCTCGGAATATACACTGTTTTTCCCGTTCTTGATTTGTTTGGCAAACCCGATGACATTATCAGTACCGGTATAAAACTCGACTCAGGTGTTGATGGGTGTGGTGAAATGTTACTCACCTATAAAAAGCAGGCTTTAATAGCCCATTTATCTCACTCTAAGATTAACCACTCGGTGTTTCACAACGAAATTCAAGGTGAAAAAGCCAGTATGGTGATCGAACATATTTCACAATTACGCAGTGTAAAATTACACTACAAAGACGGCAGTGAGAAAGATATTAGTGTTGAGCAAAACAGCAACGTTATGTTTTACGAAGTCGCGCATTTTGTTGAGCTCATTTTGCAACAAAAAATAGAATCACCTATCAACACTTGGCAATTATCCGCTAATGTTATGAAAGTACTCGACAAAGCAAGGCAACAACAAGGCATCACCTACCCTTGTGATAAGCTGATCTCAAACGATTAATAAAACAAGATAAACAGGTAAATATTGGCTATCCATATTTACCTTAAAGAAATAACAAGGACAGCCACCCAAAAACCGGCTTATTTGTTATGACTACGGGGTCAGGTCTTGATTATTCATTTTTTATTCGTCAGCCAATTTGTAAAACACCTCTAGGTTGGTGTTTTTCAAGGTAGGGTGTCGTGAGCTTGCGAACCGCACCATCTTTATTTTAGCTAAATTTTCATTCAATTAACGAGCGTTTTAATTTTTGATTACTTGGTTTAAAGCGGTTACTTGAGTGTGTCGCGATTCGTTTCACTCATGGCAACCTACTGTATATTTTTTACTTATCTATTCATCAAAAAATGTTCATGCAGGACCATCGATGCATAGTCGATACACTTATGTAATATCAAATAAAATCAAAAGCTTATTTGTGCCTGTCCTGCACGAAACTTTCTTTATATGAACAGTTGTCTGTCGAGTTAGATAAAATGTTTGAAATTGGAGCATATTAATGAAAACAACAAGATTTTCAGGGGTATTGGCTAAATTACACTTTGAAAACAGTGAGATGTACTACCTATGTGGGGAATCTCTAATATGTTGTTGTGGCCAAATAGTTTATATGGATACAGATCCCTACTTCTCGTTTTTTAAAGATGAGCAGCTTTATTTTATCGATGATAAAGAAATCCTATTTAAACTTTCGAGCAATGACAAAAGTCTAAAAGTATCAAATGTTAGCGACTTCGATGTGAGCGTTGTCGATGGAATATACGATGGCGACGAACGTTATTACTATGATTATTTTCCAACATTTTATAATAAAGAATTTTGGAAAGTGTATGATTCAAACGATAATAAGTGGTGGTCTTTCAAGTCAAAAAAACGTGCTTATCCTTATGGTGAGTATTTATTTGAATTAGATTCAAAGTGTTCAATATCACTTGTAGAGTTTGGACAAGGATTAAAATGGAGTTTTAATTTTCATAAAGAAAGTGCTCCTAAACGTAAATTTATCGATATTTATCAAAATAAGATAATATTTTATCTTGGCACAGATAAGTCTCCATCTGGTAACCCTCTTGCTACGAAATTGAATGGCACTATTGTGCAATTGAATTTAGAAGACGGTTCAGAAAACTGGTACTACGAATTTTTCCATTGCATCCAAGATTTTTATGTTCACAAAGATATCATTTATGTCGCCCATCGAAATGAAATTGCAGCCCTTAATGCTGAAAGTGGAGAATTGATCCGTGAAACCCAAGCGGGTGAAAACTATGGCAACAACATAGTTTGGTGCGATGGTGATCACGCGTATTTATTTAACTACGGTGATGAAAAGGCCTATATTTTTGATCTAGAGCTAAAACAACAGTTAGGCACGCTAGTATTCCCCAATAACTTTATTTTAAATAACCAACACCATCCTTATTTAATTGGCGACGAAATCTTTATTCCGGTCTGCCCTAAGCGGTTAAATATGGCTCATGCAGAGCAAGGCGTTATTCGTATCAATAGAACGAAGGTATTGAATGATGACGTTCTTGAATACGTTAATGAACCAGAGTTTACCCGAGCAACAATCAATAACCCAGATGGAACTCAAAGCTACCAACTCTCGTTAAAAGGTGATAATGCCGACTCCGTTATTCGTATCGGTGAAGTGGAGTTGCGTAAAATATATGCTGAACTTGGCACGCACTTTTTTGATGGTATTGACACTCGTAACAGTCAATTTAACGCCGTTGTTTATATTGATATGCAAATACAAGAATCAGAGTTAGGTCGCTTTAACGAGTTATTTGAAACATTAAAAAAACGTATGGAAGACTGGCTATATTTTATGCGCGCAACTGACAATACTGGAAAATTACCCGCAAAGGTTAATTACACAGTTCAAACTTTTTAGATTGTCGTTGTCCTATAAAATTATCGGGGACAGCCAGTGCACTTTTATCTTGATCTGATTTAAAAATCATTCACTTAAAGCTCTGTTAATTTGATTAACTGGCTTTTTTTATTAACGCAGTATAGCGAATTAAAGTAAACGTATATTGTAACGTGGCTTGGCGAAGCATTAACGTAAGACACCCTCTAAAATATCCAATGTTAGTTACTTTTACGTACCCGTATAACCGCGTTTTTTTGTTTAATATGATTAACCGGTTTACCCACTTTGTGGCTAAACCGGTTTTGCGCTCAGTTTTTTGCCTATTTAAACTCAATCTTTGTGAGTTACTTTTTCTTGCTTTGTTTAAAAAGAGCATGTTCTTTTTTAAAGGTTTTTAAGTGTTTTTCATCAGCAGAGGTTAATACCGATGCGGTTGATTTAACGCGTTGTAATCGTGTAGGACAGGCATCGTTAGCACCCTGGTATGCCGCAGTACAACACCCTTGACAAATACCACCCATGGCTCGAAGTTTTGGCGGCTTGCTAGGCCTTACCAAAAAGAGGTTATTAAATTGGGCGTAAACATACTCAAAAACATACTAAAAACTATACTAAGGGGTAGGTTACCTTTTGTTGAATTTAATATAGATTATTAGCGTGCTTTGAGTTGCACATAATAAATTTTTATATAAGGGTATACAATGAATGACATTAGAGAGTTAACTCTAAACGAAATAGAAGATGTAACAGGTGGAATGAATGATTGGACGGCTGGTGGTATGGCTGCAATCGCGATAGGTGTTGGTGGAACAGTAGCAACTGGCGGTTTTGGCCTATTAGTCGGTGGCGCAATGATGCTTGTTGGTTACTACGCAGATCAAGCCTAGTAATAAACCTGAAAGTTGGCTAACGGCTTGCTTTCTAGGCGCTTATTACTCATTATTACTGCATTGAATTTGCTAGCGAGTTATAAATTACGCAGGCTAATTTATAGGTAATTTAATTTTTTAACCACTAATAATAATGTTGGTGGTTTATTTCAAGGACAGGTTATGAATTCACTAAATATAATTAAACTATTGTATGTATTAATCATTGTCGCCGCTTTTATTATGCAACAAATTACGCATAATAATGGTTTGTTTGTGAATATTATTTTTATGTCTACCTTAGCGCTAGCCATCATATTACTGCATCGCCAGCAAAAATTAACGGAAGAAATAAAATTACTTCTGTTGAAAAAAGACCAGTCAAATTAATTATCAGGGGCCGCTATAAACGGTAATAGCTCAGACCTGATCTGACCGTTCCCGCCGGTTTTTAGCGTGTCTTGTCAGCTTGTTTTTCAGTCTAAATTGGCTTCCAGTTAATGTTTCTAGCAGCGTTCGTCCACCGCAAACGCGGTATATCGAATTAAAGTAAACGTATATTGTAACGTGGCTTGGCCAAGCATTAACGTAAGCCCCCCTATGTTAGTTACTTTTACGTACCCGTATAACCGTTTTTTTGTTTAATATGATTAACCGGTTTACCCACTTTGTGGCTAAACCGGTTTTGCGCTCAGTTTTTTGCCTATTTAAACTCAATCTTTGTGAGTTACTTTTTCTTGCTTTGTTTAAAAAGAGCATGTTCTTTTTTAAAGGTTTTTAAGTGTTTTTCATCAGCAGAGGTTAATACCGATGCGGTTGATTTAACGCGTTGTACAGGGCCATTATCGCCCACTAAATACAGTTTTCGCCAAGGACTATTTTTTTGTTTTTCAGCCACAATTAAGCGAGCATCAGGGTGTGCGTTATCAATTAAGGCGGTGATTGACCAGCCTGCTTTTTCTCGGCGTAAAAGCTCTTTGCCTTTGGTGAACGTTTTACCGCTATCCGTGCTATTAAAATAAGAAATGATGCCATCACCGTTTTCTTTATAACCTAACAAAAAACTAATATCGGTTGGTGAGTTTATAATAAAGTCGCCGCGGGTATCGGTGCCATCGGCTCGAGCTTGTGCATATACAGGTTGGCCGCCAACCCACTCTTCGCCCGTCCAACGGTAGTGACTGGTTTGTTTTGGGCCTCCCGTTTTTTTACCAATATCTTTGCCTATATTGATACCGATATGAGGATAACCATTTTCATCTAAGTGTGATGAACCGTTAAATGACCAGTATCCGACACCTCCGGTTCGAGCGACTAATGTTTTTTCGTCAGCGACTTCGCGGGTGATAGGTAGGCTTAATGTTTCTTTTTGCACGTTACTCCATGTATTTTTTTGAGTATCAAAGACCATATAATACGCATCATGACGTTCTGTTGTATGGCCTCGACCATTTACACCGGCACCTCGCTTCCAACAAATGTGATAATCATAAGAAACAATAATGTCGTCGTTGTGTCCTTTAGAAACATAAGCGTACCAGCTGTCATTAGCTTGCACATCATTACGTTTTTTAGTTTTTAATATAGATACCGGGGCTGCAAACGTACGGCCATGATCGGTTGATTTTTGATATACCCAGTTACTGCGGTGCGCACCGTGGCGATAAAAGAGATAAATATCGCCGTTGTCCATTTTTACCGCTTGGTTATAGGTACCAAATGGCGTGATATTGTTCAGCTCTTCCCATTCTGTGATGTCGTAAGGCCTTTTGGTAACCACATGTTTGTTAGCCGCATAGTGCGTATCGCCAAGTTCATTTTTACCATAGCGTTTATCACCGCCATGCCCCCCAAAGAATACGTGTATGTAACCTAAGTTATCCATAATCATGGTCGGCTTACCATGGTTATCAATATTTTTGGGCTGGGTAAGGTCTTTTCCTAGCGCACTGTTGCCCGCTTTATAGGGGCCTGACCACGTTTCGGTATTGTGGTTATAAGCCGCAACATAAGGATCTTCTAATGGGCCTTGATAAGAGACATAAGTAACCCCTTTTTCATGAATACCAGCAGGATGCTGCACAATAGCAACAGGGTTCATTAAGCCGTTATCGGCGAAGTAATCGGCTTTTTCGATATTTGCTTTACTTGTTGCTGAAGATACAGAATTAGGCGTATTGGCAGGGGTATTGCCACAGCCAGTCAATAATACCGAACTAACCAAGATAGACAGTAATGATATGCGTGTTTGTGTTTTATTCATGTGTGTTTTACTCACGACGTTAAGCTTTATAACCTCGTTGTTTATAAAACATAAAAACAACAATTGATTACAAAGCGAAAATTAAGACTGATATTGATTATAGATGATTTATAAAATAATTGAGAGATAATGCCGTGTTTAAATTTGTAAACGCCCTAGCGTTATCATTTGAAATAATAAATAGCCTGCAACCCACATCAATGGGTATAGATGCCGCAATAAAAATGACGCTCAGCTAAACCCGCATGCTCAGTTTATTTTCGTAGCCTTTTTTATATCGACCTTTACAATTAAAGGTTAAAATACGAAGCAAACATCTGAATACGTCGACTAACCTAGGTTTTTTATGCGCATACCTCGAATATATCACCCTGAAACATTAACAAATGGCCAAACAGCACAATTAACTAGCGATGCAGCTAATCATGTCGCACGTGTTATGCGGATGAAAGAAGAACAACTATTGATTTTATTTAACGGTGATGGTCACGACTATACCGCTACCATAATGGAAGCCAGCCGAAAAAAAGTTGAAGTATTAATTACACAAGTTACCCCTTTGCAAAATGAATCGCCTTTAGCCTTCCATTTAGGTCAGGTGATTTCTCGCGGCGATCGCATGGACTTTACCATACAAAAATCAGTTGAATTAGGCGTTACAGAAATAACACCGCTGTTTAGTGAACGATGCGGCGTAAAACTCAATGGTGAACGGTTAGAAAAACGCATTGACCAATGGCAAAAAATAGCAATTGGCGCTTGTGAGCAATCTGGCCGCGCTATTATTCCAACGATTAATCCGGCGGTTGATCTAGAGACCTGGCTGGATATGGAGTTCAATGGCACTCGCTTAAATTTGCACCCTTTAGCTCAACAAAATATGCGCCAACTTACGCTTAAAAACAATGCAGTTCAGTTGCTTATTGGGCCTGAAGGCGGTTTAAGCGATGAAGAAATATCGGCCGCTGAAACCGCGCATTTTGAGCATGTGCTGATGGGCCCCAGAGTATTACGAACCGAGACAGCCGGTTTAGCCGCAATAAGTATGTTGCAATGTTTGTACGGCGATTTATAAACGCCAACAAACTATCCCTTCAATTATAGGGTTTAACTTATTTAGCAAAGCCCTAACTTGATCGTATGTCGAGTTAACCCTATTGCATTTATTTAAGCTCACGCGGCAAGGTAAATTGATAAACAAGTCCTTGGTCAACTTCGCTGGATACATCAATCTCGCCTTTAAGAGTTTGGTAGACCAAGTTATGAATAATATTTAAACCAAGTCCAGAGCCACCTTGATTAGATAACGTGGTATAAAAAGGTTCAAATAAGCGTTCAAGCTGAGCCGCTTTTACCCCCTTGCCTGTATCGGCATACCGAATGCCGATGTGATCTTTTTGCACATCGATAGCAATATTAATTTGATAAAACACGCTTTTACTCCCAAAACCATGCCGTAATGAATTCATGACAAGATTAGTTAAAATTTGCGCATAAACACCGGGGTAACTATTGATAACAACAGGGCTGTCACAGGCAATATTCACTTCTACGTTATATTTTCGTAATTCAGGTTGTAAACTATTGATGGTTTCAACAAGGTAAGCTTTTAAATCAAACTCTCTTTTAACTTCGCTCGTTTGATCAACTGCAACCGCTTTAAAGTTTTGAATTAAGTTTGCTGCTCTCGATAAGTTAGTGAGCATAATGCTAAATGCTTCATCCATTTGCTGTAAAAATAAATCAAGCGATGAACGGCTCATTTTATTGTTTTCGTAATCTTGTTTTAGTTTTTTAAGTTTATCTTCAATCATCGTGCCTGCGGTTACACAAACACCTAAAGGGGTATTTATCTCATGTGCAATGCCGGCAACCAATTGACCTAATAATGACATTTTCTCAGTTTCGATCATTTGATCTTGCGCTTGTTGTAACTTATTCATGGCATTAGACAATTCACTATTGGCTTGAATAAGCTCTTCTGTGCGTTGAGTAACGCGAGCTTCTAACTCACTATGATCTGTTTGAATTTGCTCAGCCATAACCGAAAGCACATCAACAATTTGTTGTATTTCAATAAAAGGTAAGGGTTTATAAATAGGCGTAAAGTCACGTTTTATATACCGTAAAACAATTTGATTTAAACCATCTAACGGTTTGAGTAACTGTCGAATAATTAACCAAGCGATAATCATTAACCCACAAGTAATAAACGCGGCGATCCAATAAAGCTGTCTATTAAGTGTATTAATCGCGGCAAAAACAAGTTCACGTGGGCGTGAAAAAATAGCTTCAATGGGTGAATTCAAACCGTTTAACACAATAGTCGTATTTACATCGATGTCATTATCGGCTGTTGTATTTAGGTCAATCATTACATGATCTTGAAAACTTAAGCTTTCAAGAAAAATACGGTCGAGTGTTTTGCTCATATCTGCTGCCATATTTTCAACCGGAATTAAACCAACCAAAGTGCCGACTCGGCGCGAATATTCATCGAGTTTACCGATATCCGTCATCCATAATGTCGCGAATACCACTAACACGTGTTCACTACGATACGCTACTGTCTTTAATTCGGCTTTACTTCTTAACTCTGCCATTAACGAGGCCGATTTGATCAATTTAAAATACACATCCGTTGTTGGTTTTTGTTGTGCTGCTTGCTTGTATACACTGTGCAATGCGTGGGTATCAATCAACTCTAATAGTGTTGGCTGAGCAGACATTGTCCAACTTTCGTTATCGACCAATAACAAGCCCGATAGCCAAGTATATTCTTGAGTCAATGCTTGCATTTTTTGGCGTGCTCGGTCAGCAAAAGTGCCGGTATAGGCAGCCAAAATAACTTCACTGTCTTTAGCCATTTGTTTAAATTCGGCTTGAAACAAGCTCAATGCAAATTGCGTTTTTAAAGAATGACTATCTGCACGTGCTTGTATGTTTTCATGTTGTTCGTTTTCTTGAATAACCGTAAAACGCTGCAATAAAAAAAAGGTGATGGCAAAGGTTGGTAACACGGTCATCAGTAAAAGCGCGGTGATAAACGTATTGCGTAAACTCGCAACCCCATTATTTTTCATTTAAATCACCTTGTAACAGGCGCTTCAACTCATATTCAGCACCACGTTGCATGTAAGCGGCCGCTTCTTCAGCGTTAAGTTTATCGTCTAAAAACATCGTAAACCCCCGTCTGATACTATCCCAAGAGGCAACAAGCGCCACGGTTGGTTGCATTGCAATACTTAATTCAAGCTGTTGAGCCAACACCTTAAAATTATCACTTTCATTATTAATAAGTTGTTTTTGTACCGTTATATGCGCAGGCATTGAGTGAGTAGCCGGATAAACTTTTTTAGCAAAACGTTGGCTTTGCAGGTGCATTGAGAAGCGTTTAAGGGCTTCTTTTTTCTGCCCTGCCGCCGCATACCCCGGAAATGCGAGCACTAACGCGGATTTAAATGAAGCCATTGGTGCTTTATTTAACGATGGTAATAATGCGATCCCTAAATTATTTTGCATAACTCGACTTGCATTCACGTATTCCCAATCGCCGTTGATCGCATAAGCATATTTATCGGCAAAAAAATCACGACTAACACATTGGTAATGACAAGCTTGATTAAATATACCCTGCTGCAAGTTTTGTTTAAAAAATAATAATGTTTGGATCGTCGCTTCGGTATTCAACGTAATTTTTTTATCAACGGCTGGCATGCCTCCAAACGCTAATAAAAAAGTGACGAAGGTATATGAAGACCGATAATTAACCCCTAAGGGTTTCACCCCGTCTGGCAGCGATATTTGCTTTAATTGATGCCAATGCGTGATCGGTTTAGATACCCATTTTTTATTATAATACAGCAACATATGATTCCCATAATACAAAGGAATGCCTAACAACTTTTGCTGATATGACGTAAATATACGTAAGGATTTAGGAATGGTAGCCGCTACCCAATCAGTCGGAATAACAGACAACTTAAATAACGAATGAAGCCCTAAATTATCAGATTGAAACAAAACCATATCAGGTGCTTGATTGGCTAATACCGCTTCGGTTAACGCAGGGTTTAAGGCTTTGCGCGTTAATACATCTACATTAATAACCACATCAGGGTTGGCTTGCATAAATTCAGTAATAGTATGCTGCCAAAAAGCTTCATGATGGCCTTGACCATGCCATAAATTAAGCACAACCGCATGAGCTTGGCTCATGAATAACCCAATAAACAGTATGATTGTCATCACCGTTTGATGCTTGAATCTAAGGCCCACGCTTTATCTCCAGATGAAAATTTGTTTTTAATAACCACACTTTTTAAGTATAGAAGTGTTTAACTTTTTCAGCGTTAACTTTTAAAAAAGTTGCGCAATTAATACCAATTCATATAAATAAGTGATCTCTCAGAATGCATCTAGCGGTTTTTGAACAAGGCGTCGGTGTACAGGAGTGGTTGTTCCCTTTCAAATACCGATAACGCAGGGCAAAAGCCGCTGGGGCATTCCTTTCAGGCGAGTTTTAAATGCGCTTACTCTGTGTTGCTCGAACTCAAAAGAGCACCACTATTCTTTCATGTAAGCGCATTTAAACGCTCGCTGAGTGGACACTTATTATTACGGATTGGTATAAGATTTTAAAAAGCAGATTTAAAAGCAGGCATGTTTCCTGCTTAGTAGTGCTTAATATTAAGATTTGAAGCAAAAAGCCAAATTACTGGCACCGAGGTTAATGTGCAAATAAGTGACATGCTCGCGAGTTATAACCAGGTATCGCAGCATCAAAGCCAAGCGATACCAGATACCGATAACAACAAGCAAAAAGAGGCTCAAGCAAAACCGAATACGGCCAGCGTGGTGAATATCAGCTTTGAAGCAAACTTAATGCGCGAACATGCAGCCGACGTTATGCAAGGTCATGACTTAACCAATATCAGCCAACATGATCTCGATAATCTAACCGACAATTTATACCAATCAAATGTATTAACGTCACAAGAATATGCATCGTTAAGTTTTTTTGGTGAGCAAGTATTTAATAGTGAAGCCGCGAATGATACCTACCTGCAAATAGATAAAAACCAACCCCAAAATATGATTGAAAAATGGCAAGAAAAATTAGATCAATTAAGAGAAATGCGGGCTAAACCGATCGCGATACAACAAGCTGTACGTATGGTTAATGTGTTACAAAATTTACAGGCAAATGCAGGTTAACCATTTGTTTAGTCACTTTGATGATACTTTGATTTAGTTTGCCTGAATGGCATATTTAATTTTTAACGCTTGGTAAGCATCACTGTATTTAACCTGTCTTAAGGCACGATTAAAATCACTAATTAAAGCCGGATTTTTTAACGCTAATCTGTATTCTGATAAAGGGAAGATTGGCTGAGTATGAACGTTTATTGCATTAAACGAAGCAGAAGCCGTTTGTTGATAATAATTAAAAATATTAATATCAATGATCAACACATCATGTAAGCCCGCATAAAATCCATTAACTTGCTCTTGCTGATCTAAATATTCTTTGTATGCTAAGCTCGATTTAACCGCCTCGGCATAACGATTACCTAAAACTTGATCCGCCCGATAAAAACTAGCCACTTTATGATGATTCAAATCGGCTATGCGTTCAACGGAAGGTTTAAAACTCACCGCTACATTTTGGTAGTTGATATAAGGGGCGGTTAAGTATTGGCGATCAAATAATTGTTCATTAACTGTCATGATCGCATCAACATGCGGTAAAGATAAAACAGAAGGTAAACGACCATCAGCCATAAAGATAAAACGCGGCTGTACTTTCAATTGCTTAAAAACAAGTTCTAACAACTCAACTTCAAAACCAGTCCAACGTTGTTCGTTAGTCGCATTTGGCGTTTCGGCCAACACATAAGGCGGCTTATTTAACCCAATAACAATATTAAATGCAGAACGAGCCGATACTTGAGCTGAATAGGCACTCAAATACAGCAAAGCTATAAAATAAAAATACGATGTTTTGCGCACAAACGGCATGGCTAAATTCATCATTCAGTCTGGGCTAAAACTCGTTGAATATGCGCTTGATATTTCGCTACCAATTTCGCATTAGCTGAAGTATTGGTTTTTTGCTTGTTCGTGACATGAAATAAAGATTCCATTTGTTGACGCAACATGGCTTTTTGTTCGCTCGTTAAACCTTCGACATCTTCTAAATCTAGCATATTTTCAGCAAATTGCCGTTCTACTTGATTGGGGATTTGTGCTTGCGCCTGTTCCATTAGCGCTTGAATAATTTGAGTTTGTACCGTGATGTATTCAGCAACTGTAAATTGCTTGTTCAGCGCCGCTTCAAATGTGGGTAACAGATTGGCTTGCTCTAAATAATGTTTGGCTTTTTGGCCTATTTCAGTTGGCGCGCCTTGCTTAAAATCTAAAGAAAAACTCGATAATGTCGCGTGATGCTGATTAAACAAAGCCTGCATTTTAGGCGCTAAGTGCAACCATTTCTCAATCTTTTTTTCGGTTAAAGTGTTGGCATGTAAACTGGTTAACAAACCAAAATATAATACGAGTATTGTGCCGATAATACGCATTGCGATCTTCAATTTTAAAGTCATTTGATTAATCCACCATATCAAAAATAATTTGAATTAAAAACGCCTACTTACAACTAATACGCAATTAAAACAAAGCGTAGAGTTCATCACAAAAATAAAAAATAGTTAATAAACTTAAAATACCGCATTTACTGACAAACTAAACCTTTGTATATTAATTAAAAAATCACGCTACTGTGAATATTAAGTGAAACAGATGATAGTAATGGATTAATGTTTTGATTTATTACTATAATTCAACCTGCTTTATTGGGATATATACCCAAGCGCCATTCACACACCGCTTTGTATAAAAAGGATATAATAATGAATTTTTTAAAAAGTACAGTCACCATCGCCATCCTCGCAGCATCTACACACCTCTCGGCGGCTGAAGTATTTAATGCAAAAACGTTCGCCATGTCAGGCTCGGGTCTAGCCGTATCTGATTTTAGTTATGGCACAAGTCTTAATCCCGCTTTAGGCAGTAACTACGATGCCAACGATGACTTTAACTTTAATTTAAATGTAGGGGTTTTAGCGAGTGACCAAGATGAACTCATTACGAAAGCAGATGATATAGTCGACATACTTGATCAATTAGACGGTAAAACATTAACCCAAAATGATCAACAAACGATCACCGATTTGGATAGTCGTTTAAAGCAAATTGACGGCACAACCGCCACCCTAGATTTAGGTGGCAGTGTAGAATTCTCAATTCCAAATAAATACTTAGCGACTACATTATTCATTCGCTCAAACTTAGCCCTTGGTATTACGACATTATACAAAGGCTTAGATTCAGACTATTTTGATAACCTTGATTTAACCAATTCACCCACGTTTGATGCAGATGAATTAGAAACCAGCGTTAGAGCCCAAGGCGCAGCGGTTGTAGATGTAGGCTTAAACTTTTCAACCGCTTTTAACCTTGCCGGCCAAAAAGTTAACTTTGGTATTGCGCCCAAATATCAAATCGTAAAAACAATTGATTACCAAGAAAACATCGCCGATTTTGAAGAAGATGACTTTGATGCAGATAATCACTCTGTTGAAGACGAAAACTTTAACCTTGATTTCGGTGTGCAAACCTCGTTTGGCAATTGGAGTGTTGGTGCTGTACTTAAAAATGCACTCGAAAATGAATACACCATCAAACAACCTGTAGGCCAACCCACCGCTAACAACACACTCACCATTGAGCCTCAGTTAGCATTAGGTGTCGGCTATAAAAACGCTTGGCTCCAAGCTTCAATTGATTTAGATACAAACGCCATTGAAGATTATATTTCGGCTCAAAATGTGCAATTTGCTCGCTTTGGTGCCGAGTTAAATGCATGGGATCAAGCGGCTCTTCGTGTTGGCTATCGTCATGATTTAGAAGGGACATACGAAGATACGATTTCGGCAGGTGTCGGTATTTCACCTTTTGATTTTATCAATATTGATATCGCAGCTCTTTATGGCGAAAACGAGACATATGGTGGCGCTATCCAATTAGGCATGAGCTTCTAAAAACAGCACTTCGTTTTTACCTTATCTTGCCTGAAAAACAAAAAAGCCAGTTTTTATAAACTGGCTTTTTTGTGCATTTTTAATTTACTATTTCTATTGTTCTTTCTGCTCACATATACCCAAGTCACTTCAAGACACTTTAAAGCGCTGTACGCCTTTATGTATGTTGTCTGATAAGTGTTGAATTTGTTGGGTAGCCGAGTGTGAATCAGCAGCCGCATCCGTAGCCGTTTGAATTTGATCATTCAAGTCATGTAAGTTTCGATTTATCTCTTCGGTAACCGACGTTTGCTCTTCTGTTGCAGTAGCGGTTTGAATAGACATATCTTGAACCACCGTTATACGTTGCAAAGTATTATTAAGTAACGTTTCTGTTTCGGTAGCAAGTTCAACCGAACTCGTGACTTTATCAAAACCATCTTGAATTTTGTCTACTACATCAGTAACACCTGATTGTACCGCGGCAATCATACTTTGAATGCTATCGGTTGATTCTTGGGTTTTTTGTGCAAGCGTGCGTACTTCATCAGCTACCACAGCAAACCCTCGACCTTGCTCTCCCGCTCGCGCAGCTTCAATAGCCGCATTTAATGCCAGTAAATTTGTTTGATCAGCAATACCACGGATCACATCTAGCACACCTGAAATTTTTGAAGATTCGATAGAAAGTGATTTAGCGCCTTCTGATGCCCCTGCAACGCTATCGTACAACTGTTGTATTTGTACCACCGATTTATTAATCACCTGCACACCTTCAGACGCAAAGCGCATCGCACTTTCTGTTTCATCGGCTGTACTTTGGGCAATAGTCGACATTTCACGGGTCGCTAAACTCATTTCATGCACCGCACTTACAATTAAATCAGAGGCTTGGCTTTGCTGTTTAGCGGCTGAATCGGCTTTAACGGCTGAACGACTTAAATTATCAGAACTAACATCAAGCTGATCAACATCGGTGCGAACCGCTAAAATTAACGTTCGTAAACTCTCAACAAAACGATTAAATGCATGACCTAAATCACCAATCTCATCTTCATTTTTGATCTGTACTTTTTTAGTTAAATCACCACCACCAGATGTAATATTATCAATTCCCTGTGTGATCTCATCGATGCGGGCTAGCAATATTTTTTGACTGATTATCGCAACCGCCACTGCGATCACGACAATCGCAATACCAAACAGCCACATGAGTGTTTTTTGCCAAGCATTGGTTACTTTTATTGATTCTTTTAACCGATTGGCTTCATCAAATGCTTTTTCGCCAGCCTTATCATAAATTTTACGTAACGCTGAAAAATCGCGAGCTGAATCTTTATTCAATAATTCAATGGCTTGCTCTTTATTACCATTATCTATCGTGTTTAAAACATTTGAAGCTGTCGAATACCACGTTGAATAAGCTTGCTCAAACCCCCGTAATTCAGTTAATACGTCGGGGAAGTCTTGCATATGCCGACGATACTCATTAAAACGATCTTTTGCCTGAGTCGCATTTTCTTCAAAATCGCTTCTTAAATTAGCGGTACGCCCTGAAGTGTTTACATATTGAATTTCGGCAACACGTGCTTGGT
Organism: Algibacillus agarilyticus; assembly: GCF_003286125.1. Lineage (GTDB taxonomy): Bacteria > Pseudomonadota > Gammaproteobacteria > Enterobacterales > Alteromonadaceae > Algibacillus > Algibacillus agarilyticus. Next base: position 179,027 of record NZ_QMED01000002.1, read on the forward strand.
ATAAATCTCGATCTGCATTTAAAACCACGCTAATCGCAGGCATAAAACGATTAGGAAATACATCTGCATTATCTTCTAAATTATTGGTTAATGCCGCATTCGCAATCAAAATTAAAATGAGAGCAAAAACCATGATGAACAAAGGGATCGAGTATTTAATTCTTATACTTAAGTTGTTCATATTGAACCTATAATTAAAAAGAGTGAGTTTGCCGTCAATAAAAATGCATTTACATTATCTAAAAATTATAGCCTCTCAATTAACTCGTAACCAATTATATTACCCAATATATTGAATTAAAGCTAAATCAACGCAACAAAAACAAAAAAGCCGCACGATATTCGTACGGCTTTTAATCAGTGCTCGTTGTCACTCATTCTTGAACTTAAGCATTAAGCGCAATCATTAATTTGCAGCACACTTTTCGATGGTTAATGAACCGATAGAAGCCGTGTCAGCCGCTGGGTCTGCTTCATTCAAAGCCAGTGTGAAACGATAATCACCAGCCGATAAACTCGCACTGTTGTTATCCGTTCCTGCACCAGCGTAGGCAACTTCATGTGCGGTATCCAGTGCTAAGCTAGCTGTTTGAATATCTCCGGCGCTATTTTGAGCCCAAACTTGAGTTGTCCAAGAGCCATCATCTGATGCTAACTTAAATAATGTTACACCGGTATAGGTCGCCACACTTTGGTATTTGTTATCTCCAATGTAAGTTAACGCATAATTAGCATCTGCTCCCCAACCACTGTGGTCGCCTCTTACATAAAGCAATCCGCCACCTGCAACCGTGAATGGATAATCACCAGCTGATGTTGGTGCTGTACAAGCCACAAGTGAATTAGCTTTAGTCACCGATACTTTTACATCTGCCGTGTTAGCCGCATTTAAGCTGAATAAATACGTACCGGCTTCTGTGGTAGTCACCGAGATGTTGCCATCGACATTATTTAGCGCTAAAGAACCATCACTGGCACTGATATTATCAAAACCAAGGTTTACTGTACTCCAATCAGCGTCAGCAAATTTAAAGCCATAAGTACCCGCGGCTAAATCAACTTTAACAGTATAAATACCATCTGATGTATAGCTTACTTGGCTAGTTGCAGCCCATTCATTCATATCACCACGTAAATATACCGCTGTAGAACCATAAGGTGCAGGAACAAAATCAGGGTCAGGTAATAATCCCATGCTTTGTGCACCACTTTGTGCCTTTACAAATACGGCCGTAGTATAAGCCGGAACCGTAAACGAACCATTACTGCCGTTTTCAGCAAAGCTAGCACCTTGCACAGTCGTATCAGCTGATGATTGTTGAATTGGGTGAAGTGTAAAGCCTTGTGCCGTTTTAACTTCATGCGTTTTTTCTGTCCCCGTTGCATTAATCACCACAACAATCGCGTCATTAGCTGGGTCTAAATCTGTTAAGCCAGTTCCGTCATTTAAGCTCATGACAATTAAACCAGGCGTTTGGTTAGCGCCCGAGTTATGGAAGCCAACACGGTCGATGATATCTTGTGATGTGGTTAATCTAAATAATGGGCTCGCTGCACGTATCGATAAAAACTCAGCAAAAACAGCTGAACTTAAATCGATTTCGGTTTTAGTCACCGTGGTATTTGCGTTGGCAGCTAAAGCCGCTGCCGCATCACCATCTGTAACCTCAATAGGCATGCCCACGTTCCAGTTATTGCTGTTGTTCGTGTAATCCAGAGCGTTATACCAATCACCCGAGTTATAGGTATTGCGGTCCATCGATTTAGAACGCATTTTGTCTACGCCTAACTGGAAGAACGGAATACCTTGGCTCATGATGGGCACACTTGCCGCAACACTATGAACACGAGCACGATTTACCGCACTTAAATCAGCAGGCAAGCCATACTGCAGTTGATCCCATAGTGTTTCGTTATCATGTTTCGAGATATAGTTAATTATGTCGGCAGGATCTTGGCCATAAGAGCTTTGCGCAAATTCGCTCGCGGCTTTACGTGTACCGTTTTGATCTTTCATCATGTAGGTGGCTTGTGTGCCCGCTAAACCTAAACGAATATGATCGGCAACTTGTGCACTGGCATCTTCTTTAAATAAGCCGGCGTTGCGTAAATCGTCACGCGGACGATCATTAAAGGTACCCACTTCGGTGCCTGCCATCGTTGTTTGCACCGCATTTTCAAATAAGCGGCCACTTTCAACTTCACCCCAGTTCCAGCCTTCACCATAAAAATAGTTATCTGGATCAATGGCTTTAACCGCATCACGCGCCGCTAAAATGGTTGATTTAGGCATGTGCCCCATAATATCAAAACGGAAGCTATCAAATTTATATTGCTCAGCCCACTGTGCTAACGATTCAACAACAAATTTATCAAGCATACGATGCTCAGTTGCCGTATTATCACAACACGTTGACGTTATGAGGTTACCCGTGATTTCGTGATAACGATGGTAATAACCCGGTACGACCTTATCAAACACAGAATTGTCGTATAAGCCCGAAGCGGATGTATGGTTATATACAACATCAAGTACAACACGCAATCCCATTTCATGTAATGCTTGGTTCATTTCACGCATTTCTAGAATACGCGCAACACCATCTGCATTTGATGAATAACTACCTTCGGGTACATTAAAGTGATGTGGATCATAGCCCCAGTTGAAGCTATCAATACCACGTAACACGGTGACTAATTTATTCGCAGCATCGGTACTTGGGTCATAACTTTGTAAAACCGATAATAAGGTTGCTGAATCATTTTCGACACCACAAACCGGAGCATCTGCCACTTTGGCACAAAGCTCTGCAACGGTGTTATGTAAATCAACCGTTTGACTAGGGTCTTCATTAACGGTGGCAATATCGTTCGCTGGCAACATATGGAAATGGGTAACACCGGCGGTTTGCAAACCTTTTAAGTAATCAACAGCATCCGTACCCGTTTCCGTAAAGGCTTTATATTTACCACGATTGGCTACTGTTGTGGTTTGATCGAGAATACTAAAGTCACGAATATGCCCTTCAAGTAACACGGCATCTTCGATATTAGTGATGGTTGGTATGGTATGACTTTCCCAATTAGCCGGTTTTAAATCATCATCATTTAAATTAACAAACTGCGAATAGGCACCGTTTGTTGATAAACTAACAGAATACGGGTCGGTTGATTCAATGGTTTCAATCTTATTTGTAATATGATGGAACACAGTGACTTCATAACGATAAAAAGCGCGATCTAATGTAGCTTTAGTCCCTGTAAAACGCCAAATACCGGTATCGGCATCCAATGTCATATCTTCTGTGCTAGTTAATTCTTTGTTGGCAGAATAAACTTTTAATTTTACACTTTGTGCCGTCGGCGCCCAAACAGCGGCAGTGACATCATCAGTATCATAAATTAAACCAAGTGTTGCTTCATCGGCATCGTTATCGCCAGATGTGTATATGTCATCCAGTATCCAAGGAGCTTGCACGCGTGTTGCGGCTAAAATAGTTCCATCTGTCGCATACGCTACAGCAATCAACTGCCCTTTTAAGGCTTCTTTGACCATGGCGAGTTCAGCAGTTGAAGTAAAGGCTGGCGTATCCGCTAAATGTGGCACTATTTTTTTATGAGCATCAGTCATAGCACTTGGCGTAAAGGCTATAAAGTTATCGCCTTCAATACCGGTTGCGCCATTAAATGTTAAATCAGCCGTTGCTGAGTAATAAATACGCACTTCAGTTGCGTCTGCCGCTGGCATGATCATCGTTTCACGATCTAACCAATGAGCGGTTGCCTCAGCCATCACAATACCATCAGGTAAAGGAGTCGCACTAGCGTATAAAGTGCCGTCACCTTCAATAGTGAAGATATTTCTATCACCAGTCAGATCTAAAGCGATATCACTTTGGCTAATATCTTTATCAGCACCGTTGTGAATAATTAAATTGCCACAGTCACTATGACCCTCTTTTAAATTCATAATCCAATAAGCACCGTAGTTTGGATCTGTTCCCGTTGGCGCTAAGCCAGCATCCCACTCGGTTCCGCCATCTGAAGCAAAATCAGCGTATGAATCACATGCTTCATTATTCCATACATGCAGAGTCCAACCGTCAAATGCCGCATCACGACGGTTATAATATAAAACGACTTGATTAGCATCAGCTACTGCAACCGGAGCCGGTAAATCACCAGGTTCAGGCGGAGCGACAGGCTCAACAACAATTGCATTAATGTTTATAGCAAAGCTGCGTGTAGTTTTACTGCCGTCTTGGTCTTCAACGGTTAAACTAAAAGTTGCTTGGGCGTCAGAGCTCACGCTTGGTGCAACAAAAGTGAACGTTTCTGCAGTATTATCTACACCTGATAAGTCAACCTCTACACCCGCAACGTATTCCCATAAGTAGCTAGCGATAGAGCCATCTAAATCACTCGCATTAGCTGAAATAGAGATTGATTCACCCGATGTTACACCTGTAGATGTAGAAGCAAATTTAATCGTAGGAGCTAGGTTACCTAAATCTTTAGCGACAACATTTATAGTGTTTGTTGTGGTATTACGAGAATTGTCAGAAACCAAGACGGTAAATGTTAAGGTTTCATCAGCATTTAATGCAGGAACAGTCGCTTGAATTGAGCTTTGATTAGTTGACGATAATTGGACAGGCGTTCCACCTGTTTGCATCCAAGCATAAGAAGTAACACGACCATCGCTGTCGGTTGCACTGGCAGAAAGCGTAAACGAACCACCTTCATTTACGGTATCAGTGCTTGCAGATGCATCAACTACTGGCGCCATGTTTTCAGTTGCACTGTTGGTATCATCTGAACCGCCACATGCGCTCAGTAACCCCATTGATATACTCAATAGCGATAGCTTAAAAATTTGAGCTCTCGTTTTGCTGTTAGCCATAATCTGTTCCTGTCATTTAAAATAAACTGCATTTAATCATTTGCTCAGCCATTCATTACTCAAACATTGATCACTCAAAATATAGACGCTTAGGCTAAGCTTAAGCATTCAGTATAAAAGGCATTCGCTTTTAAAGCTGTAGCTTGCACAGAAAAGCATACGTATTCATTAACAATTGCATACGTATGCATTAACAAACACGCAACAAATGTAAAATTAAAAGGCTTGGAAATATAGGTGCTACAAAAAAAGAGGTTATTTAAAAAGAGTGGAATTTAAAGACTGTTGGGACTTGAATAGATGGGATTCAAAAAACAAAAAACCCAGCATGTTGCTGGGTTTTCTCAAAAGCTATACACGCAAAATTCGCGTATATTCGTTTAACTAATTATGCTTCAACGATAGCTTTCATGTCAGTCATGTAGCCACGTAATTCTTGACCAACCCACTCTACAGGGTGGTTGCGAATTTCATCGTTAACTTTAACTAGTAACGCGTTATCAACAGAGTTAGATGCTGGAGCCGTGTACTTACCAATAAATGCAGAGTCTAAGTTATTAACGAAATCTGTTAATAAAGGCACTGCTGCATGTGCGAATAAGTAACAACCGTATTCAGCGGTATCTGAAATTACAACATTCATTTCATAAAGCTTCTTACGCGCGATAGTATTAGCGATAAGCGGCGTTTCATGAAGTGATTCGTAGTAAGCAGATTCGTCAATGATTCCAGATTCTGTCATCGCTTCGAATGCTAATTCAACACCAGACTTAACCATAGCAACGAATAAAATGTTGTTGTCGAAGAACTCTTGCTCATCGATTTCTACATCGCCAGCAGGTGTTTTTTCAAACGCAGTTTCTGCTGTTTCAGCACGCCATTTTAATAAGTTAACATCGTCATTAGCCCAATCTTCCATCATCGTTTTAGAGAAGTGACCCGTGATGATGTCGTCCATGTGCTTGTAGAATAAAGGACGCAAGATGTCTTTTAATTGAGCAGCAAGTGCAAAACATTCGATTTTAGCCGGGTTAGAAAGACGATCCATCATACCGGTGATGCCGCCATACTTAAGTGCTTCAGTGATTGTTTCCCAACCATACTGAATTAATTTTGACGCGTAGCCCGGCTCAATACCGTCAGCAACCATTTTATCAAAACCTAAAATAGCACCTGTTTGTAACATACCACAAAGGATAGTTTGCTCACCCATTAAGTCAGACTTAACTTCGGCAACAAATGAAGACTCTAATACACCAGCGCGATCGCCGCCAGTAGCAGAAGCATATGCTTTAGCCCATGCTAAACCGTGACCTTGTGGATCGTTAGCCGGGTGAACAGCGATAAGTGTTGGAACACCAAAACCACGCTTATATTCTTCACGTACTTCAGAGCCAGGACATTTAGGTGCACACATGATAACCGTTAAGTCATCACGAATTTGCATGCCTTCTTCAACGATATTAAAACCGTGTGAATAAGCTAAAGTAGCGCCTTCTTTCATTAATGGCATTATTGCGCCAACAACAGCGGTATGCTGTTTATCAGGCGTTAAGTTACAAACTAAGTCAGCAGTTGGGATTAATTCTTCGTATGTACCAACAGTGAAACCATTTTCTGTTGCGTTTTTCCAAGATTGACGTTTTTCAGCAATCGCAGCGCCACGTAATGTATAAGAAACATCTAAACCAGAATCGCGCATGTTTAAACCTTGGTTTAAACCTTGAGCACCACAGCCAACAATAACAACTTTTTTACCTTTTAATGCTTCACAACCGTCTGTAAATTCAGCACGATCCATAAAACGACAACGACCAAGTTGATCTAATTGCTCACGTAAAGTAAGCGTATTGAAATAATTTTGAGCCATGTTCAAAACCTATTAATTAATTGCAAAACCTAACCCAATGTCAGGCTTATTTGACGAAAATTCAGTCCACAAATCTGATAGACATGTAATTAAGACAAACCTACCTTTGTGATGGTCGACACTTTACAGTATGTATATTCTTGCGTGAAGTGATATATTATCAATACTATGTTTCACTTTTTGCAATGTACGATTTAAAGTATAAATCTCGACGTAAAAAGCATAGCGGATATTTATTGACAGCAGGTTAAATTATGGAATTAAAAGCATTACAACTCTTTTTGCATTTAGCCGACAGTTTGCATTTTGGTAAAACCAGCGATGCTTTGCATGTCAGCCCATCAACGCTGAGTCGCACCATACAACGGTTAGAATTAGAAGCGGGTAATCCATTGTTTGTGCGTGATAATCGCAGTGTATCTTTAACACCAGAAGGCAAAGCTTATCGTACATTTGCTAATCAAACACTTGATGCTTGGCTGCAATTTAAAAATAATACGCGCAACGACACGCGCTCGCTAGACGGTAAACTCAGTGTTTTTTGCTCAGTAACGGCAAGTTATTCGCACTTACCACCAATATTGAATCGCTTAGCGGCTAAGCACCCTAATATTGATATTAACCTGATCACAGGCGATGCCTCATCAGCAATTCAACGCATTAGCCAAGGTGAAATCGATATTGCTATTTCGGCTAAGCCTATCAGCCTACCTGCAAATGTCGTTTTTGCGATGTTCGATCGTGTGCCAGTACATTTAATCGGCCCTGATAAAGGCTGCCAACTATCAACCAAGCTCAATGCTAATCATATTGATTGGTTAAATATACCTTATGTTGTGGCGGAGCAAGGCTTAACTAAATTACGCAGCGATGCTTGGTTTAGAGAAATGAAAATTAAACCGCACATTTACGCAACGGTCGCGGGTAATGAAGGCATTGTTTCAATGGTCGCTTTAGGTTTAGGTGTGGGCTTTGCGCCTGGTGTAGTCATTGATAATAGCCCCGTGCGTGACAAAATTAGAATAATTGAACAACCCACACCAATCGCACCTTTTGAACTCGGTGTTTGTTGTTTGAAGAAAAAATTATCTAACCCATTAATCAATGCTTTTTGGACCGAAGCACAAGCAAATTCAACTTAAGCGATCTGAACAAATACCTTGAAGTGACTTGGGTATAAACAACTACCCAGTCATATGATAAGCCGCTTAGGCGATCTAGATGAAAAAGCAATAAAAGTTCAGTATAATCGTCCATTTTCTGCAAACTGAGCCATTTATTCGTGTTAGCCACTTATTATGTATATCGCTCAATTGCACCACAATGATTAAACCAATACAGCGAGTTAATCATTTAGAAGGACCCCTAGTCGGTAACAATGACAAATAAATTACTTTTATGCGCCCTCGTTTTAGCAAGCTCTCATGCGGCACATGCTCACCCATCTAATAAACCTGACGAAACCATTTCAATCAAAGGGCACAAAACAACGGAATTAGGTCAAACACTGTCGGCATCAGCAGGTTCAATTAGTCAAATAGAAATAGATATTCGCCCAATGTTAAGAACCGGTGAGTTGCTTGAATTTGTTCCTGGAATGGTGGTGACTCAGCACAGCGGTTCAGGTAAAGCAAACCAATACTTCTTACGCGGTTTTAATCTAGATCACGGCACAGACTTCGCGACCCATATTGACGGCATGCCCGTCAATATGCGCACACATGGTCATGGCCAAGGTTATACCGACCTTAACTTTATTATTCCGGAGCTGGTTAAATCGATAGACTATAAAAAAGGAACCTATTATGCAGAAGTGGGCGATTTTTCGGCGGCTGGCTCTGCACAATTCAACCTGAAAAATAAATTAAACCAACCGTTAATCAATTTAACCTTGGGTGAAAACGCCTATCAACGCCTTTTTGCAGCAGGGCAAGTCACTTTATCCAATGGCAATTTACTCGCCGGTTTAGAGCATCAAACATATAGTGGCCCTTGGCTTGATATTGACGAAGATATTAATAAAACCAATGCCTTACTTCGTTATACAAGCACGCTTGCCCAAGGTGACTTTAATCTTACATTAATGACGTATGACAACAGTTGGAACTCAGCCGATCAAATTCCGATGCGAGCTATTGAACAAGGTATAATTGATCCATTAGGCTCAATTGACCCCGATGTGGGCGGAGAGTCAAGTCGCTACAGTTTATCGGGCCAATGGCAAGATGCGCATTGGCAGCTATCGGCTTATGCTATCCAATCTGAACTCAACTTATTTTCTAATTTTACTTACTTGCTTGATCACCCTGAGCAAGGCGATCAATTTGAACAAGTCGATCAACGCAGCCTTTACGGCGGTGCGATCAGCTATAATGAACAATTCAATTTAGGACAGTTCAAGATAAAGCAAACAGCGGGTATACAACTGCGAATTGATGATATTAAAGAAGTTGGCTTACACCGTAGCCAACAAAGAACAAGATTAAACACAATAAGAACCGATAACGTTAACGAGCAATCGCTCGGGTTGTTTTATCAAGCACAAACCAACTTAACAGAAAAATTAACAGCGACCGCCGGCATTCGTTACGACCACTTTAACCTTGATGTTAACAGCGATCGAGCTAACAATAGCGGCACCGCAACCGACGGGATCGCAAACGCAAAATTAATGCTTAATTATCGCATTAATCCCAATTTAGAAACCTACGCTAATGTAGGCCAAGGCTTTCATTCTAATGATGCACGGGGCGTAACCATTACAGAAGACCCACAAACAAATGAAAGCACAGCTCCGGTTGACCTTTTAGTGCAATCAGAAGGCGCTGAACTCGGCATGCGTTGGTTTGATAATGAAACATTTAATATTTCAGCCGCTTTATGGTTATTACAATTGGACTCTGAATTATTATTTGTGGGTGATGCCGGTAATACAGAAGCAAGTCGCCCCTCGAAGCGTTACGGTGTCGAGCTGAGTGCTTTCTACTGGTTTGCCGATAACTGGAGCTTAGATACTGAACTCGCATGGAATCATTCTCGTTTTCGCGATCAACAAACTGACGAAGGGCAATACATTGATGGCGCTTTACCTTTTGTAGGCAGCGCGGGTATAAGCTACATAGCCGCTAAAACGGGCTGGCAAGGTTCACTTAGATATCGCTACTTTTCTGCCCGTGCCTTAGAAAGCACAAACAACATAAAAGCAGCCAGCACCCAAACCATTAATTTAGGTGTTGCATACCAGTGGCAACAATTAAAAATAGGATTTGATTGCTTAAATTTACTCGACAGCCAAGACCATGATATTACGTACTATTATGCATCTCGTTTAACAAATGAACCCAGTGAGGGCGTTGAAGATATTCATTTTCATCCATTAGAGCCACGCACTTTTAGACTAAAGTTAAGTTATCAATTTTAAGTTTTAAACATAACAGAGTGATCTCAATTGTGTGTTCTGCATTTTAAGATCACTTGGGGTATCGCTTTTTATAGGCTTTTAAAAGTACTGTTAAACCTGTATCTTTCTTTACTCATCGCTAATTAATAAGTTCACTCATGCAATACAAAGATCTACGCGACTTTATTCAAGGTTTAGAAGAAAAAGGCCTACTTAAGCGCATCACTCAACCCATTTCGACTCATTTAGAAATGACCGAAATAAGCGATCGCACATTAAGAGCAGGCGGCCCAGCCTTATTATTTGAAAATCCGATCGGATTTGACACGCCCGTTTTATGTAATTTATTTGGTACACCAGAGCGTGTGGCAATGGGCATGGGCCAAACCTCGGTAACCGCTTTGCGCGGTGTTGGTGAATTACTCGCTGCTTTAAAAGAGCCTGAGCCGCCAAAAGGCTTTAAAGATGCGTTAGCTAAGTTGCCGATTTACAAACAAGTATTAAACATGGCGCCAAAGCAAATTAAAAAAGCCCCTTGTCAACAAGTCATCATTGAAGGAGACGATGTTGATTTAACAAAGTTACCGATTCAACATTGTTGGCCAGGTGACGCCGCTCCGCTTATCACTTGGGGCTTAACAGTTACTAAAGGGCCGAATAAAGATCGTCAAAATTTAGGCATATATAGGCAACAAGTCCTGGGTAAAAACAAAGTGATCATGCGCTGGTTATCTCACCGTGGTGGAGCTTTGGACTTCCAAGAATTTAAGAAGGCACACCCTGGTGAAAACTACCCCGTATCGGTTGCTTTAGGTGCTGATCCAGCCACTATCCTCGGGGCAGTAACACCGGTACCTGATACCTTATCAGAATATGCATTTGCCGGCTTATTACGTGGCAATAATACCGAAGTTGTTAAATCAATCAGTAATGATTTACAAGTTCCAGCAAGTGCCGAATTTGTTTTAGAAGGCTATATTGCCCCCGATGAAACAGCCCCCGAAGGTCCATACGGTGACCATACTGGCTATTATAATGAAATTGACGATTTCCCAGTGTTCACCGTAACACATATTACACATCGAAAAGATCCAATCTACCACAGCACTTATACTGGACGGCCGCCTGATGAACCCGCTATTTTAGGTGTTGCGCTGAATGAAGTATTTGTTCCTATATTGCAAAAGCAATTTCCAGAAATAGTCGACTTTTATCTACCACCTGAAGGTTGCTCATACAGACTGGCGGTTGTAACAATGAAGAAGCAGTATCCAGGTCACGCTAAGCGTGTGATGATGGGGGTTTGGTCTTTCTTACGTCAATTCATGTATACCAAGTTTGTTATTGTTTGCGATGATGATGTTAATGCACGCGACTGGCACGATGTTATTTGGGCGATCACGACCCGTATGGATCCCGCTCGTGATACATTGTTAATCGAAAACACACCGATTGATTATTTAGATTTTGCATCTCCTGTTTCAGGCTTAGGCTCAAAAATGGGTATGGACGCAACCAACAAATGGCCAGGTGAAACAACACGTGAATGGGGCGTACCAATTACGATGCCCGACAGCGTAAAAGAGAAAATAGATTCAATATGGCATGAACTCGGAATTGATGATTAATCTGGTCGGTAAGCTAAATAAAGGTATAAAACATGAAACATAAAATAACCATTGAACCCGCTGGGATAACTTTTGAAGCAGATGAATATGATACTATTTTAGAAGCGGCTGAAGCGGCGGGGTTATCTTTTCCTTATCGTTGTCGGCAGGGTGTATGTACCGCTTGTGTTTGTATAAACAAAAACAAAGGCCAAGTCAGTTATGGTGATTTACCGCCCGTGATCACACCTGAAGAACAAGAGAAAGGTTATACATTTTGCTGTATTGGGCATGCGTTATCTGATTTAACGTTATTTCATCCAAGCCTTGTTGCGGGCGACTTAAAAAAATAAAACGCTGCTTACATTCAAACAGCGCTTCAATTAATGCTCTCAAATAGATATGTTTGAGTAAAACTTAACGCTTGCATGCACTCATCAACGCTTTTTTAGCAATTTTATTGAGCGGCTCAACAAATTGTGCCGCATTTAATTGCACCGCTGCGCCTGGCATTCCCCAAACCACACTTGTCGCTTCATCTTGAGCAATAGTAGGACAACCCGCTTGACGCATTTCTAATAAGCCTTGTGCTCCATCTGCGCCCATACCGGTTAAAATAACCCCTGTCGCGTTGCCTTTAGTTGCTTGTGCAACCGAGCTAAAAAGCTTATCAACAGCCGGGCGATGTCGATTAATTAACGGACCTTTATCCAACTGGCAAATATAGCCTAACGCTGTTTTTTTGATCGTAAGATGATCATCACCTGGCGCTATATAAACATGACCTGGTTCTAGCTTTTGATTATGACAAGCTTCATGTACTGTTACCGCAGCCGTATTATTTAGACGAATAGCAAACGATGTTGAGAACATAGGCGGTATGTGTTGAGTAACGACAACAGGCGGACAATGTGTCGGCAGGTTTAAAACAACCTCTTTAATGGCTTCTGTACCACCTGTTGAAGCGCCGACAGCCAGAATATAGTCACTTTTAAAAGTGTATTTACTCGCATTAAAATGAGGTGTGCTATCAACGGCTTTTTGCCTTTCAGCATTTGACCGAATTTTAGCTAACGCAGCCGCTCTAATTTTAGTGTGTAGCTCAAATTGATATTCAGTTAAGGCTTCTGCAACATTATTTTTAGGCTTAGAGACATAATCGACAGCCCCAAGTTCCAAGGCTTGTAACGTTGCTGGCGCGCCCTCCGCCGTTAATGTGGATACCATAACCACAGGCATTGGCCGTAAGCGCATTAAGTTTTTAAGAAAACTAATACCATCCATCCGCGGCATTTCAATATCAAGCGTGATCACATCAGGGTTTAATTGTTTAATTTTTTCACGGGCATCAAAAGGGTCTTCAGCTGTCCCGATAACATTAATATCAGGAGCCACATTTAATATTTCGGTTAACAGCCCCCTAATCAGTGGCGAGTCATCGACAATTAGTACTTTAATAGCCATATACGACCTTAATTTTAAAATAATTCAATATCACCAGTTTGCTCTTCTTGTTCAATACCATTAAGGTAAATAGACTCTCTGGCTTGGATAGTATCATTGTGTAAACTACGCAGTTTTTTTAACTTAACCGTGCCACTATTGGGATGAAACAAAACTTTTCGAGGCCAAGGCCCTCCCACGTTGTGCGCAACAACAGGAATATGCTCTTCACGTAAAAAATGTCGAACAAAATCAATATTACTCTCTCCAACATCCGACATATTAGGTACGATTTTGCCACCACCAAAAACTTTTGCTAGTAAATTGTCACGTTGGCCACCATTTTTCATAATCTCGTTGATTAAATGTTCCATCGCCCAGTGACCATATCGGCAAGTATAACTTAGGTCACCTTCCCAACCGACTGAACCATGGTTATCATTTTTAATTGGCAACATAAAATGATTCATGCCGCCAATACCTAATTTTTCATCCCATATGCATGCCGAAATACAACTGCCTAATACCGTTGAAACCAATTCATTATTTTTGGTGACGTACAGTTCGCCCGGTAATATTTTAGCAATAACAATATCTCGCCGCTTATCAACAAAGCGTTTGATATTTTCAAACCCTCGAAAAGGTTGTAACAACGTAGTCATGATGTTATTTCCTTCGTTGATAAATAGTATGGCCTAGCGGTTCGAACTCTTGTACACCTCGTTGCATACTTTCAGAATGGCCTAAAAATAAGTAACCACCCGGTCGCAGTAAACTAGCGTAACGCTGAAACAATTCATCCTTAGTGGGTTGATCGAAATAAATAACTACATTACGACAAAAAATAACATCAAACGGCCCTTTCATTGGCCATTTTTCTAATAAATTTAATCGTTTGAAATGAATGTTTTTTTGCGCTATATCTTTAATTTTAAACGAATCACCAGCTTGATTTCTCACAAACCAATTACTTTTTATTTGATCAGGTATGGTTTCAACATTTGAATCAGAATAAATACCTTTGGCCGCTTTCGCTAATACATTAGAATCAAGATCGGTCGCGAGTATTTTTACATCCCACCCTGGTAACATGAGATCTTTCGCTAGAGTCATCGCAATTGAATAGGGCTCTTCACCAGTTGAACAACCTGCTGACCAAAAGCGAACTCGTTTATCAACTGCATGAATTTTTTTTAATTCGGGGATCACTTGTCGAGTTAAAAAATCAAAATGATGAGACTCTCGGAAAAAAGACGTTAAATTAGTGGTGATTGCATTAATAAAATGGCTAAATTCTTCATCTTTATGTGAATCGAGGTAGTGTAAATATTCAGTGAAATCTTCAAGTTTTAATGCTCTAATGCGGCGAGTTAAACGCGAATAAACCATTTCTCGTTTATGATCACCTAATACAATACCTGCCGACTTATATACCTGATCACGAATATTAATAAAATTTTGGTCCGTCATCACAAATTCGTGCTTTGCCAAGATCGTTACTCCACAATAATGCATTTAAAATAGGGAAATAAAAATAAGCTGCACCAACTTGCTATCCTTCAACATTCAGAATGAATAGCTTAACGGCTTATATAATTTAAGGTTAGTAGAGAAAGAGGCGAATGCAATAGACTACATTCGCGAAAAGCAGTTTATTTCATTGCATCTATTGCACGAAGGACGATTTGTGGATCGTTAGCATAATGGCGGGCATTTTCACTTAAATAACGACGCCATGATCGGGCCCCTGGTTGACCAGAGAATAACCCCAGCATATGCCTTAAAACATGCCAAGTAGTCGCTCGTTCGTCATCTTTTAATTGCTGTTCAATATAAGGGATCATCGCTAATGCAATCGCTTCACGGCTTTGTTTTTGTGTTTCTGCTCCAAATAAACGACTATCAACATCCGTTAACATGTATGGATTTTGATAAACGGCTCGCCCAAGCATAACCCCATCAACGTGCAACAAATGTTGCGCAGCCTGCTCAAATGTATTTATCCCACCATTAATTGAAATCATTAACGCCGGGTAATCACGTTTTAATTGATAAACTCGATCATAATTAAGCTCTGGTATTTCGCGGTTTTCTTTGGGGCTTAAACCTTTAAGCCAAGCCTTGCGGGCATGTACGATATAATGATGACAACCTTGAGCCATGGTTTTTTCAACAAATTCAGTTAAAAATTCATAACTGTCAAAATCATCAATACCAATACGTGTTTTAAGAGTTATAGGTGTATCGGTAACTGCTTTCATTGATTTTAAACAATCAGCGACACGCTCTGGTTCAGCCATTAAGCAAGCACCAAATGCGCCATTTTGTACTCGATCAGAGGGGCAACCCACATTTATATTAATTTCATCGTATCCGTAATCTGTTGCTTTTTTTGCACTTTGTGCCATAGCTTCAGGATCACTTCCACCCAACTGTAAAACAACAGGGTGTTCAGCATCTGAATACTGTAAATAATCAGCCTTGCCATGAATAATCGCCCCAGTTGTCACCATTTCTGTATACAAAACCGCTTTTGTACTCATTAAACGATAAAAATAACGACAGTGACGATCTGTCCAATCGAGCATTGGGGCAACAGAAAAAGAATGATCAATTTTATTACGAGTTAAATTCACAAATAACCTTGTTTATCATGTAACAGAAAAATAATATGTGCGATTTTAAAACAGGGCAAACTTAAGCCCATCAACGTTGATGGTTTACATAAGATCAATTCGAAAAAAGCACAGTTATAGAGCACATCATAACATTTCTGCTACCTAGAAAAGAAACCATATTATAATTTCCCGACGAAGTGCTACATTTAATATACTCAAGTCGCTTCAAAATGTTGGGGCAGTGATAATTTAAATTGATGTAGGCACAGCTTGCGCTTCCTGCTCAGGCTCACCTACCCCCATATACCCGCGACAAATAGGTGTAAATTTAATGGGTTAAATTAAGCCTGTTTAACAGCATAAATTAATTTAAAACCCACCGAGACTTAGATCCTGAGCGAGTATCTTGAATTATTTGGGCATATAAGATGACTAAAGCATTCAACAATATATTTTGAACAAGCAATGATTAATAGGCAATTTAAGCTATAGTCAAAGCGATCGGGTTTTAGGGGAAGCCGTCAAGCTTCGAGACCCCATGAGCATATGCTCTACTATGTGATTGGGGCGAGTAAGCGCTGACAATGAACCATAAAACTTGAGCGAGAAGACTATATTTTAATAAAAACATAAGTGGGGTCTTGCATGAAAACAGCTATTAGCTTGTCACTAGTTTTGACCCTTGTCGTGTTTAATTTTATCTTTAATGTGAATGGTAACGAAACTGCGAATCATAAAGTCGACTTTGTTATTAACATTCCCGAAGCAATTGAAGACACGAAGACGAGCAAAGAATTACAATTTTTTTATAATGCAGTTTATGATGAACTCAATATTGAACCAACTTATCTATTTATCCCGGCTAAACGTGGCTTTAAGTACTTTAAAAACAATACCATTCAAGCTGAAGCTTTTCGAACGGAAGCAGTCGGTGATTTGAATGTACTAGCGACTCAAATAAAGCCGGCAATTGCGAAAGTGGCTGTTGCTTTATTTTGCATAAAACCAAAATACTGCACCATAAATAAAGGCTTTGTTTATGGCATGCCGAGTGGCTTTGAGAAAGGTAAAATAATATGTGCACGTTTAGGAATTAATTGTGAATATATAAACCAAACGGCAAAATTATCAAAGATGTTAGATCTCAATATAGTTGATGCTGTTTTATCACCTTACCCTGCTTATAAAAAATTATTGTGCTCTACAGAGCAAAATGATTTTTATTTTAATAGACTGAAAGACAGCAGTTTCGGCATTTATCACTATATCAACACTGAAGATCGAACGTTCATTCAAAATCTTGAGCAAAGTCTTAAAAAGCATTTAGCAAAAGGGACATTGAATTTACAACAATTCACAGGCGTACCAAACTTAGAGAAATGCAATAAGACATTACACTCTATTCTCACTAAGGTTACTTCCCCTTAACCGATTAAATCCAGCGGGTACATTTGACTGATATAGTCTTCTCGCTCAGGTTTTATGGTTCATTGTCAGCGCTTACTCTCGACTTTGGCTCCTGCGTCGTTCTAACACCTAAATCCATTTAGGCGGCCCTATCACATAGTAGAGCATATGCTCATGGCGTCTCGAAGCTTGCCTGCATGGATGCAGGTAAGGGGCGATAGCAGGACGCGGTAGCTTTGACGGCTTTGCTGACAGGGATGTAAGTACTTAGATTTCGCCTGGAACTAGAAACCTGCCCCTAAAACCCGATCGCTTTGACTATAAAATAAAAAACTACTCAAATGATATTTTAACTATACAAGCTAATAGCTAATCAAGTGTTGGGAATAAACTCGCAATAATATCATCCGTACTTTTCGCGACCCAACCTGAATCATTACAAAAGAAGCGAATAACCGTAAATTCTGGATCACTACCCATGTCAAACCAGTGTTTAATCTGTTTTGGTATAGAAATTAAATCGCCTTCTTGACATAAAACTTGGTATATAAAACCGCCAATATGTAAACAAAATAACCCTTGCCCTTTAACAAAAAATCGAACTTCATCTTCATCATGTGTATGTTCGAATAAATACTGAGCACGTAATTCACTTGCCGATACATTACCTTTAGCTAAAGAAATTACGTCTACAGTCGAGTATTCTCCATGCTTTTTGATACGCTGAATATCCGATTGATAAGCAGCTAAAATATCTTCGCTGCTTTCACCTACCCTTATATAATCAAGAGTTTGCCAGTGTTCAAATAGAACACCCACTTTATACAACGCCTTTGCAATAATAGCTAAGTCCGTACTCTCTAATATTACCTTAATAGGATCTGCGTGGTTATAGATGGTTAGTTTACTCATAGAATACTTCTTTGCTCTCATTAAAAGTGACTAAATAATACACCTAGGGCATAAAATATTAAGTGTGATTGAGCAAGAGGATTATAAGGAGTAATTAGATAGTTTTAAAAAGCCTATCTAAAATTGATAGGCTTAAAATTAAAGATATACCTATTTGGCATTCTCATGAATGAAACCTTTGAATAAAGTTAAAAATATAATTTTAATATCCCAAATTAAAGACCAATTTTGGATATATTCAAGATCACATTCAACACGTTTATTTAAATCAGTATCACCCCGCCAACCATTTATTTGAGCCCAACCGGTTATTCCAGCTTTAACCATATGTTTTTTCATGTAACCTGGAATTTGAGTCTTAAATTCTTCAACAAAAACAGTCCGTTCAGGTCTAGGTCCAACGATTGACATATCACCGAGAAACACATTTATAAACTGTGGCAATTCATCTAAGCTTGTAGCTCGAATAAATTGACCAAATTTTGTTGTGGTTTTTTTACTCGCATTACCCCATTGCACACCATTTGCTTCTGAATTAATAGGCATAGATCTAAATTTAAGCATATTAAAAGCTTGGCCATTCCAGCCAACACGTTCTTGCTTATAAAATACAGGCCCTCGCGACGTTAGTTTTACTCCAAGAGCTAGAATGAGCATGATTGGGGAAATCATTAATAATATTAAAAAAGACAAGACTCTATCTTCACATGCTTTCAGGAAACGATTCATTCCATACATTGGACTCGAACTTAGATTAATTACTGGCATACTCGAAACCATGCTTACAGAGTGATTGATCAGATTAAAATCATCAAGACCTGGTACATATCGAATATCAACAACAAACATTTCAAGACTTTGAACTATTTTTTGTACCATTAAAGCATCAGATAATGGCAAGGCAATCCAAACTTGTTCTGTCGAATCAGAATTTTCAAGCATATAGCTTTCTACATCACTAAAATCACCTAAATGACGAGTTTGAACATCAATTTTATTATCGCCAAAATAGCCTTTAATACGATAACCAGTCCATTTACTTTGCGTTATTCTAGCAATAACACTTCGCGTTACTTCATCATCTCCGACAATGATTATATTTCTTACATTATAGCCCTTGTCGCGAAGCATATTCAAAATAACCCTAACACTCAAACGACTAAAAGAATTAATAAATAAACCAACAAAATACCAAACAATGAAAATATTTTTGTCTGAATAATCAGCAACACCGACAATAAATGCGAGTATTGAAGTGATCGAGAATGAAAAAGACCAAGCAATAAAAACGCTTGTTAATTCTTTCGCTTTTTTCTCTCCACGCCAAGGTCTATACATACCTAGAGATAGATAAACGCCTAAACTTACGATAATAAAAATGAGCGTCATAATCCCGCCTAAGGGATATAAAGAAAATTCATTATGAAAAAATAATGACGTAATAATGGCTGAAATAAATACAGCGGCAAGATCTGTAGTTTGGTGTAATCGAATCAGAGCTGATTGATAACCACTAATAAAATTTACACTCATTGTAGCCTTCTTTTCATTATAAAATATAACCTCAGCTAAATAAAATAGTAGCTTGACGTATTAATAAAATAGGTAGTAGCACTAAAAAATATATAATCAATGCTAATTATAACTCAATATAATAACAGGTAAGATATTGTAAAAAAATATTATTTTTAAGGAGAACGTTCCCTTTAATACACAAAGTCATAAAACGAGAACTAATTGGCTTTTATTGCACAATAATACAGCCAATTAATCACTCCATATTAAAAAAATACCTTTCTAGGTAAGCCTGTCAACAGGATTTAAATACTAAGCGACCTCTCATTGTTTTACTTCAGCTGTAGTGGAAATTAATTATAAAAACTGGATAATATCAACTCTGTATGACAAAAAATTAACAGACATTCCGCGATAATTTTCAAGATATACTTATTGATAGATAATCCTCATGCCGTTAATAATGACTTTACGTTTAACTTCTACACTTAATATTAGTTTTTGTTCATCATTGATGGGTTAAACTTCAATAATTTGAAAAAAAGATACCCAACTAACGGTTAGTTTTTGGTAAAGTTTGTATTCTGAATTAGGAAAGTGTTATCAAAAATAAAGAACAAACGGAAGCGCTTTGCTATATCTCGAGCTTATCGCGTGAGCTTGTCCAACTCACTAAGACTATTCGAGGTACAGGAACGTTGAGAACAAAGTCTACAGGATATAAAATATGACCTTTAAGGATATTATTACCGAATAATAAAAACAATGGGCTATAGATGTGAGTGTTATCAAGTAATTTTCTTGGAAAATAAGTATACGTTGGAAATTAAAGCGATCAGCAGGGTTCTTGAATGTAGAACCGAAATCATATTTAGTTAAATATACATAAAATATGCAATAGCCCTGACTATGAATAATTTATCACTATAAACAACAAAGTTACGCTACCATTCTCTTTACTTATCGCGTTATAGCAATCACAATCAAACGGTACATTATTCTTCAATATTTTAGAGGTTACTGGCTTTGATTCAATCTAAACCAAATTTATCAGCGTTGGTCATGGGTATTTTATTCTCATTATTGCTATCGGCTTGTGGCAATAATGAACCTACTAAACAAGAATCAAAGCCTGAAGATGCCGCTATTGCATTTTTTGATGCACTTTATAATCAAAACGATTTAAATAAAGCGGTTAAATATGCCACACCACAAACAACACGCATCATGTTGCATTACAAAACCGCTAAAGCCGTTCAGCGCCACTTTATAAATATGAAGTTTGATACGGTGGATATTTCGGTTGATACAACAGGGCAAGGGGAGCTTTTAGTATCCGCGTCTGCGACAAAAGCGAAAGTGACTTTGTATTTTGATGGCTCATATGATGGCCGAACAATCCGAGATTTAAAGACAATTGAACTAGAGAAGCAACTCAATGAATGGAAAGTCAAAAAAATAAAAGCAGATCCTTATCGACGATAAGGATCAAATAGACTTTCTGACCATGACAGTCACTAGTTTGTTGCAATAAACGCTAACGCCCTAGTGCAATACCTTCTCTTCTTGGATCCGCTGCGCCAATTAACAGACTCTTATCTTTTATGATAGCGTGGATACCACTGTTTAAACTTCTAACTTTAACTTTGTAACCTTTCAGTTCAAATTGATTCTGTTTTGAAGCTAACGTAGTTCGCTCTTCTAAGGCTAAATAATCATTACGGTGTGTAAATTTGGGCAAATCAATTGCCTCTTGCAAACTCAAGCGCCAATCTAAAACGCCAATTAGCGTATGACTAACATAATTTATAATTCGAGAGCCACCAGGTGATCCTAATGCCATTTTAAACTGGCCTTTTTTATCAAACACCATAAATGGAGCCATTGAACTACGCGGGCGCTTACCCGCTTCCACTCGATTATTAACCAACAAGCCATTTTTTTTAGGCGACAAAGAAAAATCCGTTAGTTGATTATTCAATAAAAAGCCACCAACCATAACGGCCGAGCCAAAAGCCATTTCAATGCTCGATGTCATCGAGATTGCATTGCCTTCACCGTCGACAATTGAAAAATGGCTTGTATTCGGTAATTCCAGCGCGTTATCTTTTGCTACTTTATAATGTTCAAATTGACCAGGGTAGGCTTTCCCCATATCAGAATCCGTTGGAATTAATGATCTGCGTTTTTTTAAATACGTTGCATCCATCATTTGTACAAGCGGTATATCAACAAAGTCAGGATCCGCTATATATAACCCACGATCAGCAAAGGCTAAACGGGCAGCTTGGCTAATGTAATGAATAGCCTCAACACTATTGGGTTCGTATTGACTTAAATTAAAAGGTTCCAATAGTTTAAGTATTTGAATAACCGTTGACCCTCCCGAACTAGGCGGCCCCATACCACATAGCTTAAATTCATGATATTCACCACAAACAGGTTCACGAATTAACGCTTGATAGTCGGTTAAATCTTGCAAATTCAAAACACCAGGCGCTAATTCTGCGTTTTGTACCGCATCAACAATATCATTCGCTAATTGCCCAGTATAAAACCCCTTTGCACCTTGGGTTGCTATCGTAGACAAAGACCGAGCCAATGGTTTGTTAGTGAGTCTATCGCCAGCCTTTAATCGCTCACCATTAGGGAAAAAATACTGATTTGCTTTAGAGAGCTTTTTAATACCAGGGTTATATTGCATTTCAACTAACTTAGCCAACCGAGGAGAAACTTCAAAACCTTGTTCGGCTAAATTAACCGCATCATGAAAGGCACTTTTCCAAGTCAGTTTACCCCATTTATGGTGCGCTAATTCTAACCCGGCTAAAACACCCGGCACGCCAACAGAGCGGCCACCCACAACAGCATTAATCCACTTAATCGCATGGCCGTTTTTATCTAAAAATAAATCTGACGTTGCATTTTTAGGTGCCGTTTCACGTGCGTCAATGGTATAAAGCTTTTTGGCTTTATTATCCCAATACAACATAAAAGCACCACCACCAATACCAGATGATTGAGGTTCAACTAAGGTAAGCATTGCTTGTATCGCGATGGCAGCATCAATAGCATTGCCTCCTTTTTCTAACATCGCAAGACCGGCTTGAGAGGCATGCTTATTAGCCGACACCACCATATACTGATTTGCAGTTACCGATTGCTTAAGATTTACGCCAGTCGCAGCTTCAGGCTCTCTGGTTTCAATTACGGTCGAGTTTGATTTACTCGCAAGACTAAAACACCCAGTCAGCATAAAAATAAAAAAAACAGAACAAAATATGACTAATAACGATTTAAATTGCAGGATCATGTTTATTTTTCTTTTGTATAAATAATTGAAAATCTAAAAAATGTTTAAATGTGTGTTCGAGCATCGATATTTGACTCGATTGACAGCCTAAATCGGCTAATAAATACGTGATCGCTTCAAAGGTAGAAAACGCACCTTTTTTTTTGGTTTTACGTAAATCTGAATATAAACTTTTATCTGTCACGCCTAATGCAATAAATGACGCCTTGTGCCTGTTTTGACAAGCTCGCATAAGTTGGTTTGCCTGACGCCAAGTACCATCAAGAATAACAAAACGCTTATTGGTCAAATCTGCGGTTTCAATATAATCACTTGTTAGTATTGTGGCATCATCCGTAGGAAACAGCACAATATCCTGCGCATGCAGCATCCAACTCTCAACATTCGGATCAACGATTTCGATATCGCAATTATCAAGACTAAGCTCAGCTAATCGAGCAGTACCTTTAGCTTTAAATTGCTCAAGCTTATGTTGAATAATTCTGATAGAAAATGGATTATCAACCCGCTTGATAATCGAACAATAACATACCGTTTGAGGACGATAACAGCGTTCACAAATTTGCCTTGCCATTCAAGCCCCCACATATTATTAACTTATTGCTTTGCATTATTCACAATGTGATAGACTAATTCGATTAAAACGCAGTGAGTCATGTTGTTGGGTATTCACAATTGACTACCACTGACGTTTGAAAATAAATACCATATTAACAGGTTCAATTTTATATGTTCAGTGCAATCAAACAAATCATCCAACAACTGCCCTGGCAATCAAAATATACTTTGCCGTTTATACTATGGGCCATCGCAATTGGTGGGGTTTCAATTTATGCATTCATTTATAAAATTGATTTAGGTTTAACTCAACAAGCAATTGATAATCATCAATACGAATTAATGTTAACGGGACATCTAGTCCATAGTAATGTAAATCACTTATTGCTAAATTTAGCCGGTTTACTCGGAATATGGGCATTGCATGGCCACTACTACTCGCTAAAAAACCTGTCTTTGTATTGCCTTATTGTAATATTTAGCCTTTCTACCGTGATGTTAATGCAAGCAAGCTACAGTCATTATGTCGGTTTTTCTGCCGTGTTGCACAGTCTCATTGCCATTGGCGCGATACTCGATATTAAACACAAAGAGCGCGGGGGTATTTTGTTATTATTAGGCTTAATTGCAAAAGTGAGTCATGAGCAATTTTATGGTAGTGATAGCAGTATCGAAACATTAATTGGAACAAATGTAGCGATAGATGCGCACCTTTATGGCGTGATCATCGGTACGGTCATCGGCGGATCTGTTTGGTTACGAGCCGCAATCGCAAAAAAATAATCAGCTACCTTTGATCTCACGATGTTTTGTTGTTTTCGTTTGCTCATTGTTAGATGACTGCAAAGTCGTTAATGCTTCACTTTGTGACTCTAGCTGGTCATGTAATAAAATAACTTCATCATTTAGATGGTTCATTCTTTCAACTAAGCCATTAATCATTTTATCTTTGATTTGCTCTCGTACTCTAATGGGTAAAATTTTCATCACCGTTTGATCAACACGGATAAGCATTGAGTCTTCAATGGCCGCAACATTGGCAGTTCGCGGCTGATTAGTAATAAATCCAATTTCACCAACAAAATCACCAGGCTCAATAGTCGCAATAGGCGCTTGATTTGCGTTTTTTGTCACGGCCAGATGACCAGACAATAAAATATAAAAATAATGGTCTGTGTCACCCTGTTGTATAATATGTTCACCAGCCTCGGCTTGAAAAAATTCAACTTCATCAACAATCAAACAATTTCGCTCTTGCGCTGTCAATGACTTAAAAATAGGCACTCGGGCTAATATTTCCATCTCGACTAACTTGCTTATTTTTTCAACTTTGCGCATTAACTCACCGTAAAAATCAGATAGCCTAATTAGACTATAGACAAGTTAAAGCGTATTACCCAATAAATGACATTGAACCAAAAATTGACTCTAGCTCTGGTGTTAACACCTCTATTTGATCCACCACAGCACCTTTAGAAGACTGACTAAACAAGGGCGTTTCAGGCATGAAAGCACATATCACCGCCCCCGCATTTAAAGATTGTTTAGATGTTAAGGCCGACAGCATTTCGCTAAAATTAATATTAAAAGGGATTATTTGCTCTTCATTCACAACTTTATGATTCACCGTCGTTGTAAACGTCGATTGATTTACTTGTTCATACTCACACTCATCCACAGTCACCGCAACAGGCGAAAAAACTTTTTGATAATGAGCATCTCCCTTTATCGCGCCATTTACTGAATCGGCTTTAACATCGTTTTGTTTTACATGGCAGCACAGTAATAACAAACAAATAGAATCGTTAAGTTCGCCAGGTAATGCTCCGGTTGGAATTTCTGATGTTATCGCCGCAATAGTAGAGAACACGTCTGTCCTCATATCGTCTGTAACCGCATCTTTAATTAATGAAGCGTTATGTGCACTTAAAAAGTTATCTGACCGGACTTGTTCAAATTGCCAATCTCCGGTTTGCGGTTCGGTTCGAGCATGAACACAAAAATATGCACGAGGCAAAGGAGCTAAACATTGCTCCACATCAAACTCAAACGCATTTTGCACACGCCCTTGGTTTAATGACGCATAAATAGCATTAAGAATAGGCGCTACCACAACCCAATTTTCTAACGCAATTTGCATCGTTTGCGCGATATGTTCTACATCAACCGCTAATGTTAAATCTTGGTTAACGACCACGAGCTTGCCATCACGTAAATCACTTTTATAAGTTGCTAGCTTCACCTAAAATTCCAATAATAATTAAAATAAACAAGAGTATACTAACTTCACCTTAGCATCGTTAATACATCTCAATTTTTCTGTAATTTGATTAAACACCAAAATGATAGAGGTAAAAAAGCCCATGAATATAGAGCAATTGTTATTACTTAGTCGCTCACAAAAAAGCCTCGTCAAAACGACTGAAATTGAACATATTCAAATTCATCAACACCAAAGTTTAAAATGGCTTTATCATTATCATCCCAGTAATTCAGCTATTATTTCGATAATCAATTTAGATCAGCCGTCAATCCCAGTTGCAGATTATCAACACGCAATGTTGAGCAGTGTGTTTTTAAACAAGCCGCTAAAACTATGTAATTTAGGCATGGCAACCGGTGCATTTGAGCGTTATTTACAACACGAAAAAGCGCAACTCAAAATAGACTCGGTAGAAGTTAACGCTGCCTTAATCAGTTTAGCTCAAACCGACTTTCAACTACCCAACGCATTAAACATAGCTAATCAAACCGCTGAGTCTTTTTTAGCCCAAAATAAAACACAATATGATGTCATTTTATGTGACATTTTTGAGGGAGAACAAACACCAGAAAGCTTAACGACTCAACGCTTTTATGAAGACTTACACAAATCAATCAACACCGCAGGAATTATCGCCATTAACCTCTTACCAAACGATGAACAAGATATGCTTGATATTTTAATCCCACTTCGTCAAGTATTCGCACACCAGTGGCTTATTGATATTCCAAACTGCAAAAATATAGTGCTAATAATTAGTCAAATGCCGTTAAATCAAGACGTAATTACAAGTACATTTCAAACAGCACAATTACATCATTTAAATACAGCTCATTTAATTGAGCTTGCCATTCAATTACCGCAAGCCCAATGATAATGCTGATAAATAGATTAACCCCGAGTAGCTTTAAGCTTAGTTAACGTGCTAACAATGGCGAGTACTAACGCACCAACCACAATACCCACCATTGCATTCGCAATTAAAGGCCAGCTAAATTGCCATATCATACTAATGCCAGCCATATTAAACCACGTTAATCCAGCTTCAATTAAATGATGTAACCAAGGCCAACCATGTACAACAATACCGCCACCTACTAAAAACATAGCCGCAGTACCAACGATGGTTAATAACTTCATTAACCTAGGTGCAAAAGCTAATAAACCGCGACCAATGCTGTGTTTCACCACCCCAAAAATACCTAATTTAGGTTGTGAAATTAAGTAATAACCCGCATCATCCAGCTTGACGATAACCGCGACCAAGCCATAAACCCCAATCGTCATCACCGCAGAAATACCGACGAGAACAGCAGCTTGCATTAAAAGAGTCGCATCTTGTACCGTCCCAAGTGCAATCACAATTATTTCAGCTGATAAAATAAAATCGGTTTTAATTGCACCTTTTATTTTTTCTTTTTCAAGAGCAACTAAATCAATATTCTGATCCGCAACCGCGGCGAGTAAGTCATTTTTAGCTTGTGCATTATCGGCAGCATGAAAAAACTTGTGCGCTATTTTTTCAACACCTTCAAAACACAAATACGCACCGCCGAGCATTAACAAAGGCGTAATCAACCACGGAAGAAAAGCACTCAACATTAACGCGATAGGCACAATAATCACTTTGTTTAAAGCTGACCCTTTTGCAACGGCCCAAACAACCGGTAATTCACGTTCAGCTCTAACCCCTGAAACTTGCTCTGCATTAAGCGCTAAATCATCCCCTAAAACACCTGCCGTTTTACGGGCAGCCACTTTAGTCATTGCCGCCACATCATCTAAAACAGATGCAATATCATCTAATAAAGTCAGTAAACTCGCTCCAGCCATTTTGTATTCCTTTTTATTATTCCAGTGTGCAAAAAACGCATAAAAAAAGCGCATAATTATTATGCGCTTTTTATACATCCAAAATCGCCATAATGCGAGTTTGATTTATAACATGCTATTTAAATACGTAATGCACGTTCGCCACGAGCTAAGCCTGTCACACCACTACGCGATGTTTCAATCACATCGGTTTCAGTACGAACCGATTCAATAAAAGCATCTAATTTATCACTCGTGCCAATCAATTGAACAACATAAGTTGTAGGCGTTACATCAACGATTTGACCACGAAATATATCGGCAGTACGCTTAATTTCATCACGCACTTTAGCGCTTGCCGCTTTTAATTTAACCAGCATCAATTCACGCTCAATATGATCACCTTCAGTTAAATCACTCACTTTAAGCACATCAATTAACTTATTAACTTGCTTTGTGATTTGCTCAATAACCCGATCATCACCTAAAGTGGTGATCGTAATACGCGATAAACTTTCGTCTTCAGTAGGCGCCACTGTTAACGTTTCAATGTTATAACCACGTTGAGAAAACAACCCCACAATGCGCGACAAAGCACCCGGCTCATTTTCTAATAATATAGATAAGATTCTACGCATTATTATGTACGCTCCGTTTTGCTTAATAACATATCGTCCATTGAGCCAAATTTAATTTGCATCGGATAAACATGTTCAGATTGATCAACATTAATATCCATAAACACTAAGCGATCTTTCATCGCAAAACATTTATCAATTGCCGCATCAAGCTCAGCAGGATCAGAAACCCGAATACCAATATGACCATACGACTCAGCTAACTTAACAAAGTCAGGTAATGATTCCATATACGATTGACTATGACGCCCACCATAATTCAGATCTTGCCACTGACGAACCATGCCTAGCGCTTGGTTATTCAATGAAATGATTTTCACCGGAATACCGTATTGCAAACAAGTCGACAATTCTTGAATGTTCATTTGAATTGAGCCATCACCCGTTACACAAATAGAAACCGCATCAGGAACGGCAACTTTAACCCCCATTGCAGCTGGTAAACCAAAGCCCATGGTGCCTAAGCCACCCGAGTTAATCCAACGGCGAGGCTTATCAAACGGATAATAAAGAGCCGCAAACATTTGATGCTGGCCCACATCTGAAGAAACATAAGCTTCACCATTTGTCGCTCTATAAATGGATTCAATAACTTGCTGTGGTTTAATTTGTGTATCACTTTTTGCATAAGCCAAAGAATCTTGCTCGCGCCAAGTGTTAATTTGTTGCCACCAGTCACTCAATACATCCGCATCATTCTTAACTTTTTTATCTTTCAACAAATCAAGAAAATCAGCTAAAACATCATCGACCGCGCCAACAACGGGCACATGCGCTTTAATCGTTTTAGAAATAGACGCGGGGTCAATATCTACATGCAAAATCGTCGCATCAGGACAAAATTTACTCACGTTATTGGTTACACGGTCATCAAAACGCGCACCCAAGGCTAAAATGCAATCGGCATTATGCATGGTTTTATTTGCTTCAAACGTACCGTGCATGCCGAGCATGCCAACACATTGTTTATGCGTACCAGGAAATGCACCTAGTCCCATCAGTGTATTCGTAACAGGAATATTTAAACGCTCAGCAAATTTGATTAAGTCTTTACTGCAATTGGCCGCAATCGCACCGCCACCCACATAAAGAACGGGGCGTTTAGCCGCGACTAATAATTCTAATGCTTTTTTAATCTGACGCTTATTACCTTTAACGGTAGGGTGATAAGAGCGCAAGTTAATTTCAGCAGGATACTCATAAGGATGAGATTCTCTAGGGTTCACAATATCTTTGGGAATATCAACAACCACAGGACCCGGTCGCCCCGTCGACGCAATATGATAAGCCTTAGCTATCATAACTGGAATATCTTCCGGCTTTTTACACAAAAAGCTATGTTTAACAATTGGACGAGAACACCCAACCATATCACATTCTTGGAAGGCATCTTCACCAATCATAGAGGTTGGCACTTGCCCAGATAACACAACCATAGGAATAGAATCCATATAGGCGGTTGCAATACCTGTGATTGTATTCGTCGCACCCGGTCCAGATGTAACTAAAACCGTACCCACTTTACCTGTGGCTCGTGCATAACCATCAGCCATGTGTGCAGCTGCCTGCTCATGACGCACTAAAAAATGCTTTATGTCTGCGGCAAAAAGCGCATCATAAATATCTAAAACCGCACCACCCGGATACCCGAATATATGTTCAACTCCGGCATCTTTAAGAGCTCGTACCACCATTTCGGCGCCCGACATCATTTCCACGATATATGTTCCCCTCAACTGCTTAGGTTGGAAGAATAACAAGTAAAAGAATCAAATTGATGATCCAACTTGTTATTGCATTAATTAAAATAAATTACTGACCGATTTCAACACAAATGTTTGAAAAAACAATATAATTTTGGTGTTTTAGCGTTTATAAGGTGAAAACCGACAGTGCTGCCTGCATTTTGCCACAATTTCGCGCTGTTGTTGTGCAGAAAATTGAGTCCAATGCGTTATTTCATATAAACTTCTACCACAACCTATACAAATATCACTCTCATCCAAACAACAGTTACGAACACAAGGCGACTTTATGCGCTTGTTATCCATACTCCCTCCCGCCAACGTTCATCATATAACGCTTATAAAAAAGGCTTAGGTCAATAAATTTATTTTAGATACTAATTTTGTGCTTTTCATCTACAAACACAGATTATTATCTGGATCTGATCATTAAATCGATTATCCCCCAGCATAATCAACACGGTATCAGGTTAATTTTAAAACAAGCGCTATACTTAATTTTTAAACTTATTAAAATGGAATAACATGCCAAAATGGTTTGCCTTTGTATTTTTAATGCTCAATGTATTGGTGAGTCATGCTCAGGCAACAGATGTGATCCATTACAACATTTCAGTCAAACACCCGGACCCTAAACAAGCTTATAATATTGAATTACTCGATCTAGCACTAAAACAGACCGTAGACGAATTTGGTCCTTACGAATTAAAAGCCGTCGTTTATGAAATGCCACAAGGGCGAACATCCATAATGGTTGAACAAGAAGACGCTATTGATGTTGTTTGGCGTATGACCAGCCAAACATTAGAAACAAAACTACAAGCGATTTACGTGCCTCTACTCAAAGGTTTAATGGGCTTTAGAGTCTTTATCATCAACAAAGAAGATCAGACTCGCTTCTCAAAAACAATGCCGGTAACAACACTTAAATCTTATACAGCCGGACAAGGCTTAGATTGGCCCGACAGTCAAATATTACAACATAATGGCTTTAATGTAATAAAGGGCTCTGCCATCAAATTAATTCCCATGTTAAAACGCCAACGTTTTGATTATTTTCCACGAGCAATACACGAACCTTGGACCGAAATAAAAAATGAACCCAGCTTATCAGTCGAAAGCAATTTTTTATTAAAATACACCGCCCCCATGTATTTTTTTGTTAATAAACAAAATAAACA
Organism: Algibacillus agarilyticus; assembly: GCF_003286125.1. Lineage (GTDB taxonomy): Bacteria > Pseudomonadota > Gammaproteobacteria > Enterobacterales > Alteromonadaceae > Algibacillus > Algibacillus agarilyticus. The sequence continues at coordinate 210,212 of NZ_QMED01000002.1, forward strand.
TTTACATCGTCGGATAGAGAGTGGTTTAAATAAGTTAATAAAAAATGGAGAGTTTGATACGTTTTTATACAGCCATCCCATTACCGCTAACATCATAAAAAAAGTAAAATTAGCCGACCGACGTATTATTCAACTTGATAATCCATTGTTATCAGAAAAAACCCGTCAATTACAAAAGAACAAACCGTTATGGATACAATAAAGTCGCTTATTGTATTTATCGTAGTCAGCAGTTGGTTATTGCTCTCAAACCTTGCGCAATCAAAAGACATTATTCGCTACAATGTCTCGGCTCATAATCCTTCAGTTGTGCAATCTTACCCTGTTGAGCTACTCACATTAATCATGCAAAAAAGCGAAAGTACGTTTGGGCCATATGAGTTAGTGCCGTTTGTCGCCGAAATCCCAAGAGCAAGAACCTCAAAACTTATCGCTAAACAAAGTACAATCGACATCACTTGGCGTATGACTTCACAAGCGCTAGAAAAAGAACTGCAAGCGATATATATCCCACTCATAAAAGGGATGCTAGGCTACCGAATATTCATAATCCATCAAGATAATCAACCTTATTTCACGCGCAAAACGACACTCGACACACTAAAAAAAATGCGTTTAGGTCAAGGTTTTAAATGGTCAGACAATAAAATACTGCGTCACAACGGTTTCAACGTGGTAGAAGCCAGTAAAGACAATTTATTAATCATGTTAAAAAAACAGCGTTTTGATTTTTATCCACGAGGTATATATGAACCTTGGCAAGAGATAGAAAACGAACCAGAACTCATTGTTGAAAAACACATTTTACTAAAATACCCCGCTCCAATGTATTTTTTCGTCGGCAAACAAAATCACCGACTTCATTACCGATTACTGTTTGGTTTTGAGCAGTTGATTGCCAGTGGCGAATTTACCGTCTTTTTTAAACAGCACCCATTGGTTAAAAACTTAAATAAAAAAGTAAATATAAATGAACGTATAATTTACACCTTAACTAATCCAGACCTTAGTAAAAAAACCAAACAACTAACTTTTCAGCCACAATACTGGATAAATAACACACTTGAATAAGTGAAAAAAACCTGTAAATTCAAAATGTTCAATTCCGACCTAACTTATCTGAACCTGCGTCATTAAATAGTCATAAAAGCGGATTAAAGTGTGCGAAAACACACCCTTTTCGATAGGACATAGCATGATAGCTAATCATTACCATGACCTTGAGCTAAATAACATCCTCAGTAATAAAACCATACAAACCGTATTTCACCCTATTTATAATTTAAATAATAGTCGTGTATTAGGTTACGAAGCACTGAGCAGAGGTCCAGAAGGTTCTACACTGCAATACCCAGATGGATTATTTAAAACGGCTATTGCCGTAAACCGCTTGGCCGATCTCGAAATACTTTGTTTTGAACAAGCGTTAGCAAATTACGCACAACAAAAACTAAGCGCTAAAGTTTTTATCAACATAAGTCCCGACACCTTAGTTACCACGTTAAACACAAAAGAATGCCTACGAAGCTTACTTGATCGATACCGTATACCCGCACACAAATTAATTATCGAACTCACTGAAATAAACCCCGTTAATGATTTACTCAAGTTGAAGCACATCATTGATGAACTCAAAAGTTTAGGCACACAATTCGCCATAGACGATTTAGGCACAGGTCACTCCGGTTTAATGCAATGGGCAACCCTGCAACCTGAATACGCTAAAATTGACCGTTTTTTTATTAAAGGTTGCTGCGCAGACCCCGTTAAAAAAGAGTTCTTGCGAGCATTGCACTCACTTGGTACCGTCACCCACTCACACGTGATAGCAGAAGGGATAGAAACCGAAGAAGAATTTAATTTAGTACAGCAGCTCGGTATTTGTTTTGTGCAAGGTTTTTTATTTACCAAACCAGAAAGTCAGCCACAAGTCGCGCTACCCACGCCAATAATCAACCGTCCAACAGCAACACCAATGAATACGCCATTATTTGCACAAGAAACCGTAACGGGTTTGCTTGAACGCAATCTGTCGGTTGAGCAAAACACCACCACATTGCAGGTGATGGATTTATTTCGAAACAACAAAACCTTACATTGCATCCCCGTAGTGGATCAAAAAAAACCGGTTGGCATCGTTTTACGTTCCGATTTAATGGAGTGCTTTTCAATGCCATTTGGTCACTCACTCTACGATAGGCATCCTATTAGTTTACTCATGGAAGAAAATATCGTGGTGATCGAAAGCGACACATCACTTGATGAGTTAAGCCATATTTTAACGGATGATGCGCAATTAGAAGCCCGAGCCCCTTTTGTTATTACACATAACGGACAATACGCCGGCATTGGATCGATTCGCATGCTGCTAAAGCAAATGACAGAAGCGAAAATTCAACATGCAAAATATGCCAATCCATTAACCATGTTACCTGGCAACGTGCCGATAGATCGCGAAGTAGACCGCTTACTCAGTCACCGTCAAAGTTTCCATCTAGCCTATTTAGACCTAGACAACTTCAAACCGTTTAATGATTTGTATGGTTACAGCAAAGGCGATTTAGCGATCACACTCGTCGCCAGGTTGCTGCGTAAATACACCGAAAAGACCCAAGCTAATGTCGGACACATCGGCGGAGACGACTTTGTGATCATATTTCAACATGCGGGTTGGTACGAAATACTACAACAAATACTGTTTGAGTTTGACCATAAAGTGCTTGAGCTCTTTACTTCAGAGCACATTAAAAATAAAGGTTATTATGCTAACTCTCGTGTAGGACAAGAATGCTTTTACCCGTTATTAAGTTTGTCTGCTGCTGTTGTCTCGCCAGACCCAACACAATGCCGCACAAATCATGAAGTAGCCGAACTTGCTTCAAGCGCAAAAAAACAAGCGAAAAAGCAAGCAGGTAGTTCTATCTTTGTTTGTCGCCGACGCAGTAAACATAACCTAGCCGCAAATCCAACAACAAAATGCACGACGCCCATCGTGCCACAACCTGCAGAGTATTTGTGTTAATAAAAAGCAAGACTAAACAAAGACATTAACAGCGGATAAATACATGGCGTATTCCGCTCTACCACGTGTTAATAAATCAAACAACTACCATACCCTGTAAAGGGTTGATGTTTTGGGTTCACTTCATAGCTGTGTTGATAATTGATGAGTTTTACCAACATATTTTTTTGATGCCAATAACTAGATAGCATATTTAGCAAGGCCGCCGCACTAGCCGATTGATTAACAGCCAATGAATGGCGCGCAATAAGCGCATCAAGTGTCGCTTTATCAAAAGCACACGCATCTGGGTATTCAACGCCTTGACTTAAATTGCTACAAACAATAAGTAACGTTTTATCATCCCAGCAACTATCCAATAAGTGATTCAACTCCGTATCAGCATATTCGCCAACCAAAACCGGCAATAAGGTAAAATTAGACAAACATAATTGCAAAAAAGGCAATTGCACATCTAATGCTAACGCTTGCTTAAACAAGTCATCATCAAATGAAATCGTTTTCGCTTGCAACGCATCAAAACAACCTTGTTCGATCTTAATGTCACCAATAGGGGAGCAGAAAAAGGAAGCCGAAGAGGTAACAAGTTGGTCAATGTGGGGGGAAGGATGCGCAGCTAAAATAATAACCCGATTTATCATGCTCGAATATTTGCGCAAAGACAAATAAGCCTTTGCCGCAACATAGCCACTTAACGACACGGGATCGTGAGGTACAATTAAACCACGTGGACGAGTAGCACGCTTTTCGGCTTGAAAAAACAAACTCGCCAAGTGATAACTTAATTCATCAGGGTCAACGGCATGATATTCATGCAGTTGACTTGCATAACGTTTCATAATGCATCTCAATTGAACTTACACGCTAGATCAAGTGTAGTTCATTCAACGCATATTTAGCGCTATTAACCTAAAAAAGCCGACTTAAACATTAATTTAAATATGAATCTAAACGTGAATATAAACGCGAACTGCTCAATTCACTGATTAAAGCGGTTATTAACTTAAATCGTCGTCACTATCATCACCTAAATCCAGATCATCCATATCATCGTCACTTGAGTCATCAACATCGTCAGTGTTAATTTTAGTGCCGTAAATACTGCCCATTTTAGGACGGTTAATTCGGTCTATGTATTTTTTCCATGCTTTAGTAGCATAGGTATCAGCAGGAACCTCGCCGCGCAATACGGCAACAATATGATGGTCTTCATCATCAGCCGCCTCATACACACCTTTTTCTAGGGCAATAATTAAATTACCTAACTGTTCAAGCGCATCCGCCTCTTTAATCGAAAAATCACCAGAACGGCGAAATCCACGTGGATAGTTTTTTACATCAGAAAATAAACGATAGACTAAGTCTTGTTTTGTGGGTGCTGCCATATTCTTCTCCGTACAAACACAATAACGACAAAAACAAAAAAATTAAAACGCTTTAACTCTAAGAGCGTTTTAGTTCTAGTTGATTTTTTTGTCAATATGTTTACAGACAGAAAAAAAATATTTTCTAAATAAAATAAAAACGAGTCAAAATAGGTATAAAAAAACGGCAAAAAAAGTCAATTTTAATGCCGTTTTACACTAGCGAATATAGATGATTAAAATTTACTCACTATACACATCATTCCAAGCTTTGCGCTTTTTGGTCATCAAACGCTGAATCAAAGGCGTTAAAATAAGCTCCATGGCAAAGCCCATTTTACCACCAGGAACAACCAGTGTATTAACACGCGACATAAAAGAACCATCAATCATCTGTAACAGATACGGAAAATCGACATTTTTCATATCTCTAAACCGAATAACCACAAAGCTTTCGTCTAACGTTGGAATATCTTTAGCCGAAAAAGGGTTCGACGTATCAACCGTTGGTACACGTTGAAAATTAATATGTGTACGACTAAATTGCGGGGTAATAAACGAAAAATAATCATCCATACTGCGAATAATAGACGACATGACGGCTTCACGAGAATGGCCCCGATCAGACGTATCGCGAATAATTTTTTGGATCCACTCTAAATTGACAATAGGCACCAAGCCAATCAGCAAATCCACAAAATGAGCGGCATTCGTTTCACCGTTAACCACACCGCCATGCAAACCTTCATAATACAATAAATCAGTTTCAGCGGGTAAAGGCTGCCAAGGCGTAAACGTACCCGGCATTTGGTTATACGGTACGGCTTGATCAAAAGTGTGTAAGTATCGACGGAATTGGCCTTGACCCGTTTCATGATAACTTTTAAACGTCTCAGCTAATAAAGCAAAATCATTGGCCTCTTGGCCAAAATAACTGATGTGCTTGCCCTGCTCAGATGCTTTACGTATTTGAACTTCCATTTCAGGGCGCGTAAACCGATGATAACTATCACCCTCGATACAAGCCGCTTTAATGTCTAAATTACGAAAAATATGACGCAAGGCCTTGGTTGTAGTCGATGTACCGGCTCCTGATGAACCCGTCACAGCAATAATGGGATACTTTGCTGACATAATTAAATTAATCCTTAAATCGTGATCTTTTACACTTTATCAACCTGATAAATATCAATAAACCGAATAAAGCACTTTAACCGAAAACAAATTGATAACAAGTGGCTTACGTACAGCATATTGACTTACAACAAAAAATGCTCATCTATTTCGGTATAACGCTGTGCAGATTGGACTAATGAATTAGCCGTAAGCGACAACACACCATAAACATGAGTTTCAACTTGATATAACTGAAAGATACGTTGCAGCAATAAATCAAAATCGCCATCACCCGACAACAAAATAACTTTATCGACTTTACTCGCGAGCGACATCACATCAATCGCGATCCCGACATCCCAATCACCTTTAGACGAACCATCAGAACGCTGAATATACGGCTTTAATTTAACCTCGAAGCCAATATGCTTCAACGCATCTTGAAACTTCAGTTGCTTCTCATCTCCTCGATCAATAGCATATGCGAAAGCAAACTCAACATCGCCTTCGGCTGCAATCGTTTGCCATAACAACCGATAATTAAACTGTCGGCCATACGCCTGGCGAGTGGTGTAATAAATATTTTGCACATCTACAAAAACGGCAATTTTAGGTTTATTCATTATTATCTCTAAAGCTAACATCAATCATGGCTAGGGCGTGTTTATCTTTGTCGTATAGATTTTGTTCAATTCCAAAGCGTTTTGATCGCGGCATTGGCTTGATGGCATAGTGGTTCTACGTCAAAAGCCAATAACAAAGAGCAAAACGTTTTGGATTGAACCCAAAGGGCAGCGCATTTGCACTATTTCTACTACGTTATCGCTCTTTTATGTAGAATAACTACACCGCAATCGCTCTGCCTTGTATAAATCGTGCAGATACGGCTGCAAAAGCATACACAAAAGATAAACACGCCCTAGCAAAGTGCATTAAACAAAATAGGCATCAATAGCCAATATGTTATGCTAGTCAAAATTTAAATAGGGAATCAAAAAGATGAAAATTTGGGTCGATGCAGATGCCTGCCCTGTTGCCATCAAAGAAATTTTATTTCGTTTAGCGCAACGCACAAAAATACACCTAACCTTAGTTGCCAATCATAGCATGCGCGTGCCCAATTCACCTTATATAAGCTTTGTGCATGTACAACAAGGCTTTGATGTGGCCGATAACGAAATCGTTAAGCGTATCAACCCCAATGATTTAGTGATCACCGGCGATATACCACTCGCCGACGAAATCATCACCGCAGGCGGCCAAGCCTTAAACCCGCGTGGCGAATTATTTACCAAAGAAAACATCAAACAACGTTTAAACATACGCGATTTCATGGACAACATGCGCGCCAGTGGCGTCGAAACACAAGGGCCACCGCCATTAAATCAAACTGACCGCCAAAATTTTGCTAACAACCTCGATCGTATTGTCTCTCAATACTTACGCAGCCAAAAATAAATACGATCATAGGCTGAGCTGATTTTAAATACAAAAAAGCCCGCATAAATCATCATCTGCGGGCTTTTAATTAACAAACTATCGAACTCAATAGATAAACAGGGCTATTTAAATACCATATTGCGCACGATACGCTTTCATTGATTCGATATGGTCGGCCAATTCAGGCTTATCCGCTAAATAAATAATAATATCGCTCATCGAGACAATAGAAATAACCTGCGTGTCAAAATCGCGCTCAACTTCTTGAATAGCCGACAACTCACCCTTGCCTTTCTCTTGACGATCAAGCGCAATTAAAACACCCGATAAATTAGCATCAGCCGCTTTAATAATTTCCATTGATTCACGAATAGCCGTGCCAGCCGTGATCACATCATCAACCAACATCACATTACCGACCAATTCAGAACCCACTAAGCTTCCTCCTTCACCGTGTGCTTTTTTCTCTTTACGGTTAAAGCAGTAAGGCACATCTTTATTATAATGCTCAGACAACGCAACAGCCGTTGTTGTCGCAATCGGAATACCTTTATAAGCGGGGCCAAATAATAAATCATAATCAACACCAGCAGCCGCCAACGCCGCTGCATAATATTGGCCTAAACGCGCCAAATCACGCCCCGTATTAAACAAACCCGCATTAAAAAAATAAGGGCTAACACGACCCGATTTTAACGTAAACTCACCAAACCGTAACACGTTACGAGATAAAGCAAATTCAATAAACTCTTTTTGATAATCTTGCATAAAATAAATACTTTTTTAAATTTTTAATAAACAACAAAATGAACAACAAACACAAATCAAAACGCTTAAGCAAGCGCTGCTTTTTGTTCAGCCGTGATCTCGCGAATAGCATGCTTAGCTAACGAAAGCATCTCGTCCATTTCTTCAAAACTAAACGGTTCGCCTTCAGCCGTACCCTGAACTTCAATAAGCTTACCGGTTTCAGTCATTACCACATTCATATCCGTTTCAGCATCCGAATCTTCAACATACTCTAAATCAGCAATCGCCTCGCCTTTATAAACCCCAACTGAAATAGCGGCAATCAAATGCTTAAGCGGATTCGTTTTAATTAAATTTTTGCTACGCATATAAGTCAACGCATCAACCAACGCCACACAAGCACCGGTAATAGAAGCCGTTCGAGTGCCACCATCCGCCTGTAAAACATCACAATCAATCGTAATGGTGTTTTCACCTAAGGCTTTAAGGTCAACCGCCGCTCTTAACGAGCGCGCAATCAAACGCTGAATTTCCATTGTACGGCCAGTTTGCTTGCCGCGCGCGGCTTCACGTTGATTACGCGTATGCGTAGAACGAGGCAACATACCGTATTCAGCCGTGATCCAACCTTCGCCTTTACCTTTCATAAAACGAGGCACACCGGTTTCCACCGTAGCGGTACAAATGACTTTGGTATCACCAAACTCAACTAAAATAGAACCTTCAGCATGAGCTGTAAAATTACGAGTAATAGTAATAGGACGAATTTGACCGGGCGTACGACCACTTGGACGCATGTTAATCTCCTTGATTAAGCAACGGAATAATATAAATGCCGCATATTATAGAGGTCATTAGTTGATTAACCAATACCAATCCCACATAAGCAAGGCTATAATCATTTTTTTAAACTGCATTTTAGGTAATTATGTCAATTCACAGTATGACCGCTTTCGCCCGCATCGAAACTAAAAACGATTGGGGATCAGCCACATGGGAACTTCGTTCAGTTAATCAACGCTACTTAGAAACCTATTTTAGGTTACCCGAGCAACAGCGAAGTTTAGAACCCGTACTGCGAGAAAAATTACGAAAAAACCTACAACGCGGCAAAGTAGAATGCAGCTTAAAGCTAACTGACGACGGCGGAAAAACCGGCGAGCTCAGTTTAAACCAAGAACTCGCCAAACAAATAATCGACAGCGCCAACTGGGTAACCGAGCAAACCAGCAATAGCCAGCTCAACCCAATAGATGTATTGCGCTGGCCTGGTGTAGTATCAGCTCAAACCCAAGATCTAGACACACTGCGCGCAGAGCTCAACACTCAATTTGATCAGCTCATCAAAGACTTCATCAAATCACGTGCAGCCGAAGGTAAAAATTTATATCAAATGATAGAGCAGCGCCTCGACACCATCGCCGAGCAAGTTGAAATCGTAAAAACAGAAATGCCAGCCGTTATGGTTTGGCAACGTGAACGATTAACCACCCGTTTAGCTGAATTACAAAGCGACATAGATCAAAACCGCTTAGAACAAGAACTCATCTACCTCGCACAAAAAATAGATGTAGCCGAAGAGCTCGACCGCTTAGAGTCACATATCAAAGAAACAAAAAAAATACTAAAAAAAGGCGGCGCATGTGGCCGACGTTTAGATTTTATGATGCAAGAATTTAACCGCGAAGCAAACACCCTAGCCTCAAAATCAATCAATACCACCATCACCAACGCAGCCGTTGAAGTAAAAGTGCTGATAGAGCAAATGCGCGAGCAAATACAAAATATCGAATAAGTTCCTGGGTAGAAAGTTACCCGTCCAAGAATGTATTAAACGCCCTGTGTTTCCTGGTAAAGAGCCTTGTAAATACAGGGCTTTTTTATTGCCTCCGTCCAAATCGGCTTGCAGATATGCGTTACCCGTTGCCGTTTAAATGGTGAGCAAAATGGTGGGTAGTTGGGGCAACAGGGGCAATATGACCGACCCCTCTGCATTTTTGTACACGTCGGTTCTGATTTTAGCGCAGCGGTATGCTACGTAAGTGTGTCTCGATTGCTTCAATCATCGACTTGGTAAGCGGTAAATGTGCTTTTTCTTTCGCCCAGATTTCATGGAAACCAGCTACGGTTTGCTTGGCAGTATCTAACACCAATTTTTCTGGCAACATAGCTTTAGCCGCTAAATGTGATAACTCATCCAGCGTGAAATCACTGAATTTTTTACTACGGCTCACCTTTAACGACGCACTATCATCAAAGATATAAGGAATGGTTGAGACAAAGTCATAAGCGGGCGCAATCGATGCGGTGCGCTGGTCTTTATAAATCACAGACCAATTCTTCAAATGCATATCAGCATTACCAATTAAGGTATTGAACACCAACCTGCGCGTAAATTCTGCTATGTCCTCGTCTTGACCTTCGATGCCGATAACCTGAGCAATATTCCGCATACTGGCTTTTTTGTATTTATCTTGAGGATAGACCCCAAAAACTTGCGCAAAATCCTCAATATGTATCGCTTGACCATCAACACGGTCAAAACGATTGATCACAAAGGCCTGAGCATTTTTAAAAGAGTCACCAAATTTGCCAATGCCATTTGGGATATTAGCAATCTGATTAATAGGGAGTAGCCGCGTTTCTGGCACATCCATTCCCAACATTCGAGCCAGTTCCATCATCGAATATTCATTTTCTGGCACAGCGTCAAATCGAGATGACGGCAATTTCACAATCCAAGAACCGCCTTGACCGGTTGCAGGGATGGTAAAACCACCGTTAGCCTGTTGCACAGCTGAAAACTTCAACTGCACACCCGCCAATGAAAAACGCATTGGGGCTTCAATTTTCGTTTCATCGTCAATGTCTTGATTCGCATTAGGCGGCAGTGCTTCACCATCAGCAGGTTCAACCGTGATCGCGCCAGCTAAATCTTGCCCTAACACCCACAATAGAAAAAACTCGCGCGCGGGGTTAACACCGGCACGCTCTGCCAGGTAATAGCGCATCGTTTCTTCTGGTAAAAGGTTGGAGAAAAACGGAGTTAACTTGGTTTGAGTAGGTTTAAAATGAGTCAGCAAGCCGCCTAGCGCATCTTTAAAGCCAAGCCCTAACACAGGCCGCGATTCGTCATTAATGTACGAATCCATAAAAGCAAATAGTGTTCTGTCATTGCCCACGTTAGTGATCGTTGCGATGGGTTCGCCGTAGAGCAAAACGTTTAACGTAGAGACATGATTAGTCATCGTCGTCTTCCTCTAACTGATATGCAGGCGACATTAGCTCAGCTTCATCGTTGATACCGTTGTTGCTTGAGCCTTGGCTACTTCGAATGATCGACTTAATGGCAGGTACAGATTTTTTTGGTGCGACAAATAACTCTAGGTCGAGCACACGGGCAAGTGCAATCAAACTGGACATTCTTAAATCAACGCCGCCAGACTCGATTTTCGAAATATGGCTTTGCGGTACACCCGAACGAGCACTTAATTCTCTCTGGCTAAACCCCTTACGTGCCCGAGCTTCTCGAAGGGCTTCTAATATCGGCTTTGTTACATAGCTCATTTCGATACGCCTTGATACATCACTAAAGAACAATTATATACAAAAACATATCACCCTAATCCCGCGAACACAAGAATGATTACCTATTGCATATCACTAGTATATTTTGATATGTAACTATAGATAAACCATGACATACGTGATCACTTGCTACATTGAAAGTGCGCACCCAGTAAAACGTTTAAGTTAACAGGTACACAAGGCTCATCAACGTTAGAACACACCAATATCGTGATGCCCTTGTACTTCACTCAATATTTGCCGCTAAGATGGTAAAAGCGCTTTAGTCACGGATCCATAAGTAAATTTAAAATAGAGACGTGCCTCAATAATGATCCACCACGTTGGGTAAATCATTTCGCATGCCAAGATAGATAAATATTAAATAACCAATACCAGTGAATTTAACCAAATAAACAGATGATCAGCTACACGCTTAATGAGTACTTAAAGCCAGAACAACTCAGCCCATATCTAAAGTACTAGCTCAAGTACATATCTAAATAAAGCGCGTATCTAAAGAGAAAACCTAAAACGCAAACTTAAACGTTTGCGACAATAAAGGCTGAATATTCGCGTTTATAGGTAAAGGCTCATTATTTTCAAAACGTTTTGGATTTACCGTGACAAATCCCCAAAACTCTAAAAAACGCATCACAAAACGAGATTCAATCAAAAAGCCTAAATTATCTTGCTTAGATGAAAGTTCGCTTGCCGATACTTCTTCTACCAACGCCGGAAAAGCCACACAAACCTCAGCGACTAACTGATCAACCGAACCATGCTTTTGCAAGCGCCAAAGCATAAACACCCAAAAAAGTCGCAAATTAACATCATCGGCAAAACCATCAAAGTATCCCCAGTTATATTGACCCGTCGCCGCTTTTAACATAGGCACATAAAAAGCATTTAGTCCGTCTTTTTTATACTGTGCTTGGGCCGACTTTTTAACATGAAAACGTCCTGCTTTATGATAAATAATACCGGCTAGCTCAGCCAATATACGGGCATAATGCAACGCATTAAATTTATCTTCATTACTACCCGCAAACTCACTAATACTGATATCGGCATTAAACTCAGCCACGGCAAACTCAGGCAATAAAGCGCTCGCCTTAGCCACGAGTTTGGCCGGTAAATTACCTTTAGCGGTCAATTTAAACGCGCCATCTTGCTGCATTGCTTCATCTAAAATAAGCGCTAAATAACGCATCACCGGGCTAGCCGACAAATCATCAGGACAACGAATAACCACATCGGCTAACTCATCAAACGGCGCATACAACCAATTAGATATTTGATCGGGTGTTAAACCACAAAAATCATCAAGCCCCTGCATATTTTGCTTTGTCACTTTATGTTGAACAACCTGATCTAACGCATCCATATTCAAACCTGGAGAGCTCGCAACCACTTGAGCTATATCATCAAATACCGCGGCATGTTGCCTCGCAATAGAATTCATACAACAACGTTTATATTTTTTGCCACTGCTACAAGGGCATAAATCATTACGGCCAATTTTCATCTATTTTTATTTCTCTTTTATCTTAAATTTGCGGTTAAATGCCATCTTAAATTACCTATCAACTTTGCACACAGAATAAAATAAAAAGGATCAATCTGCTACTACGCACTTAACATCAGCAAAAATCATTAAAGACAGATCACATGAGCGGGAAAAAAACGGGTAAATTGAAGGTTAAAGCCTTTGCTCTTCAGCAAGTCCTTGCTAGGCTTTAGTTTGTTGGGCTTGAGCTTGTTGCATTAATTCAGTCGCCAGCGTGGTTAACTTAAAGTTAAATAAAATTATAGGCTTAATGCTGCCTGTCCCACACGATTCCTTCAATTGGCTGCCAGTCGGCATAGACTTCAACGATTTCACGGCTCATCTTGAACCTTCTAGCAATTTTATATTTTGCAGCTTGATACCCACTTCATCATGGGCAGCCATTTCTGCAAAATTATTCTCCATGCCAAGAACGGCCATCACTTTTAAGTAAGTGCCTATGGCAACGCCAGGATCACCTGCGAAAACTTTGTTCACGGTTTTATGATCAAAGCCAGTACGTTCACACAGCAGCTTTTTAGTAAAACCACGTCGTTTCATCGCCAACAGCAAATCTTCACCAAAATGAGTCAGGATTTTGCGCTGCTTTGGAAACAGTACATTGTGCAAATCGCGCTTAGCCATATTACCAACCCAAGGGACTATAATCCCATTATATAAACATTAATAGGAATATAGTCCAACTTAAATATCCAAGCAACTCCAACAAGCCAAACATGGGACTATATTCCCATTTTACTCGGTATAATTGGATTTACATCCCACTTTTAGATTTAATTTGCGCGTTGGCCAAGGTGATGCAATATCATTTTTCGTTAGATACTTTATTACTTATTTCTCTGCAAGAGCCAACGACAGAGATACAATAGTGTAGTCATCGATATTTTTTCAAATTACTCACACGTTAATTTAGTTACTCTATTTTCAAAGTTTAATAACTCAACTACTCGGCTATGATCTGGATCGTATATCCACTCATGATCAAATAGACTTTTTAATCTATGATTCATAAAGCAAGAGTCGATAACTAAGGAGTTAAACTTATTGCCCCCTTCTCTCAGTTTTTCAATTTTATCCAACAGACTAGTCGGTAGCCCAGACATAACAAAATCGGAAATAATCAACATATCTGCATTTTTATACTTATCTGTTTCCATAGCTGAAATCCCTTCGCTAATAGCTGGAGCAACATCAGTGCCGCCATGAAATGATTTTTGTAAAAAACTAGTTAAGTTCTTTAATGCAAAATCACCTGATAGATCTAGTGTTTCAATGCTTGTTGAAAAGTTAATTAGATAACAGTTTCTATTTTCTTGTTTTGCTTTCACTACCATGAGCATTGTAACTGCTTTTGCAATAGTTTCTGGTGCACCATACATTGAACCACTTGTATCAACACAAATGATCATGGGACCTTTAGTCTCTTTTTCAGTTACTGATTGTTCAACTTCTATTTCGTATTTGCTCTCAATAAATTGCGTACCTTTCATATCAAAACACATGAGTCCTGATTCAATATATTTAAGGTCAAATAGTAAAGATGTATCCGGATCCGCCATTAGTGCTAACTCACTAGGTAAAGCATGTTCAATATCCTTGCCTAGCCGTAAACCAATGATCTCTTCTTTAGAGTTGATATCAGGTACAGGGACTCTTTCAGAAACTGATTTCTGTATTATTTCAATTTTCTCACTTTGTTTAACTTGGTTAATTCGCCCCATCATTTCTAATAAGTCTTGAACGCCTTGGTCATTTTTTAAACATTCCAACCAGCGCTTGATAGGAGCGATATCGTCAATGGACAAACTTCCTTTAGATAAGTCAAAAAAAACACCCTGTTCTAACCCTAAAGACTCTAACGTATGGAATAACTCTAAAAGTGCATCAAGGCTTTCAAATAAACTTTTTAAAAACTCTTCTCTCAACCTTCTTAACTGTTCAAGTTCCCATTGAGATCTTAATTTGTCTAGTAACTTCCTCCTTTCATTTCGAAGTAAACTATGCGTACTTTGTAAGTCTCGTTCTACTTTGTCATTAGGAACGGTTTTCTTCATAGAAGTGATTTTAATAATCTCTTGCTCCCAGAATTTATTAAATTGATTTCCAGAATTGAGACATAACGCCTTATAATCATTAATTTCATTTCTAATAACTTCTATATTACTTAAGCTATTCAGCGAGGTGGTAAATATAGCCTCATCCTCAAAGTAAGGGTAATCAACATCGAAGCTTCGTTTGGTATCGCTTTGCCAATTTGAGAGGCGCGCCTCTACTTTAACTCTAGTTTCAGGACTCGCTAGAAGAAAATGATGATACTTATTTTTAATTTGTATCATCATTGTTTGAGCTTGTTGCTTTATATTACACACTACAAAGAACCTCTAAACGTTGGCAGTCTTTAATGCTAAGTTCAATATTTTTTAGCTGGTTTTCAATAGCAACCAAGGGGATTTTTAATAACTCTTCATTAATAAATGGCGAAGCTAACTGAGCTTTATATTCGTTATTTTTATCTTGGCAATTTTTTAATAAGACCATTAATTTTTTTCTTATTTCAATTACCGAGCCGTTTAAAGAGTCTATAAGCCGAGTATTAATATCGTCTTTTTTATCACCTTTATGAAATAAGATAGTAGGCGTGAAGGTTACTGTATCTTCATAAGCATAATTATACGTCTTAAGGTTTTCAATTTTGCAGGATCCTTGCCCATTAAATGTACAGTCAAAATGAGAAAGCTCATTTAAATTATTATCAAGTGGGAAAAACGTATCTGTAGTCTTTAAGTTGGAATAAGGTAAAAATACAATTTCTTTTTCAGTATTTATTGTTCTATGGTGTTTGTGCTTAAACTCTAAAATAGCTTTAAAATATTTTTTATTGCCTATTTTTTCTGTTTTATAAACATCATTTCTAAAAAAAAGCTCCTTGTGAATTTCTTTATCTAATGATTCTTTTTCTTTATCTAATTCCTCTAGACTAATATCTGAAGTAAAACCAACGGCTTTAATAGCATCATGGACAATTTTAATAACAGGCTCATGATTATCTGCAGTTGTCCAAATACAATGGCTTAAAAGCAACGCATCACTATGGTTAGTTTCTTTTCTGTCATTAAAAAAAGCTGACGCTTTAAGTAATTGCGCTGCCTTTTGCCAACGTCTGTCAGAAACATACACACCTAACTCTTCAAACTGCTCTGATAGCGATTTACGAATAGCGTGGATAATCAGTAATGTTTCTTTAGATAGGCAAACAGTATCTATCTTCTTACGCCAGCTATTCCACTCATTTTGAGACACCGCAATTTTACTCGGCAGCTTTATATTGGCTTGAGTGGGTTTACCGTTTATTAAATTCTCGAAATTATCTTTACGTGCAATTGGCGCAACCATTAAACGGATGATAAAACGATCATATAATGCATCTAAGCCCTGATTGCCTTCAGGGGTTTCATTAGATGCCACAATTAATGCTTTCAATGGTGTATTTTCAATCACGTCACCATTCTTAAACGTTTTCTCATTAATCATTGTTAATAAGGAATTTAAAATAGCTGGACTCGATTTCCATATTTCATCTAAAAAAGCAAACTCAGCTTTGGGTAAGTAGTTACTAGTTTTTCTCGTATATTTATCTTCTTTAAGCGCTTTAATAGAAACGGGTCCAAACAACTCTTCGGGTGTACTAAAACGGTTCATTAAATATTCAAAGTATGCTGGTTCTTTAAAAGCACAAGCAATACGACGAGATATTAAGCTTTTGGCCGTACCTGGAGAGCCAAATAGAAAAGTGTTTTGATTTGATAGCGCCCCTAACAATGATATTGATATAATATCTTCTCGTTCATGCATACCTGTTGATATATGCTCTACAATGTTTTTAATCCTTGCTTGTAAACTCATTTCGATTGCCTTTTTATTATGCTTCAAGTTATCTATAGCTTTAAAAAATTAAGTGCTCACAATTCTTATGAGCACTTTTTCTATTAGTTAATGGTTATGGTTGTTACTTTTTTTGCTGCTGAATTTGCTTGCTACGGTTACCTTGAGCCTGATCGTATTGACGATTAGTACCTGAAGTCCCTTTATTAGCGTTTTGTTGATTAGCTGCATTGTCTTTAGGTTTAATATTTTTACTCATTTTGTTTTCCTTAATATTGTTAAATTGAAAATCACGAAGTCACATGACTAACGCCTTCGTCGATTTAATAATGTCGTAAAATGCTGGCGAATATAGATACCTAAGGCGGTCCAACATTCACCTTTAACCCCTATTAACATTCGATAGCTATGGCTAAGACGCATACGATAAAGGTTTGGTAAACACCGGATTTTTTTTGCTCCGAAAGATTGGGGGTGCCTGCCTGACTGTAATTGACCAAGCACTTCTGAGCTTTTTGTTAGCACTGAGTTAGGGAGGATTTTACTTGAGCAGGCACTGTAGCCATTTTTATCAGAAGGCGCGTCTAAGCTAATAAGCAACTTTTCTATAGACTTAAGCATCATGCTTTCCCGTAACCATTTTATTAGCCGAGAGAAATTGGGACATTAATTGATATTTTATTGCTTTATCTGCGGGACTTAAGTGCTTAGCATTAAGTAAACAAAGCAAAATTAAATGATACATATTGAGCTCCTGTTCATCACCGCACTATGCGATGACTTCAGGAGCAAGTATCAAACTGTGAATTTCACAAAAAAGGGTTTAATGAAAAAAATTAATATTTATTTAAGAGCTCGTTGAATTCTTCGTATTCTTTGCGTTTAGCTTGATAAAGAAGGTTTAACCACTGTCCGTCACCATTAACAAATTCAGCAGAAGCCTGATCTAAGATCTGACCTAGCTCACCAAATTGATTATTTATAACCGCCTTAATCGCGCTATCGTAAGGTGAAGGGGTATTATCTGCAGTAATAACGTTGGCAATTAATTCAACAGAGGTAAACTCTCCAGCACTAAAAGGGTAAGGTATTTCATCTTTTACCCAGTCAATATTGCCTTTAGATAAAAATTCACCTAATTCAGGCAACCGAGACTCTAATGCCTGATAAAGCATTTTTTTAGCACGCCATTCAGCAAAGTGTTTTTCTAGCTTATCTTGAGGGATCTCCGCCCCATTTAACCAGTTTGTTACGAGTTTTTTATCCTCAAACAAAGTATCAAGAATGATTAAATTTCGGATAAAGTTTTTATTGCCGGCTCGAATAGGACGAGATGTGTACTTATCAGCTTCAGAATATAAATCAGCTTCGTCTAAAAGCTGTTCTTTTAAGCTTTCATCTTTAACATAATAATTTAGTCTATTACGTAAACGTTCCGGTAAAAATCTTTGTTCAATTCCTAACGCTCTTGATGCAATTGCAGCAATACTATTACCTTTTTTAGCCATTATAGTCCCTTAATGGCAATTCAATGCTGCTGATATATAAGCTAAAGCTTCAGTCTCATTCATATTATTCATACCCCTGGCAATAACTAGGTATTGAATATACTGCTCACCTACACCACAATTATACGCCACCTTATATATGGCACCGGTACACATTCCTGCAAGCATAGCTTCCTTTAACGTAGTACTCATATTAAGCGGGAGAAGTGCTTCTTTTTGCTCAACAAATTCAGAGCAAGCTCTAGATAACTCTTTGAAAGCCTGTGCCTTATAAGTGCTTTTATAATAAGTATTTTGATAACCAATACACTGCCCAGCAAGAAAGGCTTCGGTTATTGACGTTGACATTTTACTGAGCAATGCATTTTCCTGCTCATCTCGCTCTTCACATGCTTTGTCAATATCAATACCTACTGCAGTGGCAGATAAACTATAAAAGCACAGTATTAAAACAATTATGAAACGAAACATTACTTTATGGCCTCAACGTTTGATAAATTAGCTGTTTCTTCTGGTGGAGCTTCTGGTGGAGCTTCTGGTGGAGCTTCTGCAGAGTGACCGAACATAATAAAAGTGAAAATACACAAGCCAATAATTAACACATCGTCACGCCAAATTGGCTTAAATTCCCAAGCTATAAAAGCAGGAATCGCAATAAGTGTCACTGCATAAAGTAAGGTTGTTAATGAACAAATACTGAAGAGACTCGTTGTAAATCGAATAGGAGTTGTTGCACTTACTTTATAACTTCTAATTTTTGTTTTTACTATGCCAAAAGTAGTCCATAAGATTGCAGCCAATAATAACAGTACGATGCCGTTCATTTGGCTTAACACTGCAACTACAACACCACCAATAACGAGCACTAACGTTGCAAAAATAAGCAGTAGGAAATGGCAGAAGGTAAATACCCAAGGAATAGTTTTTTCTTGCTGCTTAATATGTTTGTTTCTAGAAAAGAAATAAAATTTCACGTTTTTATCCTCTTCGTCTTTAGATTTTTTTTCTTGGTGCAGTTGAGTCAAGTAACTCACAAGAGTTAAGTTAGCCGACTGGTATTTCTCAAAACCGGCCTCAGATAGTGCAAAGTCATCATGCTCCAGAAGCAAATTATCAGTTTTAGTTAAATACTCTAACTTCTCATTGATATCAGGTGTAAAGCCGTTTATTTCATCAGCACAGTTATTTTCAGAAATAGAGAAGCCAAGATCTTTTAATAGTTGCTGAAGATTAAGACGCCATTGAGCAATAAGCTCTAATTGAGTTAACTCCGGTGTAGAAGATATTTCTTCTTCGGAGGATGCTTTCTCTAACTCCACATCTACTTTAGTTGAATTTTGCTGACATTCATTAACATTTTTTTTAAAGGACGATTCCATTCTGGTTTCTTTAATAATTACTACTTAAAATCATTATCGCACTATAGTTTAAAAACTAAAATAATAATTACATCCACAATGGTTCGTAGAACAGACACTTGAGATAAATATTCAGCATTGTCTTTGTGTTTAACTATCGTGGTTAGTTAAACACAAGTGTAACTTGGGTGCCCTCTCCGCTTTGGCTTGCAACCGTTAATTGCCAACCGAGTTGCCACGTGATGCGTTGCACTATCGACATGCCTAAACCCACGCCGTCGGGCTGTAAGCTATAAAACGCTTGGTTAATGTTAGACAGTTCATTTTGTGGAATACCAAAACCGGTGTCGCTAATGGTTAACGCCTTGTTATTGCATTCAATACACACATGGCCTTGATGAGTATATTGAAACGCATTGCGCAACAAGTTGCTTAATACAATCTCGAATAGGGCTTGGTTGGTGTGGCAAGTGATGTGAGCGGGCACGTTATTCATGATTTTTATGGGTTTGTAGCTGAATAAGTAACTGAGCTTATCGATAACTAAATCGGTTTGCGCAGCTACGTTAATGGCTTCGTTAATAGCTTCGTGCGTGTGCCCGGTTGCGGTGTTTTTAGCTAATTGCAAAAAAGTATTAATGAGCTGGGTCATTTCGGTATTGGCGCGTTGCATGCGGCCAATCAATTTACGTTGATTGGCGTCTAGCTCGGTGTTTTGCAATAAATCAAGCGCCATGGTTAAGCTGGTGGTGGGGGTGCGCAGCTCGTGACTCACTTCGCGGGTAAAGCGTTTTTCACTCTCAACATAATCATCTATCCGTGTTAATAGCGTGCTGAGTGTTTGCGCTAAAGTGCCTACCTCGTCCGGAAAAAACGAACCAGTAAACTGACGTGGTAAATGTTCGGGTTGCACGTTTTCGACTTGAGCGGCTAATTGCGTTAATGGTTTTAATACGCTGCGGGTTAAAAATAGGCTCAGCAAAATAGCCAACAGGGTTACCAGTATGGCTAAGGGGATCAAGATGATCAGCACAAATTTATCGGCATTGAGCGAGCTCGGGTCGCTCGCTTGCGCAAATCCACTCACATCATAAATCGAATATAACGTTTGGTTTTGCCAAGGCACGGCGACCACTTGTAAAGCCGGTTCTTGCGAGCTGCCTTCGATATCTATCACTTTATAGCCCTCGGGGTATTCGGTAATGTGCGATAAGTTAGATAGCTGCGCGAGTGTTTGTTTGGCGGTTGATAGTTCATCCGCCAACGCAATTTGATAATGCTGCTGCAAATACTTGAGCAAATGTTGCTCGTTGCCCACAAAACTCACCGAGTTAACGGTGTTAGCCGGTATTTGTTGGGTTTTAACCGCATGTTTGGTGATTTCGAGTGCGTACCAGTTAAAAAGCCGATCGTCAGTTACATCGTAAATAAACCACGCAAACGCCGAGTAGCCCATTGCACTCACACACGCTAAGGTGGTAAACGCTAATACAATGCGCACCCGTAAACTTTTTAAATAGCGCGTTATTTGCATAATTTGAATCCACGTTTGGCTAGGGTATGCAGTAAGGGCACGGCAAAGGGTTTATCTATTTTTTGGCGCAGGCTGTATAAATGGCTGCGCAGGGCGTCGCTGTCGGGGGCGGTGTCTTGCCATATTTCAGATTCGAGCCGTTGCCTGCTCACCACATTAGGCGAGGCTTGCGCTAACACCAGCAATAGCTGATACCCCATCGGCGATAGCGTAATGGTTTGGCCTTGGCGTGTCACTTCGCATTGGCGGGTGTTAATAATGAGGTCTTCGATTTGAATGATTGCTTGCTGTTGGTTATTGCAACGCTTAATTAACGCTTTAACGCGCGCAAGCAGCTCGGCGAGCTGAAAAGGCTTAACGAGATAATCATCGCCACCAGCATCAAACCCTGCGAGTTTGTCTTCTAACCGATCGCGCGCGGTTAAAAATAAAACGGGGGTGGTATTAACCGGATTTTTGCGCAATAACTGACACAGCGATAAGCCATCCATACCCGGTAAACCAATATCGAATATGTATAGATCATAAGTTTGTTGACTGGCTAAGTTTGATGCCGTTAATCCGTCGGCGGCAAAATCAACCATAAAGCCGTGCAAGGCTAAAAAGTCGCCTATGCTTTCGGCAATGTCGCGTTGATCTTCAACCACTAATATTGTTGCCACCCCATTACTCCTTTATTTTTTATAAGCGTATTTAAAAACGTACCATTTAAAACGCAGGGCTTAAATAAACATGCTTAAACGACTTGCTTAAAAACAATTGACTTAAAAACGACTTATTTAGAAACGACTTATTTAGAAACGAACAGATACGCCAATACCCGGAAACATTTCATCTGGAAATTCATAATCCGGTGTTTTTTCGGTGTAATCGGCGTTCCATTCATCTTCTTGTATGCGTTGGTTGCCATACACATTTAACACATCTAAATACACGTTAACCGCATGGTTGGCGATATGTGTATGGTAATCAACTCGTATATCCATTCGATGACCGGCTTCTCGGCGCTGGTCGTTAAATGTACCGTACATTGGTTGATAAAATAAAGGGGCTTGTGTGGTATCGGGCTCGCCATTTTCGGTGGGATAAACCGGTTGAGCCGATAAAACCTCGGTGTAACGACGGCCACTTTGATACGCCCATTTTACGCCAATATGCCATTTATCGTTAATTTGATATTTAGCCACGAGGTTGGCAATAATGGGTAAATCGAATTCGTATTCAAATTTTTCGCCTGTCATTTTGTTTTTGCGCTCGGTGTTTGCATAGGCCAATGTAAACCAACCATACCAGTTGTCTTGCAGCGATTTGTTTATCATTAACTCGGCGCCCCAAGCAGTGCCCTCACCTTGGTTAACAAATTGCGGTTCAAGGCTTATTTCATTTGGGTTTAGTTCGGTTTGTTGGCTCGCAGGGTTGGCCATAATAAGCTTATCGAGTTGCTTGTAATAAACGTCGATTTTCCATTGCCATGCATTAGTTAAGGTTTGCTCAAAACTTGCACCGATCATATTAGCCGTGCTTTGTTTTAAATCAGGGTTGCCAAATGTGGTGCTTAAATAATTTAAGTTACGAAACCATTGGTGATATTGCCCCAATGACAAACCAATGCGGCTATGGCTATTAACCTGATATTGGGCCGACAAACGCGGCTCTAAAAAAGTTTCGCTGGTATAATCGTTATAACTTAATGCCGCACCTAAGGTAGTTTGCCAGCGCTCAGTTTGTTGTATGGCTAAATCACTAAACACGGATGCAAAGTTAACATCAACCTCGGTATTGTCATTTACAATCGGGCTAAAACCACTTGGCAAGCAGTTTTCGAATTCGCGATTACAGGCTTGCAAACGGCTGGTATTATTTAAGCTGATGTTTTGCTGCTTTATTTCGGCTCCCCACGTTAAGGAATGATCGCTTAAGCTAGTTTGCGTTACGCTTTTTAGCATTAGCTCATCTACAGTAGATTCACTTTGCTCGGCAATGCCCTCACTCACCTTTAATTGGGTGGTTAGGTAGTTTATGGCGGCGGTGGTTTCGCCTAGGCCCGACGAGTTTAACCAAATTAATCCCACGTTATTGTAATTGCTTGTATAACCTTCTCCACTCGCTAAATCAGGATTACGGGCAACCGAACTAGCACCCGGTTTAAACGCTTGGCGCACTTTGTCTTTGGCCCCTGTCGCAACCAATTTAAAAGCGTTGTTTGGGTTGGCGTCCCATACCATTTTGGCTTGAAAATCGTGATTACGCGGCGGTTGTGAAAACGTAAAGTCTTCGTCTTCAACCATGTCGTCAACAAAATTGTGAATAAGTGATTCACGATACGAAAGATAAAACGCCAGATCATCGGTAATAGGCGATTCAACCAACAAGCCCGAGCGTATCATGCTTAAATCAAGCACGGCTTGCGCCTTTTCAAAAGACGGATCACGCAGTTCAGTGGCAATAACACCGCCAATTGCATCATTGTATTGCCCTGACCAACCCGCCGTTTTAAGCTCAAAGCCCGATATTAGCTCGGGGTTGAAGGTGCTTAAGCTGTCTTGGTGAAATACATAACCTATGGGTAAAAAATCACTAAAGTATTGATTATCCATTGGCGAGCTGCCTCTGATCGCCGGTTGGGCTACCGGCCCACCACTTGATGGTGTGGCTAATACCACACCAGGTAAAGCATCAATGGCTTTGAGTGGATCACCAAAGCCCCCCGGCATGTTGACGATTTGCTTAGACGAAACCAAAATACCTTGGGGTTTGGTGGCCACCACTTCAATAGTTTCGGTTTCTAATTCAGCTTTAGATGAATCTGTATTCACTTTTTTGATTTGATTTTGCGCTAAAGCATAATTGCCCGCCGCGTTACTCATACCTAAAACAACGGCGATTGATAGTGTAGTGAGTCTCATTGTGCTGTCCTTGTTGGTTAAATACTGGCGCTATTGTGAAGTACGCAGTGCAAGGCTCTGACAAATTGGCGTGAAGGAAATGTGAAAAGGCGGCTTTTAATGCGAGTTGAGGTTATTTTATTTAGCACTAACCTAATGCCAAATATCAAATATCAAATATCAAATACCTTCAAGCATCAAACACAAAAAAAAACCTGCGAACAAAAGAACACAGGGCTTTAATTTTTATACTGATACGCAAAAATTGAGGGTATTTAAATGCGCTTTATTTTTTGCTTTCACGCATATCCATAATCGGCATAACGCCATCACCCATCATAGTGGTTGGTAATTTGCCATCCCATGCTTGCGCTTCGGTTAATTTTACAATTAATGGGTTATCTTTAAGTGATTTACCTTTTGCTTCAATGGCTTCAGCTTCGGCTTTACCGCGTAATAAAATAGATTGCGCTTCGGCTTCGGCTATTTTCAAAATACCTTTGGCTTTAGCATCAGCGGTGTTTACCGCACGTAACGCTTCTAAGCGTTGGCGTTCTAATTTGTGCTCTTCTGCGGCGGCTAAGTTTTTCTCGGTTTGTTTGATTTCAATCGAGTTAATGTATTTTTGAGGTAACACAATATTTTCGATTTGAATGTTATCAACAACAACCGGAAAGCCAGCCATTTCTTCAGTTAAACGACGCTCAATACCTTGAATAGCTGAAGCACGATCTTGAATAAGCTGTTCTGCTTCAAACTGTGGAATAGTGTCTTTAGTGGCTGAACGAAAACGCGGGTCTAAAATGCGCTGTTCAAACTGATTTAAACCGCCGTAACGCTTAAATAAGTCCATCGCGGCTTCTTTATTCACGGTCCAGTTAACCGACACTTCAATAGTTACCGGCATTTGCTCTTTGGTGCTTGATGCCATTTTTTCTGCATTTTTGCGGGTTCTCACTTCAATTAGTTCAACGGTTTCGATAAACGGTAATTTAAAATGTAAGCCGGGGTTTTCTTGGTGTTTGGCTTCGCCAAAGCGTTTAACAATACCCACATGCCCTTCTATTACAATGTAATAAGAGTTAAAGATGGCAATCACCGCCAATAATAATGGAATGCCTTTTGAGAAGTTACCAAGCGACAGTAAACCTTTAATATTCATATTGTTCCTTAATTTAGAAATATATTGAGCGCGCAATAGTACGTTAAATTAAGTAACAAGTTAATAACATTTAATTTTGTTGAATATTACGAATTTGAATAATGGTAAGTTGAGTTAATAAAATACGGTTTTTAACTCAAAAAAGCTTATTTATGCGTTAAAAGAGAGGCCGAGTTAAAAACCATGTGTTTAAGAAGTTAAACAATGTTAAACAATGTTGAACAAGCCGGTAATAGAGATGAATTTATAGCGGCTACGTTAGACAAACTATTAAAAAATATTCAACGTAATATCGATTTTCATCAAGATATATCAAACCCTAAACTGTTAGAACTATAGTCTTCTCACTCAAGTTTTATGGTTCATTGTCAGCGCTTACTCGCCCCAATCACATAGTAGAGCATATGCTCATGGCGTCTCGAAGCTTGACGGCTTTGCTTACATGGATGTAAGTACTTCGGTTTCGTCTGGAACGAGAAACCTGCCCCTAAAACCCGATCGCTTTGACTATAATAGAGCATTTCGAGCAGCTAGCGGATGGTAATAATGCGGCATTAGAAAAACTCGCTAAGTTTAAAAATTAGCGAGCTTTTAATGCACTTCAAACGTGATGCGTTTAACGGCTTAATTGTTCGACTAAAGCATGTAATTGCGCATTAATATCGGCATTGGTTACCGCGTGTGTTTGTGCATCAACATTATCATAATAGCTCGGCACCGATAACTCGCCTTTCAACACGCCTCCAAAATAGGGTAATGACGTGGTTGCCGTTTTTAATACATTAACCGCACCACCCGGCCCCGGTGATGTCGCTAACATTATCACGGGCTTGTTTTGAAAAAAGTTGCGCTCGTGACGCGAAGTCCAATCGAATAAGTTTTTATAAGCCGCGGTATAAGTGCCGTTGTGCTCTGCAAACGAAATAACAATCGCGTCAGCTTCACCTAGTGTGTTAAAAAAATCGACAGCTTGAGCTGGAATGCCCGATTCAGTTTCGCGATCACTGCTATAAATAGGCATTTCGTAATCATTTAAATCAAGCACATTAACTTGTGCATTGGGTACTAAATTAGCCGTGTAACGCGCTAATTGTTTATTGATAGACTGTTTACTGTTACTTGCGGCAAAAGCGACAATTTTCATCATGATTATTCCTAAATGTCAGTATTTAACTTGATGAACTCACTATAAATTAAAAACGGTTAAGCATTAATAGCTCATTTGTGTAATGATTGTTTCCATATGAAGCATAATAAACAAACATCGTTAGGTTTTAAAAATGCGCTTAAATACCCAATTATTTGAAGGCATGATCATTTTTGTTGAAGTGGTTAACGGTGGCAGTTTTACTAAAGCCGCAGATAACACTCAGCATTCAACGTCTTACATCAGTAAAGAAATCGCCAAACTAGAAGCTCGTTTAGGTTTGCGTTTATTAAATCGCACCACTCGATCATTAAGCTTAACCGCCGAAGGTGAATTATATTTTCAGCAATGCCAACAAATTATTTATGATGCAGAACAAGCTGAACGCTTGATTTCGGGCGCACAACAAAACCCAAAAGGAAAATTGCGTATTAGCTGCCCAGTGAGTTTTGGCTTATCGCATTTGCAGCCTGTTATAGCGCAGTTTTTAGCTCAATACCCTGATATTACGTTAGATCTCGATTTAGACGACCGCAAAGTCGATATTATCGCCGAAGGATTTGATTTAGTGATCAGGGGCACTGAATTACTTAACGATTCAAGTTTAATCAGTCGGCAATTTTTAAACTCTCGCGTATTAACGGTTGCAACACCTGACTACATTAAACGCCACGGAATGCCGCAAAAACCGGAAGATTTAGTAAACCACACCGTACTCAGTTATCGTTATTTAAAATCACCTAATATTTGGAACTTCATTGATAAAGCAGGTAACGAGCAGCTAATCGAACTGAAAAGTCGTGTTATTACTAATAGTCCTCAAATGCAACTATCGTTATGCTTAGCTTCGCAAGGTATTATTCGTATGCCTGACTTTAATTTAGGCCAACACCTAGAAACCGGTGAACTCGTTGAAATATTTAGTGACTTACCGTATCGGCAGGTCAATATGTATTTGGTTTACCCAAGCCGCAAACATATGTCGTCTAAGGTCAGGTGCTTTATTGATTTTGCCTTAGCTTATTTTTCTGATGATTCTTTGGCTCATTAAGTACCGCCGTCAATCTAACAAAAACCTGAAAAAGCGCTAAACACACGTTAAAATACCGGAATTAGATAAAAAGAGATAAATATGATGACTGAATTAAAAATAACCGACTTAGTGGTTGGTGAAGGTAAAGAAGCAGTAAAAGGCGCATTGATCACAACACATTATCGCGGCCAGTTGCAAGATGGCACGCAATTCGATTCTTCATATGATCGAGGTAAACCGTTTCAATGTGTGATTGGCACAGGCCGGGTGATTAAAGGCTGGGATCAAGGTATTGTTGGCATGAAAGTGGGCGGTAAACGTAAATTAGAAGTGCCATCTGAACTTGCTTATGGTGAGCGTGCGATGGGTAATGCTATTCCGGCTAATTCTGATTTGACCTTCGAAATTGAATTATTAGAAGTGTTAACTCGCGACGAGTAATAAGCATGTTTGATGCTTTGTTTAACAACGCATCAAACATTAGATAAATGCCATTAAAAAGCAAAAACTAGCCTAAGTGCTTTAACTTAACAAAGTCAGGCGCTGCCATGGTGGGTACAAACTCGGTGATAGCATAATCAGCAAGTTCCGCTTGATAAAATGGATCTTGCTGAATAATACTTTCAACTTCTTGCCTATTCACTGCATTTACCAAAATAATCCCGCCCGTTCGAGGCGCTTTTCGGCCCGACACAATAAACTTTCCTTGTGCGTAATATTTTTCAAGGTAAGCAATATGATCGCTGATATGCTGATCAACTTCGCTTAAATCTACGTTATACGTTAACGATACAATAAACATTTTAGACACCTCTTGCGTTAAATATAAAAAACGAGCCGCAGCTCGCTTTTTATCTGTTGCTCACACTTTGATCACGCTTCGATCAGCATAAGCTTAAAACGGCGTTAATCTTTAGCGCCATTTGTACCTGCCCAAGCTCGACCTAAAGCACGCATGGCCTTGCCAATGTCATTAATCGGATCAATCAATTGTTGTGATTGGCTTTGTGTTAAGCCTTGCTGAATATCACCTAATGTTTGCGCAACTAAAGTGAGTTGGTTCGCCATTTGTTGGCTCGGATCACTCTCGTCACCCATGGCTTGTTTACGCTTGTATTGACTACAAATATGCTGCCAACGTTCGTTTTGCTCTTCGTTTAATGCACCGCGTAATTGCGCCAATTTAAGCAAGTTTTCTTCTGCACCAGAGGTTAAGGTTTGCGCTTCACCAACATAATGATCACCGATTAACCGCATGAGCTCGGCTTTATCCATAACCGATGATACTTTTTCGGCCATTTTATTCATGTTGCGGTACGAGCCTTGTAATTTAAAAGGTGGCTCGGTGCGATAATCTTCCGCGGTGGCAGCTGAAGCAATGTATTGCAGATTCACTTTTAAGATCACTTTTTGGATCTCAAATAAATGCTGCAACACTTGTATTATTTCGTTACGTTCGGCTGCGCTGTAGTCATACGAAAAATCAGTGCTAGCCACTTCGCCGCCGTTGGCAAGCTCAACAAAACGATATAAATCTTGCATATCACGTAAAGCTAACGGGGCAAGAACAGGGTTCGACGTTAAACTGTTTTCGATATAGCTTAATGCAAATTGCTCTTCTTTACCGCCTAATACGTCACCTAAATTATAAATATCGGCACGGTTAGCCAACATATCCGGCACTTTAAACACATCGCCCGATTCGGTATAAGGGTTACCCGACATCACCACGCAAAACTTTTTACCGCGCATGTCATAGGTTTTCGTTTTGCCTTGCCATACACCTTCTATTCGACGCGTGCCATCACACAAGGCGATAAATTTTTGTAAAAACTCCGGATGCGTATGCTGTATATCATCTAAATACAACATCACATTACTACCCATTTCAAAACCTAAATTGATTTTTTCAAGTTCTTGCTGCGCGGTTGCATTGGGTGCTTGCTGCGGATCAAGCGATGTAACGTCGTGACCTAAAGACGGGCAGTTTATTTTCATAAACACTAAGCCGAGTCGATTAGCCACGTATTCCATTAAGGTGGTTTTACCGTAACCTGGGGGTGAGATTAATAACAATAACCCCATTAAGTCGGTACGTTTATCATCACCTACTGTGCCCATTTGCTTAGCTAAATTGTCACCAATAATTTGTAAATAAACCTCGTTTATTAATCGGTTACGAACAAATGAACTGAGCGGATTCGCTTTAAATGATTCAAGTTGTAGCTGACTACGGTAATCGTGCATTAATTGATTACGCAAAGCATGGTAGCGTTTAAACGCCGGCACACTGGTGTTATTAAATGTTGCGAGGCGCGTGTTAAATTCGTCCAGCGACAGCGCTAACGAGCCTTCTTTAATGCGTGAATGGTCGCTCAGTAAACCGCTAATTTGCGTATCTAACTGCACCGTTGCCACACTGCGCGGTAAATCTTCACATAACAATAAGGTGGCCGCTTCGGTAATGTAATGACTAGCTTGCTGGTAAATCGTATTGTCTTCGTGTGTTTGCTTAAGTTTAAACTCAATAAAGGCGTCTAACCATGATGTGCATAAACCCCACTGTTCAGCTAAGCCTAATAGTGTTTGACCGGGTTGATAATGCGCTGTATCACTTAAGTGGGTAAAACGTGCGATCGCATCTTTGTAATCATTAAGATGACCAATGCTGTCTAAATAATCGAGTAAATCTTGTGCCAATTGCTGGGCTAATTGGCTATTAACAAATTGTAACTCGGGTGCTGCTAGCACCAAACTTAAATAATCTGCCGCGTTGGCGATTAAATTCGAATTAAAAGGTAAATCAGCATCCGTTACAAACTGTTGTAACGCTTGTGTTAATTCGGCCAGTAACTCGGTAAAACCTTTTCGGCTATTCAGTGCGCTCGCTAATAAATGCGCACTGCGGGCATGACGTTGCCACAAGGCTATTTTTTGCTTAGCAAGTGGTGAGTTTTGCCAAAACAAACTGGCTATTGAACGAGCAGCCGCAGAATAACGTAACAAACCGGCTTGCTGATGAATAGGCAGCAAGGCTTGCAAAATTAAACTTGCGTCTACATCGTGAATACCTTTTTCGTATCCTTCTTGATAACGCGGTGTCATGTATTTGCGAATAGCGGTTAATAAATAATCAGGTGTTTCAATGCTTTCGTATAACGCGGTTAAACTTAAACCTTCGGTTTGGTTTTCAGCATGTTGTAATACGCTATAGGCTAAATATTCACTTCTGGCGACTGCGCTATTTTCAGAGACTAAATTTTGCTGCCAATAAGGCGATAAGGTCGACAGCTCTTCATGCTCTATTCTTTCAAAGTAATCGGTTCCGGTAAGGTGTTTATACATGCCATCGTCGCGTGGCAATAGCGTTAAATCTAACCCTTGAGTGTTAACACTAAATTTGTGTTTACCCAATTTGATAATGGCACCGCCATCTTCAAAAATATCTTGTTTGTCACGCAAACTACGAATAGCTTGTTCTTTAGCAGCCTTTAACTGAGCATCAATATCATCTGCTTTTATAGGATCTGCTAAGTCTCGTAATTGCTGCGCTAAATCAGCTAATTTAAGCACCATCGCATCGGAGGCAAAATAAGTATTGAGTTGGTCAACATCGCTAAAGCTGGTTGCCCGACGTTCAACGCCAGAAATAATTCGCGCGGCGGCACTGGCTAAATTTTGCGCTCGACGTTGTTGCTCTTCAACTAAGCTTTGCTTACGGTTTTCGAATGCATCTTGTAACTCTTCGCGCTTGGCTAAAATATCCGATAAAAATTCGTCATATTCACTGAATTTAGATTCAAGCTCTTCAAGTTGAATTAATAATCGAGATAGCTGTTCATCCGCTTTTTCAGGAGAATCGGCAATCGCTAACGCACTGGTAATGCTTTGCGAGAATAATCTAAACTGTGCAGCAAACTCAGCGACCGCTTCGCCTGAACCAAGCGATTTTTGTTTTTGTCGGCCTTGGGCTTTTACTTGATTAAGCTTGGCGTATATTTCAGATATATCATCTAATAATTGAGTACGTACGGTCGCATCTTCAACTTTTAGACCATTAAGCACTTCTGTTAATAAATCAAGGCCGATTGATAGGCTGTCTAATTCTTCATTGAGCGGTGTTAATTCAACAACTAATTCAACGTCATCAATTTGTTGTTTTAACGTGTTTATTTGCTCATGGTAAGGCGATAACGCGGTATCACTCGCTAAAAAAGTCACCGTTGCTTGGCTAACTTGCTCAAAGGTTTCGGCGGCTTCTTCATCTAATTCTGTTAAACGCGCTAAATCAATGTAACGTTGCGCTTTTAAACTAATTAAATGACCACGCTGCTTGCGTAAACGACCCAAGCAATCAACAAATTCACGAGGTAACTGCCAATCAGGTATGCGCACCGACTGCATTATTTTTTTCTGGTCGGCTTCGGCTTCGGCTAACACTTTTTCAGCTTGGTGACGAATTTGCTCAACTTTAATAAATTCATCAATCACTAAATCCGCATTGCTGCTGATCATTTTGACCGTTTCGCCAATAGCTGCAACATCACCCTCTGCTAACCAATAAAACGCATCAAAGAGTGTTTTGCTTTGGCTAATCAAATCTTCGTATAAATTACGACTTGGCTTAGGGTCAAAAATCATGCGATATAAACTGTTAAGTTCAGAGATGCCACGCACTAATTCTCGGTTACCAATACGACTGTAAAAGGTATCTTGTGTGGGTTGCTTAGCTGAAAACTCTTGACTGAAATAAGGCGTTTGCCACACCTGCATCGGATGCACGCGAGTCGGCTCTTCTTCGGCACTAAAAACCAGTGCCTGACCATCTTCATATAAACAATAGCCGTGGCCGTAAATCGGATTTTGTAAACCTTTGCGAATGAGGTTATACGAGAATAAACCAACAAGCCCTTCTTCGGGCTCATAAAAAACAAACAGAACATCTTCACCATTAGGTGAACGAATCGCACGTTTAAAAACTAAACCTTCAATTTGATCGGGAAACGATTTGGTTTCGCCATTTTGCAAATAGTAACCGCCAGGAAAAATAATACCGTGGTCTTCGGGTAATGAAATGCACGCTGAGCCAATTGCATCAATGCGATCAACTTGGTTATTGCGGGTATTAAATACAAAATACCGATGCTGTTTTTCACGGTATGGCTGTATTTTAAGTAAAACAAGGCTGCCGACTTCAGCAAATTGAATATCGGCATCGGCTAAGCTTTGATTTTTATCATCGACGGGTTCGCTATAAATCCCCTCGCCTTCTTGGGTATTATTTTCAACCTTAATGGTTAAATCACCATTAATGGTTTCGACAAAGACTTTATCGAGCACGCTAACATGCGGATACTGACCCGAAACATGATCTTCGCGCGATACACTTTGCCATTCAAAATCGTGGGTATTGGCTTTTTTTAAAATGCGTTCGCCACGATTGTCGATATACGTTGCGCTACCATCTTTATTGATTTGCCATTGAAAAACACGGGTATCAGTAATTTGGCGACCAATTTGAAAAATAGCAAACAGGCGTTCATTTTGAACCTGCAGTTGGATCAGTTTTGAATTTTTGTAATATACATAAAGCTCATTAAAATCTTTTTTAAAGACGGGGTCATCTAAAAAAGTCCCCGCTTGCGCGACTTCGGTTATTTCAAAACTCGAATTGTCATTCGATAAGGTATATAAACTGAATACATCACTGACTTGAGTTTCTTTTTTTAAGCCAATAAATACGTTGTAACCAAAGAGTAAAACATCGCCAACGCGGACGATATCGCGCGCAACACAGTTGTTTTCAGTGCGAGCACGCACGCGGCTCACAACTTCAAGCGGCGCTTGGCCAAATTCATCAATTCGAGCTTGGTTAAGCGCTTCAACTTGTTGTTTTAATTGAGTGGCTTGTTCATTTAAGCGTGCGCATATTACTTCGTATGCACCGCCTTGTGTTACAGCATTATCAAGCGAGTCGTGTTCCGACATGGTTTTATTATACTCCCTGGCGAAGATATGGCAGGTAAACAGCAGGTATACGCTTTAAGTGGGCATACCTGTGTTTAATTGAAAGAGACCGGTGTTACTTTTTACCACCTAGTGCAGAGCTAATCATGTTCATTAATTCTGGATTGCTATCGGCATTTTTAAGTAACTTACCAACTAAGGCCGTTGTCGCGACATCTTTAATTTCACCGGTTGCACCGCCAAAGCCGGCGACCAACTCTTTTGCATCTTCAACAAAGCTAGCATCACCATTTAAATGGTCTTTAAAGGCGGTACTTAAAGTGTTACTTTTTTCGATCGCACCATCAATTGATTTACCCACCGCAAGCGATTTAACAAAGCTATCAAAGTAAGCCGTATCACCACCCACAATATCAATTTTAGCTTGCTTAAGTGCTTCGGCTAATACAACAGCTTGCTCTTTCGCAATATTTACATTGGCATCAATATTGTGCAATATTTGCTCATGTTGTTTTTCAAGCTGCATACGGAACTCTTCATGTGCGCGTTGCTGTTCAGACATGGTCTCCATGGCCGCAAATTTCTTAGTCATTCCTTCTGCTTCTGCGGCTGCTTTTTCAGCTAGCACTTTAGCATCGGCTAAACCGGTTTTTTCTATTGCGTCAGCTTTAGCTTCGGTTACACGCACTTCCGCCATGCCTTCTTGCTCATAAGCAATCGCTTTCGCTTCCATGACTTTAGCTTCGGCTAAGCCGGTTGCTGCCGCTAACGCTTCTGTACCTTCAGCTTCGCGTTTTTGCGATAATGCATTTTTCTCAGCGACTTCTAAGTCTGCTTGCGCAATTAAGGTTTTTTCTTTCGCTAAGTATTCGGCTGATTTCTCTGCGGCTTCTGCGGCTTTAATATCGCGCACTAATGCTTGCTCTGCATCGGCTTCGGCATTAATAATAAGTGATTTTTTCTCGCGTTCAGCTTCAGAAACCAAACGAAGTTCTTTTATTTCTTCTTCGCGTTGTGCAACCGTTTTATCAACTTCAACTCGGCTACGAATAACTTCCGCTATTTCTCGCTTTTCATGTTCAACGAGTTTTTCGTTAGCAATCGTTTGTAACGCAATTTCTTTTTCACGTTCAATACGCTCAAGATCACGCGCTTTAATAACACGCTCTTCTTCAATCGCCACCGCACGTTGTTTGTTGTTTTCCGCAACTTCAACTTCACGTTGTTTATTTTGCTCTTGTACTTCGGCTTCTTGCTCAGTTTGAATACGCGCTTGTTCTGATTTTAAATGCTCTTCGTGTTTAACCCGTTCTGTTTCAGCGGTTTCGCGAGCAATAACGGTTTCGATTTCGCGCTTTTGCTTTGCTTCAGCATCGGCCTGTTGGCGTTCTAGCTCAAGCATGGCTTCGCGTGTTTCAACATCTTTACGCTTGATTTTCATTTCTTCATCACGTTGAAAAACATTGGTTTGAATGTTTTGCTCAGCGGTTAATTCAGTAATTTTACGAATACCTTGTGAATCAAGAATATTATTAGGGTCAAGCTTATTAAGTGGGGTTTGCTCAAGGTAATCGATGGCAACATCTTCAAGCACATAACCATTTAAATCGGTACCAATGTTATCAATGATCATATCGCGAAAATTATCGCGCTTGGCATAGAGTTCAACAAACTCTAACGATTTACCCACGGTTTTAAGGGCTTCCGAGAATTTTGCACTAAATAGCTCTTCTAACGTCGCAATATTTGAAGCGCGCTCACAACCAATGGCTTGTGCTACTTTTAATACGTCATCACGGTTTTTATTTACGCGAACAAAAAAGCCCACTTTTATATCGGCTCTAATATTATCTCGACATATCAAACCATCAGAGCCATTACGATCAACTTCTATTGTTTTGAGCGAGATATCCATAATCTCCATTTTATGGAATACAGGCACAACAACTGAGCCAGTAAACGTAACATTAGGTTCAGCGCGCATGGTGTTCACAATCATCGCTTTACCTTGTTCAACCTTGCGGTATAAGCTCGCTAAAAAAAATAAAATAGCTAACGCAAAAACAGCAATACCAACACCTATGCCTAACCAGACTTCCCACGTAAAACTTAATTCCATTTCTGCTCCCATTAATTTTGATTTAATAATTCGTATTCGGTGACCACCCAAAAGTGATCGTTATTTTTGTCGTAACTAATTAAGGCAATGCGATCGCCTTTGCTTATGTTATTAGGTTCATCAGCTCTTACACTGAGCACCATACTGCCGTCATCTAAAACAGCCTGACCAAATTTGTTAGTCACTTTAGTCGTGGTAACCACGCAAATTTGCCCCGTAATATCTGATTTTGACACTGCTTCGTGTGTATAAAAAAAACGTCTTAATGGCTTTATGCTAATAGCCGTAAGCGGGATCGCAACAACAACCGCAAATAGCGCAATTAAGCTGCCGAGTACAGCCGAAGTAATCAGCTCATCAGCCAATGGCATCATAAACTTACGTGCCACGTAACTTAACCCAAGGCCATAAGCATCTAAAAAGGTCAGCACAACCATTAATGGCGCACCGTCTAGGCCGAGTTTTTGTAACCAAGAGGTTTCGGTTTGATTGTCGTTTTCTATTTCAGGTTCAATGTCGGCAATTTCAATATCGACAAAACCAAGCAGGGCAACCAGCCAAAAAAAGAAGATAACAACAAGTGGGAGAGAAAAGATAATGTTAGGGAAACTAAAAACTTCTGTTAAAAATAAATCCATTTTAATAAACCACATACTACATCCGATTAACGCCAATGTAGCTTATTTTTATCGCGCTGTTAACTAGAATATGACATCAATTGTATGAAATTAAGTTTTTGCCATCTTTTGGTATATTAATTAAATCGTTTGCCAGTCATAATAAAATATACATGATTGAAATTAGTTAATTAAATGGAATTTACATGAGCGAAGCACACACAATAGGATTAGGAACAATAAAAGCAATACGCCACGATATTGCCGAAGTTATCTGTCATGAAGGCATTGAAATTACATTAGAGATGGTTGCTGAATACCACCAGTTTTTAGCGGATCATTTTGCCTCGCCTTGTTCTGTATTAGTTAATAAAATAAATGCCTATACTTACACTTTTGAAGCTCAGCTCGAAATAGGCACGGCAGCGCATATTAATTCACTCGCATTTGTTACCTACAACCGAGTCGCTGAAATTGCCGTACAAACCTTATCGGCTTATCCGCGTAAAAAAAATTGGCAAGATAATTTTTTTAATGACAAAGAAGACGCGATACAATGGCTTATAGCTCAGCAAGAAAATGTGAACACTAAAAAATAATGCCATCTTACCTAATTTGATAATAGCGCAACTAGCCGCTGATTAATGATATCTGCTACAATCGCCACTCTTTATACCAATGTTACTTTAAATTAAGTTTTAACGCGTTATGTCTAATCAGTTATCCCGTTACGAGAAAAAAATAGCAGCCGCTTGTGCCAGTGTATTTGGTTTACGCATGCTCGGTTTATTCATGTTAATGCCTGTGATGGCCATTTACGGACAAACGCTTGAAGGTTTCTCTCCTATTTGGATTGGTATTATCATTGGCGCTTATGGTTTAACCCAAGCCTTGTTACAAATACCGATGGGCTTG
This sequence comes from Algibacillus agarilyticus, assembly GCF_003286125.1. GTDB lineage: Bacteria > Pseudomonadota > Gammaproteobacteria > Enterobacterales > Alteromonadaceae > Algibacillus > Algibacillus agarilyticus. The sequence continues at coordinate 247,168 of NZ_QMED01000002.1, forward strand.
TTGTCTGATAAATGGGGCCGCCGGCCTGTTATGTTATTGGGTTTAACACTTTTTGCTATTGGCTCACTCATTGCCGCCAATTCAGATCATGTTATTGGTGTTGCGATTGGTCGCTTTTTACAAGGTACAGGCGCGATAGCCAGTGCCGTTTTAGCGTTAGCTGCCGATTTAACTCGAGAAGAGCAACGCCCTAAAGTAATGGCCATTATTGGCATGTGTATTGGTTTAGCCTTCGCTTTCGCCATGATATTAGGCCCCGTTGTAGCCGCTAAAGCGGGTATTCATGGTATTTTTTGGTTAACCGCTGTGCTCGCTTTTGTTGGGATAGCCATTGTGTTTTTTACCATTCCCGATACGGTTAACCGCGGAGCTCAACGCGATGCAATACCGGTTCCGGCGCAATTAAGTCAGATGATCCAACACCCACAACTGAGTAAATTAAATATAGGCGTGTTTTTTCTACATTTACAATTAACCACGCTGTTTGTCATTATTCCAGGTTTGTTAGTCACCGCAGGCATGCAATCGGAAAGTCATTGGATGATTTATTTTCCGGCATTGTTATGTTCATTTATTGTGATGGCCCCCATGTTAATGTGGGCCATAAAACAGCATAAAGAAGCGTTTGTGTTTAAACTGTCAATTGCGATTATTGCACTTGCCATGTTAAGCGTCGGTTTATTTCAAAGTCATACACTCGTTTTAATTTTTTCGTTAATTAGCTTTTTTGCTGCTTTTAACTTTTTAGAAGCCAATTTACCCGCTTGGGTAAGTCGCATTGCACCTGCGGGTCAAAAAGGATCTGCGATGGGCGTATTCTCAACATGTCAATTTGCGGGGGCTTTTTTTGGTGGCTTACTCGGCGGTTTACTGCTTGAGCATTCAACCCCGTTAATTGCGTTATCGGTTATTGCGGCCTTAGCCTTACCGTGGATATATTTAAGCCATAAATTAACGCTACCTAAACGTACAAAACCTAAAGTGATCAGTGTTGAGGTTGCAGACCATCAAGCAGCAGAATTACTCGCTGAGAGGTTAGTCAAAATAGCAGGCGTAGAAGAAGCAGTCGTGTTTGTAGAAGAACAAAAAGCCTATTTAAAAGTATTACCCAAAGCGCTAGATGAAGAGCAATTGCAAATAACTATCACCCCGGTCTAAAAGACCATAGCGTTTTAAATCAGACACAAAAAAAGTCGCTCATGAGCGACATTTTGTTTTTAGATTTATTACTTTTTAACCGTAATTTATTTACTGTAAGAACACTTGGTTTTAGCTAGTTTAGAATTAACTTTATTCTAACCTAAGTGTTGTATAAACCTGAGTGTCGTCATCACGTTGAATGACAATAGGCACTAAATCACCCGGATGTCGTTTTAGGCGTTGCTTTGCTTCACTTGTTAAACAACCTGGAACCTGACAATCATCAATTGCAACAATGCGATCACCGACTTGTAAGCCTGCTTTTTCGGCTGGAGAGTTTGATTCAATAAAAGAGATTTCTGCTGATTCTAACACTGAACTGAAAAAGCCGCTCACGCCAACATCTAACTCAAGGCCAGCTTTACCTTGATCGTCGTTGTATGCATTGCCAGCAAAAGACAAACTTAGAGCGACTAAACCTGTTTGAATTTTCATATAACCACCTGACGTTAATATTTATAGTAATAGATTAGACAGGTATAACCGATTAAGTTCAACTATTTTTGTTAAAAAAATGTTTATTTTATTTCACTTGTTAATTATTCAATCCATTAGTGATTGAAATATATACTTTTTATTTTATTCTAGTTTTTAACTTTTTTGTTAACTTTTAAACCACACCCACCAAACACCTCAGATACAAAGTTACAAAGTTACAAATTAACAAAAATTAAGGAAAGAATAATATTTAATGACGTAACAAAACAGCCCTAAAAGCGCCTACCAACAATAAGCTATCCAAATCGCTAATATAGTCTTCTCGCTCAGGTTTTATGGTTCATTGTCAGCGCTTACTCGCCCCAATCACATAGTAGAGCATATGCTCATGGCGTCTCGAAGCTTGACGGCTTCCCCTAAAACCCGATCGCTTTGACTATATATTATTTTACCCACACGAAAATAGTTAACAATCGACATAAAAAATAAATTTAAATTTAACATTATATTGACAACTGTTAACAAAAGATCATAAAGTTGCTGCAAGAAAAATGATAACAACCTTAACAATGAATCCAAAAGGGCCAAAAATGAAAAAACAATCAATTTTACTTTTAGGTGCATTAAGCACTGCTTTTACAGTAAATTCAGCTGATTGGGACAATATACCTTTACCTGTAGCAGCAGGTGATGGGCAAACATGGCAGTTACAAGATAGTTATTCAGATTCATTCAATTACACAGGTAAAACGAGTACATTCACCAGTAAGTGGAACGACACTTACTTTCATGGTTGGACAGGTCCAGGGTTAACGTATTGGAATAGCGACGAATCTTGGGTATCAGATGGTAACTTAATTATAGGTGCATCTCGCCGAGCTGGCACAAATCAAGTTAATGCAGGTGTTGTAACTTCAAAAACTAAAGTTAAATACCCTATTTTTTTAGAAGCTAAAATTAAAGTCAGTAATTTAGAATTATCTTCAAATTTTTGGTTACTCAGCGAAAATGATGAACGCGAAATCGATGTATTAGAAGTTTACGGTGGCTCACGACAAACTTGGTTTGCACAAAATATGTCAACTAACTTCCATGTATTTTTACGTGACCCGCAAACTAATGAAATCATCAGTGATTTTAATGACCAAACGCATGTAACGCCACCATGGGGCACATACTGGCGTGATGGCTTCCATCGTTTTGGTGTTTACTGGAAAAGCCCAACCGAAGTTACCTTTTACATAGACGGCCAGCAAACAACAGACGGCTCTTGGGCTCAAGTGGTTATGAAAGACAAAGACTACACAGGCGCAATTTTAGATAAAAGCCAATACAACATAGATGAAGAAGCCTTCATTATTATTGATACTGAAGATCATTCGTGGCGCTCAGAAGCCGGTAATATTGCAACTGATGCCGATTTGGCCGATAACAGTAAAAATAAAATGTATGTTGATTGGATCCGTGTTTATAAGCCGGTGTCAGATGGTAGTTCAGGCGGTGACAATGGCGGCGATACGGGTAATGGCTCTACAAGCGGCGTACCAACCGGTATTACGAATGTACAAGCTAAGCACAGTAGTAAATGCTTAGATGTGGCTAATGGCGCGATGTATAACGGTAGTACTTATCACCAATGGGGTTGTAATACGAGCAATGCCAATCAACAATTCACGTTCACCAGTTTAGGTAATAGTGAATACGCTATTACTTCGCAGAAAAGTGGTTTATGTGTTGAACTAAAAGATGGCAGCACCGCTAATGGGGCAACCGTTCAGCAATATGTTTGTAATCACAGTGATGCCAACCAGCGCTGGAAATTAATTGACCAAGGCGATGGGTATTACGAAATCCGTTCAACAGTGAGCAATAAGTGTTTAGATGTTGCAGGTCAAGGTACCGCTAATGGGGCCGCATTTAATCAGTGGAACTGCTTTAATGGCAACAACCAGCGCTTTAAATTTGTTAACTAATTTAGCCTTTACTCTGTAATGAGTAAATAATTGTAAATTGAAAAATGCCAGCAAATCGCTGGCGTTTTTTGTTTAAAGGGTATTTAAAAGGTAAAGTATAAAAAACATTGATGCCACTTTATTTGATAAATCAAAACGTTAGATGAGTTAGTATTTCAAGTTTTAAACGCTACACTTATTTTATGTTTATTAAATAATTGTACTGTTGAAAAATTTAAACTGATGCCAAGCCTCTTTTTACTTTGCTGCGTCTTATCGGTAACAGCCTTTGCTCAAGGCAGTATTATCCTGTTTATAGATCGAGGCGAGTCGACCTTATTTTTACAATTTATAAAAGATGGCGATATAAAGTGCTTTCAAGTTGGATTAAAATCGTTGCGTCAGGCACATTACGCAATAAAAACAGATAATTAGCACAAGGTGATTAATGATGAGTATTAATCAAATTATGTCGACACGGGTGGTGAGTGTGCAAATGGATGACACGCTCGCAACAGCTAAGCAAATATTTGAAAACACAAAATTTCATCACTTATTAGTTATTGAAAAACATAAGCTAGTTGGTGTTGTATCCGATCGCGATATTTTAAAACAGTTAAGCCCATTTATAGATACGCCAAGAGAACACAATCGTGATACCGCCACGCTCAATAAAAAAATTCATCAAATGATGTCACGTGATTTGGTTGTTATGTTGGCCAATGAGCCAATTGCTAAAGCGGTTAGCTTATTCAATCAACATGCTATTTCATGCATTCCGATTATCGATGAAAACAATGAACCCATTGGCATTGTGTCTTGGCGCGATGTAATGCGCTACCTCGAACACAGAATAAATCAGCGTAATGCATAAATAGTTTAATACCAAGTCACGTCAATATACTCGTTCAGCCTATCTGCATCTTGAAGTAACTTGAGTAAATAAATGAAAATGGCATGCGTTTGAGTCTGTGATAAAATGCCAATAGAATTTTATTGGGTTAATTTTATCATGACATTTAAGCGTTTAGCTGCACCAAATATATTGCCGCCTGTAGCACCAGAAAAGCCTTTTCAACAAACTCATCATGGTTATGTATTAGCAGATGAATTTCATTGGCTAAAAGATGCGGATTACCCCGATGTAAAAAATACAGACATTCTTGATTATTTAAACCAAGAAAACACGTATTTCAAACAAGTCATGCAACCACATGAAACCTTGGTTGAAACCCTCTTTACCGAATTTAAAAACCGTGAGCAACCCGTTGAAACATCTGTACCTTGGCGCGAAAACGGCTTTGAATATCGCTGGTATTTTCCTGAAAACGCAGAATACCGTATATGGGCCAGAACCGCGGTAAACACAAATAATGAACAAATCTTACTCGATGAAAATATCGAATCGGCCAATACTGAATTTTATACGTTAAGCCACTTGAGCATCAGCCCAAATAATCGTTACATGGCTTGGTCGGTTGATGACACCGGCTCTGAACGCTTTACTATTTACATTAAAGATTTACAAGATGATTGCCAGCTAGTTGAGGTGATTACACAAACTAGCGGCGAAATCGAATGGTCGCAAAATAGTACGGGCTTTTTTTATACACTAGTCAGTGAAGAGTGGCGTCCGTATCAGGTTCAATACCATGAATTACACACCGCCATAACCCGCGATAAAATAATTTATACCGAACAAGATCAAAGTTATTTTGTGGGCATAGACAAAACACAATCGGCCGAATTTTTATTAATTAGTACTGGCAGCCACACCACAAATGAAGTTTACATTGTACCGAGTGCATCGCCATTACAGCCGCTCGAATTAATGGCCGGTCGCGAACACAATATGCAATATGATGTTGATCATGCCCAAGGTTATTTTTATATTCGCACCAATGATCAACACGAAAACTTTCGCATTGCGAAAACAGCCCAAAACACACCCGAGTTAAAAGCATGGCAAACGTGGATCACGGGTAGTGATACACACTATATAACCGGGTTAGTTAGCTTTGCGACTTATGCCGCAATTGAGCTACGCGTCGATGGTTTAGCCCAAATTCAAATCAAGCCTTACCAAGGTGAAGCGCATTATATTCAATTTGACGAAACCGCTTTTGCCGCTCACATCGGTAATAATCCAGAATTTGACCCTGCATTTTTGCGTATTAATTATGGCTCAATGATCACACCAAATTCAGTATATGATTACCACGTTAACAACCAAACATTAACCTTAAAGAAAACCCAGCAAATACCCTCAGGTTACGATAAAGATCAATACATCACCGAGCGTTTATGGGCAAAAGCGAAAGACGGCGCTAAGATCCCGATTTCGATAGTGTATAAAAAAGGCTTTATCGCTGATGGTTCACGGCCAATGCACCTGTATGGTTATGGCGCATATGCAATGGCAATGGAACCAGAGTTTTCTAAAACCGCACTCAGTTTACTCGATCGTGGCTTCTCTTATGCCATTGCGCATATTCGGGGTGGTGATGAAATGGGTTACAACTGGTACACCCAAGGTAAACTAGCGCAGAGACAAAACACCTTTAGTGACTTTATTGATTGCGCAGAGTATTTAATTGCCGAAAAATATGTCAGTCGCGGTAATATTTCAATTTCGGGTCGCAGCGCGGGCGGCGAATTAATGGGAGCCGTAACAGTCCAAAACCCTGATTTATGGCGTTCTGTTATTTTAGGTGTGCCGTTTGTGGATGTTCTTAACACTATGCTTGACGATTCGCTGCCGCTAACGCCGATCGAGTGGCCAGAATGGGGTAACCCACTGGCCGACAAATCCGATTATGAATTGATCGCAAGCTACAGTCCGTACGATAATATCAAGCAACAAGCATATCCACCAATGATGGTAACGGGTGGGCTGAATGATCCCCGCGTAACCTATTGGGAACCCGCGAAGTGGACAGCAAAAATGCGAAAACTAAAAACTGATCAACATTTATTAGTAATGCGTATGCACATGGGTGCAGGCCATTTTAGTAGCTCTGGTCGTTTTGCCCGTTTGAAAGACGATGCAGAAGAATTCACATTTATGTTACTCGCACATGGTATAACGGCATAAATAACCATTATAACTATCGTGTTAAGATAAATAGACCAAAAGCGCTTCAATAAAGCACACGAAAACTAAGAAGTTTAACAACTCATTTTTATTGACAAGATAATTAAATACACAAGGATTGAACGGCTTAATATGGCAACTCAAGCACAAAGCCCCGCTTTTTTAACCCGGTTTTTCACTTTTACAGGAAAATCATTACGTATACTGGTTTATATTTTACTCGGTACATTACTAGCAATTTGGTTATTTTCACCTTTAGCCATCCGCCTTGGCTTAAACCATGTGTTAGATGAGCAAAATTTATCAATCGATGATAACAGCATCGTGCGCATTAACCCCTTTCTCGCGCGACTCAGTATTGAAGATTTAGTGTTACATGAAAACCAAGAAAAGGTATTGAAAACAGACGCATTAATTGTCGATATCGCTTGGTTACCTTTATTGCAACATGAAGTGAATATCGAAGCGTTTACCATCGCAGGCTTTAGCATTAATAGTCAGTTTAATAAAAACGGTCAATTACAAAAAATTGCCGGTTTTATTTTACCAAAGGCAACTGAAGAAACAGACACAACTAGCGCAGAGCAACCCGTGATACCTTGGCGTATCACCGTAAATGAAAGTCTATTTAGCGACAGTATATTTAACCTTTATTTACCCCATAAAAAGCAAGCGATTGCCCTCACCCATTTAAATTTACGTCAGGTTGAATTAAGTCAACAAATTCAAGCATTGAATTTAGCACTGCAAGTAAAAGTAGATGGAACAACATTAGATCTAACAAGCGATATTAAACTGGCTCAAGGTTTAGGTTTAATCGATAGCCAAATAACGTTAAGCCAAATAGATTTAGCCACATTAAAAAGCTGGTTACCGGATCAAGCTGCATTAAAACCTTTAAAAGGGATTGTTGATATAAAAGTGGCTAGCAAGATAAACATAAGCACCAACAATGTAGATATTGTCAAAAACAAAATCGATATTAAACTGGCCGATATTGAATACACTCACGAACAAGGCGATATTTTATTAAGAGACTTTGCATTAAGCCTAAGCGACATTAATGTAAATTTATATCAGGGTAAACCGACAGCGGTCACGGCCAATATACAACAGCATTTAAGTGATTTAGTGATAGATCAATTACCAGCCCCGAGTCCCAAAATAACATTAGCCGCTTTTGATTTAACCATAGCAGACCTGAACCTCGAGTTTGAAAACGGCTTACTAAGTGAAGCCAATTTGCCGCTAATAACTAAATTGAGTGATTTATCGACCGTCGGTGGACCCACTCCCGATATGGTTAGCACTTTAACTCAATTTGATTTCAGCACACCTAAACTTAGTTTACTGTTTGAAGAACAACGTCCACACGCTATTAGCATGCAAAGCAAGTTAGACTTACATGAATTTAAAGCCGAAAATGCCAATGGCATATTGGCGCATTTTTCGGGTATCTCGTTAGAAGAGCTAGCCGTATTGGGTGCAATTGAGCAACCGGAAATCAATGTTTCAAATTTGCATATCAAACCTTTTGTTTTATCACAAGTTCACACTATCGCCCCCAGTAAAACTAAAGCAATTCAAGCAAGCTCAAATGATGATGAACGGGCAATTGTCGCCGATAGTGTAAAAACAAATGTAACCGTTAATGAAACGGTAACGAATGAAACAGTAACGAATGAAACAGTACCGAATCAAACAGTAACGAACCAAACAACCGCTAAGAATAAAACAGAAAAAGAAGAGCAAAATACCCCCACGTCGGCACCCGCTATAAACCAAGAGACCTTAGATGTAACACAAACAAGTGCTGAATCCACCGTCGAATTACCGCCATTGTTAAGCAGTAACGGCATCACTATTTCGCATTTCAATATTGATCAACAAGATATCGAGATTGGTGATATAGCATTAGATCATATTGAGGCTAATGCCTTTATTAATGCTAAGAAAAAGCTCAGTACCCAAGTTAGCCTAGAAAGCCAAAATGATACAGACGAGCCAGAATTAAATGAAGAAGCCTCAGCCTCGACAAGCGCGGCAGAAACAGAAACCAGCGCACAAAAACCGGCAATGCGCATCAGTTTAAATCGCTTTGAACTGATTAATAACGCCGTTATTAATGTACGTGATGAAAGTATTAACCCCGCTTATGAACGAGGTTTCGAATTCACCACGCTTAGCTTAGGTCGTATATCAACCACTGAGCCTGAACGTGAAACACCTTATTTAATAAAAGGTAAAAGTGATCGTTATGCCGTCATCGATTTTAACGGCTTTATAAAACCACTGGCAAAAATCACCCATTACACCGCTCAAGGCCATATAAAAGAGCTTGATTTACCCGGATTGTCGCCGTATTTAAAAGGTCCGTTAAAGCATGAAATAAAAACCGGCCACTTTGATTTAGGTTTAAAAGTAAAAATAATCAACGAACAAATTGATGGTGATGCCGACATATTATTACGAGGTTTGGAGTTATCTGCGGCTAATAATATCGAAGCATCAACAATTAAAGACACAACAGCGATGCCATTGAATATGGCAGTAGGCGTGCTTAAAGATAGCGATAACAACCTTGAACTAAACATTCCATTAAAAGGCAGCCTGAGTGATCCATCATTTGATGGTTTGTCTGGCATTGTGGTTTTACTCAGTAAAAAAGCCGCGATGAAAGCCGCTACATCGCTATTGATGGATACGTTTGTTCCTTACGCTAATATAGTAAGTGTCGCGATGATGGCAGGTGAATACGCCTTAAAAGTTCGCTTTAATGATTTAGAGTTTGCTCCAAAACAAAGCGCACTAACCGCCGCACAAATAACCTTTGCAAATGACTTTATTGCGTTAATGAAAGATAAAGAAGACACTCAAATAAACCTCTGTGCTATCGCAACGCCAGCCGATATTGATTTACCTGCCAAAAGTGTTTTAACATCATCACAAATAGCACAGCTCAATAAATTATCACAAGCTCGGCAACATGCATTTAAAGATTATGTATCGCAAGGTGGCGTGGCATCCGCACGCATTTTATTATGCGCCCCAACATTAGATAACAGCAAAGACGCTAAACCTCGTTTAAGCTTTAGCAGCTAACCCTTGCGGTCTAATTAAGTCGTTAATTTAAAAACACAAAGGCCGCAAACAAGCGGCCTTTTTAGTTCTTAAGAGCAAAAAACGCACATTACGTATAATACCAATCCGTAATAATAAGTGCCCACTCAGCGAGCGTTTAAATGCGCATACATAAAAGAATAGTGGTGCTCTTTTGAGTTCGAGCAATACAGAGTAAGCGCATTTAAAACTCGCCTGAAAGGAATGCCCCAGCGACTTTTGACCTGCGTTATCGGTATTTAAAAGGGAACAACCATTCCTACACACCGACGCCTTGTTCAAAAACCGCTGGATGCATTCTGAGAGAGCACTTATTTATATGAATTGGTATTAGACGGTGTAACGGTTTCTTCGGTTTTTTTTGTCACTTCTTTACCTTCTTTACCTTCTTTACCTTCTTTACCTTCTTTAGGTATAGTTAAATTGCGCATCCATTTTTTACTTGCCACCCGCCAACCAAACAAGAATGCTTTACAAATTTCTTCTGAGTAGGCAACAAGCGCAACATAAAATAATGGCCACTGTAAATGAAAAGCGGCGTAATACGTTAAAGGTAAACTAACAACCCATAAACCAAACGTGTCGGTAAACAAACAAAACTGATTGTCACCACCGGCTCTTAACATCCCCATGGCCAGTGTCATGTTAATCACCTTTATCCAAGCACTCAACGCGATGATCACAAACACATTTTTCGCCATCTGTTGGGTTTCAATAGGTAAAGCAGCAAAAGGTAAAAACAAGATATCTTGAATCATCAGCATCGCTAACCCAAAAGCAAACGCGGCAAAGGGCGCAGCAATTGCAAAGGTGCGAGCGGTTGCCCAAGCCTCATCAAATTTATTAGCACCTAAATTTTGTCCCACCATAATTGAACAGGCCGATGCAAAACCAAAAAAGAGCGATAAAAAGAGACCTTCAATTGGGGTCAGCATGCTCATAACCGCGAGCTCTTGTGTGCCCATGCGGCCATATATCAGTTGATAAGCAAAAGTACCTAACGACCATATGCCAAAACTAAACATCATTGGCCAAACAAGCTTAACTAATTTGAACCACTCTGCTTTGTTATTCAATACAATGAAATCTTTTATGCGAGGATATAAAATATGTTTGGTTTTAGCTAAAATATACAATAAGAATAAAACATGAAAACAGCGTGAAATAGTCGTCGCCCAAGCTGCACCTTCAACACCTAACGCTGCAATACCCACACCGCCATTAATGAGCCAATAGTTAAGAACAATGTTTAATGCAATCGCGACCGCGCTAAACACCATAGGCAACTTAACTTGATTTAATGCCCGTAATGCGTTTTCAAATACAAAAATAATGGCGACAAAAAATAAGCTTGGCATGGTGATCCATAGATACGCTTCACCTAGATTAATGACATTACTATCTTGGCTACCTAACGCCATGGCATCATCAGCCACAAAATAGGTAGCAAATATAATAGGTAATAATGCGACCATAGCGACGGTTAAGCCCATAATAATCGCTTGTCGGATCCGCCTCTTCTGCCCCGCACCAAAATATTGAGCCGAGAGAATACCAACCCCCCACGCCAAGCCCAGTATGATGATCATCACAACAAACATAATGCGGTTACCCAAACCAACAGATGCCACCGCAGCATCGCCAAGGTGGCTCACCATAATCACATCGATCATGCTCAATAATGTAACTAATACGTTTTGTAACGAGATAGGCCATGCAAGTTTAAAACTGCGCTGTAGTGCTTGCATATTAAAACGAGGCATTAAAATTCCTTAAAAGATAATTACGATTGGCTGAACAGGCGCGTATTTTAGAGTTTGCTGAAAAAACAAACAGTATTAAAATTATCAACTTGTATGTTTAAAACTATCATTTGAAACGCTACACTCTATTTTTAGTTATGAATATTTAACCCCGTTAATACAAGGTTCACCTGATGTTTACAGATGTATTAAACATACATGACGATTGTGAAGAAGCCTTTCTCGACTTTACAACGATGGCAGGTAATGGCAACGAGTTTATCGCGTGTGCTGGTGTATCAACATTACGCACTCACTATGAAGTGGGGCAACGAGAAAACCAAACCTCGATAAAAGATCATAAAAAACAACAGATACACTACATATTGGCGACACAATCAGGCCAAGGAAAACTCAGAGTAAGTTCTGGGGAATATGCAATAGAACCCGACAGCATTGTTATTATTCCGGCGGGCCAAGCCTTTAAATATGAATTAACGGGTGATGAATGGACCATGTGCTGGCTATTATTAAAAGACTGCCCTGCGTATCAATTTATTCATGATATTCCTGCTCACGTTTTTGATAGTAACGAAGCAAAAGGTTTGCATCAAACCATGTGCATGTTGCTCGATGTATCACGCACAACAAGCTTGCATCAGGCTGATATAGAGATCAGATTAATCGAAATACTGCGCTTTCAAGTCGACCAAGCCTTAAACAAAAATATGCGCTTAGACCGACAACAACTTAAATTTAGACACGTTATGCATCATGTTTATAAACAATTACATCACCCTTGGACTGTTGCCGAACTCGCTGAAAAAATGCATTTATCTGAACCACACTTTTTCCGGCTTTGCCAACAAGAAACAAAGATGAGCCCAATGAAGTTATTAACCAAAGTAAGATTAGAGTATGCCTGTCATTTGCTAAAACATACGCAGTTTAATCTTGAACAAATTGCGGCAAGTATTGGCTATAAAGATGGAGCCGCCTTTGCGCATCGCTTTAAAAAAACGATGGGGATAGCACCAGGAAAATGGCGAGAGAAAGCGATATAGATAAGTTTATGCTCAAAATAGCCTGTAGATAACAGCTGAGCGAAGTTGCGCTTTATCGCAAAGCGCTTAGGTGTATGAGCGAATGTGTAACCATTCGGCTTCTGAAACCGGCATAATTGATAACCGGCAGCCTTTTTTAACGAGTGCCAGCTCGGTTAATTCAGGCATGTTTTTTAATTCACGTAATGTGATTTCACGTTTAAATTTTTCAACAAACTGTACATCAACCATCCACCAACGCGGGTTGTCTGGATGCGATTTATCGTCAAAGTATTTAGATTCTGGGTTAAATGCGGTGTGATCGGGATAACTCGCTTTAACCACTTTAGTAATGCCGACAATCGCAGGGGTTTTACAGCCACTGTGATAAAAAAATACCGGATCACCAACCTTCATCTCATCACGCATCATATTACGCGCTTGATAATTACGCACACCATCCCAGTGTTCTGTTTGTAAAGGTCGAGCCGCGAGATCATCAATGCTAAAAGCATCAGGCTCAGTTTTCATTAACCAATATTTCATTATAAATCTCTGCTTATTCTGCTGAATAAGCGTATCGCGTATTCATATCGGTTTGCGGTAAATGTGAAATTCGACTAATCATGATATGTTTTTCTAACAGAGGTAATTCTTCTAGCAATACCGCTAATGTTTCTGGGTATGGGTGGCCAATTGCAATGGCAAAACCTTGTTTTTCAGCGGTTTTAATAAGTAACCTTAATTGTTTACGCACAAAGGCTTTGCTTTGAATTGAATCTAAAAAAACGTGCCGACGCCAATTCGTCACGCCCGTTTCATCAGCAACTTGTTCTGCAAGTGTGTATTTAGTGGTACGGCTATCAACAAAATATAAATCACGCTCTTTGAGGGCTTGCATAAACACTTGCATGGGTTTACGCATTTGCGTCAATTTACTGCCCATATGATTATTCACACCAACAGCATAAGGTAAAGCAACTAAGCTATCGAGTAATTGCTGCTCGATAGCGGCATCTGACATATCGCTGACAATAGCACCGGGGCCTAAACGATAACCTGATAATGTTTCCATCGGTACATGTAACATAACTTCACGATCAGCTAACGAGGCTCTTTGGGCAATTTGACGGCCATAAGGCGTATGAGGCAAAACAGAAATAGTAACTTCATCAGGTAAATTCAAAACTTGCGTATCATTATGACTATTACCAACATCGTCAATGATAATGGCAATAGTGGCAGCTTGGGCAGGAGAAAAACACATCAAAACCAACACTGCGAAAAAAAGTCGAACCATGTAAACATCTTCCTACTATTTATAATATTCAGCTATAAGCCTATAAAGAACACATTATGCGAGTAAAACTCGATACGACATCCATTATCTAACACGATGGTTGGCGGTTAAACGGCCAAAATACTACCAGATAGCAGAGTAATGCCCAACGCTTAAATGCACCTTTAGCTGACTTTTTTTTTTAAACTTCAACAAGTCGATCACCTTTGGTTAGAGCTGATCAAAAGTGAAAAAAACAAGCGCTAAAATAGAGAGGCGTTATTACAGAAAATAAGAGGGGTTAGCTAATTTATTGGCACCAAAGTTTAGGATCAAGTGGTGTGCCTTGATGTCGTATTTCAAAATATAAACTCGGTGACGTTTGCCCACCTGATTGTCCAACCTCGGCGATCGCTTCTCCGGCCTCGACAATATCACCCACATCTTTTAATAACGACTGATTATGGCCATATAAACTCATATAACCTTTACCGTGATCAATCACCAGCACCAAACCAAACCCTTTCATCCAATCAGCAAAAATGACTTGCCCAGCATGAATATTTTTAACATTCGCGCCTAATTTACCGTCAATCATTAACCCTTTCCAACGGATTGGGCCGCGTTTTCGTTGACCAAAAACTTTATTAACCCGACCTGATGTTGGCCATTTTAATTTGCCTTTATAATTTTGTAAGCCTGACCATTCGGTTAAATCGGGAATGTTAGCTACGGCAGAAGCTAGTTGATCTAAAAGTTCATTCAGTGAGTTTTCACTTTCTTTTAAGCGTTTTAAATTGGCTTGTTCTGTTTTTAATTTATTGCGCAGCTGCACCAAGCTCATTTTTTGTTGTTGTTTTAACGTGCTTAATTGCTGCTTGCTCTCGATCTGTTGCGCTAATAATTGGTTTAATTCATTTTTTTGTTCATACAACGCTTGCGCATTTTGCTCAATGGCTGTCACGGTTTGTTTTAATGAATCAACCGCTTTAATCCGTGCTTTATTGAAATATTGATAGTAAGTAAGCACTCTCTCTAACTTGGCGGGTGATTCTTGATTTAACAACATCATTAAATAATCATGTTGGCCAACCTGATAAGCGCTTTTAATTTGCTTAGCCAATACCGTTAATTGCTGTTTTTTAACTTTTTCTAATTCGTTTTTTTGTTTATTTAATTGCACCAGATTATCTTGCACGGTCTTTAATTTTTGCTGTGTTTGCTTTAATTGTCGTGCGGTTTTACCAATATTGACATCGGTTTTTTGAATAGCGACTTCGGTTTGGTTTTGTTTATTTTTGCCTTGGATGATCGCTTGGTTTTTATCTTTTATCTGCGTTTGAATGTCTTGTAATTTTTGTTTGGCTTCTAACTGTTGCTCTGTTTGCTGATCCGCTAATGCGGTATTTATAAAGGCGAATGTAAAACACAAAAACGCAAAACAGCCAGCAAAAATGCTGGCTGTTTTATTGTTTACGCGTTTATGAGTTAACAAGATGCAGACTAAACCAATTTCATAATTGATTTACCCGTCATTTCTGCAGGTTGTTCCATACCCATTAAATAAAGCATTGTCGGCGCAACATCACTTAATTTACCTTCTTTTGTCGCAACTTCAGCATTTCGACCATAATAAATAAACGGTACCGGTTCGCTGGTATGTGCAGTATGGTTTTGACCGGTATTAGCATCAGCCATTTGCTCTGCGTTACCGTGATCAGCTGTAATTAAACATTCGCCGCCCACCTCATCTAACGCTTCAACCACACGACCAATGGCAACATCAACGGCTTCACATGCTTTAACCGCTGCTTCAAATACACCGGTGTGCCCTACCATATCACCATTTGGATAATTACAAATAATGGCATCAAACTCTTGGCTACGAATAGCCGCACATAATTTATCGGTTAATAGTACCGAGTTCATTTCAGGCTGTAAGTCATAGGTTGCAACTTGTGGCGATGGGATCAATTCACGAGATTCACCATCATATAAGTCTTCACGACCACCACTAAAGAAAAACGTCACGTGAGCATACTTTTCAGTTTCGGAGATACGTAATTGCGTTTTACCTTTTTGAGCCAACCAATCAGGGAATGTATTAGCTAAATCTTCTGGAGGGTAAGCTGAAGGCGCATCAATATCGGCCGCATATTGTGTCATCATAACAAATTCACTTAACGCCGGTACTTTTTGACGCTCAAAGCCATCAAAATCAGCATCAGTAAAAGCACGTGTAATTTCACGCGCTCTATCCGCACGAAAGTTAACAAAAATAAGCGTGTCGCCATCATTAATCGTCGCGGCTTTACCATCTTCACCTGTAATCGTGGTTGCAGGCATAAATTCATCATTTTTATCATCTGCATAAGCGGCTTCTAATGCTTCTAATGCCGTCGTGGTTGTATTTAAACATTTACCTTCGGTCATTAATTCATAAGATGCTTGTACACGATCCCAACGGTTATCACGATCCATTGCATAATAACGACCAATTACACTCGCAATACGGCCATTGCCGGTTTCAGCGAATTTTGCATCAATTTTTTTAATTGGGTTTTCGGCACTGCGTGGTGGTGTATCGCGACCATCTAAAAAGGCATGCACATAAACTTCTTTAGCGCCTCTAGCCGTTGCTAACTCAATAGCCGCAACCAAATGACTATCATGGCTATGCACACCACCGGGTGATAATAAGCCCATTAAATGCACCGCTTTATTTTGGCTAACTGCTTTATCAATCGCGCTAACTAAATTGGGGTTTTCGAAAAACGTACCATCTTGGATATCTTTTGTAATACGGGTGAAATCTTGATAAACAATGCGACCCGCACCTAAATTGACATGGCCAACTTCACTATTACCCATTTGGCCATCGGGTAAACCAACGTCCATACCTGAACCAGAAATAAGCGTGCTTGGCTTAGTTGCCCAAAGATTATCTAAAACGGGCGTATTCGCATGATGTATCGCATTAGATTCGGTTGATTCTGAATAGCCCCAGCCATCCATAATAATTAGTACTAGTGGTTTTTTAGCCGCCATAATTTTTTCCTCAGTGTGAGCTTTAAAAGACTCTAATCGTGACGTATTAAAGATATTGCGCTAGAAACGATTACAGTATTTTTGAATTGGATATTATTTTTTCATCAATTCTACATGATTTATCAGCAAACTACTCATAAGCAAGATTTATGTTATATAACGTCTTGATGAATACTCAAGCCGATGTTTAGCTTAAACAGCGTAA
This sequence comes from Algibacillus agarilyticus, assembly GCF_003286125.1. Classification (GTDB taxonomy): domain Bacteria; phylum Pseudomonadota; class Gammaproteobacteria; order Enterobacterales; family Alteromonadaceae; genus Algibacillus; species Algibacillus agarilyticus. The sequence continues at coordinate 264,289 of NZ_QMED01000002.1, forward strand.
TTTAACTCAACTCTGGTTAAGGTCGATAATAAAACATTAGTTATTACTTGTTTTTCAAATACTTAAGAATATAAGCAACATAAATAAATGGCCATTTAACGTTTTAGTGATAAATTTTCGACTCGGCTTAGACTCGTTTTGGTGTTAATAGCAGGCGTGTTGCAAGTAAACTTAACGCCAGCTTAAGTAAAAAGCACCATTAAAAATAAATTTTTTAGCCAAAGTTAAGGTTAATGGTTAAACCGTGAACAACAAAAAACCCAATTACGCATTATTCGCATGTTTAAAGAGTCCATGTATAATGCGTTCCAAAATGCTTATTAGGAACTTATTTTAGTGGAACAATATATCGAATTTATCGGCAACAACCCTATTTTATCTGGTATTTGGCTAGTTTTATTTTTTGCTATTACTTATCATTTCTTTCAAGCCAAACTTTCGGCTTTTAAGCGCGTTAATAATAGTCAATTAACCCAATTAGTTAATAAAGAAGACGCGATTGTCGTCGATGTTCGCGCCAAAGACGATTATAAAAAAGGTCATATCGCGGGCGCTAAAAATCTTTTATTATCGCAAATTGACCAAGGTGAAATTGGGACGCTTGAAAAACAAAAAGATACCCCCATAATTTTAGTTTGCACAGCCGGGCTTTCTGCCTCTAAAGGCGCTAACAAGCTCGTTAAAGAAGGCTTTAACCAAGTTTATTTGCTCGAAGGCGGAATGAATAGCTGGACAGGTGCGAATTTACCCTTAGTAAAATCATAAAAGAGAAATACATGGCCAACATTATTGTTTACACCAAAGCGTATTGCCCATTTTGTACTCATGCTAAGTCACTTTTAAACAGTAAAGGTGCTGAGTTTACCGAAATCAATATTGGTGGCGATGCGGCACTACGCGATGAAATGATCGCTAAAAGTGGTGGTGGATACACAGTGCCACAAATTTTCATTAACGATATGCATATAGGTGGATGTGATGACTTGGTGGCATTTAATGCTCAAGGTAAATTAGATCCCTTACTACAAGACTAACAACAAGGTATAAAAACAATGACAGATCAAGCTCCAGCTGCAGGCGAAGCAACAGAAAACACAGCACCACAATTTAATATTTCTCGCATTTATGTACGTGACATCTCGTTTGAATCACCTAATGCACCGGGGATTTTTACTAACGAATGGACACCTGAAGTTAATTTAGATTTAGATACTAAAAGCAATAAATTAGCTGAAGACACTTATGAAGTTATTTTATCAGTAACCGTGACAGCAAAAGTAGGTGATAAAACTGCATTTTTAGCTGAAGTTCAACAAGCAGGTATTTTCAACGCCGTTAACTTTAGTGAGCAAGCATTAGCACATTGTTTAGGTTCTAATTGTCCAAATATTTTATTCCCTTATGCACGCGAAGCCATTGCTAACTTAGTTAATCGCGGTACTTTCCCTGTATTAAATTTAGCGCCAGTAAACTTTGATGCAATGTTTGCACAATTTATTCAACAAAAAGCAGCTGAAATTCAGCAAGCTGAAGCTGAAAAACCAGAGCAATTGGATTCTTAAATGCAAAATTCAGAGTTTGATGTTGTTGTATTAGGCGCCGGTTCATATGGGACTGCGCTCGCTTTATGCATGGCCCGAACAGGTAAAAATGTTTTAATGTGGGGACGCAACAAAGAGCATATTGCGGCGATCACAACGTCAAATGAAAATGCGCGTTATTTACCTGGCACCCAATTTCCAGATAATTTATCGGTCACCGACGATTTAAATAAAGCGGTAAAACAAAGCCGCAATATTTTAGTCGTTGTGCCGAGCCACGCATTTGCTGAAACATTAGATTTAATAAAACCAGACTTACGCGACGATGTTCGTTTAGCTTGGGCAACAAAAGGTTTAGAACCTGATACCGGTCGTTTATTACAAGATGTAGCGCGTGAAAAATTAGGCCCAGATGTCGCCTTAGCGGTTATTTCAGGTCCGACTTTTGCAAAAGAAATGGCCGTAGGTATGCCAACTGCCATTTCGGTTTCGTCGACAGATAACGAATTCACTCAAGTCATTTCAAATTTACTCCATTGCGAAAAGCGCTTTAGAGTTTATAAAAACAATGACTTTATTGGTGTTCAAATGGGCGGCGCCGTTAAAAATGTGATCGCCATTGGTGCTGGTATGGCCGATGGTATCGGTTTTGGCGCTAACGCACGTACTGCATTAATTACACGTGGTTTAACTGAGCTTTGTCGTTTAGGGGCTGCGCTTGGCGCTGAACAATCAACCTTTATGGGCATGGCCGGTTTAGGCGACTTAGTATTAACCTGCACCGATAACCAATCACGTAATCGCCGCTTTGGTTTAGCGCTCGGTCAAGGTAAAACCGTTGACGAAGCCATGACATCAATCGGCCAAGTGGTTGAAGGGTATAGAAACACAAAAGAAGTCCATGTGTTAGCCCAACGCTATGATGTTGAAATGCCGATTACAGAACAAATATTTAACGTTCTGTATAAAGGAAAAGCCCCACAAGAAGCCGCATTAGCACTCCTCAGCCGAGAGCCTAAATTTGAATAATTGCGTTTAAGCATTCATATCAAAAAAGGCGTTTTTATTAACGCCTTTTTTATTGCCCAATTTAAAATATTTGGTGTGAATAACGGCTGAAGCTAAACATCAACGACACATTAAGTTAAACTCTGGGTAATTGTATTAATCAGAGTTGCACATGCTAGGCCATATCAAAAAATTAACCGCCCAACTGGATCCAAACACGCATCAAATCACTTATCAATTGCCGTTAGACGAGCAAAAATTAGAATTAAACCCGTATATCGGTAAAACACTCTCGATGCACTTTACGGGACAAATTAGCTGCAGTAACTGTGGAAAAAAAACGAAAAAGAGCTTCTCGCAAGGTTTTTGCTTTCCTTGTATGCGTAAAATCGCGTCTTGCGATATGTGCATAATGAAACCTGAAACCTGTCATTACGATCAAGGCACGTGCCGTGAACCTGAGTGGGGCGAAGCCAATTGCATGATCCCACATTATGTCTATTTATCGAATACGTCAGGCTTAAAAGTCGGTATCACTCGGCATACACAAGTACCAACCCGCTGGATAGACCAAGGCGCAACACAAGCCTTATTATTGTATCAAGTCAATACACGCCAATTATCAGGTTTAATTGAAGTCGCATTAGGCGAGTTTATTGCCGACAAAACCAATTGGCGCGCGATGCTTAAAGGCAATAATGATAACCTCGATTTAAAAGCCGTTGCCGCAGAGCTTAAACCCAAAATACAAGAAAGAATGAACGAATTAACCGCACTTTACGGCTCAGAAGCCATAACAGAATTAGAGGGTGATATTTGGCATTTAGACTTTCCGGTTAGCGAGTTTCCAACCAAAGTCACCTCGTTTAATTTTGATAAAACGCCGGATGTCTCAGGCATACTTAAAGGCATTAAAGGTCAATATTTAATATTTGATACTGGGGTGATCAATATGCGTAAATTTTCATCGTATCAAATTGAAGTATCTCCTGTTTAATCTGTTTAATCTGTTTAATCTGTTTAATCTGTTTAATCTGTTTAATGAGCGAATCGACCATGTTAACCGTCACGGCACTTTATATTTACCCGGTTAAATCGCTGGGTGGCATAAAACTTAATTCAGCAAAACTAACCGTTCAAGGTTTAGCCTATGATCGACGGTGGATGGTGATTGATCATCAAGGTTGTTTTGTTACCCAAAGAACACTCGCGCAGATGGCATTAATTGAGGTTGATATAAATGACGAATATCTCATTTTATCGGCCAGTGGATATGAAGATTTTAAAGTACCACTCACTAAATCATTCTCACCTACCGACAACGTGAATACCGAAGTTTGGCGTGACAAGGTTATAGGGTTCAACGAGGGCTTTGAAGCCGAAGAATGGTTAACGCGAGTTCTTGGCTTATATCACGGTCATCCTCTTCGCCTTGTACGTTTTGCTGATAATCAGATTCGACAAGTCGATAAAAATTATTTACCTAAACCCAATTCAACTCATAACTTAAATACACAAGCCAGCCATACTGCCTATGCTGATGGTTTTCCTTTTTTATTAACCAATACCATGTCGCTTACCGCGCTTAACCACCAATTAACACAGCAAGGTAAACAAGCGGTTAGCATGTCGCGCTTTCGCAGTAATATTGTGGTTAAGGGATTGGAGGCTTGGCAAGAAAATACAGTTACAACACTCGTATCAGAGTCAGCAGATGAACAACGATGGCAATTTGAATTGTGCAAACCATGCGAGCGCTGCCCAATAACTAAAATAGACCCGTTCACCGCACAAGTCCCTGATAAGTTAGAACCTTTAAAAACATTAGCCGCGATGGATACACACGTACCGTTAACCGGTGCGTACTTTGGCCAGAATGCGGTTTTGTCAGTGGGTGAAAGTGCCGTGATTTCGGTGGGCGATAAATTTACGTTTAGTTAAACGCATTGTGCGTAACAGGATGGGATAAAGAACCATGAAAATGCCGATCAAGCAAAAATATAGTCAAAGCGATCGGGTTTTAGGGGCAGGTTTCTCGTTCCAGACGAAACCGAAGTACTTACATCCATGATAAGCAAAGCCGTCAAGCTTCGAGACCCCATGAGCATATGCTCTATTATGTGATTGGAGCCGCCTAAATGGATTTAGGTGTTAGAACGACGCAGGAGCCAAAGTCGAGAGTAAGCGCTGACAATGAACCATAAAACCTGAGCGAGAAGACTATAGAATACATGGCAGTTATGCGATTAGTTAATGCTAACTGCCACCTATTTCTTAACACTAAAACGAGTATTAAACGCTGAAGCTAGCGCCACATCCGCAAGTCGTTGTCGCATTAGGATTGTTTATAAAGAAGCGAGAACCTTCTAAACCTTCCATATAATCCACTTCGCTATTAACCAGATATTGTAAACTCATCGGGTCAACCACAAGGCTGACACCTTGCTTTTCTATTTCGGTATCACCTTCATTTACTTTTTCATCAAATGTAAAGCCATACGAAAAACCTGAACAGCCGCCGCCCGTAATATACACACGAAGCTTAAGATTAGGGTTCTCTTCTTCAGCAACCAGTGTTTTTACTTTTTCAGCTGCTTTATCTGTAAATTGAATGGGTAAATCATTCATAGACAACACCTACTTATAAATAATAAAAACTAATTATCTAATACCTGACTAAATCAGTCAATTATTCGATTGATTTATTCAATATGCTGAACCCCAGGCGACCAAACAAAGTCAGTTTCTAGGCGACTTTCTTTTTGCCAACGCGTTTTAGGCACAATAACAGATAAAAACACGCGCTCGGCTTGAAAATCGGCACTTAACACAAATTCACCTTCTAACACTTGAAAGTATCTAAAATTAAATTTTGTTGAGGTTAAATCAGTTGAGGTTAAGTCACTTATATCAATTTCTTTAATTTGCCCGGCTTCTTGGCCCGCTATTTTTAATTTAACATAGCCTTTAGCATGACTTTTTTGCTTACGCGTTTGAACCAAGACAATTTTATAGCGAAAACGATTTTCGTTTAAGGTTGGCTCAATAATAAAGTTTTCGAGCACCACGCCTTCTGCATGCATCTCGGGGGCCATCACATTTTGATAAAAAGTGATCTCTTTTTTAAGCTCAGTGTAACTTCGTTGCACTTGTAATAAATCAGCTTGCACTTGTTTAATCGCGGCTTTTTCAACTTCTAATTCCACCCGCACATAATTTAACTCTTGCTTGGCACTGGCTAGCTCAACTTCTCGCTGGGTAAGCAAATCAATATAATGGGTATTTTTATCTTGAAGCTCGGCTTGCTGACGTTGCGATATGTGATAACCCAAAACGCCAACAAGAATAAGCATGGCGATGCCAAATACCCCCGTATAAAAAGCCGTTAAATTATGCCAAATAATCTCTAAATTGTTATAAATTTTTTTATTAGATGATTTATTATCCAAGATATTAATTCTCTTTATTTTTATTATGGTACACTGCTTTTAAGCACGGAACGGCCATCAAACAGAAGATTAAGTATTCAGCGTAATGCAATTATCTAAACTGCGACACCAACTCGCAATTCCTAGAACATCGATACAACTCAGTCTATTAGGCCTGTTTGGCGGCATATGTGCTGCATTATTGATTATCGCGTTTCGTTGGTCTATCGAAAACATTCAACTGCTTTACCTCGAAAAAGAAGATGATTTTACCACCCTTCCCGCTTTTATGCGCTTTTGTTTACCCTTAATTGGCGTTGCTTGCATTTTACTCATTGCCAAAATAACTAAATTCAAAGTCGCCCGTACTGGCATTCCTTTTGTGATTTATCGCATGAAAAGCTTCTACGGCATGATGCCATTAAAAAATACGTTAAATCAATTTTTTGCGGGAATAGCCGCATTATCAACGGGGTTTTCTGTGGGGCGAGAAGGCCCAAGTGTGCATTTAGGGGCAGCAGGTACCAGTTTTATTGGTAGTTGGTTAAAGCTACCTTACAACGCCGTTAAAACATTAAGTGCGTGTGGCATTGCCGCCGGTATTGCGGCGTCATTTAACACGCCATTAGCTGCTGTCATTTTTGTTATGGAAGTGGTGGTGCGAGAATATAAAACCCATGTTTTTATTCCCGTTATGTTAGCGTCGGTCGCGGGAGCGATTTTAACCCAAGCCGTATTTGGCGATGATCAAGCATTAGTCGGTTTAAACATTACTCAACTGGGTATAATTCATTACCCTTATTTAGTTTTTATGGGCATAGTGATCGCGGCATTTGCGTTTGCTTTTAATCGCCAATTATTAGAAATACTCCGTTCTTTTAAACCCTTCAAAATGGCACCTCGTTTAATATTAGCCGGCTTAATAACCGGTTGTATTGGCTATTTAGTGCCTGAAGCATTGGGCTCAGGTTTCAGTGCAATATCGTTTACCCAAGCAGCATCCGATAATGCGAATTTGCTCATGATCGTATTTGTTACCAAGGCCATTTTAACGTTTTTTGCCATTGGCTTGGGTGTGCCCGGTGGCGTTATCGGCCCTATTTTAGGGTTGGGTATGTTACTTGGCACACTATTAGCCATTATGGGGTCAGCATTAATTGGTAATATGCATGAATACGTCGATATTTATGGTGTTCTCGGCTTAGCCGGTTTAATGGCTGCCACATTAGGTGCGCCATTGGCCGCTTTAGTTACCGTACTCGAATTAACACAATCACCCGATGTGATTGTGCCCGCGATGCTGGTTATCGTAACCGCTCATGTTGTTGCGGTTCAATATTTTAAAAACAGATCCATCTTTTTGCTGCAGCTTGAATTCCAAAAGCTTGAGTATCAAAATCCCCCCGCGTTTGAAGCCTTACAAAAAGTAGGCATTTTAGCCGATATGAATACCAACTTTGTTTTAGTTACGTCTTGCGACGATGACGTTTTACGCCAAGCGCTCGACAATGCAGGCAATCGGCCCGTTATTTTACGTAAAAGCATCGGCCTTGATGCAAGCTTCTATCTTGTTCATTACAACGTGAGTTTAGATCCCAATGCGGAGTCACCTTTTGATTTAGAGATGATCCAAGGTGTTGATTCACGTTATACCCTCGCCGAACCTTTTGATATTTTAAAAGATAAACGGGGTGGTTCTATTTATGTATTTGAAGAGCAATTAGATAATATTGTCGGTGTAATGAGTTGGGACGAAGTGCGAGCGCGCTTAATTAAAGGCACATTGTAGTAACCCTAAAAAAATGAAACACGAATGAGCATAAGATTCAATTATCTAAACCATGCCACGTGAACTCTTTATACCAACTAATAACCCATTTATAGGTAAAAAACATGACGACTATTTTATGGCTTAAAGCCTTGCATATTTCATTTATGGTTGCTTGGTTTGCGGGTATTTTTTATCTACCTCGTTTATTTGTTTATCATGCTGAATCCCAACAAAAAGATTGCCAATCACAATTTAAAATAATGGAACGCCGTTTGCTGTTATTTGTCACACCTTGGGCTATTTTAACTTTAGTTTTTGGTGTCGCGTTGATCATGGCTTATGGTTCAGAGTGGTTTGCGGCAAGTAAGTGGTTACATATTAAAATAACCTTAGTCGGTTTACTCTATGCTTATCATGGCTATTGCTTTAAATTACTCAATGATTTTAAGCACGACCGTAACACTAAATCACCGCGCTTTTATCGCCTTTTTAATGAAGCCCCTGTGCTTATATTATTTGCTGTGGTTATTTTAGCGGTTGTAAAACCGATTTAATCTTGAGCCTTGCAGACAAAAACACCGTCATAAAAAGTTAAATTTGCAGACAAAATTAACGACTTTTTGCTATAGTTAGCGCCCAGCAACGCTAATCCCTATCATCCTCGCTACAGGTATAAACACATGTTTAAGTTTCAAGGCGCAGATATCTTATCTGTTAACCAATTCGACCATGCAAGCATTGAATATCTCTTTACTATTGCTGACACCATGCAACCTTATGCACATCGTAAAAAACGGACACGTGTTTTAGATGGCGCGATTTTAGGTAATTTATTTTTTGAACCGAGTACTCGCACCCGAGTTAGTTTTGGTACGGCTTTTAACCTGTTAGGCGGGCATGTTCGTGAAACAGTCGGTTTAAGCTCTTCTGCTTTAGCAAAAGGTGAATCACTGTATGATACTGCGCGTGTATTAAGTAGTTATAGTGATATTATCGCAATGCGACACCCTGATTCTGGCTCGGTAGCCGAATTTGCCGAAGGGAGTCGTGTGCCGGTAATTAATGGTGGCGATGGTGCAAACGAGCATCCAACCCAAGCATTATTAGATTTATATACCATCAGCAAAGAGCAATCGAGCCATGGCAAAACCATCGATGGCATGCACATTGCGATGGTTGGCGATTTAAAATATGGCCGAACCGTACACTCGCTTTCTAAATTACTTAGCTTATATAAAAATATTAAATTTACTTTTATCGCCCCCGATGAATTAGCCATGCCTAGCTACATTATTGATATTGTTGATAAAGCAGGTCACCAATATGAAATAACAGAACAGCTTGAAGGCAATTTAGATGCCGACATCGTGTATCAAACTCGTATTCAGCAAGAACGTTTTCCATCTGAAGAAGAAGCGAATAAATACCGCGGTAAATTTAGATTAAACCAAGCCATTTATACCCAGCACTGTAAATCAAACACCGTTATTATGCATCCTTTGCCTCGCGATTCGCGTGCAGATGCAAATGAGCTCGACAACGATATGAATCAAAACCCTAATTTAGCTATATTCCGCCAAGCGGATAATGGCGTACTGGTGCGTATGGCGCTTTTCGCCACCACATTAGGTGTTGAAAGCATATTAAAAGATCATGAATGTGATGTAATTTGGCACAGCCAAAAAGCCAACTTAGGATTATAAGAAGTAGAGACTATGACCCGATCTGAACAACTTTTTTCACAAGCCAAGAAAAGCATTCCTGGCGGCGTAAATTCTCCCGTTCGAGCCTTTAATGGCGTAGGCGGCGATCCTGTTTTTATTCAAAAAGCCGATGGTGCTTATTTATTTGATGCCGATGATAAACAATACATTGATTATGTCGGCAGCTGGGGGCCTATGATTTTAGGCCATAACAATAGTGCGATCCGTGAAGCTGTGCATCAAGCAGTAGAACGTGGTTTAAGCTACGGTGCGCCAACAGAAAATGAAATCGTGATGGCAGAGCTAGTTAAAAAGCTCGTCCCTTCAATGGAAAAAGTCCGCATGGTTAATTCGGGAACCGAAGCCACCATGACCGCCATTCGTTTAGCTCGTGGGTATACTGGCAAAAACAAATTACTCAAATTTGAAGGTTGTTACCACGGTCACGCTGATAGCTTATTAGTTAAAGCGGGTTCGGGCATGTTAACACTCGGCGAGCCTAGTTCACCAGGCGTGCCGGCTGATGTAGCGAAACATACGTTAACAGCAACTTACAATGATTTAGCTTCAGTTGAAGCCTTGTTTGCCGAATTTGGTGATGATATCGCTTGTATAATTGTTGAACCGGTAGCAGGCAACATGAACTGTATTCCGCCAACTAACGATTTTTTACAAGGCCTCAGAGCAATTTGCGATAAATACAATGCGGTATTTATTTTAGATGAAGTAATGACAGGCTTTAGAGTTGCGTTAGGCGGAGCACAAGCACACTACAAGGTAACTCCAGATTTAACCACACTAGGTAAAGTGATTGGCGGCGGCATGCCTGTTGGCGCTTTTGGTGGTAAAGCCGAAATAATGGCCTGTATTGCACCTGAAGGCCCTGTATATCAAGCCGGTACATTATCGGGTAACCCGATAGCCATGGCAGCGGGTATTGCAGCTTTAACGCAATTAGATGAAAACCGCGACGCTATTTACGCGGATATCACTGCAAAAGCTAAACGCATTGTTGAAGGGTTTCAACAGGCGGCCGATGATGCCGGTATTGCGTTAACCACAAATCAAGTTGGCGGTATGTTTGGCTTTTTCTTTACCGATGAAAAACATATCACCTCATTTGCTCAAGCAACACAATGCAATATGGAACAATTTAAAAAGTTCTATCATTTAATGCTTGAACAAGGTGTGTATTTAGCGCCAAGTGCATATGAAGCCGGTTTTACTTCAACCGCTCATACCGATGACGATATTGAAAATACAATAAAAGCGGCAGCTCACGCATTCAAACAGCTTTAATAAACAAAGATTTAAAGCAAGAAAGGCAGCTACTTTAGCTGCCTTTTATTTTTATATACCCAAGCCACTTGAGGGTAATATTAAAAGCCAGCGAGCTCAGCAATCAAACCAATTAAACCGCCAAACACACCACCCCAAACAACTAACCAACCTAAATGCTGTCTGATCATCTCTTGAATAATGTTTTTAACCAGCGCCGGCGTTAACTCATTCAAGCGTTTTTCAATAATGGTTTCTATCTTAACCATTAAATCGCCTTGTAACCCTGGTTGTGTCATTTGTTCAGCTAGCGCTTGATTAAAAGATTCACTACTGGCGATCTCAGCTAACGTCGTTTTCATTTTTACAATAAAAGGTTCTTTTAACGGAACCAGTGCTTCGGCACCGCCAACCATCGCTAACATGCCACCAAATGATGATTCTTGAATGGTACTCACTAATGAATCAAACGCTGGCGATAAATCTGTATTTTCAATAATCGGCTCTAAGTTTAAAGCGGGAGCAACAGCACTGTCACTACTCAAAAATTGATTAATATTTTCGGGGGTAAAAAATTGCTTCATCATCAGTGTTTTAATACCGACTTTAAAATCTTCAAAGCGAGCAGGAATAACGCCAGAGCCATATAATCCCGGTATTTTTTCAAACAACATATGAATAGCAAGCCAGTTAGTAATGCTACCCGCTAATGCAAAAACGCCGATACTAAAAATGAGATTATATTGAAGAAAGTAGCCGATTAAAGCCGTGCTTAACGCTAATAGATTGGTTACTAAACTTTTGTTCATGGTGCTGACTTATTACTAAATTTGAGAATAGGCGGATTCTACCGTGTAATTTTTGAATAATAAACATGCGCTCTCTTTTGATACCTTCCTTTTATAATAAGAAAGAGCAAAAGAAAGACACCTTGCTATTTAATTGGTTATTAAATAAACAGATTTTTAATTAGTTTTAAAAAAATAACAAAAATGTTACAACGAAGTATTTACTAGAGCTACTTTTTATTGAATAGCGATGCTAAACTGATATTTAAACAACGTTTATATTTTACTAACGGTATCAGTCACCTGTCTCTCTGATATCGCCTCATCTAATTTTAAAGGGAGAATTGACCCTTGTTTGACAATAATTCGGTTACTTATTCAGTAAATAACAGCACAATTACGCTACGTGATGATAAAAAAGAACTTTTATTAGTTACAGCGCCTGATTACCAAAACATCTCGGTAACACGCCATGGCGTTAAATTTGTAAATGATGAGCCGCAAAAACGCTCTGGTATTAAGAATGTGTTTTTGCATGAAGTTTTTAAAAAAGACAAAGATTTTTTCTTTATTAAAGCCGGTAGTACTGAATATCAGGTCGATTTAAAATATAAAGAAAAGCCGATCACCGTTATGAAATTCTAATGCAATTTATTCTAGAATACCGCGCCTACTTTGATATCGCTATTGTCATTGTAGGCGTCATTACTTTACTGCTTTTATTAAGGCCCGTTTTTGCTTGGTACTTTAAGTATGATGAGCAAATACATGAGTTAAAACGAGTTAATGAACAGCTTAAAAAGCAAAATGAAAACGTTGTGAAACTGCAAAAATTAGTTGCTAACCAACAAGCAGTGCAATTCAATAAACAGGCTAGCTCACGTTTTTATAAAGAACCAGATCATCTAGAGCCACAGCAAAGCGCCAAAACAGAGCACTTAACAACAGCATCGAGACCAAACATTGCACCATATTCCCCTTCTGCTGTAAAACCAGAAAAAGTTGAAAGCCAAGCAAAACAGACACGCCAACCCGTTATCGAAAAACGAAAAGAGCAACCGACGAATTCAACAACCGTTGAAAAATCAGCTAAAACCGAGCCAGTAAAAACATCAAAAGCAGAAAAAGATATCGAGCGAAGAGAGCCTACAATCAACTTTGATAGTATTTGAGTAACACGTATAGTCAAAGCGATCGGGTTTTAGGGGCAGGTTTCTCGTTCCAGACGAAACCTAAGTACTTACATCCATGTAAGCAAAGCCATCAAAGCTACCGCGTCCTGCTCTCGCCCCTTACCTGCATCCATGCAGGCAAAGCTACCGCGTCCTGCTCTCGCCCCTTACCTGCATCCATGCAGGCAAGCTTCGAGACGCCATGAGCATATGCTCTACTATGTGATTGGGGCCGCCTAAATGGATTTAGGTGTTAGAACGACGCAGGAGCCAAAGTCGAGAGTAAGCGCTGACAATGAACCATAAAACCTGAGCGAGAAGACTATAATAACGAGTGACTCAAACTTAACGAGTAAAAGCGTTAGCAGAAAAAACGTTCAGTATTGGCAACCGTTCGCTTTTCCACTTAGCAAAATTATTTATCCTGTGAGTAGATTATCTACCCAGATAATTAATCAAACACAACCGTTTTGTTTTGATGAATAATAACACGGTCTTCTAGGTGATAACGCAACCCTCGAGCCAGTGCGTTTTTTTCACAATCTTTACCTTTGCGCACCATTTCACCCACCGCATCAGAATGACTAATGCGCGTGATCTCTTGTTCTATTATTGGCCCAGCATCAAGATCTGCCGTTACATAGTGGCACGTGGCACCAATTAATTTAACACCACGTTCGTAGGCTTGATGATAAGGTTTAGCTCCCGCAAACGAAGGCAAAAAACTATGATGAATATTAATCACTTTACCGGCCATTTCACGACATAACGCATCCGGAAATATTTGCATAAAGCGCGCAAGCACAACAGTTTCAGCTTTATATTGCTTAATAAGATCAGCAACTTCATCAAAAGCCGGTTGCTTGTTATCTTTAGGAAAAGGCACATGATGGTACGGAATACCATGCCATTGCACCATTTGCCTTAAATGATCATGGTTGGCAATCACGGCAACAATATTGCACTCAAGCTCGCCACTATGCCAACGATGCAATAAATCAGCTAAACAGTGAGATTCGCGACTCGCCATAATAACAATGTTTTGCTTTTGGCTCGAATCGACAATGCGCCAATTCATGTTAAATTTTTCAGCGATAGGCGCGAATTTTAATTTGAATTCTGGCAAGGTTAATTCAAAAGATTCAGCCGCGATCTCGTGACGCATAAAAAACCAGCCCGCTTCAATATCGGTATGATGGCTAGCTTCCATAATAGAGGCTTGTAAATCAGCTAAAAAGCGACTCACTTCTGCCACAAGTCCAATTTGGTCGGGGCAATCAATAACTAAGCGGTATCGTTTCATAATAATCGGTTGTCTTTAAATTCTATTCCGTTAAACCGTTATCCAGCCTAACATTTTATTAATTAATGGCACCGAGTATAACTAACACATTTAAACAAGACCACTCCATATTGAAGCGTTAAGATTTTCAAAAGAAAATTTATGATAATAGGGCATCAGTTAAATTATGCATAAAGCAATCATATGAAGTAAAGCGAAGATGAGGAACACTGAAGAGAAACGTTGATTAGGAACATTAAACATCGACTATACACTTTATAAAAAAGTTAAGATTTACCTTTTATGATTAGAATCGACGGGCCTAGCACGTCTCGCCAAGCGGCTTCGGTGTCAGCATTAAAACGGGGATCAAAAGCTTGTACGGCTTCGATTAAGCAATCAAGCCAAATATCATACATATAAGCTTGTACTTTTATTTCGTTTTGATGAAAGTCAGCTAATTTTTGTATTTCACTATTGGCAACCTTAGCACCTGAGTAAACAATCATATAAACCAACGAATGATTCAACATACTAATTTGATGTTCAATATCGACACCGTCAAATAGTTTATTTATTGCAGGGTCGCGAGCCATAAAAAGTTGATAAAAAAAGGTATAAAATTCATCACTTTTTTTCACAACTCTTTCGTAACTGTCATTGAATGTTTCAATATATAGACTCAAGTGTCACCTAATGATATAGAGATACATGATTGAAGTATGTACCAAGATCGAAAAAATCACAGTTAAATACCGTAATTTTTCAAATGAAAATACGATATTTTCATTCAGAGAAGTATCAAAATAAGGAAGATTAATTAGGTGATTAACTAAAATGGACTTAAGCTTAATAGACCTTTTCACGCTCAAGCTATTTTTGTTAATACCTTAAGCCGCATTGAAAACGTTAGCCCAAAAAATTGAGCCTCGTATTTATAAAAAGGAACTAGACTCTCATGCGTTTCGTTATTTATGTCATCATCGTACTTTACAGCTTCTCTGCGACCGCAGATAAACAAAATTCGAGCTTAGCCGCGGTCGCTTGGATGCAAGATTCGGCAGAATATTTTGCAATAACTCAGCAAACATTAAAGCTTGCAGCCAAACAAATAAAAATAGCTAAAGATGATAAAAGATGGACCGCCGCATTAGAACAGTTTCCACAAAAAGATATTGATAAACTGCCAACCGCGGTCATTCTCAATTTAGACGATACGATGATAAGCTCAATGCCTTACCATGCTGAATTGATTAATGACAATGATCCGCACACAATAAAAGCCTATGAAAAATGGATCGCATTTGAAAAAGCCCCTTTAATCGCAGGGATAATGCCCTTCATCCAAGAAGCAGCTCAAAATAGAGTAAAAGTGGTTATTATTTCCAATAGAAATTGCATACCAACACCTCGAGATAAATGCCCGATTAAAACCCAAACATTAAATATGTTTAAACGTGCAGGCTTGGTTTTTGATCGAGACGATTTACTCTTTAAAGGTGAGCAACCCGATTGGCGTAAAGACAAACAAACACGACGTGAATATTTGTCGAAAATGTACCGAATTTTACTTATTATAGGGGACGATATTGCAGACATGATCCCAAATTCAGCAATATCACCTTCACCCTCAAGAAAAATGTACACTGAGCAATATTTAAGCCTATGGGGTGAACGTTGGTTTTTATTGCCGAATCCCGTTTCAGGTAGCTGGCGCGAAGTTGCCGGACGTAACTTACACGATGTTTTAAAAAAGTATGATTAATCTATGAATTTAATAAGCAAAAAATTTAAAATAGCGACCTACATTAGCCTGTTTTATTTATTACTAAGCCAAACCGTTTATGCCCAGTTAAGTATAGAACAAGCGCATATTCGGCTATTGCCGCCTGTCGTCAAAAACACCGCTGCATTTTTCAACATCACCAACACAAGCGAGCAAGATATTCATTTGGTTAGTGCACATTCAAATATCAGTGAACTTGTTGAATTTCATACCCACGTCATGAAAGGTAATATAATGAGCATGGTGCAATTACCCAAGCTCGTTATTCCAGCAAAAGAAACCATTACATTAAACAGCGGCGGTATACATTTAATGTTTTTAAATTTGCATTCGCCTTTAAAAGCAAAACAAGCTGTGCAATTTGAATTAATTGATAATGCCGGTAAACGCTATTCTTTTACGGCGAATGTGAAAGCAGAAAACTCACATTCGCATCATCATCACTAAGAGGCTTATATGTCGAATAGAATAATATTAAGTATTAAAGCGGGCGTTGGTTTAGCTTTTCTACTCATCATTTCATTAAGTATTTGGTGGGGCTGGATGCCAGCAACCTACAATGTAAAGCAATCGGTTGAACAACAAGCGCAATTAGCCAATCAAGACGTTGTTGTGGGTTATACAACAACGTCTACCTTAATTAATATTGCCGAGTGGATGATTGATAAACCAGGTGGTTTTTTATCAAACGATATGTTACCGCCGGGTTTAATTATGGATAACATGCCCGCCTTCGAATATGGTGTTTTACAACAAGTTCGTGATCTCGCCTTAGCGATGCGACTTGACTTTAGTCGCTCTCAATCTCAATCGAGTGATGATAAAGATTTAGAAAAAGCCCAACCAAAATTTAATATTGATCACACTAATTGGGCTTTGCCTAGCGCTGAAGATGAATATCATCAAGCAATCAAATCGTTATACCGCTATCGTGCTCGCTTAGTTGATAACAATAAAGCCGATGCGCAATTTTATACCCGAGCTGACAATTTAAGTGAATGGTTACGAGAGGTAGAAAAACGCTTAGGTGCAGTTTCTCAGCGTTTAAGTGCGAGTGTGGGTCAAGAACGTTTTAACACTGATTTGGCCGGTGACACAAGCGCAAAACAATCGACCTCATCACCAGAAGAAATGAATGTAAAAACTAACTGGTGGAAAATAGATGATATTTTTTATGAAAGTCGTGGTTCTTGTTGGGCATTGTTGCACTTTTTAAAAGCGGTTGAAGTTGACTTTCAAGATGTACTTATTAAGAAGAATGCACAAATAATGGTGAAACAAATCATCAGAGAACTTGAAGCGACACAACAAACCATTTGGAGCCCAATGATATTAAACGGCAGTGGTTTTGGTTTGGTCGCGAACCATTCATTAGTGATGGCTAATTATGTTTCAAGAGCCAATGCCGCTTTAATCGACTTACGCACTTTGCTTGAGCAAGGCTAATCTCAGCGAAGTTAAATTAGCTAAAATAAACCACCCAGAATCGACCTGTGCTTTATAAACGTATCGATAACCCGTACCGTATAGAGCACAAGGTCTGATCAGTTCACATGACTGTACTTTTTTTATACTAAATTTCTAATAACCCTTTATAATCCCCATGAAGCACTCATCAAAACACAGGTAAAATAGTGCCAAGTTCTGCACTAAAATAAGGTTCATCATTATGATCAGACGCAGCATACAAGCCAATGCGTTTATTTTTGCCGTTATTCCTACATTATTAACCGCCTTATTTGTTACGTTAGTTCTTGGTAATCGTATGTCTGAAGAGCGACGATTATTACTTGAAAGCCAAGTACATAATTTAGCTGAGGCCATTGCCTTTTCAAGTGAACATCACCTCGCTCATCACGAAAAAAGCATTCTGAGCCGTAAACTGAAAGAAATACATGCAAATGCCTCACTTTCAATTAATAAAATAGCGATTTATAAACAATCTGGTCATTTATATACCGCTACTAAATACGAAGATATTAGCCCGATATTTAATCCGGTAAAATTAAATAATCGCGTTTATCAAGCGGAGGTAAAAGACGAAACACTGATTATCACCCGAGCCATCTTTTCTTTTGATGATGATACTGCCAACAAATTTCCCGCTCAAAATGACCGTATCAACAATTCTACGTCTAAACCCTTAGGCTACGTTTATGTTGAAATAAACATCGCAGGGCAAATGTTCTATGCACACAAAAGTAACTTACTGGCCTTAGTTTTAATCGTGCTTGGTACTATTTTTACCAGTGTGTTGATGCGCTTGTTAATAAAACGCATTGCCGACCCGATTATTTCAATTGTCGATACGATTAAACAAATAGGCGCGGGTAATTTAAATGCTCGAGTCGAGATCCCTGTTCAATACGAACTCAATGATTTAAAGATCGGCATCAACATGATGGCTTCTGAGTTACAAGAGAACCAAGAGCAACTCGAAAACGATATAAAGATAGCCACTAAAGATTTACAGCAAAATTTAGACTTAGTTGAAGAAAAAAATGCTCAGCTGGATATTGCTCGCAAAGAGGCGGTAGAAGCGAGTAAAACAAAATCACAATTTTTGGCAACCATGAGTCATGAAATTCGCACTCCGTTAACCGCAATAATGGGATTCACCAAAGAACTAAGCAAAGTTCACCTTGATGCGCCTTATCATGATTACGTTAATACCATTAATGCCTCAGCCGACAATTTAGTCGCTATTGTTAATGATATTCTCGATTTTTCAAAAATAGAAGCAGACAAAATAGAGCTTGATAGTGCAGCCTATAATTTACAACAAACCGTGGAAGATGTGATTAATTTGGTTGCCCCCATTGCGTTTAGTAAACAGCTTAATTTTATTTACGAAAGCGATCGCTTACCCACGGCTGTCATTGGTGATCAACACCGAATCAAACAAATCTTAACTAACTTAATCTCAAACGCGATTAAGTTTACGCCAAAAGGCTATGTTGCGATCCGAATAGCCATGGTATGCACTTCCAAAACACAATGTGAACTGACGATCGATGTAGAAGATACCGGCATTGGGATCAGTAACGATAAACAATCCAAATTATTTAATGCCTTTAGCCAAGCCGAGAGTTCAACAACGAGACGTTATGGCGGCACGGGACTAGGGCTAGTCATTAGCCGTGGTTTAGTCCAAAAAATGAATGGCGGTTTAACCTTGACCAGCAGCGAAGGTAAAGGCACGGTTTTTACACTCACCCTGCCTATTACAGTGACACAGCAACCGATTGATATGCAAACTATCCACGGTTTAGATCATATTTTAGTACTTGATTCTTACACAGAAGCGCAAGCGACATACGAAAAAATAGGCCAACAACTCGGGGCCAATATTACCGTACATCAAGATATTTCGAGCTGGGAAGAAAGTATTCGCAGTGCACAAACGTTTGATCTTATTTTAATGGCTTGCGACAACGACGAAGAATCTCTTGAGTTGCTACCATTACAAGCCAGCTTTGCTGAAAAGCTCAACCCCAATGGCTTAGTTTTGCCGATTGTGCCAGCATTAAGAAAATTAAATATAGAGCAAAAACAAGCCTTGTCGGCATGGCCATGTTTAGAAAAGCCATTAAGCTTACTTAAACTACAAAACTATTGGTTAAAGTGCCAAACCAACACTTCAGCCGTAACCACACAAACTCATTATCAAAAAACACAACAAAGTACCATTACGCGCATGTTAGCCGTTGACGATAATGAAACGAATTTAAAATTATTAGAAGCGATTTTACGCACTGGTGATGTAGAGCTAACAACGAGCACCACAGGTGAAGAAGCATGCAACTTATGTAAACACGACAAGTTTGATTTGATATTAATGGATGTACAAATGCCAATAATGGATGGCGTTGAAGCCACTAAAATCATTCGCCAAAATACATTGAATAGCACAACGCCGATTATCGCCTTTACGGCGCATGCCTTTAAAGAAGAGCGCGACATGTTATTAAAACAAGGTATGGATGATTATTTAGGTAAACCAATCGACATTAACAAGTTTAATGCGCTCGTTAATAAATGGGTACGTAATTCATCAGAACAAAGTGCTCACAACGCCAGTTTATCGTCAAATCAAAAAACAGGCATTGATTGGTCACTTGCTTTAAAAATGGCAGCCAATAAACATGATGTCGCAATGGAAATGTTACACATGTTAGTCGAAACGTTTCCAGAAATACGTAAAGAACTCGATCAAGCACGCTACAAACACGATACCGTAGAACTACTCAGGTTAATTCATAAATTTCATGGCTCAACTTGTTATACCGGCGTGCCCAAATTAAAAAGTTTATCGTTTAGCTTAGAAAGTCAGCTCAAAAAAGGCGTTATGGTCAATCTCAACCAACAAGTGGATGCACTATTTGCAGAAATGGATTATGTCACCGATGAACTCAAAAAAATCAATATTGTGGCGACAGCTCCCTAAATAACAAAAATCCCTTATTACTTATTTGTATAAATTACGTATAAATCAATAAAAACGCTATATAAAACCGTTTTGTATAGTAATTACGATTTTTTATACCGTACGGGTATAAAAAAGTTTTATTTAATCTTTTCTGTTCATCCATTCACCACTAAGCTATGCCTAGGATTAACCTAGGACCTAGCCTTATGACGCTAAAGCAAAACAATGAGCTTGTAAGCCCATTATCAGTGCAGCAAGCAAACCAACTACAACAAGTGGTAAGTGAATTAAACACAACTCAATTATCTTGGGTCAGTGGATACTTATTTGGCCTATCACAAGCGAATTCACCTGTAGCCGGTGGTGCAACAATTCCAGCACCCGCCGCCCCATCAGGTCAATTAACCATTTTATTTGGTTCACAAACCGGCAATACAAAAGCCGCCGCTAATCAAGCTCTTGAAGCCGCTAAAGCGAAAGGCATCAATGCCCGTTTAGTTTCAATGGCCGATTACAAGCCAAAAGATTTGAAAAAAGAAACTCACCTACTTGTACTGTCTTGTACACAAGGTGAAGGCGATCCACCAGATGATGCGATTGAATTTCACGAATTTTTAGGCGGCAAAAAAGCACCTAAATTAAATGGTGTTAAATACTCAGTATTAGCATTAGGTGATTCTTCATATGAATTTTTCTGCCAAACGGGTAAAGATTTTGACGAACGCCTAGCCAAATTAGGTGCAGAATCAGTTTCTCCTCGTGTTGATTGCGATGTTGAATATGAAGCCAATGCAACCGCATGGGTAGAAGCAGCCGTTAACGCAATGGCAACTGAATTAGCGGCGGCAACGGCGCCTGTCGCTAACGCTGTTGCAAGCGCAGTTAGCACAGCAACAAGCCAATACAACAAAAAGAACCCGTTTACAGCCACCCTTGAAACAAACCAAAAAATAACTGGCCGTGATTCAAGTAAAGATATTCGCCACTTCGAAATATCTTTAGAAGAATCAGGATTAAGTTACAAGCCGGGTGATTCATTAGGTGTTTGGTTCCGTAACGATGAAGCTATCGTCGCTGATTTTATCGCTAAAGTGGGTCTTAAAGGTGATGAAAAAGTCACTATTGATGATACCGAAGTCTCGTTAACAGAAGCATTAACTAAGCACTACGAGTTGACTTTAAGTCATCCTGGTTTTGTTAGTAAATATGCCGAGTTAACCTCAAACGATACTCTCGCTAAATTAGCCGACGATCGCGCGGCATTACGTGAATATATTGATGGTCGTCAGCTTATTGATATCGTTCGTGAATATCCGTCTAGTTTAACTGCAGAGCAAGTTATTACTTGTTTACGTCGTTTAACACCCCGTTTATATTCTATTGCATCAAGCCAGGCTGAAGTTGAAGAAGAAGTTCATTTAACGGTTGGCGTTGTTGAATACGATGCTTTTGGTGAAAAACACTTCGGTGGTGCGTCTGGTTTCTTAGCCGAGCGCTTAGAAGAAGGTGGAGAAGTTGATGTATTCGTAGAAGAATCACACTTCCGCTTACCTGAAGATCCATTAGCGCCTGTTATTATGATAGGTCCAGGAACCGGTGTTGCGCCTTTCCGTGCTTTCATGCAAGAAATTGATGCTAACGATGCAGATAACCAAACGTGGTTATTCTTTGGTAACCCTAATTTTACTGAAGACTTCTTATATCAAGTTGAATGGCAAGATTATTTGAAGCGCGGTGTGCTTAATCATATTGACCTAGCCTTTTCTCGTGACCAAGCCGAAAAAATCTATGTTCAAGATCGCATGTTAGAAAAAGCTGAAACATTATGGCAATGGCTTGAAAATGGCGCTTATTTCTATGTTTGTGGCGACGCAAGCCGTATGGCTAAAGACGTACACGATGCATTAGTTACGATTGTTGAGCAACAAGGCAACAAGAGCCGTGAAGATGCAGAAGCCTACGTAACTGAGTTACGCAAGAATAAACGCTACCAGAGAGATGTTTACTAATGAGCAAAACAACCTTACCTGAAGGCTTAGCTGTTAACGAATACTTAAAAGATAATAGTAATTATCTTCGTGGTACGATCGAAGAAAGCTTAGCTGATCAAACAACTGGCGCTGTTGCCAATGATGACACTCAGTTAACGAAGTTTCATGGCTTCTATATGCAAGATGACCGTGACATTCGTAACGAGCGTAAAAAACAAAAATTAGAGCCTAAGCATTCTTTTATGCTTCGAGCACGTGTTCCTGGTGGCGTTGCCAACATGGAACAATGGTTGGCTATTGATAAAATTGCTGACGATTTAACCGATTATGGTTCACTGCGTTTAACCACTCGTCAAACGTTCCAATACCACGGTATTTTAAAGCCTAACTTAAAGCCATTGATTCAAGGCATTTGTAAAGCCGGTTTAGATTCAATTGCCGCTTGTGGTGACGTTAACCGTAACGTTATGTGTAACACAAACCCGGTTGATTCACGCTTACACGCTGAGACCTATGAATGGTCAGTTAAAATTTCAGAGCACTTGTTACCACAAACTCGCGCTTACTACGAAATTTGGTTAGACGAAGAAAGAATCGCTGATTCTGAAGCTGAACAAGAACCTGTTTACGGCAAATGGTACTTACCACGTAAGTTCAAAATTGCAGTCGCGGTGCCACCACATAATGACGTTGATATTAGTGCCAATGATTTATCATTTATCGCTATTGCGAATAAAGAGGGTGGCTTAGAAGGTTTTAACGTTGCTGTTGGTGGTGGTATGGGTTCAACACATGGTGATGTTGAAACTTACCCACAACTTGCTCGCGTAATTGGTTTTATTAAACCTGAAGATACGTTAAATGTTGCGCAATCAGTCATGTTAGTCCAACGTGATTTTGGTAACCGTGTTGATCGTAAAAACGCCCGTACAAAATACACAGTCGATACACTAGGTCCTGATAAATTCCGTGAAGAAACAGAAGCGCGCGCGGGTTTAAAACTGGAACCTGCTCGTGATTTTGAATTCACCCAACAAGGCGATCGCTTTGGTTGGATTAAAGGCATCGATGAAAACTGGCATCTAACTTTATTTTTAGAAGCCGGTCGTATTGTTGATAAACCAGGTCAGCCAATAAAAACGGGTTTACGCGAAATTGCAAAAGTTCACAAAGGTGACTACCGCATGACCGCAAACCAAAACATTATTATTGCGAACGTAGCCGAAGCAGATAAAGCTGAAATTGAAGGCATGTGCCGCAAATACGGTTTATTAGGTGAGGTTCTATCACCACTCATGCTTGATAGTATCGCCTGTGTTGCCATGCCAACGTGTGCCTTAGCAATGGCTGAATCAGAGCGTTACCTACCTCGTTTAATTGAGAAATTTGATGTAATTGCCGAAAAACATGGTATTGCCGATCAACCAATGGTTATTCGCATGACGGGATGTCCTAATGGCTGTGGTCGTCCTTTCTTAGCTGAGATCGCTTTTGTTGGTAAAGGGCCAGGCAAATACAATATGTACTTAGGTGCCGACGGTCGAGGAACTCGACTTAACCAAATGTATAAAGAAAACATTGGCGAAGAAGAAATTCTAAGCGAAATCGATTCTTTATTTGGTCAATACAGCAAAGAACGCGAAACAAATGAAGGTTTCGGTGATTTTGTTGTACGTAAAGGCTTCGTTAACGCGGTTTATGACGGTAGAGAATTTCATGCCTAATATCGACTTTGCGTCACTGTTGCTAGCTGATAAAGCTAGCCAACAAGCAACATTAAAAGAAGTAAATGCCGAACTTGAATCGATGACGGCTCCTGAGCGAGCGGCATGGGCAGTTAAGCATTTACCTGACAACAAAATCTTGTCGTCTAGCTTCGGGATCCAAGCTGCTGTAATGTTGCGAATGTTGACGTTAGAAGATAAAGATATTCCCGTTGTATTAACCGATACCGGTTATTTGTTTACTGAAACCTATGATTTCATTGATGAGTTAACCGAGCGTTTAACCCTTAACTTGCAAGTTTACAGCGCTAAAATGAGTGCAGCATGGCAAGAAAATAGCTATGGTAAATTGTGGGAACAAGGTGTTGAAGGCATCGAAAAATACAACAAAATGAACAAAGTAGAGCCGATGCAACGTGCGCTGAAAGATCTAAACGCACAGGTATGGTTTACCGGTTTACGTCGCGACCAATCTAGCTCGCGTAGTAATCTGGCTATTCTACAAATATCAGGTGGTCGTTATAAGTTTAATCCAATAGCAGATTGGACAAACCGCGATGTGCACTTTTACTTAAAAGAACATAACTTACCTTACCATCCATTATGGGATAAAGGCTATGTTTCGGTTGGTGATTGGCATACATCAAGACCCCTTGAGTTAGGTATGACAGAAGAAGAAACACGCTTCTTTGGTTTAAAACGCGAATGCGGTTTACACGAAGATGGCAGTGGTATTTAACCACTCACAGTAACAAATATAAACAGCCCGCATTTGCGGGCTTTTTATTTATAGTCTTCTCGCTCAGATTTTATGGTTCATTGTCAGCGCTTACTCGCCCCAATCACATAATAGAGCATATGCTCATGGCGTCTCGAAGCTTGACTGCTTCCCCTAAAACCCGATCGCTTTGACTATACTTAAGCTAAATATCTTAAGTTATCCCCTCTGTGACTCGTTTCTGAAAGCCACTTCGGTATATAATAATAATCAAATTATTTTCAGGTGTATTTGATGGAACAGTTTCCCATATTTCTAAATCTTAATGACTTCCCTTGTGCAGTAGTGGGCGGTGGTGATGTGGCTTTTCGAAAAGTCACCGCGTTATTAAAATCACAAGCGCATGTCGAAATTATTTCACCTGATTTATGTAAAGAATTAGCCGCATTATTAAGTCATGAACATTTAACTTGGCTCAAAGCAGAATACGCAGCTGAACATATACAAGACAAACGTTTAGTCGTAGCAGCGACCGATGATAGTGTGATTAATAAGCAAATTTTTGATTATTGCGAAGCCAATAAAATACTGATTAATACGGTAGATCAACCTGAATTTTGTCGTTATACCACCCCCTCGATTATCGATCGCTCACCCATAGTGATCGCAATATCTTCTGGTGGTAATGCCCCTGTTTTAGCCAGACGGCTTCGGGCAAAAATTGAAACTTTAGTGCCGCAATCAACCAAAACGCTCGCTGAGTTTTCAGGCAAAATACGCGATCGCGTTAAAAATGAATTCAGTAGCTTTAAAGCACGACGTCATTTTTGGGAACGCTTTTTTAATAGTTCATTCGCCTCAAATATTGATAAATACACCGAAACCGAACAACAACAAGCCCTAGATAGTTTATTAGCTAAAGAGCAAGCACTCACGACTAATGGCGAAATCTGGTTAGTGGGCGCAGGCCCTGGCGATCCTGAATTATTAACACTTAAAGCCATGCAAAAAATGCAACAAGCTGATGTCATTTTATATGATCGTCTTGTTTCAAAAGACATACTCGATTTAGCGCGTAAAGATGCTGAATTTGTTTGTGTTGGTAAGCAAAAAGGCTTTCATTCCGTCCCACAGGATAATATTAACAACCTCTTAATTGAATACGCTCAAAAAGGGTTAAAAGTATGTCGGTTAAAAGGCGGAGACCCCTTTATTTTTGGTCGCGGCGGTGAAGAGCTTGAGCAGTTGCTTGAGCTCAATATTCAATTTCAAGTTATACCGGCAGTTACCGCGGCCTCTGGCTGTTCTGCTTATGCAGGAATACCGCTAACCCATCGAGACCATGCTCAATCGGTTGTATTTGTGACGGGTCATTGCAGAAACAGTGGTGAACATCCTAATTGGCGCACCATTGCACAGCCTAACCAAACGATTGTTATTTACATGGGGTTAACGCAATCAGCTGAAATTAGCCAACGCTTACAAATGAATGGCGTCGCAGCAGATATGCCTGTTGCTTTAATTGAAAACGGCTCAACACCGGAACAACGTGTTGTATTAAGCACCTTAGATAATTTGAGCAAAACAATTGAAGAGCAAAATGTACAGTCACCTGCTCTTATTATTGTTGGTAATGTGGTCACGTTACACAATAAGTTAAAGTGGTATCATGGCGCAGATTTAGATAATGCCTCTTTTGCCGAGTTAAACTCACAAGGTCAAATCGAATACCGGCGCTAACAATTCTTTTAAAGCCGAGAAGTAACTGTCTCGGCTTTCGACTTTCATTAATTTGGCGAGCTCATTACCCGTTTGAGTTAATTTATAATAAATTAATACCCCACCCTGCACTTTTGACCGAATCTGCATCTTTTTTTGTTGCACATCTAAATGCATCACATGCCCTATCGGTAATTTACCGGTTTCAATTTCAGCGGCGTAAATTAAGTTTAAATCAATGAGCGTAAGTAAATCTGGGTAGTTAACCCCGTGCTGGCTTAAATTAACCACATGAGGTTTAGCATGAGTAAAAAAACTCAGTAACGACGTGGGCTTGTAATAACCCGAAATAATACGACCACCATATTCATTTCGATCTTTACAGGTTAAAGTAAGTGCGTGTTGAAAGGCGATGGCTTCTTTCATCGTCATTTGCTTGAGCACATGCAATGACTTCATAGAAAAAGCCCCCGGACGACTGACTTGAGCAGCTAAAATTTTGCCCCATAACGCTTGCATATGATTAGAGAAAATCTCTTCTGCCATCATAAAAAAAGCATATAGCCAATCGGGATCAACATCTTCCGCGATATTAGCGTTATCGGTATAGCCTTGAGCAAAATCTAAAATGGATTCTAAATTTTGTTGTTTACGTGCGGCATTAATCCGCTTACGACGCTCAGCTCTCTGCTCAACCGTCACATCTTTTTTACTGGTACTGGTTAAACCAAATCGCTTAGCAATAATGAGTAATTTATCATTAGATGTTGTTGCTGAATTTAGCACGGGTGTTGCTTGTACAGGGGCATCTTTAGTTGAAGCCTCTTTATTCGCTTTAACATGACTGCGATTAATGACAGAAGGCGGCTCTTGGTTAACCGAACGGATGGTCATAAGCTTATAAATCTCGACATAAAGGGCGTTTAAACTTAACGATTTATTCATTATTAACAAAAAATGGCGCTCTCACCACTATCTAAATTAAATATAAATACATTAATAGTTTAACTAACCTGCACTTTGGATAGTAAGAAACACTTAAATGCATGATCTAATTGAACATTTATTTAAAGCTTAGGATAAATAAACCAAATCAAACTGGATCAGTAGCTTAGCTAGACTATAATAAAACAAATAAATAACCTGAGTTACTCTAAATATCTATTTTTAATTAACTTAGCGCTACATTCTCGATACAATTCTTAACAGATCAATACGCAATTTTTGTCGTAATATTTAAATTAACACTAAAGGTTAACCATGTGCCCAGCTGGCTTTGATGATGATGAAATTCTATTTGCAGAAGATAACGGTGATGACACACCGGTTGAAAGTGTCGTTCTGCCTAATAGCTGGCGAGTGCTTATTGTTGATGATGATCCTGAAATACATTCAGTAACCAAACTCGCCTTAAATGACCTTGTTGCCTTTGAAGGTAATTTAGCGTTCAGCCATGCACATTCCGGTAGTGAAGCTATTTCATTTTTGCACGACAACGATGATATCGCGATTATATTACTTGATGTTGTGATGGAAACAGAGGATGCCGGTTTACGGGTTGCTCGTTATATTCGCAACGATTTAAACATGCATGATGTCCGTATAATATTACGCACCGGCCAACCAGGGTACGCACCAGAAGAAAGTGTTGTCAAAGAATATGACATTAATGATTATAAAACCAAAACAGAATTAACCCGCTCTAAACTCGTCACCGCCATTGTTTCATCTCTGCGATCGTTTTTACAGATTAAAAAAATTAATGAAAATAGAGCCGGTTTAGAGCATATCGTGCGCTGTGGAGCCGATTTGCTAAAACAGCAATCAGCATCAAGCTTTGCGACTTCTACCATTAAACAAATAGCACAGTTACTCAAAATAAAACCAATCGGTTTACTCTGTGCCGATGTGATTTGTGAAGATAACAACAACGAAAAAACCTTAATGATCCAAGGTGGCACCGCCGTTTATGCTGAATTTTCAGGGCAGCGTTTAATTAATTGTGATAATGGCCGAGCCATCTTGCAAATATCACAAAGTTTTAATTCCACCGAACATAAATTTGACGAACACGAGACGGTTTTATTCATCAAGGGTGTAAGCCAACAAGCAGCGATTTATATTGATGACGGCCGGTTAGAATACACAGAAACAGAAATGCAGTTGTTGGATGTGTATCTCAATAACTTAGTCGTCGCATTAGACAATATAAATTTAGTTAGTCGCCTACAAAATGCCGCTTATAAAGATTGGTTAACGGGGCTGGGTAATAGAACTGAATTTGCGCGCATTCTCGATTTACATGCTCGTTGCAATGAATATGGTGATATTGTCGCATTAATTGATATCAAGCAATTCTCAGATATTAATGATGGTTTAGGCCAAGATACCGGCAATGATATTTTAGTCGCTATCGCTAAACGTATAGTAGAATCATTTGCTAGTACCACCACCATTGGCCGAATAAGTGCAGATGTATTTGGCTTAATCGGCTTCGAAAAAGAACTTAATCCAGATAATATTCAAAACTTATTCAAGCTTCCCTTCAAAGTGGGTGAGCATACCTTACCGCTAACCGCTAATTTAGGTTTCTGCCGTAAAAATCAAAGTGGTAATAAAGGGCTCACAATCCTAAAACAAGCTTATATCGCGCTAAACCGTGCAAAAAAACACAATATTAAACGTTTAGAATTTTATACCAGCGATATGGAAGAGCAAACAGCTTGGCGTTTAGGCATGATACGTCAACTCAGAACTGACTTTTTTAACAACCGACTTCAACTTTGGTACCAACCGCAATACTGCTTAAAAAGTAATAAATTAGTGGGTATGGAAGCACTTTTAAGATGGCCCAATGCACATGGTGAATATATATCACCGACGACTTTTATTCCGCTGGCTGAACATTCAGGCTTAATAATTGAGATTGGCGCTTGGGTACTCGAAGAAGCTTGCCGCCAATTAAAACAACTTGATGCACTGATTAATAACGATATGAAAATATCCGTTAATGTCTCGATGCCGCAATTTCGTAGCCCCGATTTCGCTCAGAGCGTCATTACAACAATTAATAGAATGGGTGTTGATCCTGCACGGATTGAATTAGAGATAACCGAAAGTGTCATTATGGATGAACCCCAAATGGTTATCGATATTTTAAATGCGCTCAAATCTCATGGCATAAAAGTCGCGATAGATGATTTTGGTACCGGTTTTTCGTCATTAAGTTATTTACAACGTTTACCGCTTGATCGCATCAAAGTTGATCGCGCCTTTGTCATGGATATGCACAACCCCAATGGCGCCATTATTGCTGAAATGATTATAAACTTGGGTAAAAAATTAGGCTTAGCCACGATAGCTGAAGGCATTGAAACCAAAGAACAGGAGCAAGGTTTAATTAATTTGGGCTGCGAATATGTGCAAGGTTTTTTGTATGCTTACCCCATGCCGTCAGCAGAACTACAAATAAAAGTTAAGCAATATTTCTCTCAACACAAAATCTAAGTGTGCCCTCGTGTCTAAACAGGTTGCATAACCTGTTTAGACTAAATAATCGGCAATAATACCTAACAATATAATAAGCCCTGCATAATGATTTTGTAAAAAAGCCTTAAAACAAGCAGGCTTCGTTTTATCTCTTGTTAGCCAAAAATGATAAATAAAAACCAACAGCGCTAAGCATAAACTGCAATAAAAGAATGCCTGTCGATCATATTCGATACCCACTAAACCTAAACAAACCAATGCACCTATCTGAAAAATTAATACCAGCGCTCGATCATAGCGGCCAAATAAAATAGCTGTCGATTTAATACCCACTTTTAAATCATCATCTCGATCGACCATGGCATAAAGTGTATCGTAAGCGACGGTCCATAATAGGTTAGCTAGATATAACAACCATAAAATAGGTGGTAATTCCATTTGAGTGGCCATATAAGCCATCGGTATAGCCCAACTAAAAGCAGCACCGAGTACAAATTGAGGTAAATAAGTAAAACGCTTCATAAAAGGATACAAAGCCGCAAGTATCAAAGCCCCAATAGAAAGCACAATGGTTTGCCAGTTTAAAAATAAAACTAAAGCAAAAGCCAACACAATCAACAAACCAAATAAACTAAGCCCCTCTTTCTCACTCACGATTTTTTTGGCAAAAGGTCTATTTTTCGTTCGTTCTACAGCACCATCAACATGTCGGTCTGCATAATCATTAATAACACAGCCAGCCGAACGCATGACAAAAACACCTAAACTAAAAATAATTAATAAAGTTAAATCAGGGATCCCTTCTGCAGCAAACCATAAGGCCCATAATGTTGGCCAAAGTAATAAATAAATACCAATAGGTTTATCAATGCGCATCAGTTGCCAATAAGCTTGGCGTTTTTCAGGTAAGGTAAAATTAAGCATGGTAAGCAATACAAGCCGGTAAAAAAATCTCTGTCACCATTAAAGGAGAAAGATCGATATTAAAAATAGAGCGCCGCCCCCAAAGTGTATCTGGTATTTTGGGAACCGTTAAAAAGCGTTCAATATGAGTAGAAAATGAATGAGAAGCCCCATTAAAGGCTTTCACTTCAATATTGCCTCGAGAAACAGCAGGGTGACAAAATAAAGCTTCACCTAACGGTTGTGAACCTAGTTGAGCTAAAAATGGGTGACCCGATTTTATCGTTTTATTAGGAATAACTGTACTAGCAAATACCCAAGGCTCATTATCACACATCAATAAAACCTGCCTTAGCCAATACGAATCATCCTCCATTGTCGACGTTAATTGTTCAGTTAAAGCAGAAGCTAAAATTTGCTGCTCAAATACAACCTCAACACGAAACTGCCTACAGTTAGCTTTTAATCGCGCGGTGAGCGAGCTTGGGTCAAAAAGCCACGAATACAATAAACTAGAAACATTTGCATAGTCATGTCCCCACTCACCCGTGAGGGGAATGGGTGATAGTAACTTATTCATTAAAAAATCAGACTTCGATTTATAATGTCACCATGATAACAGCTTTAATTTAGCCGCGACAAATAAATCACGATCCGACTCTTCAACCACATAGATAAAAATAAGCTAAAAGAAACCGCTTATAGTCAAAGCGATCGGGTTTTAGGGGCAGGTTTCTCGTTCCAGACGAAACCGAAGTACTTACATCCATGTAAGCAAAGCAGTCAAAGCTACCGCGTCCTGCTCTCGCCCCTTACCTGCATCCATGCAGGCAAGCTTCGAGACGCCATGAGCATATGCTCTACTATGTGATTGGGGCCGCCTAAATGGATTTAGGTGTTAGAACGACGCAGGAGCCAAAGTCGAGAGTAAGCGCTGACAATGAACCATAAAACCTGAGCGAGAAGACTATATTATGCTAATTAAGGTATCGACAATCAAAGTAAGACTTGTATTATATGGAAAACGCCCACTATTATTGATAGATGCGTTTATAGTTTACCTATCGAATAGTTTGATAAAATCAGTGAGAACATTTATGACTAAAAGCATAAAGTGCTTAGCTTTATTTTGGCTTTTACTTTTAACCCCCCTTTCACAGGCTGAAGATACCTTTGGCTACTTCGGCATGGAACCCGACATTATTACCAATTATATTTCAACCAAGAAAAAACCAGGCTACGTAAGAGTGACCATAGAGTTGATGCTAAAAAACGCTGACAATATCGACGTAGTAGAACATCACTCGCCTATGTTACGAGATGCCATTATTGGTATTATTGGTAGAGAGCCTGAAGAGAAAGTTAAATCACTAACTGGACGTGAAGAAATTCGTAAAAAATGTGCCGATCAAGTTAAGCTCATCTTAAAAAGAGAAACAAAAGATGAAATTATCCATGATTTACTTTTTACCAAATATTTATACCATTAATAACAATCTCCCCCTTCCTCGTGACTGCTACTCTTGAGCATTAAACAACTCAAGAGTGTGCCTTTGCAGCATATTCATTAGATGTATACAAAAAGTGAAGAAGAGATAAAGCGCATCAAAATACGCTTTATCGATGTAAGAAGAAGTAAATTACTTAACCCTCTTTGGAAGGCGGAGTGGTTTTATTGGACAAACTTTCAAACCAAGCTAAGGCCAAACCAGAAACAAAACCTAATAAGTGAGCCCAATTTGCGGTTCCCATCGGTAATATATTCATAAAACCAATGGCAACCCATAACAACATAAACCCGACTAACGCGTTAGGGATAAAATAACTTTCTAGTTTGGTTTGACGCCCTAAAAACCACACATAAGCAAAAAGGCCATAAACAACCCCAGAAAGACCAACAAAGTTAGCCCCCACTAAGTAATATTGGCTCACATGCGCCAATAAACCAGAAAGCAAACAAACATTAATGAGCTTAAAACGCGACTGTTGCTCGACTCGATTACCCAGCCACCAAAACCAAAATACGTTAAAAAGCCAATGCGACCAATCAGCATGGATTAGAGCGGGTGACCACAAACGATAAAACTGCTGCAGCGACAACTCGGTTAACGTCACCGGAAAATGTAAGGCCTGAAGAATAGGCTGTACAAACCCCATTGATAAACCAAGTTGAATAATAAATAAAACAACTATGAAGCTAAAAGTAAAAAGCTTAGTCTGCTTCAAGCTATCAACAATATTGGCATAACCTTTATTAGAATAAGCTAAATCATGCGTTTCATTGAGTTGCCATGACGCGTCAATATACTTATCTTTATTCGGGTTTTTAATAAAGTCGTCTGCGATTTTACGCGCAGCTTCAACTTGACCTTCCTTAAAAATAACCACCCAAATTTCATTATTTTTAGGCATGGTTTTAGCAACTATATCTTGGGTTGTTAGATAGTCAGCTAAAGCTTGAGCGACTCGCTCATTCTCAAAAATAGCGATCGCATAAGCAGATACTTCTTGTTCTTTATTCGGCGCTGGTGAATTCATATTGCTGACGCCATAATTCAAATCCACCATCCATACTATAAACATCTTCAAAGCCCTGCTCGGCTAAATATTGAGCGGCTCCTTGACTTGAACGTCCATGATAGCAAACCACAACAACGGGCGTATCTTCCTCTACGTTTTGTACAAACTGGCTTAAATTACCATTTGTTAAATGATATGACTCGGCAATATGCGCAGCGTTATAGGCGTTTTCATCACGAATATCGGCTATAACACAGCCTTTTTCAGCTAATTTTGCTGCGGTATCAGCGCAGCTAATATGTTTAAATGTTGTCATAATTATCTTTTCAAACCTCAATTAAGGTGCATTTTACCATGTCTAGTACAATATGTACGCCTAGGTTTTCCTCAACAATTGATCCAAGCTTAAGGTTAACCCAATATTCATTTACCCGCGTATTATCGGTTATTTAAAATCACCGGCTTGAAAAACATTGATATCTTTATTGGCAATATACTGCTTAAAAGCGTTATGTATATCAGTAAGTGTTAATGCTTGTACCGCTTGTATTTCAGCATCGTAAGTCGCTAAGCTTTTATTGATTCGTTTACTATCAATTAATACATTAGGAATAGCCGCATCTTCTGCCCAAGCCCGTTTACGAGAATTGACAAATCCTTCAATGGCTAAATCCAGCTCTTTTTGAGTAAAACCATTTTGTACAACTTTAGCGACTTCTTCTTTATAGGCTTGGATCACATTTGGCATGTTTTCTGGTGCCGCAATCGCCATTGCCCAAAACACACCGTGTTCATCAAGTTCACTTGTTGATAATCCAGAACGGACTGAATAGCTATAACCTTCTTCTACTCTAATACGCTTGCCGATGCGAGAGCTAAACGTATCTTGACCAAAAATAGAATTGGCAATGTTCAATGCCATATAATCTGGATGTTTAGGATTAATATCTAACCGATTAATAATATATAAATTTGCATTTGATTTATCAGGCGTCTGTTTTGATAAAACCAAACCTTGTTTATCGTGTAATTGGGCCGGCATGTATTGATACTCAACCGGGGTTGTTAAATGCCCAATAGCCTCTTGTAATTGCACCGACAACGCACTGGCATTAACATCGCCCACAACCGCAATATACCCCTGATTTATTGTTATATGCGCTTTATAAAGCGCGGCTAAATCAGCGCTGGTTAACGCTTGTATACCCGCAATTTTTTCATCTATCGTTTGAACCGCTTTAGGGTGACCAATCGGATAAGCGTTCATCGCTTCACGATACAACTGTAATGCTTGCGCATTCGGGTCATTACGTTGCTGTTCTAACGCCGAAATGCTCGCTCTTTTGGCATTTTCAAGCTCACCAGCCGGAAAGGTTGGATTTGATAACAATTCACCGACAAACTTAACAACCGCTTGTAAATGAGCTTTGTCGGTGGTGATACCCACATAAATTTCACCTAAGCGACTGCTTATGCTGACATTACTTTTTAAGGCATCTAATTTGTCTGCTATTTGCGCTTTTGTATATTGCGTATTACCAGATAAGACTTGTGATCCTAAAAATGAAAAAGCACTAACATGACCGGCAAGTGTTTTAGGACTACCGGTCGGAAAAACCATTTGTAGATGAATTTCTTCACCACGCAGTTTTTTAGGATAAACCATTAACTCAGTACCTTGCGCCCACGTTTGTTGACGCAATCGTGCGGTAATGTTGGCAACATTATTGTCGTAAACCTCACCCGCCGCGGCCACTTCTTGGCCCACGTAATCTTTAAGTAACTCATCTAATGAAGCGGGCTGAGGAATATCGGCTCGCTTAGGTTCAACCGTCGGGATAAAGCGCCCAAGTGTACGATTACTTTGAATTAAATATTGCTCTGCCACTCTTTGCACATCAGCCGCCGTTACCGCTTGTACTAAATCACGGAAGTAAAACAGATGTCGATAATCCCCTTTAGCAATATATTCAGACAATTCCATTCCCACACCTTGTACATCTCGCAAAGCCATCTCAGCTTGTTTAAGTAATGTGGTTTGTGCACGGGTGACTTCGTCGTTGGTGATCGGCTTATCTTTAATATGTTCAGCTTGTTTTATTAATTCTAGCTCAAGTTGCTTAGTGTCTTGATCTTTACTGCCTTGAGCAAATAAATACAACTGAGAGCTATCCTTCAACATAAACGAAAATGCCATCGCGGCCGTACCAAGCTGAGTATCGACAATATCGGTTTTTAAGCGCCCACGAGAAGCATCAGCTAAAATTTGTTGCAATACACGTAAAGCGGCAGCGTCTTTATGCAAACCAGAAGGTATGTGATATAACAAACCAACCCAAGGTACGTCACCCACTCGACGCAAATTAACAATGCGCTCACCGTCTTGTGTCGGTTCTACAGTATAAAGTGATTCAATAGGCGCTTCTGGCTTGGCCAGTACGCCAAATTTTTCTTTAACTAATGTTTTCACATGCTCGGGGTCAAAACGACCTGCGATTGTTAAGACAGCATTATCAGGACGGTAATGCGTTTTATAAAATGCACGTAATTTTTCAAAGGGGAAATTTTCAACATCAGACCGAGCACCTATCGTTGATTTACCATAGTTGTGCCATAAATGCGCCATAGATGACATACGTGACAATAATGTACGGATAGGATTATTTTCACCTCTTTCCATCTCATTACGCACAACCGTCATTTCACTTTTTAGCTCTTCTGCCGTAAACGTGGCATTAACCATTCGATCGGCTTCCATACCTAACGCCCAAGCAAGTGATTCGTCATTCGTTTCGAACACTTCAAAATAATTAGTGCGGTCTAACCACGTAGAAGCATTAATACCCATGCCTCTTTTTTTAAATTCATTTTCGATTTCAGGGTAATTTGTCGAGCCTTTAAATAGCATATGTTCTAATAAATGAGCCATACCCGTCTCACCATACTTTTCATGCACAGAGCCAACACGATAGGTAATATTAACTAAGGTTTTAGGCTGAGCTGCATCCTGTAATAGTAAAACTTTAAGGCCATTACTCAGTTTATACTCTTCAATACCTTCAACGGTTCTGACATAGGTTAATTCAGTATTAACCGCAGGTTTAACCACAGTGTTGATAATGGGCTGATCAATAACGTGATTGGTTTGTGTTTGCGTGCAACCTAATAATAAACCAGCGGCACATGCGCTGATAAATGAGACAAAACGGTTATTCATAAACTCGCCTTTATTTTTATTCCATTGAGAGACTTCAGGGCTTGAAGTGTAATAAATCTATTAAGTCTTTCACTCTAGCTACAGAGTTGATAATCGAATTGAGTTAGAGAAGAAAGGAGTTAAAAAGTTCATCGATGAGGCGTTAAATATTAGCGCCCCATCTTAGTGTAGTTGGATATTATTGGCTTTTCATGACTAATGAAAAAACAACAGGCACGGTATAGCCAATAGAAGGTAAACCCGCTAACGATTTAAGCTTATCAACCCCCGTTGCTAATTCATAGTGACGGCTATCAATAATAATTGGCTCTTGGCTTTGCACTAAAATATCACCATTTTTTAAACTAACGAAGTTAACTTTAGTTTTGATCGGCCGAATAACCCCGTGTAAATTCAAGTTAGCATTAACGGTTTTAGAAACAAATTTTCCAGATTGAATAGTGGTTAATAAATCTGCATCAAGTTGAGCGTTTAAGGTCGCTTTAGCAAACTGGCTTGTTTCAAATAAAAATTCTTGTAAACGTTCATTACGAATAGGGATTAACGTATTCGCCGAGG
Source organism: Algibacillus agarilyticus (assembly GCF_003286125.1). GTDB lineage: Bacteria > Pseudomonadota > Gammaproteobacteria > Enterobacterales > Alteromonadaceae > Algibacillus > Algibacillus agarilyticus. Next base: position 301,314 of record NZ_QMED01000002.1, read on the forward strand.
TTAAATCGATTTCTAGCTTAACCGCACCCGAATCGGAAAGCGAAGCGGTAAAACGATCAAACTGATGAGTTTCAATAATATGTTTTTTTTTGGTCGATAAAAAATGAATACTCGAGCTGGCATCATCAGACACCCAAGCCGCTTGCGCAAATAATGGCAAACAAAATAACGCGCTCGTTAATAGTTTTTTCATAGGGAAGGTTAATCCTTTAAGGTTCTTTTAGTTTTATGAGGTTTGATAACTTGGTGCCAATCAATATTTTGATTACCCAGTACCATAAAATCGGGGTTTGAAAAGGTATTGCGCTTGTTATAGCTAAGACCATTAAACTCGCTATCTAAAATACGTCCACCGGCTTCTTCAATAATGCAATGGCTAGCGCCGGTATCCCATTCACCGGTAGGCCCTACCCGTAAATAACAATCAGCTTTACCTTCAGCAATATAACAACTTTTTAACGACGCGCTGCCCAAAGGCACCATTTCATAATGATGGTTATCAAATAAATAGCGAGTGACTGTATCTTTTTTCTGCACACGCGATACAGCCAGTTTTATTGATTCTGGTTCGTTTGATACATCTCGTACCGAGATAGCCTTAATTTTGCCTTTTGCTTGTTTAAAAGCACCTTGCCCTTCAATAGCATAATAAAATATATCTTTTGTTGGCCAATAGATCACGCCCATAACAGGCCAACCATTTTCAACCAAAGCCACATTAACGGCAAAGTCACCACTGCGCGATACAAACTCTTGAGTGCCATCCATCGGATCAAGCAACCAATATCGATTCCATTGTTTTCTGAGCTGTAAAGTAACAGCCGTTGTTTCTTCCGAGATAATAGGAATGTGCGGGTTTAATGCTTTCAGACCCGCAACTAAAATATCATTAGCCGCGTAATCTGCACTCGTTACAGGCGAGTCATCATCTTTCTGCTCTAATTCGAATTCACCCGAATTATAAATATCAAGTATAGCCAGCCCTGCTTTTTGGGCGATCGCTTTAACGGGTTCAAGTAAAGATTTAACTTCAGGTTGCAAGGTTAAGGTGTCTCCTAGCTAAAAACAAAGCCGCGACACTGCGCGCCTCTGTAAAATCATTTCGTTGTAATAATGCATCTAAATCGTTAATTGACCATGAGACAACATCAAGTGGTTCAGGCTCATCACCTTCTAATCGCTCAGGATATAAGTCTTCTGCCAATAGTATATGCATACTAGCACCAAAATATCCGGGAGCAAGCGATAAGCTTTTCAATTGTGTGAACTTGCGCGCACCAAAGCCAATTTCTTCTTTTAATTCACGGTTTGCAGCTTCAATTGGGGTTTCACCAGGGTCAATTAACCCTTTAGGTAAACCAAGTTCATAACTGTGCATGCCAGCCGCGTATTCACAAACCAGTAAAATAGTATCGGGGTCTGGCATCGCGACAATCATAACGGCACCTCGACCCGAGGTTTTCATCCGCTCATAATCGCGTTCTTCACCATTACTAAATTGTAAGTGAACACTTTCGATTTCAAACAACTTACTTTTAGCGGCAATTTCAGTCGCTAAAATAGTTGGGAGTGTCTTTTGTGGGAGCTTATCGCTCATGATAATGTCATTTTTAATCAGAGTTAGGTTAGTCGCGTTGTAAAGTCGTTTGGGTTGATGCAGTAAACCTGCGTATAATACCCACACCATTCTATATTAAATTTATACCCTAATACACATTATGCTGCAATGGAAAGATATTGATACTGTTCTTTTAGATATGGACGGCACCCTGCTCGATTTACATTTTGATAACTATTTTTGGGTTGAGTATTTACCCAAACGATACGCCGAAATAAAGCAAGTACCTCATGAAGAATCTCAACGCTACATTGCGGGTTTATGTGATAAATATCATGGTCAACTAGAATGGTATTGCTTAGATTTTTGGGGAAAAGAACTGGCATTAGATATCCCTCTAATCAAACGAGAGATCGCACATTTAATCCAAATGCGAAGTGATGTACCGGCTTTTTTAACCGCTTTAAAAGCAACTAACAAACGCGTTGTTTTAGTGACGAATGCTCATCCTGATAGTTTATCGTTAAAAATAGAAAAAACACAGCTCAGTGAATATATCGATGAACTGATCTCTACTCATCAATTTGGGGTGACAAAAGAATCACTTTCTTTATGGCAACAATTAGAGCAATACGTCAACTTTGATAAAGAACGAACCTTATTTATTGATGATAGCATTGGGATTTTAGAAGTCGCGAGAACATTTGGTATTAAACATATTGTCGCGATTGAAAACCCAGACAGTAAACAAGCCGCCAGAGAAATAACAGAATTCGATTCAATTTCATCTTTTGAGCACTATACGCACGCATTAACAAAGACGATGCCGGAAAAAAATTAAACGGCTATGTGCAATCTTGAGCGCTAAATTGGTTAACTCAAACAAAAAAGGCTTCAATAACTTGAAGCCTTTTTTATTAATTAATTTGTCGGCCTAAATAACCTATGAGCCGTACCGTAGGGTATAAAAACCTTGTGTGTCTGCTCGGCCTAAAAAGCTCATCGCGGCCATTAATGCCTTATCAGCTTCACTACCGGCTTTGACTTTTCCGTCTACTTTTGCTCTAAACTTGTCTTTGAGTGTTGCGGTTACATCCAACATTAACACTTTATCGTCACCTTTAGCGACAACCGCTAGATTACCCTCTTGGCAAGCCAAATTCAGCTTTAAATCGCCAAGGCTAAATTGACTCCCCATCACACCTAATGCTGATTGTTTCCAGAGAACATTGGCATCAAGTTCAGCACAATAAGGCTGATCAAACACATACTGTTTCACATCTAAGTTAACGGTTCCCGCTAAACTTTCAACCATTAAAGCTTGCAGTTTAGGCATTGCAATACTAGCCGGTACGGATAATTTAGTTTGGGTTAGTCCCATGCCTTGAAAACCAATAAACGCGGTGCCTGTGCCGTACGGTTCATTTAGTCGGCGTCTACTTCCCATTCTAAAATCAACGGCGGCCTTACCCGTTAGCAATTGGCTAAATGAAACAGACCAAGAGATATTTTTAATTAATATCCCATCAACCTGCGCGGTATCTAGCTTACCTTGCCAAATAGAACCACTGGCCATGCCCAGTTCTACATTTTTGGGCAAGGGTATATTATGAATCACAAAACTGGCCGGAATTGTCGCCAGTAAAAAAACCAGATACAGCACAAAAAAAACGAATGCCGCTTTAAACCCTTTCATATTTATTACCTTAAAAACACGTTATTACTTAGCTAGCTGTAAACGCTTAACTCTAACTTCACCAGGCTTATCGTCTGCGTTAATGTCAAACATGGTGATCCGTACTTGCTCTCTTTCAACTAGCGTTTCTAACCATTTTAATAATCGATTAAACTCAACATTATCAAGTTGAATTTGTAACTCGGTACCTTGCGGCTTTGTTCCCGATATCGTAATACCCGCTTGGCGGGCACTGCGATTTACAATGTTGCTTAATGAGCTGCCACTGCCGCCTACTTTACGATTAGCGGCTTTGTACTTGCTGCCATTTTCGGCAACCCAAGCAAGTAACTTGGCTTTATTAACGACATCAAGCTCTGCTTTAGCAGCACGAGCATTAATAGGGCCAATAATCAGTTGAAATACAAGACCAATTAACAAAACAACGCTCGCGCCATTAATTAGGTTTTGCTCACGTTTGGCTAAGCTGTTATACCATTGTTTAATATTCATTACGCGCCCTTAATACTCAATGAACCGCTCACTTTTCCATCGGTATTGTTGAGTGAACCTTGCTCAACCTTTAACCCTTGTTCACCCGCTTTTACTTTAAAGCTTTCAAAGTTAGCAAAGTTATTGCCTTGTGCTTGGATCCTAATTTCAGCTCGCCCAGCATCAAAACGTAATGTAAGCGGCGATAACGCAGGTACTTGAGAAAATACAGCCATGGTATCTGCAAGCATTGGAAAAAATTGATCACCTTCTCCACTCACCGCCACATCTTTCATTTTTGATTTGATGTATTTTTTCATACCGTTGCTTTTAATTTTGCCACCCGTTGGAAAAGCGGTTAAAAACGTTTGGCGTATTTGTTTATCAATGACAGCCGATTGCGCTTCTAACTTCACAATTTTTATACCTTGACCGACTAAATGAATAGAAAACAAAACACCGGTTAAAATAGCGACATTGCGCCAAGCTGACACAAATTTCCACGTATTTTTTTTAAGCTGGTAAACGCCTTGGCGTAAATTAAACTTAGTTTGGCCTAATCCTGCGGCCAACACTTGCAAAGGTAAATCATACGTTTTTGCTTCTGGCGAAAAATGTGCAGGTAAAGCGGCTGATTCAGGGATTGGAGAGTAATGCTCAAGCTTAATGGCCTCTTCTTCCGATTTGGGCAGCATATTTAAATACGTGGTTAATGTGGCATCATTTACAATAAATCCGCTGAAAGTATCAGATTTAATCAACCAATCATTATCAATTTGGATAGCACTCAACCCTTCATCTTTCGGCAAGGCTAAATAATCAGGTACAATTCGCTGCGACACTAATTCAGCATCATTCAACCAAGATAACCATAAATCCATTTGTGCTTTACTACAAATGGCTACATTTAAATAAGTCGCGTCACCTTTTTGTATCTTGTCGCCAGGAGCAAAAAACAACGTATCAACATCTTGTGCTAATTCATCTTCCAACATATAAGGCAATGCTTGAATAAACTGTCGACCACTTTTGGCGGGCATTTCAACTTGCTTAGTTAAGACATCGTGCCCAGAAACAAAAACGGTAATAGCTTGTCTACCGGCTCGACTTTGTAATGAAGATAATTCACCCGCATCAGGTAAAACACCGGAGGCGATAATTTCATTTTCACTTTCTGACCAAACTAACCAATGAACATTGTCGTCATATTGACTACCTAGTCGAATATATAATTGTTCAGACACGTTAAACTCCAATCTTGCGGGCAATCACTCGGCCTTGCCCTTTTTGATCTAACAGAATGATGGATTCTAAACCAACCCAACTCCTATTAAATTCAGTTTTCGCTTTCATTTTAAAATATTGACTCTTAACGGTAAATTGCTGTTTAACATCAGGAGCGATATCACCAATGGCTTTAATTTCAGCTTCATTCCAAAAATCATTTATATCGGCGTAGCCTTCGGTCGGTCGATTTGAGATCACCGATTTAGCATCGGATACCGATAATTTAGGTGCTAGCATAGCATGTAATATTTCTGCTGATTCATCTTTCAACGTGTTTACATTAATCAGTAAGTCGTTGTTATTGGGAATAATACAAACATGCTTTTCTATTTTATCCATTATGCTTTTGTTCACTCCCTCGATCATTCTTAATTCAGAATGATCAGCCATCATGCTATTCGCAGCAAGATGTGGCCGGATTCGAGCCTCATAAACATAATCTTCAGCCCCAAACGCGCTCGTGTTCGAATCAGCATCAAGCCAATCATATACACTATCAGCAATTTGCTCTGCTTCATAATTATCAACCGATAACGCCTCTAACAAAGCCATGAACTGTTCTTTGGGCTTGGGGTGGAAAGCCGCGCCGTTAGGCACGGTATTAGTGTTACTATTATTATTTGAGCTCGTGTTAGAAGATGAATTGTTATTTTGAGTTTTATTAGCTTGTTTAGGGTCTTTGTAAACCGCATTTATATTAAAACAGGCATATAAATCATGTACTTCACCTGCGATTTCACCCTCTTCTACCGGAAAAACCATTCCTTCAACAGCCCAAGCTTGTTCTAAGTTGAATACACCTTTTTTGGAGTCATATGCTTCTTTTAGCAATAAACTAACAAACTCTTCAGCCCCTAGTGCATACCAATAAGCCTGTTCATTTGAATACAAATTATCCGTTCGTTTGATTTGCATCTGTAAACGCATTGCCATGTCAGTTGCAATAATAGTTACCAACGCCACAATGAGCAAAACCGTAATTAAGGCGACACCGCTTTGTTTTTTTAGTCTATTCAATGCATCGCCTCTGGTAATAAAATAATGCGCTGTATATCACCCATATCGCCAAGGGTTAAGGTTATTGATATGCCGGCCGGAAAATCTTTAGACGCCCATTTCTCTTTCCATTCATTACTTTTACCATCATGGAATTCCAAGGTTAGATCTGTCACATTATCTAGCAATACTCTCGATTTAAACTCTTCACCCACAGCCGGATCGGGATATTCAAAAAAGACTCGTTCTAATTTGTCATCGACAACTCGATAGGCAAATGATTGAATTTCACTGCGGTTCATTAAATTCATCGGGTTGATCCACCCCACTTTACGCATCGCAATGAATTGAGATTGACTATCAAACTCCAATTCACCATGCGATATAAAGCTATCTTGAGGGGCTTCACCATTAACTCGAACACTACGGCGGGTGGCTTGGCGAAAATCACGCTCGATAGTTAAAATAGCAAGCTGTAACATTTGCAAACGCTCACTATGAATTAAAGACGTTTCATTACTGCGTGTAATACTGCTTAACACGTTGACTGAGCCTAAACCGACTAAAGCAAAAATGGCCACCGCAATGATCATCTCAATTAATGTAAAACCTTTTGGTTTAGCTATTGGCACCATCATTAATTTCGCTTACTTATATAGGTGCCCATACTGGTAATAGACGTTTGGTATTCTGATGACTCATAAATATAAACATCCACTTTAACCATGCTTTCATCTTGCGTTTTGATCACTTTTTGTTGCCAGTAATAAGTCGCGCCAGCCATTTCCATTTCGCCTTTTTTGTTGTTTTCTACCGGCCACTTTTTCTCCAACTTAATTTCAGCTAAACGATTACTTGCAACCCACTGGCCAAAGCTAGCTTGTTTAAGCATAGATTGACTGGTTAAATGTGAGCTAGCAGACGAAATAAGCGCAATACCTGCAACGGCTAAAATAGAGATCGCAACAAGAATTTCTAATAAGGTAAAACCACGGGTTGAAGCTAGTTTCATAATTCGAGAGGCCCTTCAACTTTTAGCGGAATGGTATATTCCCCCGTTACGCTATAACCTACCGGATCATCATCTGAAAAATCTTCTTCATAAATAATAACCAATTCAAACGGGGATATGTCACCACTTGAAAATAAATACAATTGAGGAACGATTTTATCTTCTTCCTCTTCTTCATCCTTGCTGGTTTCAAACAACCCTTCGTCTTCATTTGCTTGTTCATCTAACCAAGGTATGTCGTCCATTCTTAATTCTAAACGAAAAAATTCTTCTAATTCATACTCAGCAAAATATGTTTCATCGCTTATCGGCGTCCAACGTTCACCATCAAAGCCAACAAATTCATAACCTTGCTCTTTGATCACGATGCCAAACTGCACATTATTCAGCAATGCGTATTCAGCGGCTAAGTGATAGATAGCTTGAAAACGCTTAGCTTCTTTAAACGTTTTATCTTTTGGGCTTTGCACATCAAATGAAAATGAAATAGAGCTTACAATGATCGCCATCAAAACCATAACCAGCATGATTTCAAGTAAGGTAAAACCTTTTTGTGATTTTATAAATGGCGCAGCTACGGTTTTCAAAGCGAATTCCAGCGTATTGGATATAATTGATAAAGGGCGTGAGCACGCCCTTTAAATCGATTTATGACAAGTTAATCAGTCATCATTTAATTATTGTAAATACTCATCGATATTCCAATTGCCAATATCATCTTCTGTATCGGGTTCACCATCAGGGCCAACAGAATAAATATCAAATTTACCGTTTTCGCCTGGGCTTAATAATTCATAGGGCGCATCCCACGGATCCATCGGCAACCGTTTGATATAACCACCTTCAGGGTAATTTTTCGGCATAGGGTCAATATCAGGAGCCGAAACTAAAGCATCTAGGCCTTGTTCAGTTGTGGGATATTTGTGGTTATTAAGTTTGTACATATCCATTGCGTTTTCTAGCGTGACAATATCAGTCGCCGCTTTTTTAATTTTTGCTTCGTCACTTTGGCCAATTAATGACGGCGCAATCATACCCGCTAAAATACCAATAATAACCAATACAACCATAATTTCTAATATGGTAAAACCTGATTGCTTTTGTAGTTGTTTCATTGACTCACCTTATTTATATTTACCAACTTATCTTGCTGGCCTTATGTTCAATTGTTGTTGCTTAAATCAAAATTCAATTTAACAGTAGACGTTGCCTAACTGCAATTAGTTCCATCGTTTTGTGAATTACCCCACCAACTGGTTAAGCGCCATAATAGGCTGTAATATTGATATAACAATGAAAAACACAATTCCAGCCATACTCAATACCATCGCAGGGCCTAATACACCTAAGGTAATAGTCACTAAAGAATGGAATTCTCGATCTTGGTTATCGGCAGCACGCTCTAACATTTGTTCGAGCTCGCCACTTTTTTCACCACTGGCGATCATATGTAGCATCATGGGTGGAAATAACTTAGTTTGTTCTAACGATGCGCGTAAACTGGTTCCTTCACGAACTCGACTGCGAGCAACATCTATTTCTTGCTTCATAAATTCATTTGATAAAACATCACTGGCGATTCGCATACTCTCAAGTAACGGTACTGCACTCGCGGTACAAATACTCAATGTGCGAGCAAAACGGGCGGTATTAAGCCCTTTTGCGACTTTACCTAATAAGGGCAACCGTAAAAGGTATTGATGATATGACAATTTAGCTTTTGGTTTTTGCACTGCACGTTGAAAAATAACCGCACCAACCATCACAAACACCAAAAAGAACAAACCATAATCACGCAGCAAATCACTAGCGCCAATCATAAATTTGGTTGTAGCCGGTAAATCCGCATTCATGCGCTCAAATTGACCGACTATTTTAGGCACAACCGATGCTAATAAATACGAAACCACAGTAACAGCAACCAGTAGCAGCATAACCGGATAAATAGAGGCTTGCTGGATCTGAGATTTAGTTGCTTGACGTTGCTCGGTGTAATCAGCAAGACGCTCTAAAACGGTATCTAAATGCCCTGATTTTTCACCTGCAGCGACCATAGATCGATACAAGTCATCAAAGATGTGTGAAAATTCAGCCATACTGTCAGCTAATGAGTAACCTTCAGTGACTTTCGAACGGACTGCCATTAATACCGTTTCATGCCTTGGTTTATCGGTTTGTTGAGCTACGGCTAGTAATGACTCTTCAACGGTTAAGCCTGAAGCAGAAAGTGTAGCCAGCTGACGTGTCATTAATGCGAGATCATTGGCCGAAATTTTTTGCTGAAACAAAGAAAACTCGCCACTTTGTCTTTTTTCTTTAGCGACCGTTTCTTGCAACTCAACAGGCATCAGACCTTTTTCACGCAATTGCTGGCGAGCCCCTTTTTGCGTGTCAGCTTCAATTAAGCCTTTTACCGATTTACCTTGTTTAGTTAGAGCTTTGTATTCAAATGCAGCCATAGTTCGTATTAACCTTCTCGTGTTACACGAATAACTTCTTCAAGCGATGTAACGCCCGCTAATACTTTGATCATGCCATCACTTCGAATACTCGGTGTATGCGCTCGAACATAATTTACAATAGCTTGTTCACCATCACCGTTATGTATATGTTCTCGTACACCTTCGTCAACAATGAGTAATTCATGAATACCACACCGGCCTTTATAACCGCTGTTATTGCAACTTTCACAACCAAGTGGTTGATAAATTACGGCTTGCTCTGTTGCTGACACACCCAGTAATTCACGCTCACTTGCTGTCGGTTCATGTGCTTCTTTACAATCGGGGCATAATGTTCGAACAAGACGCTGAGCTAAAACAGCCAATAAACTTGAAGATAATAAGAAAGGCTCTAACCCCATATCTTGCATACGTGTGATCGCACCCGCCGCCGTATTAGTATGTAAGGTTGATAAAACTAAATGCCCCGTTAAAGACGCTTGAACCGCTATTTGACCGGTTTCTAAATCACGTATTTCACCAATCATAACGACATCGGGATCTTGACGTAAAATAGCGCGTAAGCCTCGCGCAAAAGTCATATCGACTTTAGCGTTTACTTGAGTTTGGCCAATACCGGGTAATTCATACTCGATTGGATCTTCAACGGTTAAGATATTACGTTCGCTTGAATTTAAATCATTTAACCCAGCATAAAGAGTGGTTGATTTACCTGAACCCGTTGGGCCGGTGACTAATATAATGCCATGCGGTTTTTTAAGTAAATCGGCAAAATGATCACAATTGCTAGCCGTCATGCCTAAATCACTTAAGTTTAAGCGAGCGTTATTTTTATCTAATAAACGTAAAACGACTCGCTCACCATAATTTGATGGCATGGTACTTACACGAACATCAACCGCTCGACCACCAATTTTAAGAGAAATACGTCCATCTTGCGGTACGCGCTTTTCTGCGATATCAAGCTTAGCCATAACCTTAATACGAGAAACTAACAAAGTCGCTAGTTTTCGATTAGGTTTAATGATTTCGCGTAAAACACCATCAACACGGAAACGAACTTTTAAATCAGCTTCAAATGTTTCAATATGAATATCAGAAGCACCTTCTTTAATAGCTTCAGATAACATGGCGTTAATCAGCTTTATTACAGGCGCATCATCTTCATTTTCAAGTAAATCTTCCGTTTCAGGTAGCTCATCAGCAATGGTAAACAAATCGGCTTCATTACCGATATCTTCCATCATTTGACGTGCTTCAGAAGAGTTACGCTGATAAACATCGGTTAAACGTAATTCAAATGCATTATCTGAAATATGCTCAATCGAGAAGTCATGGCCAACAACACGACGCGCTTCTAATAAGATAGGCAGTTTAATGCTTTCTCTACATATTGCCGTATAGGTATCATCTTCATGAACCAATAAAATACCATGACGCTTAGCAAAACCAAAAGGCAGAGATACACCTTCTGGCATCAGCAGCTCAGTATCGACCTCAGCTTCATCATCAAAGGCATCAACTAAATCGTCAGCGATTTTATCAACTTCAGATTCAGTATAAGTTTGTTCAGACATAACTTACTCTTCTTCTGTTGTCGCTTCAGGATCATCTAATAACTTTTCAAAGGCATCGGGCAACTGAGTTGCATCATCCCATGCTGGTAATACCGGGATATGATCACTGTAATCCACCTCAAACCAGCCGCTATCTTCTTTGCGTTCGATTTGCTGAGCCCGCATAAAGTTATATTTACTGTGGCTAATACTGTTTTGTAACATGCCTTCACGAATAATCGTAGGACGAATAAACACAAGTAGATTACGTTTACGTTTAGTATTTGAAGTTGACTTGAACAACTCACCTAAGAATGGGATATCGCCCAAAAGTGGTACTTTAGATACACTCTTTTGTACATCTTCATCAATCAAACCACCTAAGACAATCGTACTGCCATCATCAGCCATAACCGTTGTTTTAATTTCACGTTTATTGAATGTAACATCAACCGCATTGCTTGAACCTGCAACACTTGATACTTCTTGTTCAATAACCATTTGCACCGCAGTGCCTTCGTTAATTTGCGGGGTGACTTTTAACTTAATACCGACTTCTTTACGGTCTACCGTTTGGAAAGGATTAGAATTATTTGAGCTCGACGTAGAACCAGTGATAGTCGGTACTTCTTGACCAACAATAACCGATGCTTCTTCATTGTCCATCGTCGTTAAACTGGGGGTTGCTAGAATATTAGAGTTAGTTGACGTTGATACCGCTTGTAATACTGCACCCCAACCATCTTTAACCACACCAACAGCCATGCCGTTTAAACCACCTAAAAGGCCAGCAAGTGCAGATACATCACCTAATTCATCAGGCTCGGTATTTGTAACAGGGTCACCCTTACTATCGAGCTGTATTGTTGTTTTACCTTCACGGGGTGTTGCTTGATAAGCTGCGGCAGCTAAAGAGCCAATCGGCGTGACAGCACCATTATTGAATTGGACCATACCGCCCTTCTCGCTGCCCCACTGAACACCAAGGTTTAAGCCGTCCGAATCAAATACTTCAACAATAATCGCTTCAACTAAAACTTGCGCACGACGTATATCAAGCTTACGAATAACGTCAGATAACGAACGCATCATATCCGGTTGTGCAGTAATAACCAATGCATTGCTATCTTCGTGTGCATCAATGCTGATCTCACGCGAGCTTGATGAGCGTGAAGACGATTTTTTACTGCCGCCAGACTCCTCAGCCGAAAGCGTTGCACTAACACCTTTCAACACTTTTACAATATCTTCAGCTTTAGCATATTTTAAGTAATAAACTTGAGTATTACCGTTACTTTCTAATTCACTATCCAGTTTGTTAACCAATGAGGTGATACGCTTACGCGCTTTAAGCTCACCACTAACAATTACGCTATTAGTTCGTTCATCAGCAACAATTTTAGGTATTAAATAATCAGGAGTCGAATCTTTCCCTGTGCTTTTCATCATGGTTTCAATGATGCGAACAAGCTCAGCAGCAGAAGCATATTTTAATTTAATAATTTCAACATCTTGATTACCGGCAGTATCAACACGATTAATGATTTCAACCAAACGATTAACGACGGCAGAACGGCCTGTGATCATAATAACGTTTGAAGGGTCATAATGCACAACGTTACCACCACCGGCTTGGTCGTTTAATTGACGAAGCAAAGGTGATAATTCTTTTACCGATACATTATAAACTTGCACAACACGGGTAACCATTGCATCACCGCTGTTGATATTGTCATCAACAACAGGAATAGCCGATGTTTTAGCATCTTTATCACGCTTAACCTTTAAAACACCATTTGGCATTTCAATCACCGCGTAACCGTAAACTTCGAGAACGTTTAAGAAAAACTGAAAATATTGCTCTTCATTGAGTAAGTCATAGCTTCTAACATCGACTTTACCCCGCACATTCGGATCGACAATAATGGTCTTTTTCAGATTTTTACCAACGATATTTATAAACTCGTTTAAATCTGTACCTTTAAAGTTAGGGGAGTAATCAGCAGCCGAAACACTTGAAACTGCAGACATACATGCCAACAGACCCGCTGAAGAGAAAATACCAATTTTTTTTAATAATTTACTTGTCATACGCACGCTCAGGTTAGCCCTGATTATTAATTGTCATTAATTGAGAGAGAAATGAGTTTCTACTATCTCGCCATTTCGTTCTACTAATAAACTAGCTTCGGTAGCGGATCTAAGTTCTTGCATCGCAAGCATAGCTTGAGATAAATCAGTTAAATCATACCCATTAATTTCTATTGCAATATCGCCACTACGCAGACCAAAAGCACGAAAAAGTTCCGCTTTTTTACCCGGTCTAATTTTGTAGCCAACTAATCGACCACCGCGATTAAAAGGAGCCGCTTTAATATAATCGCTCACTTTTCCGGGGTCAGTTAAAAATTCAGCCCGTTGCTTTTCAAGCAATGCCGCATCTTTTTTACTTAATTTTTTACGATCTTTTTTTATCGAGCTTTTATCAATAGGTTTCTTAATCGCTTGATTGTTTGATTGGGCAATATAATCAACCCCTTCTAACATCAGCGTCTCACGATTCTTATTTTGCTCTAAAATAATTCGGTCACTAAAAATTTCTCGAATGACCGCTTGCGTGCCATCGATTTTTTCACCAATGCCATAAGTATTCTGCGAACCACTTTTTTCAATTATCGCGGCTGCCAAGTCATCATCTGAACTCGATACTACACCCATTAATTTTAAATTTAATGACGTAATAGGTGCGACTTCCACCTCTTCTACGGTTTCAACGACTTGATGATAATCACCAAATAAATTCAGCTTAGTCATCGCTTTAATATCAATACGAGGGCTTGAATTATTAGCGGATAGGCCACTAGATGATTGTGTGACCACTGCTGGTGTTTTAACCGGTGTAAGCAACTGCCAAGTTAATTGAGATAATAACCATACAATTAAAATAAGTAACAAAGTTTGCGCGAATCGGCTTAACTTAACATGATCCAACTGCTTGGTTTCAGTCAATACATACTTGTCTAATTTCAACTGACCAAGTGTTTTAATTAAAGGAGAATCCGCTGTCATAAAATATTCTAATTACTTCAGTTTAATAAAAATCATAACGAATATACTTCGCTTTCATTTAGCAAAGAAGCTAAAGATCATCATCTTACGTAGATCATTTGTTATCAACAAGTCAAAAAACGTTTAAAATAGATAAATACTGTATATTTCTTTATTTTGAACACATTCGCACCAATAGGTTCAATTAATATAAGCAATTATGACAAATAAAAAACAACGACTCGATAAACAACCCGACGCAACAACCCATATACGCTTGGATAAATGGCTTTGGGCAGCCCGATTTTATAAAACACGTGGCACCGCAAGAGATATAATACAAAGCGGAAAAATAAGATATAATGGCCAGCGACCCAAACCCAGTAAAATAGTTGAGTTAGGCGCTGAAATAACCATACAGCAAGGTTTTGATGAAAAAACAGTTGCTGTGCTAAAGCTCAGTGAACAACGGAAAGGCGCACCTGAAGCGCAATTGCTTTACGCTGAAACAGAACTAAGTAAAGAAAAGCGTGAAAAAAGAGCGATGGAACGTAAATTAGCACAAAGTTTAAACCCAAAACCCGATACTAAGCCAGATAAGAAACAAAGACGTCAGCTATTAAATGTAAAGCTGCAAAATTTGTAAAAGAGACCATAAAATGAAGAGTTACGACCAACTTCAACGCTACCTATTTGAGAATGTTCAAGTACGTGGAGAAATAGTTCAACTGCAGCAAAGCTATGAAAGCATGCTCGTTAATCATGATTACCCTGATAGTATTAAACAAATTTTAGGTGAATTATTAACCGCTACCAGTTTATTAACCGCCACCCTCAAATTTGAAGGAGACATCACCGTGCAATTACAAGGTGATGGTCCGGTAAAATATGTTGCAATAAATGGTAACAATAAGCTTGAACTACGTGGTGTTGCTCGTTTTGATGCGGAACCAGCATCTGCCAATTTATCGGATATCGTCGGTAAAGGTTACCTTGTGATCACTATCACACCGACAAAAGGCGAAAGATACCAAGGCATTGTCGCGTTAGAGCACGAAACCATTGCACAATGCTTAGAAACTTACTTTATACAATCTGAGCAATTAGCAACATCAATAAGCCTTTACACGGATACTCGCACCGCAAAAACGGGCGGCATTTTTTTACAAACAATGCCCAGTATTAAAGAAGAAGCAAAAGCTGAGTTCGACCACTTAGTGCAATTAACGTCGACCATGAAAACTGACGAGTTTTTTTCGTTAGAAGCACAAGATGTTTTATACCGCTTATATCACCAAGAAGAAGTGAAGTTATTTGAATCCACTAAAGTCATTTTTAAATGTGGCTGCTCAAAAGATAAAACGCTTAACGCGATAGCCAGTATTGCACCTGAAGAAATAAAATCTATTTTAGCAGAGCAAGGTAAAATTGAAGTAAAATGTGAATATTGCTTAGAGAATTATTCATTTGCATCTGCAGATTTATTATCGCTAACGCAAATAACACCTGAACAATAACATTAATTTGGCGGCAGACTGAATCTCGATAATTAAGCATTTAGCCTGCCCTGTAAGCTAAGGTATAAGGAAGGTGAATTTATGGTATCACCCGCAATTATTATCTTTTAGTCAGCCATTACTCTATGGTTACGCAAAATAATCAATCTATATTCCACTATTGGAGAAATTACATGAAAGTTGCAGTTGTCGGCGCGGCTGGCGGTATAGGCCAAGCTCTTGCTTTATTATTAAAAACATCATTACCTGCTGGTTCAGAGTTAAGTTTATATGACATCGCTCCAGTAACACCGGGTGTAGCGGTTGATTTAAGCCACATCCCTACTGATGTGAAAATTGAAGGTTTTGCGGGTACAGATGCTCGTCCTGCGATTGAAGGTGCAGACGTTGTATTAATTTCAGCGGGTGTTGCTCGTAAACCAGGTATGGATCGTTCTGATTTATTTAATATTAATGCTGGCATCATTGCTAACTTAACTAAACAAGTAGCAGAAGCCGCACCAAAAGCATTAATTGGTATTATCACTAACCCAGTTAACACAACCGTTCCTATCGCTAAGAAAGTGTTACAAGAAGCGGGTGTTTACGACAAAAATCGTTTATTCGGTGTAACAACGCTTGATGTTATCCGTTCAGAAACATTTGTTGCTGAAGCAAAAGGCTTAAATGTAGCAGACGTAAACGTTGATGTTATCGGCGGCCACAGTGGTGTGACTATTTTACCATTATTGTCACAAATTGATGGTGTTGAATTCTCTGATGAAGAGATCGCAGCGTTAACAACTCGCATTCAAAATGCAGGTACTGAAGTTGTTGAAGCTAAAGCGGGTGGCGGTTCTGCAACGCTTTCTATGGGCCAAGCAGCAGCACGCTTTGGTTTATCTTTAGTTGCCGCATTAAACGGTGAAGAAAACGTTATTGAATGTACTTATGTTGAAGTTGAAGAAGATAAGTTCTTTGCTCAGCCAGTACGTTTAGGCAAAAACGGCGTAGAAGAAATTCTTTCTTACGGCGAAATCAGTGCTTTTGAACAAAAAGCATTAGACGATATGGCTGATACTTTATCAGGCGACATCGTTAAAGGTTTAGAATTCAGCGCTTAATTTTTTAAGCTGCGTATTAAAAAAGCGACCTAGGTCGCTTTTTTTTGTTTCAGCTTTAAAAATCATGCTAAGTGGTTTGAATCATCAGCATGAGTCATTAACTTTTTCGTTCAACCGCTATCCATGCAAGGCTCTTAAGCGCCTCTTTATAAGGCGACTCAGGTAATGGCGCTAAAGCATTAACGGCCAGCTCAGCATGCTGTTCTGCTTTATTACGGGTATAACTTAAAGAGTCAGTATCTCTGATAATCGCTAACACAGGTTCTAGCATATCTAAACCCGCACCGTTTTCTATTACCTTTCGAATAATAGCGGCTTGTTCTTCAGTGCCATGCTTAATAGCATGAATTAACGGTAATGTCGGTTTACCTTCTGCTAGGTCATCACCCACATTTTTACCGATTGTTTCGCTGTCGCCTTCATAGTCCAACAAATCATCAGCTAACTGAAAAGCGGTCCCTAAATAACAACCATAATCTTTTAATGCATTTTCAAGCGTTTCACTTTCCCCCGCAATAACCGCCGTTAACTGGGTAGACGCTTCAAATAATTTAGCGGTTTTGCTATAAATTACATCCATATAGGATGCTTCGGTTGTATTAGGGTCATTGCAATTCATCAATTGCAAGACTTCACCCTCAGCGATCACGTTCGTTGCATCCGCTAATACTTGCATGATTTTCATTCGCTCTAACGAAACCATCATTTGAAAAGAACGTGTATATAAAAAGTCGCCAACCAATACAGACGCTTCATTACCAAACAACGCATTGGCGGTATCTTTACCACGGCGCATTAATGAAGCATCAACCACATCATCATGTAAAAGAGTGGCGGTATGTATGAATTCAACAATGGCAGCTAAGGTGACATGCTGTGGTCCATCATAATTCAACGCACGGGCGGCTAACGCCGTAATTAACGGACGAACACGTTTGCCGCCACTATTAACAATATAAAAGCCTAATTGTTGAATAAGAACGACATCGCTGTCCAGTTGCTGGCTGATAACTTGATTGATCGCCAACATGTCTTTTTCCGCTAATGCGCGGATTTCAGAAAGTTGCATATTATTAGAGTTCGTTTTAATCGCTTGATTTTAAATTATTAATTATGCCCATTTAAAATTAAGTCTTATTAACTTAACTAAAGTGAATAAGAGACTTAAAGCATAAAAATTCATCCAGCAATGGTACTATTTATTAAGCAAAAGTAGTAACGAAAAACCGTTTTCTTTTCTTTTTTTAAGCCTAGATTAATTTATAAGCAATTTTTTTATTAATTAGTCTTGCGATCGTAATAAGTTTGACATAGAATTCGCGCCCTATTTTAAAGAATAAATACGCATATATTGCGTTGAAGCGGAGTTTCATATGTACGCGGTTTTCCAAAGTGGTGGTAAACAGCACCGTGTCGCTGCAGGCCAAACTATTCGCCTAGAAAAAATTGAAGCAGAAGCTGGTTCAACTCTTGAGTTTGACAGTGTTCTTCTTGTTTCAAATGGCGAAGATATAAAAATTGGTGCGCCTTATGTAGATGGCGGCAAGGTAACGGCTGAAGTAGTATCACACGGTCGTGGCGAGAAAGTTAAGATTGTTAAATTTAGACGTCGTAAGCATTCTCGTAAACAACAAGGTCATCGTCAGTGGTTCACAGAAGTGAAAATCACTGGTATTAACGCTTAATTAGGAGTCTAACCAAATGGCACATAAAAAGGCAGCAGGTAGTACTCGTAACGGTCGTGATTCAGAAGCTAAACGTCTAGGCGTTAAGCGTTTTGGTGGCGAATCTGTATTAGCGGGTAACATTATAGTTCGTCAACGTGGTACTAAGTTCCACGCTGGTGATAACGTAGGTATTGGTCGTGACCATACTTTATTTGCTAAATCTAGCGGTAAAGTAAAATTTGAAGTTAAAGGTCCACACAACCGTAAGTTCGTTTCTATCGAAGCAGCTTAATTTTCAGACCTACTGAAAGAATTAAAAGCCTCGCTTATTAAGCGAGGCTTTTTTGTTTGTGATTTTTCCTCTTATATTTCCTCCAAGCAAGATCTATAATGTATAAAGTCGTAACACACCCAATTAAAGAAATAAGGGTTTAAAATGAAATTTGTCGATGAGATTGACGTCCGTGTTGAAGCTGGTAATGGCGGCAACGGAATAATTAGCTTCCGTCGTGAAAAATATGTTCCTAATGGTGGTCCAGACGGCGGAGATGGCGGCGATGGCGGCCATGTTTTTCTCGTTGCAGACGAAAGTTTAAATACCTTAATCGATTATAGATTTGAACGTTTTCATCGTGCAGAGCGTGGAGAAAACGGTCAAAGTAAAAATTGTACAGGCCGTCGTGGTGAAGACTTAGAATTAAAAGTGCCAGTCGGTACACGTGCAACCGATATGGATACAGGCGAACTAATTGGTGATTTAACCAAAAAAGATCAACGCTTAATGGTCGCTAAAGGCGGTTTTCACGGTTTAGGAAACACGCGTTATAAAAGCAGTGTGAACCGTGCCCCCCGTAAAAAATCAAATGGGACTTTAGGTGATGTTCGAAATTTAAAACTCGAATTAATGCTATTAGCCGATGTAGGGCTTTTAGGAATGCCTAACGCCGGTAAATCAACTTTTATCAGCTCTGTTTCCGCCGCTAAGCCCAAAATAGCCGATTATCCATTTACCACCTTAGTTCCTAACTTAGGTGTTGTCCGGGCTGGCGCAGGCAATAGTTTTGTTATTGCTGATATTCCAGGTTTAATTGAAGGGGCAGCCGAAGGCGCCGGTTTAGGTATTCGATTCTTAAAGCATCTTGAACGTTGCCGAGTGTTGTTACATTTAGTTGATGTAGAACCTGCTGATGAGTCGGATCCGGTTGAAAATGCAATCGCGATTCGTGCCGAGTTAGGTAAATACAGCAGTAGTTTAGCTGAAAAACCCATTTGGCTAGTCTTTAGCAAAGCGGATTTAATGCTTGAAGAAGACTTACAACCGCGTATTCAAACAATACTTGACGGTTTGAATTGGCAAGATAAGCACTTTGTGATCTCATCTGTTGATAAGAGTGGTACGCAAGAACTCGTTAATGACATTTCACAATGGCTACTCGACAACCCAATTATTGAAAATGAAGATGCAGTACAAGAAACCGTTGAGTTTAAATGGCAATCTTATCATGATGAAATGCTAGCGCTTGAATCAGACACTGATGATTTAGACGATGAAGACTGGGATGAAGATGATTACGATGTTGAAGTTGAATATAAGCGCTAAAAAATAGGTTTTATTTATGAAAATTTCTATGATTGTCGCAATGACTCATGAAAATGGAATTGGTAAAGAGAATCAACTGCTCTGGCATATGCCTGCTGATTTACAGTTTTTTAAAAAAACAACACTCGGCAAACCAATCATTATGGGGCGAAAGACATTTGAATCAATTGGCCGACCTTTACCAGGTCGGCGCAATATCGTTTTGAGTACCCAATCAGCCTCACCTCACCCAGATGTGGTGCTCGTTAATAATATTGACGACGCCCTAAAAGCGGCAGGTGATGTAGAAGAGGTCATGATCATTGGTGGCGGTAAGATATATGAAGCCTTTTTACCATCTGCGCATCAATTATATATTACTTATGTAGATGCAGATTTAGATGCCGATACTTATTTTCCTGAGCTTCAACAAAATGAGTGGCAAGAAATAGATAATACGCCTGGTATTGTAGATGAGAAAAATAAATACCCTCATCGCTTTGTTATTTTAGAAAAAGCTAACACCTAGGGCGTATTTATCTTTGTCGTATCGATTTTGTTCAATTCCAAAGCGTTTTGATCGCGGCATTGGCTTGATGGCATAGTGGTTCTACGTCAAAAGCCAATAACAAAGAGCAAAACGTTTTGGATTGAACCCAAAGGGCAGCGCATTTGCACTATTTCTACTATGTTGCCCCACATGGATGTGGGGTAAGGTGACTTTGCAGGAGCATAAAGTCTTTATCGCTCTTTTATGTAGAATCACTACACCGCAATCGCTCTGCCTTGTATAAATCGTGCAAATACGGCTGCAAAAGCATACACAAAAGATAAACACGCCCTAGACCCAATAAAGGTTTTATAAGTAAGCTATACATGACTTCCGTAGAGTATAAGCTGCACTGATTTTTGAATCGCTAACAAAATTAATGCAGCTTATATTATCAACACCCAACCTCTATTCTCCTTTGCAACTTAAAAGTCCATCCAACAAAAACACGTCTTTCATTAAAAATGCGTTACATAAAATTAATGCTATATTTACATATACTCAAACCTTAACTAAAAAACGTCAATCACCGTTAATAAGTGAGCAAGATTAACGTAGGAAAAAGCTTGAGAACAAGGCAAAAAATGAGTCTAAGGGGTATCGACCCGTTAGTTTTTAAACGCCGCTATTAACAATGATTAACTTAAGACATAAAACCCCGTGTTTAGCCCATTGACGTAGTTTTTTAGCTGTCTCTAAAATTATTAGATAATGGTTTTTAGAGGTTTATTTTTACATCAAGGCATGAATATAAACTCGACTCACTTGATGAGTGCAATGGAGACTAATCACAGTATAGGAGTCTCCGGTAGGCAAGGATAGCAATAACAATAAATGAAAGTTAAACCCTAAATTTAATAATTTCCCTGCGGATATTATCATTTTCATTAACAGGCTAATAAATGACTTCACAGAACCGTCAGCGTTTTTTTCTGATTATCGTGGTGATCTGTATATTACCACTTTGCCTAAATACGTTAGGTTTCGACTTTTCTTCAACGCATACCGAATTCACCGCAAACAATATAGATAATGATATTTTATTTAAAGTATTAGCTGGCTCATTACATCATGTATTATTAGAATGGAGCGCCGTTTGTATCGCTATAATGGCCGCCCTCACGTCTTTATTACACTACAAAATAAAAAAAGACTTAGCCATTCCCATTTTAGGTATGGCACTCTTATGTGTGGGCTTTGTTGATGCGTTTCATACCTTAGCCGCAACACGAATTATTGAGGCAAACACCAACAATACCGATTTTATTCCCTTCACGTGGGCGCTTTCGCGTATTTTTAACGCATCCATAATGTTAATTGGTACCGCCATTAGTCTTTGGCTAACTTACCAATATGCTTTGAAGCATAAAATAAAACAGCCAATTAATATTCTTGTATTCATTGGCTTCATTTTTATTATAACCTCATACTTTATTGTTCATTTTGCGGCCAATACCACTCACCTACCACAAACCATGTTTCCTGGCGCTATCATTTCTCGGCCATTCGATATTTTACCACTCGGTTTATTTATCGTTAGCGGGGCTTTATTTTGGCTGTGGTTTAACATCGAAAAATCCGATATTAAATTCGCACTCATATTAAGTATTATCCCTGAAGTAGCGACACAACTTTATATGATATTAGGATCGACAGCCCTGTTCGATAATGGGTTTAATATCGCCCATGCATTAAAAATTGTGGCTTACAGTACGATATTAATAGGGATCGTATTCGACTTAACTCAATCTGCAAAAGCACGCATTATAGCTCCAGTTTTAACCGAGAAAAAAACGTTAGCTAGTACTGATAATACAAATTTACTAACGGTTGGCGACATAAAAACCCCGCTCACACTTAAATTACCTGCTGTTACATTTTTTATCTCATTGTTACTAACCGTATCAATTAGCTATAGTTTTTTCGCCGATACCAACAAAATAATTAAGCAAGCTGAAGCTCAAGAGCTAACAGATGCAACAGAGCTATTAAAGCCCATGCTAGGTCAATTTAACCAACGTTTAATTAATGAAATAAATTATCTAATCGAAGATGAGAAAGTTAAACATTACGTAAACCAGGTGGATCCAATTAATGGAGCGGTCAGTCATATTTTAAAAAGCAGCCTTAAACGCAATTTCAACTACACAGAAATAAAACTAACAAGTTTCAACTCAACAAAAAAGCAGCACTTAGTTATCAGTAAAACACAAGAGTCTGCTTATGATGAACCTGAATTTGTTCAATTTATGCAAAAAATCGATACAACCACAGAAAAAACATTAGCGGCAAACACATTACTGCTTTTTCAAAACCAAACTATTTATTACCCCGAAATAACGACTGAAGAAAGTAAAAACAATGACAGCTCACAATTGAAAATTTTAGCCCCTATTAGAGATACAGAGTCGAATTTAGCGATTGGCTACATGAGTATAAGTCTTAATTTCACACGCCTTTTCAATCAAGAAATAGCCGGTAATTTACCACTGCTAAAGCTTTTTATCGCAAATAAAACAAGTCATATTGTTATTACACCATTAAACCATAAACATAACATAACCGATAAAAATCAAGTGCTAAAGCTAACAACATTAGCGCCCGAGATTATAAACTTACAACAACAAGGTGCTTCACAAGGCATTGTGAATATAGTGCAAGACAAAGTGAAAACACCTGCTTTTTATCGTCAGATTAATTTAGCGGCCTATGGGTATCCACACCCATTGCAATTATTAGTCTATTTGTCTCACTCTAAAACCAGTGAACGACTCGCGACCACTCGCACCAACAGCCTTTTACTCGGCGGTTTGCTAGCTTTAATATCATTAGCGATCGCAATTGTGATGGCACGCCAAGTTACAAAGCCTTTAGAAGAAATAACCGACGCAGTGCAAGATACGAACTTTAAAACAGCTTTAAGCGCTTTACCTATCGCATTAAAAGGCGAAATAGGCGTGCTGGCACGTAGTTTTTATAATTTAATAATAAAAACAGAGCTAAGCTTGCAAGAGCAAAAAAACGCAATAGAAGAAGCAAGCATCGCATCCAAAAAGCTGGGCGCTATTATTAATACTGCAGCCGATGCCATCTTAACATTAAATAATCACAATCTAATTATTTCGGCTAACCCGGCCAGTGAACGCATATTTGATTTGACGATTCAAGAGCTCATTAACCTACCGATCAACCTTATAATACCTGATGGCATTAGCAACACCGATCACTTAAACGCAAATGAAGAAAGCGCATACTTTATTACCCAAGGAAAAAAGAAACTCAGAAAGCGGTTTGCTGTCGAAGTTTCTGTTTCGATTAATCCTAATGATCATACAAAAATTTTAATTGTTCGTGATATTAGCAAACAAGTAAAACAAGAAGAAGAGCTCGCAGAAGCACGCAAATATGTAGACAAAATAACAAGCTCAGTGCCTATTATGTTGGCCTATGTGGGCTCAGACTTAACCTATAAATTTGTTAACCTCAATTTTGAACGATGGTACCAAAAGCCGCTCGATTCATTTATTAATAAAAATATTTTTACGTCATTAAGTAACCATGCTCATACTCATATGGAGCACTATATTGACAATGTATTAGCCGGAAAAACCGTATCATTTGAAGATACGCAACTTTGCCAAGGGCTCGGTGGAAAAAGGCATTTAAGAACAACTTACACGCCAGACTTTAATCATGGCAAAGTACAAGGTTTTTATATTTCAATCGAAGATATAAGTGAATTAAAGCATACCTCAAGGCAATTAGAGTTAACCTCGTCAAGATTAGAGATCGCATTATCAGCGCCCGAAATTGGTGTTTGGGAATTTTATATTCCCGACCGACAATTACTTTGGGATGACCGCATGTATCAATTGTTTGGTACTCGGGCTGCAACCTATGCAAATGTTTATGATGCTTGGTATTCGGCAATTCACCCCGATGATAAAGAAGATATATTAGGTGTTATGAAACATAGCATAAGCTCTGGTGATGATATCAATACCGAATTCAGAGTTATCTGGCCAACAGGCGAAGTCAGAAACATTGAAGCTCATGCTAAAGTGTTACGTAACAACCAAGGTGAACCTGAGCGCTTGATCGGGACTAATATGGATATCACTGAACATAAAAAGTTAATCGCCGAAAAAGAAAATGCGCTACAAAAAGCCAAAGAAACAACCAAGTTAAAATCTGAATTTTTAGCCAGCATGAGCCACGAAATTAGAACGCCCATGAATGGTGTGCTCGGCATGCTTAACTTGTTACAGCAAAGTGAACTTAATTCCGAGCAAGACCACTTCGCCACCCTAGCTAAATCGAGTGCAGAATCTCTACTGATTATCATTAATGATATTCTTGATTTCTCAAAAATTGAAGCGGGTAAACTTGATTTTGAATCCATCGAATTTAGCCTGCATCAGTTACTCAGTGAGTTTATCGAAAGTGTTGCGGCTAAAGCAGAAGAAAAACAATTAGAGCTCATTCTAGATGTTACCAATGTTGAGAATATTCCCGTTATAGGCGATCCAGGGCGTATCAGGCAAATTTTGACCAATCTTGTGGGTAATGCACTCAAATTTACTAAGCAAGGTGAAATCGTTATTAAAGGCACCTTAACCACAAACCAAGATAATAGTTTAACTTTCATTTGCGATGTTACCGATACCGGAGTGGGTATACCACCAGAGAAAAGTGATCACATCTTTGATTCATTTACCCAAGTCGATGCATCAACCACGCGGCAATTTGGCGGAACAGGCTTAGGGCTAGCCATTGTTCAGCAGCTTTGTAGTTTAATGAATGGCGAAATCAAACTACAAAGCAAAGTGAATAAAGGCAGTACGTTTACATTTTCAATTCAATTAACGCCAAGTGATTCAACACAAATCACCATGCCACCTGTAGATTTAACCCACGCCAATGTATTGATTGTAGATGACAATAAAACGAACTTAGAAGTATTAAGCAAGCAACTTCATATTTGGGGCGCAAATACCCTAACAGCAGGCGATGCGTTTGAAGCATTACACATTTTAGAGCAAACCACGCAAAATAATTTACAGCCAATCGATGTCGCTATTTTAGACATGCAAATGCCAAATATGAATGGCGCTGAACTTGGCACAAAAATACGCCAAAATACAAAATATGATCATATTAAGCTCATAATGATGACGTCAATGGGCCGCAGAGGCGATGCTAACGTATTAGCCCAAATAGGATTCTCAGCTTATTTTCCGAAACCGACAACCAATCAAGACCTTTATTCAGCGCTTTCAATTGTTTTAGAAGGTGGAGAAGCCCTACAACAAGCAACGCCATTAGTCACGCAACATTATGTTAAACGTATCGCTAACCCACCGCTTAGTTCCCCCTCTGTTGATAACGACATAAACAACCAGTCCGATTTAACGCAGCAAAATACATGGCCAGAAAATACCAAGTTATTACTCGTTGAAGATAATTTTATTAATCAAACCGTCGCGCAAGCTCAGCTTAAAAATATTGGTTTATCTTGCGATATTGCAGGTAACGGTGAAGAAGCCATTCAGCGATTAACGGGTTCAGATCAACCTTACACCATCATCTTAATGGATTGCCAAATGCCTGAAATGGATGGTTATGAGGCAACAAATAAAATTAGAAATGGCTTAGGCGGTAAGCACTATATCAATATTCCCATTATTGCGTTAACAGCGAATGCAATGAAAGGCGATAAAGAAAAATGCTTAGCCGCAGGAATGGATGATTATTTAACTAAACCACTAAAAGAGCCTTTATTAGAAGACATGTTACAGCAATGGCTGACCTAACAATGAACGATACAAGCTCGATGTGAATTTAATGATCGATAAAGGGTCTGAAAAATAAAAAATCCCCGCTAAGTAAATTAGCGAGGATTTAAGTATAGATCGAATTAACCGCTATTTTGCAGCGGTTAATTTATGTTTAGCGATTAACCTACACGTTTAGTTGGAATGAACTGAGTTGTCATTTCTTCTTTTGGTGGAACAAAGCTAGTTAAGTCAATGCCTTCAACTGCAGCTTTATACTCGTCCATCGTTGGGAAACGGCCCAATACAGAAGAAAGCACAACTAATGGTGTAGAACCAAGTAATGATTCGCCTTTCTTCTCGGCGGTATCAGCTACAACACGACCTTGGAAAAGACGAGTTGAAGTTGCAATTACCGTGTCACCCGGTTCTGCTTTTTCTTGGTTACCCATACATAAGTTACAACCAGGGCGCTCTAAATACATGATGTTTTCATATTTAGTACGCGCTTCGCCTTTAGGCTTATCATCGTCAAATACAAAACCAGAGTATTTCTCTAGTACTTCCCAATCACCTTCTGCTTTTAACTCATCAACAATGTTATACGTTGGTGGAGCAACAACTAATGGCGCTTTAAATTCAATAGAACCATTTTGTTTCTCAAGATTACGCAACATTTGAGCAATGATTTGCATATCACCTTTATGAACCATACAAGAGCCAACAAAGCCTAAGTCGACCGATTTACCATCGTAGAATGAAACAGGGCGAATAACATCATGCGTATAACGCTTAGATACGTCTTCGTTATTTACATCTGGATCAGCAATCATCGGCTCTGCAATTGCGTCTAAATCAATCACAACTTCTGCGTAATATTTAGCATTATCATCCGGAGACAACGCTGGTTGCTCACCCGATTGAATACCCGCGATACGCTCATCAGCTAGTTTAATTAAGCCAGCTAACATACCCGCTTCGTTTTCCATACCCTTGTTGATCATAATTTGGATACGGCTCTTAGCCAATTCAATTGACTTGATTAGCGTTTCATCATTTGAAATACAGATAGACGCTTTCGCTTTCATTTCTGCAGACCAATCAGTAAACGTAAAGGCTTGGTCAGCTAATAAAGTACCAATATGAACCTCAATGATACGACCTTGGAATACGTTTTCACCGCCAAACTGCTTAAGCATCTGAGCTTGAGTTGCATGAACAACATCACGGAAGTCCATGTGGCCTTGCATGTTGCCTTTAAACGTCACTTTTACTGACTCAGGGATCGGCATTGCTGACTCACCCGTCGCAAGTGCAATTGCAACCGTACCTGAATCGGCACCAAAGGCGACACCTTTAGACATACGTGTATGTGAATCACCGCCAATAATGATGGCGCGATCATCAATAGTGATGTCATTCAATACCTTATGAATAACATCTGTCATTGAGTGGTAAACACCTTTTGGATCACGAGCGGTAATAAGACCAAACTTATTCATGAACGACATTAATTTAGGAATGTTAGCTTTTGCTTTGCTATCCCAAACTGATGCAGTGTGACAACCTGATTGATAAGCACCGTCAACCAGTGGAGAAATAGTAGAAGCAGCCATGGCTTCTAATTCCTGACACGTCATCGGGCCAGTTGTATCTTGAGAGCCAACAATGTTTACTTTAACGCGAACGTTTGAACCCGCATGTAACGCTGTTTCAGAAGCAACACCAACCGCATTACGGTTGAATATTTTTTCAACGGCGGTTAGACCTTGGCCGTCATGAGAGATTTCTTTAGAAGCAGCATAAACATCAGCCGCTTCAACACCTAGCGTTTCAGCCGCAAATGTTTGTAATTTTTTACCAAATGTAACCGCGTAAGAACCACCCGCTTTCATGAATTCAACTTTTTGCGGTGTGAATGCAGAAGATACATCGACTAACTCTTTATCGCCGTTGTATAACTTCTTCGCTTTTGTATCAATCGTTAATACGGTACCGGTAGCAACAGAGTATGCTTCTTCTAATACAGCGTCACCATTAGCATCCGTAACGGTATTACCGTCAGCATCTACTTTCTTAACCCAGTTTTTAAGGTCAAGACCGATACCACCCGTTACATCAACGGTCGTTAAGAAAATAGGTGCGATCCCATTCGTGCCGGCCACAACAGGCGCGATATTAATGAAAGGAACATATGGACTTGCTTGCTTACCCGCCCAAAGCGCAACATTATTCACACCCGACATACGTGAAGAACCTACACCCATTGTGCCTTTTTCAGCAATTAGCATCACTTTTGCGTTAGGGTGTTTAGCTTGTAGCGCTTGAATTTCGGCTTGCGCTTCAGGCGTGATCATACATTTACCGTGTAATTCACGATCAGCACGTGAATGCGCTTGATGACCAGGAGAAAGTAAATCGGTAGAAATATCGCCTTCACCCGCAATATAAGTCACTACGTCAATTTTTTCTTCAACGTCTGGTAATTTTGTGAAAAATTCCGCTTTAGCATAGCTTTCTAAAATGCTTTTAGCGATCGCATTACCGGCTTTAAATGCAGCTTCAAGGCGAGAAGTATCAGCATCGTATAGGAATACTTGTGTTTTTAATACGTCGGCTGCGGGCGCATTAACAGAAGCGTCATCGCTTAATGCTAAGTCAAGCAGCGCTTCAATTGAAGGACCACCTTTCATATGAGAAAGTAATTCAAATGCAAATTCAGCAGTGATTTCTGCTACCGCTTCTTGACCTAAAATAATCTCTTTTAAGAAGGCGGCTTTAACACTTGCTGCGCTTGTCGTACCAGGAAGCGTGTTATAAATGAAGAACTTTAATGAGTCTTCACGATACTGATTTCCAGCATCTTTAATTTGGGCAATAATTTCAGATAATAGGTCAGCACTATCAATTGGCTTCGGTGCCAAACCTAAATCGTTTTGACGGCTTTCAATTTCCGCTAAATATTCTAAATACAGACTCATACAAATACCTCCGGGCGCATAATACGAAATAAACTATTTAAATTGATATTAAGACTACTAATTATTATTTGAATGACTAGTAAATATACAATCTTAGTTGTTGTTTTCAGTGCAAGGGTTGCCACTGGCAATAAAATTTTTTGAAAGTATAAGGGATAGATGACGACTTTGCAGCCTAGTGAGGGAAATTTGCCGTGATACCGATCATAACGTGGCGTGATGAATACGCAGCTAATACCAATCCGTAATAATAAGAGCCCACTCAGCGAGCATTTAAATGCGCTTAATCAAGGCCCTTGAATGAAAGAATAGTGGTGCTCTTTTGAGTTCGAGCAACACAGGGTAAGCGCATTTAAAACTCGCCTGAAAGGAATGCCCCAGCGGCTTTTGACCTGCGTTATCGGTATTTGAAAGGGAACAACCATTCCTGTACACCGACGCCTTGTTCAAAAACCGCTGGATGTATTCTGAGAGTTCACTTATTAATATGGATTGGTATAACAGGTTTTAAAAACAAAAAAACCGCCGAAGCGGTTTTTTAAAACACGTTTAACTATCAGAATTTACTTCTTTTTAGCTTTCGCGTTTGGTAAATCGGTAATAGAACCTTCATAAATTTCAGCCGCTAAACCAACTGATTCATGTAAAGTTGGATGAGCATGAATAGTTAACGCTAAGTCTTCAGCGTCAGCACCCATTTCAATCGCTAAACAAATTTCACCTAACAATTCACCTGCATTGCTACCAACCATAGCGCCGCCTAATAATCTATCGTTTTCTTTATCGAAGATTAATTTAGTGAAACCATCAGTAGCATTAGACGCAATTGCACGACCTGAAGCAGCCCAAGGGAATACTGCAGTTTCAAAGTTTAAGCCTTGCTCTTTTGCTTCTTTCTCAGTTAAACCAGCCCATGCGATTTCTGGGTCAGTGTAAGCAATTGAAGGAATAACTTTAGGTTCGAAGAAGTGCTTCTTACCTGCAATCACTTCAGCAGCAACATGCGCTTCATGAACGGCTTTATGTGCAAGCATAGGTTGACCAACTAAGTCACCAATTGCGAAGATATGGGGTACGTTAGTACGTAATTGATTATCAACGTTGATGAAACCACGATCAGTTACTTCAACACCAGCTTTATCAGCATCAATAAGTAAACCATTTGGCGTACGACCAACAGCAACTAATACAGCATCATACTTAACCGCTTCTGTCGGTGCTTTTTTACCTTCAAAGCTAACATAAATGCCATCTTCTTTAGCTTCTACTGCTGTCACTTTAGTTTCTAACATGATGTTATCAAACTTCTTACTAATTGATTTAGTAAATGATTTGATAATATCTTTATCAGCCGCTGGAACTAACTGGTCCATAAATTCAACAACATCAATTTTAGCGCCAAGAGCACTATAAACAGATCCCATTTCAAGACCGATAATACCACCACCTAAGATAAGCAAGTTACCTGGTACAAACGGCATTTCTAATGCGTCTGTTGAATCCCAAATACGTGCATCTTCATGTGGAATGAAAGGTAATTTAACTGGGCGTGAACCCGCTGCAATAATGGCGTTATCAAAGTTTACTTCAGTAACTGAACCATCTTCAGCGGTAACCGCTAAAGAGTTAGCACCCGTAAATTTACCGTAACCATTAACAACGTTAACTTTACGCATTTTAGCCATGCCGCCTAAACCGCCGGTTAACTGACTAATAACTTTGTTTTTATGAGCACGTAATTTATCAACATCAACTTCTGGCTTACCAAAAGTCACGCCTTCGTGTTCCATTTCTTGTGCATCAACTAAGTGCTTCGCAACATGTAATAATGCTTTAGAAGGGATACAACCAACGTTTAAACAAACGCCACCTAATGTGCTGTATTTTTCAACTAATACAACATCTAGACCTAAATCGGCAGCACGGAATGCAGCTGAATAACCGCCAGGGCCTGAACCTAATACCACTACTTGAGTTTTAACTGTATTGCTCATGAGATCCTCATGTATTTTTTTGGGTTTGATTAGTTTGAGTCTAACCAATCCTGCTATTTAATGCTTGCATGAATACGCAATTTGGCATTCATGCAAGTTCTAACCAGTATTTGTCTAATTTGTTGTTAAGCTCTGAAGCGCTTAACAACATGCATTAATGGGCTTTTTAAAGCGCATTAATGACTATAGAACAAGACGACGTAAATCAGTTAAGTTTGCCGCAACTTCTGTTGAGAAGCGCGCGCCTACTGCACCATCAATTACACGATGATCGTAAGATAAGCTTAACGGACACATTAAGCGTGGAGCAAAGTCTGAACCATTCCACTTAGGCTTCATTTCCGCTTTAGAAACACCTAAAATACCGACTTCTGGTGCATTAACGATTGGCGTAAATGCTGTACCACCAATACCACCTAAGCTAGATATCGTAAATGTGCCACCTTGCATATCAGCTGCTTTTAACTTGCCGTCACGTGCTTTCTTAGACGTTTCAATAAGTTCAAGCGAAAGCTGTTCAATACCTTTCTTGTTTACATCTTTAATAACAGGAACAACTAAACCACCCGGTGTTTCAACTGCAATACCAATGTTGATAAACTTCTTCAGGATCAAGCTTTCGCCATCTTCTGATAATGAAGAGTTAAACGTAGGGTATTTTTCTAACGCTTTAGCAACGGCCTTCATAACAAACACCAATGGCGTAATTTTTAAGCCTGATTTGATTTTTGCATGGTAAGCATTTTGTTCTTTACGAAAGTTTTCGATATCCGTAATGTCGGCTTCATCAAACTGTGTAACGTGTGGGATAGTTGCCCAGTTACGATGTAAAAATGGACCTGAAATTTTCTGAATACGTGTTAATGGCTGTTCTTCAATTTCACCAAACTTACTAAAGTCGATAGGCTTAACCGGAACAATTTGTAATACATTGTCACCAACAACAGCCGAAGCACCTGCAGGTGCTTTAGGCTTAGCAAGCTCAGCTTTAACGTAATTTTGCACATCTTCTTTAACGATGCGACCTTTACGACCACTTGCAGGAACCAACGTTAAGTCAACACCAAACTCACGAGCAATACGACGTACAGAAGGAGAAGCATGAACATTCTTACCTGCTGGAGCCGTTGTTACCGGTACGGGTGCAGCTTTAGGTGGCATACCGGCAGCTGGAGCGGGAGAAGCGGCCGGTGCAGGCGCGGCAGATGCGACTGGAGCGGGCGCAGGTGCAGCACTCTTAGTTTCAACAACAACGATTAATGAACCTTCAGAAACTTTGTCGCCTGTAGCAACTTTAATTTCTTTAACCGTACCAGCGAAAGGAGCAGGCACATCCATGGTTGCTTTATCAGTTTCAAGTGTCACTAAGCCCGTTTCAGCTTCAACTTCATCGCCAACAGCAACCAATATTTCGATAACTTCAACATCAGTGTCACCGCCAATATCAGGTACTGCAACGTCTTTAACTTCACTAACAGCTGCAGCGGGGGCAGGTGCGGCAGCTTCTGGTGCAGGTGCAGCGAGAGTCGTTTCTGCAGGGGCAGATGCACCTTCAACTTCTAAAACCAGTACCGCTGTACCTTCAGATGCTTTATCACCCACCGCAATGCTTAATGATTTAACAATGCCATTAGCTGGGCATGGAACATCCATGGTTGCTTTATCTGTTTCAAGTGTAATTAAGCCATCTTCAGCTGCAACAGTATCGCCCACTGCAACTAATACTTCGATAACTTCAACATCAGTATCTCCGCCAATATCAGGCACAGTAACTTCAATTGTTGAACTTGATGATGCTGCAGGCGCTGGAGCAGCTTCTGCAACAGGCGCAGCCGGAGCCGGCTCTTCAGCAGGAGCGTCAGCTGCACTTGCATCTTCTACCGTTACGATTAAAGTGCCTTCAGACACTTTATCGCCAACGGCAACTTTAATTTCTTTTACGGTACCCGCAAAAGGAGCAGGAATATCCATTGAAGCTTTGTCAGTTTCAACGGTTAATAAAGCATCTTCTACCTCTACAGTGTCGCCAGCAGCAACACATAGTTCGATAATTTCAACTTCTTCGCCACCTACATCAGGTACTAAAATTTCTTTAATTGCCATCGTTACTATCCCCTATTAAGCGTAAAGTGGGTTAAGTTTATCAGCGTCGATATTGAATTTAGCAATTGCTTCAGCAACAACTTTCTTCTCAATCTCACCGCGCTTAGCAAGCTCATATAACGAAGCAACAACAATGTAATGCTCATTAACTTCAAAATGAATGCGTAAGTTATCACGGCTATCTGAACGGCCAAAACCATCTGTACCTAATACACGGTAGTCAGTTGGTACAAAACCACGAATTTGGTCAGCGTATTGTTTCATGTAATCAGTTACAGCAACAACAGGACCTTCTGAATCTTTAAGTAACTCAGTTACATAAGGTACTTTTTCAGCCGCTTCAGGGTGAAGCATGTTGTAACGCTCACAGTCTAAACCGTCACGTGCTAATTCATTGAAAGACGTTGCAGAGTATACGTCTGAGCTAATACCGTAATCGTTAGCTAATATTTGAGCTGCGGCACGAGCTCGTTCTAAAATAACACCAGAAGATAATAAGTTAACGTTGGCAGTTGGTTTTTTAGCCGCAACAGTTTCTAACTTATACATACCTTTTTTGATGCCTTCTTCAACATCGGCTGGCATTTCTGGTTGAACGTAGTTTTCGTTCATTACGGTTAGGTAATAGAAAACATTTTCGTTATCTTGGTACATACGCTTGATACCGTCTTGAACGATAACCGCAATTTCATAACCGTAAGTTGGGTCATAAGTAATACAGTTAGGCACCGTACCAAAGTGAAGATGTGAATGACCATCTTCATGTTGTAAACCTTCACCATTTAGTGTTGTTCGACCCGCAGTACCACCAATTAAGAAACCACGTGCTTGTAAGTCACCAGCTGCCCAAACTAAATCACCAACACGTTGGAAACCAAACATTGAGTAGTAAATGTAGAATGGAATCATAGGTAAATCAGAATGCGAGTATGATGTCGCGGCTGAAACCCAAGATGACATTGCACCTAATTCATTGATACCTTCTTGCAATACCTGACCTTTTTGGTCTTCACGGTAATATGCAACTTGGTCAGCATCTTGAGGTGTATATTTTTGGCCTTCGTGAGCATATATACCCACTTGACGGAATAAACCTTCCATACCAAACGTACGTGCTTCATCAGGAATAATTGGAACGATATTTTTACCGATCTTCTTATCTTTTAATAATGCCGTTAATACACGTACAAACGCCATAGTTGTTGAAATTTCACGACCTTTAGAGCCCGCAGTCGTCGCTTTAAAAGCTTCCATTTGCGGTACTTCTAACTCAACCGTCGAGTTTTCAAGACGCTTAGGCATTGTTCCACCTAATGACTCACGACGTTTCATCATGTACTTGTATTCAGCACTGTTTTCAGGGAAACGGTAATAAGGTAAGTTTGCCAAATCTTCATCAGCAACCGGTACATTAAAGCGATCACGCATATGGCGAATTGCATCAAGGTCCATTTTCTTAACACCGTGAGCGATGTTTTTACCTTCAGCCGCATCACCCATACCATAACCTTTAACCGTTTTGGCTAAGATAACACTTGGACGACCTTTAGTTGCTTTTGCTTTTGCATAAGCAGCGTAAACTTTAACTGGATCATGACCGCCACGGTTTAAGCGCCAAATGTCTTCATCAGACATATTCGCAACCATTTCTTTTAATTCAGGGTATTTACCAAAGAAATGCTCACGCGTAAACGCACCACCTTTAGCTTTAAAGTTTTGGTATTCACCATCAACCGTTTCGTCCATTAATTGCTGTAATAAGCCGTCATGATCTTTTTGGAATAATGGATCCCAGTAGCGACCCCAAACAACTTTAGTCACATCCCAACCAGCACCACGGAACGTGCCTTCTAATTCTTGGATGATTTTGCCATTACCACGAACAGGACCATCAAGACGTTGTAAGTTACAGTTAACGATAAAGACTAAGTTATCTAATTCTTCACGTGAAGCTAAGCCGATAGCACCTAATGATTCTGGCTCATCGATTTCACCATCACCTAAGTAACAATAAACGGTTTGCTCTGAACAATCTTTTAAACCACGGTCAGTTAAATATTTCAAGAAGCGAGCCATGTATATCGCTTGCATTGGACCTAAGCCCATAGAAACCGTCGGGAACTGCCAATATTCAGGCATCAATTTAGGATGTGGGTATGAAGATAAACCATCAGCAAATGCTTCTTGACGGAAGTTATCTAATTGCTCTTCAGTAAAACGACCTTCAACAAAAGAACGAGCATAAATACCAGGAGAAATATGGCCTTGGAAATAAACTAAATCGCCACCGTCTTTATCGTTTGGTGCTCTGAAGAAGTGATTGAAAGCAACATCGTATAACATAGCAGACGATTGGAAGCTTGAAATATGACCACCAAGCTCAAGATCTTTCTTAGAAGCACGAACAACCATCATCATGGCATTCCAGCGAATTACAGCACGAATACGTGCTTCTAATTCACGGTCACCCGGCATTGCAGGCTCTTGACCAGTAGGGATAGTGTTGCAATATGCGGTAGTCGCATCAAATGGTAAGTGTGTACCATTACGACGCGATGTTTCGATCATTTGCTCAATTAGGTAATGAGCACGATCTGGGCCTTCATTTTCTAAGACTGACTCAATTGACTCAATCCAGTCATTAGTCTCTAGCGGATCTACATCATTCTTAAGGATGTCTGACATCAGGTGTTCCTTATTGTTATATGTTTATTACTTACAAGCCATAAAAACAAAATGCAACAATGCAACTCACTCATAAAAATGTGAATCACTATTGCTGCCTACGTCATGCTTATTGACTAAGTGTTAAAAATACAAACTACTTAACGTTTTGCTGCAAACGCCTTAATACTCGTTGATTTCGATTATCTTCAGCGCCTAATTGCAACAGGGTTTCTTCGATAAAAGCTAAATGATGATGCGAAGCATTACGGGCCTGTATTGGGTTACCCGAAATGATAGCATTCATCATAGATTCTCTATCTTCATTCACTTGTCGAGCTATATCTGGCTTCGACTTTAAAATTCGGTAATTGCGTTCAATGCTTTGTTTTAACAACGAAGACATTGCATTCACTAAATGTGAAATAACTAAATTATGCGATGCTTCTGCAATCGCAAGAAAAAATTCATAAATGGCTTCAACCTGATCCGTCTCCATGCTGTCGTTGCACGAGATAATGTCTTCGAAACTCAGTTTAATACGTTCAAAATCGGCTTCAGTTCCACGTAAAGCAGCATAGTAGGCACCAATTCCTTCTAATGCGTGGCGGAATTCAAGTAAATCAAACTGCGATTCAGGGTTGGATAAAATAAGATCAAATAATGGTTCTGAGATACTGCTTTGTAGTTGCTGATTAACAAATGTTCCACCACCTTGGCGGCGAGTCACTAGACCTTTGGCTTCCAATTTTTGTATCGCTTCACGTAAAGAAGGACGCGATACATCAAACTGCACAGCAAGCTCACGCTCAGGCGGTAATTTTTGTCCAGGCAATAAACTGCCTTCTAAAATCATAGCCTCGAGTTGCTTTAATATAACATCTGCTAGCTTAGGTTGTTTAACCCTTTGAAAACTCAATCTTTTATCAACTTCTTAAATTTTACGGTTAATTGGTCTTACCATTCAGTGGCAATACTATAGCAATTTTTTTAATCGATTCCAATTATTCAGCCTGCAGATCCGATGATCGTTTTATGAACATTTCTATAAAAAAAACAATTTTAGCTATATAAAATAAATTAAGAATGGGATTTCCTATACTGGGTATACATCATTGCTGAGACTGCAATACAAAAAATAGGTTAGGAGCATACCTTTAATAAGGCAAATAAGAGCAGCAAGAATTTAATTAAACAACGCCTACACCGCACATTAAAACAAACTCGTTTGCTGCACGGATTGCTCGATTCCTGCATTTAAAACGATTCGCTTTTTAAAAGGCCGATAACCCAATGTCTCGGTTAATAACGTGAGCCAAAGTTCAGCTAAATCATGGATACCCACATTATTGGCGGTATGAATGAATAAATACGGTTGTTTTCCTTCGGTAAGCCATTGCTTAAAATAAGGTAGCCAAGACTTTATAAACTCAACATTATCTTTTAACACCATACGACCAACATATCGTACGATCGGGTTATGACCCGTAGCTAAAATATGCACCGGAAACTTAGGCTTTTTTAACTGTGCATCTTTAATGGCGGCATAAGCGGGATCAGTTTTATCAACTTTATCACTGTGTACGGGCCGCGTATCCATCATGACACGATCGACTTCATGCTCGATTAATAATCGATTAAGCAATTGCTCACTTTGGCCTTTGTTATAAAAATCGTTATGTCTAACCTCAACCGCTAAAGGTAAAGTGGCTGCGTATTGTTCAAGGAGCAAACGAAGACCATTAAGTTGCTGAAAAGAAAAATGCGGAGGCAATTGCAACATCAATCGGCCTAACTTATTTTGTT
Source organism: Algibacillus agarilyticus (assembly GCF_003286125.1). GTDB lineage: Bacteria > Pseudomonadota > Gammaproteobacteria > Enterobacterales > Alteromonadaceae > Algibacillus > Algibacillus agarilyticus. The sequence goes on from NZ_QMED01000002.1 coordinate 339,138, forward strand.
CAGTCAAAGGCTTTAATGTTGTCGTAAAACGGTCAAATGCTTGTAAGCCTTTTATAAGGCCTAGCTCATGGGTAATAAAACGCGGTACTTTAAAGCAGAATTTAAAAGGCGCTTCAACTTTCTGTGACCAATCAACTATTTTTTCAATACTCGGTTCAGCATAAAAAGTCATATTTCCTTCAACGCTAGAATAGTAGCGGGCATATAAAGAGAGATATTCTTTACTGGGTGTTTTAGCTGGGAAAAAGTCAGGCTTCCAACTAGCATGGCCCCACATAGGCGCGCCTAACATTATCGGTAATTGAGTTGCAGACACTGAATTATTTACCTTTAGGCATATTTTTAATTATTATTTTAAAGTCTTATCAAGGTACTTAGCAAGCGCATTAACTTTAATTAATACCGCTGAATATAATTTAAGATCAATATGTTGCCAAGTATCATTTTCGGTATGATACAAAGCGTGTGGAGCAACGCCCAGGTATAAATACGGGATCCCCGCTTGATAAAAAGCATAATGATCACTCGCCATCAGCCAATTAATAGCAGTCGTTTGTTGGTAACGCTTACTCGCCCATTTTAATTCAAGCATTTCATCGCGTGAGTGCGGTATGAATGATGTTGATTTATGCTTTGAGGTATTAGCAATAAAGCGATTTACAATAGATTTAATCGCAAAGTGCCGTTGTAAACCGTGTAAATACAATCGCTTTTTCCTTCCGACTTGCGCTAACATGTCTAAATTAAGATTCAATACAATTTTATTGGCATCAATAGGTAGAGAATTGACAAAAGCTTTCGCTCCATATAATCCTGCTTCTTCGGCATCCGTGGCAACAAAAATCCAACTCAAGCGGGGTGAAAATAACGTAAACGTATTAGCGACCTCTAACATAGCAACAACACCAGAAGCATTATCATCAGCCCCATTAAATATTCGATCGCCTTTAACACCTAGATGGTCATAATGAGCGGTAACAACAACATAATATTCGGGATGCACTTTACCTTTAATCGTACCAACAACATTATTACCCGCAGTTTGCTTAAATAAGTGCTCAACCGAAAATGGTCTAATAAAATTCGAATTTGCGTTTTTTACATCAAAATCTGTTTTTGCAGATAACTCAACATAAAAAGGCGATAAGCCTAATTGTGAAAATTGTGAATTAATATACAGGGCTGCGCGCTGTGCACCTCGTGTTTGAGTTAAACGCCCAGCCATATTATCAGCAGATAAAATGTGTAATCGATTTAGCCAATGGGGTGATAACCGCGCAGCTATCTGAGTCTGCGTCTGTAGTGAAGGTGCTAACGATGATTGTGATAAAAAAGCAGGTGGAATGGCAACCACAGAAAAGAAAGCAGCATAAGAAAAATGGCTACTTAGTATAAGCAGCCATCCTAATAAGAAGACAATGAACTTGCCTGTTAATAGATTCAATACAATTAAGATAAATTAAAGATAAACTTTACCTTCACTTACAAGAACGGCTTCGCCACCAATGTTGACGCTTATTTCACCTTCATTGTTGCTCAAAAGCTCTACATGTAAAATACTTTTTCGCCCAACAAAGGCGCCTCGCTCAGCCACAAACGATAACGGTAAATTTTGTCCGATTAAAAATTGATTTAAATAGCCAGCAAAAGCCGGAATTGCCGCACCAATAGGTGGATCTTCATGTAAACCAAATGCAGGCCCTACAAGTCGACAATGAAAATGTAAACCGTCATTTGAATTACTCACACTAAATAAAAATAATGCATTAGCAAATGTGGCGGGCGCACTCGATTCAGACCACGCTTTATAATTAAACTGCGCAGCACTTAAAGATGCAAAATTATCAACCGGCACAAATAAATAAGGTAAGTGGGTAGATGCCAACATAGGCGTAAACCCTTTAACACTAAAATGATAAGACGTAAGTGATAAAATATCTGATAATTCATCTTCAGTTGGCGTAAACCGATCAAATTCAGGTTTTGCCTGCGTCATGAACTGATTAAAAATAGGTTCGCCATTTTTCATGGTGACTTGGCACGCGACATCACCATAATTCTCTTTTAATAAAAAAGAATTAAGACCTTCATTGACTTCAATTAATTCCTGCTTAGCTAAGGTATAAATAGCAGCCAGCGTCGCATGGCCACCAAATTGAAATTCTTTTTTAGCGTTAAAAATACGTAGTTGTTTAGCCGCATCAGCTTGTTCACTTGGCAAGATAAATACCGTTCGCCATAAATTGAACTCGGCAGCCATCTTTTGCATTTTCTCTTCGTTTAATGCACTCGCGTCTGGAATAACCGCAATCTGTGCGCCTTCAAAACGCTCAGCGGTAAAAACGTCAACAGTATAAAAATCACAAGACATACTTATTTCCTATCGAATTACTTATTCATGATGACTCAACAACACCAAAAAAAGCGTGTTATTAACGATAACTTAAGCATGTACCCTACTCGCTAATTTTGCCAATTTAGTTACAAAAAAGTTAACTCTTTTCAAATATAGTCAAAGCGATCGGGTTTTAGGGGCAGGTTTCTAGTTCCAGACGAAACCTAAGTACTTACATCCATGATAAGCAAAGCCGTCAAAGCTACCGCGTCCTGCTCTCGCCCCTTACCTGCATCCATGCAGGCAAGCTTCGAGACGCCATGAGCATATGCTCTACTATGTGATTGGGGCCGCCTAAATGGATTTAGGTGTTAGAACGACGCAGGAGCCAAAGTCGAGAGTAAACGCTGGCAATGCATCATAAAACCTGAGCGAGAAGACTATATATGACCCTTTAGAATTGTTCGGTTATTAACAAATAGCACGCTATAACTAAACCACTATAATAAAGAGCAATAACCACACAGCCCCCACACGTAATTTGAATAAAATCATGTAACAACCGGCGAATCATTCCGTTTAAAGTTAATTTATGGTCGTACAATTATGTTAATTAATAAAAACTAACAATCACTTTAACAAAATCAATGGCTTTAATAGATTTCAACGCGCAATCTAAGCTAGAATCCCAAGCTAAATTTTAAAGAATAAGTATGACGCTTTATGATACCTGCACAGCGAATAATCAGAACGATTAGCGAACATTGGCGCGTGATTGAAGTTATTGTTGAGCGCTTTGCCGGGCTTAGCTTTAGCCTGCAAGATGTCCAAAACCTAATTGCACGCAAAGAACCTGAATGGCCGAGTGATCGTGTATACAAAGAAGCCTATAAACTCGTGCAAATGGAAATTATCATTCCACAAGCAAAATCATCTCATTTACAACTTAATCAAGGTGTTCTTGAATTTGCTCAATATTTGTTACACGAGCAGCAACTCGGTTTAGCGGAAGAAATAAGTCTGCTCATTGAAAATTTAAAACGTTTAGCAGACAAACTTGCTGCTAGTATCCGCCAAGATGATTACGAAGATACACGACGCTATTGTCGTCAAATGGATGATAGAGTGCGCAAAATCACCAAACAATTTGACGCAAATGAAAGCGCAATCTATAACATTGTTGAAAACGCTAAAGCCGATTTAAGCAACTTGTCACTCGACAAACGCTATCGTGCGGTTGTTGAAGCGTTTGATGAATATATCGAACCCATGCTTGAAATGATTGACATTAATGGCGGCGTTAAACAAATATTCGATGAAATAGAAATGATCTTGTCCAATGCAATCGCTCGCATAGAACATACTGGCGTCATGGCAAATGAAAAAGAAATCCTAATCCAACTCAGAAGTCGTATTTTAGAAATGTATGGCATGAGCTTAGGTAACCTACGCCGTTGTGCTGATATTCTGATGCCTTTACGAGAAGAGTTGCGTAAAAATACACTTTTAACTCAGCAAGTCGCTGAAGTGCTCGCACAATTTAGAAAAAAAGGCATAGAGCAAACAATCGCTCAGCATGTTGTGCATTTATCCAGTGATGTACAAAAAAATTCACTCGGGAGCGCTAATCAACTAACGGCTTACATGGCAGAACTCGCTAATTATGAAGAAGCACAACTCGAAATGCCCAATGTGAGTGATACGCAAGCACAACTTCCTCCTTCATTACCTGATTTTGATGTGGTTATTCACCAAGCTAAGCAACAAAAAAATATTAAAAACATGCTAACTTGGCTAAGCGATAGCTATCAAGATGTTGCCCCTGATGAATTACTGTATTTGTATCAAAAATTAGCAAATGCCGATGAAATGTCCATCTCGCATAGCGAACAAAAAGAAACAATCACGCTACATGATTTAACAGTTAACTTGCACCCTTATCAAGCGGCGCCAATAGCTAACGTTACAAAATAAGATTAACTAAGAAATTATTATGCAAATAGACTTATTAGAACTGACCTTATTACAAGATATCAATAAAAAACTTGTCAGCGGCTACCATATCAGCGAGCAAGATGTGCAGTTGTGGCAACAGCTTGATCAATATCAAGATGAATACGCGGCTTTGTTTTCTGGCTTGGGCTATCGCTTAAAACATGATGCCCGTGGCTATTTTTATATCGATGCCGATGACAGTACAGTAAACATGGGCAAAATTTCGCGCGCCATGGCTGTGACAATATATGTGCTTATAGAGTATTACGCTGATAATGGCTTTGATCCCTTACGAGCGCTTTTTGAGAAAGTCATCACAGAAGAAATAATGCAACAAGTGGTGCAAAACCAGTATCACCTTTTTGAGCAGCTTGAAATAACAAGTGCAGCCGAGCTAAAAAGAGATGTATTTAACCGGATGTTACGCAACGGCTTTGCAACCGAAACACAAAGCTTTGAAGAGCATGATTTAGGTCAAATGGGCTTCAAACTCCTTGCGCCCGTTTATCGTTACCTTGATGCGCTTGATGAAATACAACCTCATGAGAGTATTAAACAACCGGCTCCAACCCCTGGGCAAACAGAATTAACCGGAGCAGAATTTGATGAATAAGGAAATTTACGGATTAACCCGCTTAGCGCTACTTAATACAGCCGGATATGCTAAATGTATTATCCCATTGGATGATTCAGCATCGATATGTGCACCGAATAACACGGGTAAATCCTCGGTTATTAATGCATTACAATTTCCGCTCATTAACGATTTAAGAATGACAGAGTGGGATGGACATGATTTAGATGAAACAAAACGCTTTTATTTTTCTAGCGATCAATCTTACATTTTACTTGAAGCACAACTTGCGAATGGCCCTATCGTTATCGGCGTAGCAGGTCGAGGAAAAATAGCGGGTTACGCTTATCAGTTTTTTACATATCAAGGAAAGCTATCATTAGATGATTACTTGGTTGATAACAAAATAGTTAAATACACAAGCTTACCACGTCATTTAGTTGATAAAGGTTATAATCCAATAGAGCTTAAAGCATCCGAGTTAAATGCATTACTGACAGGGGGATCAACGCCATTTGATATGGATATTAACTTAAAAATGATCCCATTAAATAACGCCAGTGACGCACCTATCTATAAAGAAATTTTTAGAAAAATCCTCAATTTACACAAGCTATCATCAAGTGACGTTAAGCGTTTTATCTTACGTGTTTTTGAACGTCATATGTCAAATTCTAAAGTTGATTTTTTCAACGTCTGGAATCAAGCATTCGATAAAGTCACCCGCGCCAGAAAAGAGTTAAGAGCACTCGAAAAACAACAAGACGCCATAGCCGCACTTGAAAGCATGCTAGATAACCGCTCGGTACTGCGTGGAAAAATAAATGCTTATGGCCCTAAATTAGACAAATCATTAGTTGAATGGGATGAGTACTATACACAAGGCTGCGAGTCTATCAGTGAAGAACTAACCAGTATCCTAGAAGAACACAATAGCCATACCGCTAAACGCCATATGTTTGAGAGTCAAGTACGGGATATCGCTACTCAAAAAGCAGAACTTAGCAATTGGTTTGCAAGCTATACACAATTAGAGCAAAGCTACCAATTAACTAATGCGATTACTTTACAAAATAACTTAAGCCAATTAAAGAACAAATATGAATCCTTAACCCACTCTTTAAAAGGCGCTGAAGGTAAAGATTTAGCCAGTATTCAACGCCGTAAGTCATTTGCAGATCGAGATTTACGCCGTTTAAAATTACAACTCAAAAACCTTGAATACAATTTATATTCGCACTTATGCGAAGAGCTGTCGTTCAATGAAGTAAAAGATTTAACTCGATTGTTTAACCCTGATCTCCTTTCTCTTTCAACAACCTCAACCGGTGATGTAAAAATTACCGATGAAGATGCGTTTGCCGATCAATTAGGTCTTATTTCAAATGCAATTAAAGGTGGGAAGTTACACCTTTCAGGTGCAACAATTGATCTTAAAAATTTAGAATCCGCGAGTGTGCCAGGCGGTGATGATAAGTTACAAATAAAAGCTCAACTTGATGATCTAAATTTACTATTAGAAGAACTCAGTGAACTCGAGTTAGTAGCAGAAGATATTGAAGGCAAAAAGCTTGAACAAGCAGAACTATATCAAGATGTAATCGCCGCTGAAGAAGATGTTAAACAATTTGAACGTTATCAGTTGATGGATGAACAAATCAACGACAAAGAGCAATTGCAAGAAAACCTAGAAATAGAAGATAACGGTTTACAAGAAAAGCTTGATGCGCTTCAAGCACGCGGTCAAAGTTTAAGTGATAAACGTACCACGTTAAATGCCAAACTTGAGCAATTAAAACGCCGCTCAGAGCGCTTACAACGCATAAAATCAGAACGCCAAGATTATCAATTAGAACTATTTTCAGGTCGGATAACCCCTTACCCACTTGAGGTGCAAATCGATCTTGATAACCTTGAAGACGAGCTAGATAGTTATAACAAGACCGTTCGAGAGCTTAATGCGATTGAAATGAATATTAAAAATACTTATTTAGTGATCACTAAAGCCGGTATTACTAAATTCGAAATAGAAGAAGATGAAGAAACACGTTATAACAAATTGATCTCGGCTTACCATCACATTGATGATGAGCGTGACGCTATCGAACGCCAAGCAAGAGTCGCATTAACCGAAGTTGCAGCTACTATTAAAGGCTTACGCCAAGATTTAGATCGATTAAAACGCGAGATGTATGAATTTAACAAGAGCATTTGGCGCAAACCAATCTCTAATTTAAAATCATTCACTATCGAGGTTGTTGAGCGAGATGTATTAGTTAAACATATTGATACTATCATCAATACGTCAGGCACTTATGATATTGGCGAGAGCTTTGATTTATTAGCCGGTGAAACACAAAATAAAAATGATACTGAAGTTAATTTAGCTAAAGATTATTTAGTTAAAGCGGCTAGTGAGCGTGGCGCTTTAAGTTTATCGGACCTTTTTGATATTCGTTTTAGAGTCATAAACCGTGAAGATAAAACCGAATACTATGACAAAATTGATTCGGCAGGCTCAAATGGTACCCGCATAACGATAAAGTTATTATGTGGCATGATGTTCATTCGTCATTTATTGGTCGAAAAAGAACGAGGCCTATACCGCATCCCTATCTATATTGATGAAGCGGCAGATATTGATCCAAGCAATCAAAAAGCACTAATAGAGACGGCTTTGGATTTTGGTTTTGTCCCTATATTTGCATCAGTTAAACCACAAACAACGTGTAAATATATTGTGCCAATTAGAACAACCACCGATGGCGCAACAAACTGGGTTGATGAGCGCGACTGGATTGAAATAGAACATCAAGAAGTATAAATAAGAAGAACAAGTGGTCTCTTATTCGAGGCCACTTAAGTAATCAAAATTAGCTATAAAAGAATGATTGAATTTAATCACCTTAATTTCATTCACGATACCGATCAAGTAATCGGTTTAACTCTTTAGCAACCTCTTTTTGATTAATCGGCTTAGCAATAAAGCCCTGCATACCAATTTCAAAACAAGCGTTTTTATCTTCACTGTATGCATTAGCGGTCATCGCAATAATAGTAGGAGGCCTAAAAGTTGTATTATTTAATATTTCTCGTGTTGCTTCTAATCCATCCACATTTGGCATTTGTAAATCCATGAAAATAAAATCATATTGTTTTTTGTTAGCCATAAATATAGCTTCCTGGCCGTCATTTGCAATATCTACCGCGTCATAGCCTAATTGAGCTAAAATACTCTTAGCCACGATTTGGTTAATTTCATTATCCTCAGCGAGTAAAATATTAAGCGATAACTCACTATTTAAGTTGGGTTCTTTATCAATTCTACAAGCCGTGTCACGTCTTTCTTCGGCAATTTTAAATTTAGCTTTAAAATAAAAGCGACTACCTATATCTAAAGTTGATTCACACCAAACGCTTCCGTTCATCACTTTAGCTAATTTTTTACTAATTGCTAAGCCCAAACCTGTGCCACCAAACCGTCTGCTAATAGTCTCATCCGCTTGACGAAAACTTTGAAAAAGTTTATCAATCTCAGTTTCTGCAATTCCAATTCCTGAATCAGAAATACAGAATGTGAGTTCAACATGATCTTGATTAACAAACTGCACTTCACAATTAATCGCGATTTCACCATTGTGTGTAAACTTGACAGCATTAGAAATGAAGTTAGTTAAAATTTGTTTTATACGCAGATCATCTGCTTCTACTAGATTTGGCAAGCAGCTATTTAAATTTAGTGCAATTTTAGAATGATTGACCTTAGCTTGATCGGTAAATAATGCCTGTAAGTCAGTCAAAAGACAGCGTACATTTAAAGGGCGCAAATTTAATTCAATTTTATTAGCATCTATCTTAGCAATATCAAGAATATCATTAACGATTGCCGTTAAATTTTTTGCACTTTTGTCTATTAATTCAACTTTCTGTCGGTAAATTTCTGGTAACTGAGGTTCGTTAAGTAATACATCTGCAATGCCACAAATACCATTCATCGGTGTACGTAACTCATGACTCATATTGGCTAAAAATTGACTTTTAGCCACATTAGCTTGTTCTGCTGCCACAGCAGAATTAGATAAATCTATTTGTTTTTGTTCAAGCTTAGTTAAAGTTTCATTATATTGTTTTACAATAAATCCCACTTCGGTGAATTCATCACTCACCAAACGCGTATTTAAATCACCAGTATGCTGGTGATGGCGCATATTGTTAATTAAATCATTGAGATCTGAACGAGCACCATGCTCACTAATATTTAAACCATCTATTTCATCACTCAATTCAACACGCACGTTAAAACAAAAACGATTAATTAGCCAACATAGGCTAAACGATAAACCAAACACATATAGTGCAACAGTCAACACCAGTAGTAATTGGCTAACAACATGTCCATTTGGGTTAAATAAAGGCAGTGTTAATGTACCTATAATCCCAGGTATCAAATGCACAGGTACAGCAGAAACCACATCATCAATTTGAAATTTTAGTAAAAGTTTAGAGGTAAGTCGATAACCAAGAATACCAATGAAAACTAAGAAAAATGTAGATAATAGATCAATGTAATCAATTGCAGCAGTTGTCACTACCAACCCAGCTAAAACGCCATTTACTAACTCACTGACCTCTATTTTTCTTCGCTTAATAATTAAATAGATGAGCGTTAATGCGCCCCCTAATGCACCTGATACAAAAGTAAGAAGCAATACTTGTAATGTTTTTTCATGCCAAATGCCGAAAGACCCAGCGTTAAACCCGAACCACCCCCACCATAAAAAAAAACAACCTAGCAGTAATTGAACCTGATTAGATTTAGGAATCTCATTTGTTGTGCCATCTTTATTAAATCGGCCAGTACGTGGACCGGCAATAATAATCATGGCTAACGCCATCCACCCTCCCACACTATGAACGATAGTCGCCCCCGCAAAGTCAATCGCCCCTAGCTCTTTTAACCAACCATCAGCGTGCCAAAGCCAATGAGATACCACAGGAAAAATTAAACTAGCTCCAAGAACCGTCATTAACAAATAAGCATTTAATTTTACGCGTTCTGCAATTGCCCCAGAAACAATCGTTAGACAGGTACAACAATAAAAGCTAATGAGTAAATAATGCCCCAGATTCTCATCAAAATTCATTAAATTAATGGTAAGTGGTAAGCCAATAAAGCCAGACGCGCTCGCACCAAAAGCAATATTCCATCCAAATAACAAAAAAGTAAGGAAAACGACAGTTATATCCGCGAAATTTTTAACAGCAACATTAATGCCATTTTTGGTACGACAAGATCCTGCTTCTAAACACAAAAAACCGATTTGTTGGATAAGCACGAGTAAAGCACAGAGAAAAATCCAGATATGATCAAGCATCCAAAAGCACATAAAAATGAAAAGTACTAGTGAGTATAGACAACAAGAGAAGAATACAAAAATAGGAAATAGCCGGTGTTTTTCAAGGTAGCTATCAACTTCTAAAATTAATCAGTAAATTTGAAAGGATAAGTGACGGGTAAGAAAAAGTCAGTGTGTCGGTAGGCATTCAAGCGAGCTAATTTGCAACCCGTGGCTTAATCCACTAAAC
>NZ_QMED01000020.1 GCF_003286125.1 Algibacillus agarilyticus
TGGCTTTGCTTACATGGATGTAAGTACTTAGGTTTCGTCTGGAACGAGAAACCTGCCCCTAAACCCCGATCGCTTTGACTATATTCAATCACGATTTAGATGGATTTTTGCCTTGTTCTTGCGCTTTTGTATAAGGCAAGGTCCATACCCACGATGGCAGTGTCGTTGATTGCATGAACTTTATAAAAACAGACATCAATAGCTAATTCATTCTATTCGTATCTTAGGGCGTGTTTAGGTAAATCCCCTAATTTACATTAATAAATATTTTTTATAAAAAAGCTTGCATAATTGTTATTAAAGTTTCAGAATTTACTGAAACTTTAATATAGATCAAGCAAATATGAAATTATCGAATAAAACTCAAAGCTTTGTGATGCATTTTGGCGAAATGGGAAGTCGTTGGGGGTTCAATCGTACGGTTGGGCAAATGATTGCATTAATGGTAATTAATGAAAAAGCGCTCACGGCAGATGAAATTGCTGAATCACTTTCGATTAGCCGTGGGAATGTCAGTATGGGTATTAAAGAATTACAGTCTTGGCGGTTAGTTAAAGTTGAGCATATACCAGGTGATCGTAAAGATTATTACACCACCGCGGGTGATATGTGGCATATGGCTCGAACTGTATTTGAAGAGCGAATGAAGCGTGAAGTTGAACCCACCATGTCATTGTTACGCACACAATTAATGGATGACTCTGATGCACATCAAGATGAATACGCAATGAAGCAAATGCAAGAGATCTTAGAATTAATCGAAATGCTTACGCAATGGAGTGCCAGCTTAAATACATTAAAACCTGAAACCTTACAATCGGTGATGAAACTCGGTGCAGGTGTAACAAAAATTTTAGATTTTAAAAATAAACTGACTAATTAACGTTTATTAAAAATAAACGTTAATGGTTATTTAATACAACTTAATGCAATAGGTGGCAAGTATGTTAGATACCTTAATGCTCTCTCGTATCCAATTTGCAACGAATATCAGTTTTCATATTTTATTTCCGAGCATAACCATCGCGTTATGTTGGTTTCTCGTTTATTTCAAAGTTCGTTTTGATATTTCAGGTCATCCGGTCTGGATGCGTGCATACCGCTTTTGGGTAAAGGTGTTCGCCCTGACGTTTGCACTGGGGGTCGTTAGTGGTATTACGATGTCTTTTCAGTTTGGCACTAACTGGCCTGGTTTTATGGAAAAAGTAGGCAATATAGCGGGGCCTTTATTAGGTTATGAGGTGCTGACCGCCTTCTTTTTAGAAGCGACATTTTTAGGCATCATGCTTTTTGGCTTAAAACGCGTATCAAGTAAAGTGCACACGTTTGCGACATTAGCGGTGGCTATTGGCACGAGTTTATCGGCTTTTTGGATACTCGCGCTTAATTCTTGGATGCATACCCCTGCCGGGTTTGAAATGCGCGAGGGTGTTGCGTTTCCGTTAGATTGGTTTGCTATTATATTTAATCCTTCGTTTCCGTATCGCTTCTTACATGTTGTTATTGCATCGGGTCTAACCGCATCATTTTTTATTATGGGTGTATCGGCGTATCGATTACTTAAAGGTGATATTAAGCTCGCCCCCAAAGTCACCTTAAAAACCGCCTTAATTGTCGCGGCAATTTTAGCGCCAATACAAGCGGTTGTCGGAGATATGCACGGTTTAAATACGTTAACACATCAACCGGCAAAAATTGCCGCTATTGAAGGCGTGTGGCATACCGAAAAAGGAGCGCCTTTGCTTTTATTTGCGATTCCGGATGCTGAAAATAAAACCAACCATTTTGAAGTGGGTATTCCTAATTTAGCCAGTTTAATACTGACGCATGATCTTAAAGGTGAAATTAAAGGGATTAATGAATTCGGAGAAAATGCGCCGCCAGTTGCCCCTATATTTTGGAGTTTTAGAATAATGCTGGCGACGGGCTTATTAATGCTATTTTCAGCTTGGATAGGTTGTTATCAACTATTCAAAAAAGGAGCAGTAAAACCGTTTATGTTGAAGCTGTTTGTTGGGATGACTTTTGCCGGTTGGATTGCGGTATTAGCAGGGTGGTACGTAACTGAAATTGGGCGTCAGCCTTACTTAGTTTATGGCGTATTAAAAACAGCGGAGGCGGTTACAACCATAGCGCGTGATCATGTCGCAATATCGTTAGCGCTGTATTTATTGGTGTACGGTTTTTTGATTGTGGCTTACTTGCACACACTGTTTGTGATGGCCGGTCGCGCGATAAAAGTAGATGAATTTGAAACTCATGATCCACAAGCCGATGGTAATTTAACACACGTGAATAATATAGAAGAGGGAATAAAATTATGATCAGTTATGACTTATTACCCGCCGTGTTTGCGGGGTTAACTGCATTTTCTGTTTTAATGTACGCCATTTTAGATGGTTATGATTTAGGTGTTGGTATTTTATTACCGATGGATCAAGATGAAGCAACACGAGATAAAATGATTGCATCTATTGGCCCTTTTTGGGATGCGAATGAAACTTGGCTGGTATTGGCAGTCGGATTATTACTGATTGCTTTTCCCGCGGCACACAGTGTTATTTTATTTGAATTATATTTACCAGCGGCAATTTTATTGATCGGTTTAATTATGCGTGGTGTCGCATTTGATTTTAGAGCAAAAGCGGCTATCGATTATAAGAGAAATTGGGATCGATTGTTTAAATCGGGTTCAGTCATCAGCAGTTTTATGCAAGGTTATATGTTAGGCATGTATATAACCGGTTTTGACAACAGCTTTGCAGGCTATTTATTTTCGGTGCTCACCGGGATTGGGGTTATTGCGGCCTACGGTTTTATTGGTGCGGCTTGGCTGGTGATGAAAACAGAAGGGGAATTACAAAAATTTGCGATAAAGACGACTCAAATAATGGCTCGTTTGGCTTTTTTGAATGTGATTCTAATTTCTGTCGTTAACGTGTATGTAAATCCCCGTGTATTTGATAAATGGTTTGAATTTCCGCTTGTGATGTTTGTGTTATTTATACCGATAACGTGTGTGGTTTTATTTATTGCGCTTGAGATTATTATCAAACGTTTACCTAAACCACATGATCGACATTGTTGGTTGCCCTTTGTGTTAGCGGTTGGCATTTTTATACTGTGTTTTAGCGCGCTCGCTTTTAGTTTTTATCCTTATATCGTACCTAATCAATTAACAATTTGGCAAGCAGCGAGTGCACCTGAATCTCTAAACTTTATATTTAACGGAGCCGTTATCGTGATACCCGTTATTTTGGCTTATACCTTTTACGCTTACCGTGTTTTCAACGGCAAGGTATCAGATTTGAAATATCATTAATAATGACATAAACAGAATACATATAACGATCACCTTATTCATTCTCCCAGTTTATAGGGATACCACATTCATTGTCCGCCACAAGAGAAAATGTATTATCGGTTTGAAATTGATCCCGATTTGATCCCAGATGATGCATTAGATCATCACGTTAAGCGAGGTGGTGAATATTTTTCACCTTTATATGGTGGCATATGCTTCATGCGGTATAGCCGAGCATAACAATATTGAGTTTAAAAACGGCCATTAAAGACAATACTAATTTTGGGTTTTATTCGTGAGTTTGGAGTGAACTTATATTTAAAAATTTTCATTATTCGTTATTAAAATTAAGAAATCACGATTTGAAAAGTTAATTAAAGTGAGAAAATAAATCAATAATAATAGGTTGTATTATATAAATTACATTTACTAGTAAAATTATTGTGTTATATTTAAATTTATAGTTGATGCAATGAAGTCGTTTTTAAGATGTGTTATGATTCGTTTTGATATTAATTGTTCTTTGTTAACATGTTAATGTATTCGATTGGGGCGCTACACTGTAACGAACTATCACTTCTCATCGTAACTTCGATATAAATTAAAATAACAGAGTATTTTGTAATGAGATTTAATTTTAAGAAAAATTCATTTAAAACCATTTTAGTTATGTTTTTTGTTGTAAGTTGTAATACGGGGTGTAATTCAGGAGGTTATCGTTCAGGTGAATATCTCCCATCTATGTTAATGGATGATGTTCAAGTCGACAAAAATGTATACAAAACGCCTAATGTTGTTGTGATTTTAGCTGATGATATTGGTGTTGGTGATATTAGTTATTACACCGATAGATTTATGGATAAATCAGCTGTTGTTAGAACACCCAACTTAGATCAATTAGCAGCAGACGGTGTTTGGTTTAATGATGCCCATTCGGCAACGGCTTTGTGTGCACCAACACGATATGCGGTAATGAGTGGTAACAATAATTATCGTTCATATGCGCCATGGGGTGTGTGGGGGGCATTTAAACCTAATGCTATCTCGAGATCTGAATTAACGTTAGGTCGAGTGGCTAAGCGTGCGGGCTATAAAACAGGTTTTGTTGGTAAATGGCATTTAGGCGGCGATTTTAAATTAAAAAATCGTGACAAAATTTATCGGGGTGACGACCGAGGCCTGTTAAATCAAGTTGATTTAACTCATGTCGCTGGAGGCGGTCCGGCTGATATGGGGTTTGAGTATAGCTTTATGTTGCCAGCGGGGATCCAAGGTCCTACGTATCTAGCTTATGAAAATGAAAAATGGTATCCGTTAACCGCTGATTCTAGCATTGTACATATTAATGAAAATAACGTTCTTGACCCTCGCATCATTTCAGACAAAGGACCTGGAATGGGTGACTCGCATTGGGATACTAAAAATATTGGTCACGTTATCTCTCAAAAGGCTGTCGATTTTGTTAATCAACAAACAACCAATAAGCCTTTCTTACTTTATTATGCCAGCCCAATGGCGCATAGACCCCATATTCCGCCTGCCACGTTTGATGGTGTTGCAGTTGCCGGTGCAGCCCCAAGTGCGCATTTAGACATGGTGGTTGAGCTTGATTTACAAGTTGCCCGAATTATTAACGCATTAAAAGATCAAGGCGTGTATGACAATACTTTGATCATTTTTACTTCTGACAATGGCGGCTTAGCTAATGTACCCGCAAGTTTAAAAGCGGGTCATAAACAAAGTGGCATATACCGTGGCGGTAAAAATGCAGCCCATGAAGGCGGACATCGTGTGCCTTTTATTGCGGTATGGCCTAATCATATTCCATCTGGGCAATTTAAAAACGAATCCATCATGGTACAAGATATTTTAGCTACCGTGGCCGCGGTTAGTGGCAAGCCCTTACAAGACAATGAAGGTTTAGACAGTAATGATCTCTTACCGTTATTAGCTAATCAAGTAACTAATCAAATAACAACAACAGCCTATCACCCTCGCGAGTTTTTAATGTTACAAGCGGGTAGTCGTACCGAAGTTATTTTTGTTAAAAACGGCTGGAAATTGATTATTGATACGGATCACAAACTCACAAAATTTGAACCTACGGCTTTATTCAACCTGAACACAAATGTTGTCGAAGATGAAAAATTTAATTTGTTATTAAGTCAGCCGCAAAAAGTAGACGCGATGCTCGCTGAGTATTTAACAATTCGTAATAGTGGCATACCCACCGTTAAACGCGCGTTGAACCCAATGGACAATTTACAAAATAATTCAGAAAGTAATTCACAAAAAAATGAAGTATAAAATGAAGCTGTTATTAAAAAAACAAAAAATGCTAATACCTTTGTTGACGGGATTGCTACTGTTTTCAGGTTGTAAATTAGCAAATCAAACAACTGAATTATTAACTGAATACACAAGTGGATCTGAACATACGGCACAAAAAAATAAGTTACCCACGGCGACTAAACCAACAAAAAAGCCAAATATCGTGATGGTGGTAACAGATGATCAAGGTTATGGTGATATCGGTTTTAACGCGAACCCGATTGTGCAAACGCCCAATTTGGATGCCTTAGCACAAGTTTCTACGCGGTTAACTAATTTTCATGTTGATCCAACCTGTTCGCCGACTCGTGCAGCTTTGTTAACAGGTAAACATTCATTAAAAGCTGGGGTTTGGCATACCATTTTAGGTCGATACATGTTGGGGCCAGAACATAAAACGCTGGCAGAGTATTTATCCGAGGCCGGCTACCACACGGGTATTTTTGGTAAATGGCATTTAGGTGATAATTATCCATACCGCCCTCAAGATCAAGGCTTCGATAATGTGGTGATCCATGGAGGTGGCGGAGTTGGTCAAACGCCTGATTATTGGGGTAATACCCAGTTTAATGACACCTATTACCGTAATGGAGAGCCTGAAAAATTTTCTGATTATGCGACAAAAGTTTGGTTTGATGAAGCCATTGAACACATAAAAGAGCAGGGCGATACACCGCATCTAACGTATATTGCGCTAAATGCACCACATGGCCCTTATCGTGCGCCAAAAAATTATATTAAACCCTATGAAGACCGCGGGATCACAGGCGAGCTTGCGCGTTTTTATGCCATGATCACTTATATTGATGATCAAGTCGCAAGGTTAAGAGCAGAAATTGATAAATTAGGTCAAACAGATAATACGATCTTTATCTTTATGACCGATAACGGGAGTTCATATCGCTCAAGTTATCACGGTAAATTAACCCCCGATACGCAAGGCTTAAGAGATCAATACCCGACTTGGCAACCTAATGCAGGTCTAAGCGGCTTTAAAGGTGATATTTTGGAAGGTGGTCATAAAGTGCCTTTTGTTATTTCTTACCCCGATGGTCAGTTACAGTCCGGCGCGCTTAATGCATTAAGTGCTCACTACGATTTATTACCCACACTATTAGAGCTTGCTGATATTAAAATTAATGAGCCGAATCTTGATGGTAAAAGTTTAGTTAAATTGTTAAAGCAAGGCAAAGACAATTCATTAAATACGCGTGATGTGTTTATTACGAATCAACGTGTTTTTGACCCAAGTGTCGATCGTCCAACGGTATTGGCACATAATCATTGGCGTTACTTACGATATAACCAAAACACCAAAGCTTTATTTAATATTAACGTTGATCCAGCACAAAAACACAATGTGATAGCCGATTACCCGCGAGTCGCTGAATACATGGAAGCTAAAATACAGAATTGGTTTAGTGATTTAGCCGCTAAAGGTTTTAAAGATCGGTATATCCATGTTGGTAATGCGGCTGAACACACGGTTAGACTTAATGCAATGGATTGGATGGAAGTACCCAATGGTCAAGCGGTGCCTTGGTTTATAGGACATCAAGCGGCTGCAGATGAATATGATTATGTCCATTGGTTAACAGAAGAAGATAAATATAAAGCCTTGCCTTGGTATATCAATGTTGAACAAGCGGGTATATACCAAATTAAACCTTATTTTCATGATAAACCCGCGGCGACTCCTATTTTAAAAAAATACTGTGTGGTGCAAATTAATGAGCGCAAGGTTATTGGCAAAGTGTATGGCCGGGCTTCGCATTGTGAGGTGAATATAGACCTTAAGTTAGGTCAACAAAAAATAACCGCGTGGTTTACTGATACACCTGAAGCTAAACGTAATATTAATAATAAAACTCAAACAAAAAATAAAGCGGCATTTTATGTTTATTTAACACCGCAATTTGAGCTTGTACCCATCAAAGATAAAACCAGCCTAATGACCATTTTAACAAATGAAGAGAAAATATAATGATCCTAAAAAATCGAAAAAGCATTACATTATTTGCGGCTACTGCCGTTGCACTCAGTTTAACGGCTTGTAGTTATTTACAAGAAAAAACAACAATGACCCCGTCAGCAAAAAAACCAAACGTCGTTGTTTTTTATGTTGATGATTTAGGTTATGGCGATTTAAGCTCGTATGGCGCAAAAGGCGTTAAAACGCCCAACGTAGATGCGTTGGCCGCTAATGGAATTCGGTTTACCGATGCGCATAGTTCGTCTGCGACGTGCACGCCATCAAGATATTCATTATTAACGGGCGAATATGCGTTTAGAAATAATGCCGCTGTGCTTAAAGGCGATGCAGCGATGATTATTAAGCCCAATAAGCCTACGTTACCTAAAATGCTAAAAAAAGTAGGGTATAAAACAGCGGTTGTTGGAAAATGGCACTTGGGATTAGGTGATGGTATTACGCCAATAGATTGGAATAAAGCGATTAAACCGGGTCCATTAGAAATTGGTTTTGATTATAGCTTTTTATTACCGGCGACAGGTGATCGAGTTCCAACCGTTTATTTAGAGAATCACCATGTAATAAACCTTGATAAGTCTGATCCTTTGTATATTAACTACGATAAAAAAATAGGTGATCGACCAACCGGGTATGAAAATCCAGAGTTAGAACGACAATCAGCTGATCATCAACATAATAAAACCTTGATCAACGGTATTGGACGTATCGGTTGGATGCAAGGTGGAAAGTCGGCAGAATGGAAAGATGAAGATTTTTATACTGTGTTCACTAATAAAGCGAATGAATTTATTGAGCAAAACCAAGCCGATCCGTTCTTCTTATTCTTTTCATTTCACGACATTCACGTACCGCGATTACCACATGACAAATTTAAAGGTCAAAGTGAAATGGGTGTAAGAGGGGATGCCATTGTTCAAATGGATTGGATTACAGGACAAGTAACAAAACAGCTCGAAAAATTAGGTTTGCTAGATAATACTCTTATTATTTTTACCAGTGATAATGGACCTGTTTTAAATGATGGCTATGACGATCAAGCAGAAGAATTACTTGGCGATCATAAGCCTGCTGGGATATACCGAGGCGGAAAATACAGTGCATTTGAAGCGGGTACACGAGTACCGACCATTGTGCATTTTCCTGCAAAAGTTGAACCGGGTGTCAGTGATGAATTAGTGAGTCAAATTGATGTTTACGCATCGATCGCTGAATTAGTGGGTGTAAAACTTGACGATAGAGAAGCGGTTGATAGCCAAAACTATTTATCAGCTTTAACGGATGCTAGTGCTAAAGGCCGATCGGTATTAATTGAAGAGTCTTATACGTTATCTATCCGTGACGGTGATTGGAAATATATTAGACCGAGCAACAAAAAAGCAGAATGGGTTACAAACGATAAAAAGATAGAAAGTGGTTTAGCACCAGTACCCCAGCTCTATAATTTAGCCGCTGATCCAAGCGAATTGACTAATTTAGCGGCTAAAAATCCGCAAAAATCCGCGCAAATGGATGCACAGTTACAAGCGTTAATAAACAAGCAAACACGCTAGTCAATTAAAAAGAAAAATTGATTAACCTGAGTTGATTGAAAACATTTTAAGGCATGCTTTGGCATGCCTTTTTCGTTTAATCGACATAACTTAAATTATAAAAGTTGTTATACCGTTGCAAAAGGGGTGCCTATGGTCCCATTCACGATAGGCTGAAAAGCGGTTAAACTATCCAGCATCACAGAATTACCTAAACCTTGGCCAGTGACAATATTACCAAACTGTCCTTGCTCCCCATGTAAAGCCATATAATTTAACAAAACGGATTGTACAAGTAAGTTTACATTATTGGCAGCGGGTGAAGAAGTGGTTTCAACTGAAGCATCTGCGCGCATAAAGCCGAGCTGTTGATGCATTGCCATCGCATTAGCATCACTACCCATCAAAACAGGGCGGCCAGTCGGATTATAAACTAAAAAGAAGGCGGCCCCCGTAGAAGAGTTATCCCCCGTCCATTCCGTTTTGCCTCTGCCCATTTCAGAATCATCAATGCGCCCATTACTGGCAACCGAACCATCACTGTATACATACAACATGAGTGGCATGTTTTGCCTTGCTGCATATTCTATGCAAGCGCCCATGCACCGTCCGGCGCGTAAATCTCGTAACTCCCCGGTACCTCGATCACCAGTATGGTAATCAAACCCACCCATAGTGACGGTGCCAGCCCCAGCAAAACCATTAACCACTAATTTCATAACCGATGCCGTTTTTTGGAACTCATTTTCGCTGTTAAATTCTTCAGATGAAAAAATACCACTTGGTCCTACAATATTTACATCGAGTCGAGGATCTAATGTCGCAGGATTACCAAATCTATCGGTTAAATCGGCACTTTTCACATAACCGCATTGTAATAAGTCTTTAATGACCGCATCTCGACTAATGCCTGAATTTACATTGGCTATTTTATTGGCACTGATACGTTCAATACTTTCCATCACGGCCACGGCATCAGATTGCGATAACAAATTAAATAAATCACCGGTATCAACTAAACCTGTCACATCGGTTGGTCGGTCTATTTTTGTTGGGCGTTTACTTAAATCAATAAAATTATTGGGTGCCATTGAATTAGCACCTGAATCGGTATTACGTGAGCCGATGAGCGGCATAAGCGACCCATCCGCTCCTGCTTGTGCGATTGCATACATAGGGTTGTGTGGGTTGTTCCCTGTATCATTATCTGAGCGGGCGGCGATAACCGCGCCATTAACCGCAGCCGCTGTTTCGGGGCTGACTTTTTCTAATATACCGCGTAAAAAAGCAGAGTCTGAATGAAAAGCCAATCCTAAGTCGGTATTTATAAAGTCAGATTGCTCGGCATTTGGATTCGCAATTGCCGGCGTCATATCGCCGGGTAAGCCCAATTTACTGTAACCCGCTGTTGATAAAAAATCTTGCTGTCCACCTGGGCCGCCCACTAAAACATTAGAGCCTGCAATGTTGGCGCCACCGGCTAAGTCAAAAGCGATGAAAGGGATTTTACCGGCACCTTGTACATTGATACCACATGATTCTCTTAGCGCTTGGATATCACTAGATAAAGCGGCTTGAGCTTGATTGGGATTCGCAAACAAACTAAAGAGTGACATTCCGCCTACAACATGCGCGCCGGTTTTTAATCCTGACGTTATAAAATCACGACGTGTCATTGGACGTTTGTGATCAGCAAACAATAATGGGGTATCTGGATGTAAATGTCTTTTACGTGTCATAATATTTCTCTACTGAAGCAAGGTTACAGCGCTTGCTAACAGAGCTGCGCAACTAGATTTAGCGATAGTTTTAGACCTATCAATGGGGCAACTCCCGTCGCAAATAGATAAACGTTGAATCAACTGATTGAGCTCATCAGTTACAATTTGTTTATCAGGCTGAGTTGAGACACTTAACGGGGTTAATTGCTCAACTAACGGCGTTATAAAATCAAGCCGTTCAGTATTTGTCGCAAATGCAACATGTGGTAAGGCATTAAAATTGGTCAACGGAAACCAATTGCTTCGCAATGTTGTATTTTCAATAACCGCGTCGCAATAGGCTATCCCTAATTGGGTAACTGCCATTTGTTGGGCTGAAATAAAGGTTTCAACATTTTCAATACTCGGCAGCTGGCGTTGCACTAATTGAAAGGTATCGAATACTTTGGGTGTATTGGCGGCAACACCTGTTAACTTGCTCATGGTGGCATTGATTTCAGCAAAATTACGGATCCCTATTTGAGGGCTACGGCTTGAACTGGGGCTTGGTAATGTCTGGGTAAATATACCTTCTACTCGAGTGAATTGTTTATCACCTAATTGATCAAAGGTTAAGAAAAACTCATCATCTGTCACGCCTTTTTCCATGCTGATTAATGTGCCCAACCTTGACAAAAGTTGCGGTTCACTGAGAGACGTATCACTATTAATGCTGATGTCTAAATTAGCGAATGCTTGGCTGATTGTCGATTCTTTACCGTTAATACCTAAACGCATCCCGCGTAATGCTGTGGTTTGATTAAGCGTAAGCCCATCTAGATTGATTAAACTCGGCTCAGCAAATAGATAGCTATAATTGTCATATTGGCTAACTTCAAACACGATATAAGTGTTGGGGGTATTAACTAAGTCGGTTATTGAAAAGAGTAAAAAGAATTTTTCACCCACGCCAACATCATAATTCTGCTGTATTTGCTCAGGAGTGAGTGTGCGATTAAATAACGCTAATAAGCGAATACTGCCTCGCCATTGATGGTTATTAGAGGCTTCATTACCTAAAATAAGGGCAAAGCTATTATCCCACAACGCAAGCGGAGACACTTCATCATCGTTAACGTCAATTAAGTTACCATTGACATATAGTTTACGGCCTTCTTGCGCATTGTAGGTTAATACCACGTGTTGCAACGTTGCTTGTAATACTTCATCTGCATCTGGCGTGCTTAAAGCGGGTTGGCCATTAGTTGAGCTATTTTGAGTGCGCAGCATAAAGTCGTAATTATATTGAGTTTGTCCCAAGGTGAAATTTCGGTCGTTGTCGCCCGCTGAATAAGTAATGATACGAGCAGGTCCTTCTTGCACAACATTACCCGGTGTTAACCAAGCTTCTAGCGTGAATTCGTTAGTTGACAGTATTAAATCATGTATTTTTTTACTGGTTGCGGTACTCGCTTGTGCTTTACCATTATTTATTTGTATTCCCCAACTGCCTAACCATTCAATATTGCCACTCAAGTTTAAGTTAGCGGCAGGGCTGATACCCGATGTATCATAAGCTACTGAACCTGAGCCGGTTTTAAATTGATATAATGCGATGATATCTGATTCAAACCGACCGCCAGCCGAGGCCACAACACCATCATTTAGTCGTAACGCTTTAGAGACCACTAGATCATCTGCAATTTCATCAATGCTAATATTCTCGCTAAATGCACTAATGGCAGCAAACATCTCGTTACCATCTTGGGTGCACGATATGCTCCAACAGTTATGAAACTCGTTACGTAAGCGCATTACCAGTCTAGATAAAGCTGGGTCATCAATATTCATTACACGTGTAGCGGCTTGATAAGCCTCATCAACATCATCACTTGCAAAAAAAGGAGATTGAGAGAATTGTGCCGATTGATTATGACAGTCAGCACAATGATCTTGGACGATTGGGTAGATATGTTCAGCAAACAATGTGCTGTCGGTTGGGATTGTTTTGCTCGCACCGGCTTCGCGCAGAGTAGGCGGCTTAAATTCAATGGTATTAGCCACGCTAACACGATCATCGGCCCAAATTTTAATCCATTGTGTCATGGTTTCGCCACAGGCTTGGTCACTGCCCAACCAACAGTTATGACCATTGGCAACTTTAGTCACTAACCTTGAATCCGCAGGTTTTGATAAGGTGACTAATGTGTTTGATACCGCATAAGCATCATTAACGTTTTCTCTACTGGCGAAATAGGGGGCTTGTAAGCCTTCAGTGTGACAAGCGCCACATTTATCTAAGGCTGATATATTGTCCCATAAAGCGGTTTTAAATTTTTGTATATCTTCGGTTTGTGGTCCTGGCCCAGTATATTCGGTTGCGACTTCATCTTCTTGCACGGGTGGAATGGACTCAACTTCGCTTTCACCACAACTGACTAAACATAACAAACCGATTAGTAGGGATAGATTTAATTTGATCGTTTTAAACATGATTATTCTCCCATACAGTATGTGCCAATTTCGGCAAATACGCGTTTAAGTTTATAATCATGGGTTGCAAACGAGGCGGTCGTCGAAGTAACTTGATTAAGATCGTCTTGAGATTCAGGAGACCGTAAACACACATTTTCAAAAACTTTTTTAACTTGGCATTGGGCAAAGGCTTGACTATGAGATAGCTCTTCACCAAGTGACTTAGCACCAGCCCCTTTACCCGTTAAACCTTGATCCCAACCTAACTTTTGATTTGGACCTTGTCGCCAATAGTTATTCCACTCATCGTCAGGTGTAATAAACCCATAAGGAAAATTAGTTGCATTTAAATGATACTTGGCTTGAACTCGGCTCCCTGTCGCCGCAATAGTACCTACATTGTTATAAACAAGAGAGCCTGTGTCTGCATCATCTGTAAAATCGAAATCATAATAGGCAAATGCTTGCGCCATTGGATCCATGCCGCTGTGGCAAGCAAGACAATTATTTAAAAACAATCGACTGTCTCCTCCAGGACTACGACTCACATCTTGACGAATTCGATCGGGCGAACGGGTATTATCTTTCAAAGGTTCTAAATCGGTACAAAGGTGATTCATTAATGTGAATCTAAACATGGCTCTATTTGTGCCGAGGTAAAAGAAGGCGCGCGCCGCGGCTCGGCTTGTTAGTACACCGGCAGTTGCCGTAGGGGGGAGGCCATTTAAACTAGATTGACTAACTTGTGTTAAGTGTTCTTTTAAGTTTATCGCTTGGTTTTCTAGCGCTTCGTAATGTGCATTATTAGTCATGCTATAAGCGGGCAGTGTAAGTTCAGATGAACCAACATAAGCTATATCCGCTTGTAATAATTGGCGAAAATCTATGTCATCTCTGACGATTCCAATGACCGTGGCTGAATAATCATTTAATGGAACAAAAATATCTTCATCTTCATTGGTCCAAGGTGAAGCAAATAATTTTAACGTGGTGTTATAAAAATCAGGTGATTCCATCACTTGATAGGCAGCCGCAATTGGATCGCCTGCCGTTATTAGCTCGGATAATTCGGTTAAGGTTTGTGCATCGGCAGGCACACCGGCAATTCGGTCGTGCAGTTGCTTAGCTTGTTCTAAACTGCCCGCATGCGCAGCCTGAAAATTAGAAAAAATGAATAAGAATATAAATGTAAAAAAGCCTTGCTTTACATTGTGATAGAACATCCTCATACTACCTCCTTGAAGATGTTTAGGGTTATTTGAGTGTTATATTTATTCACATAACACACTAAAGAATGGCTCTTAATTGCCAATTTAGGCAACTTTATAATGTATTTATTTATCATTTTATTTTTATCTAGTGCCAGATATGGTCTAGTCTTTCAATGTGAGCTAAAAGAACGCTAATGCGACATGGATCGAAAGTCGGGTCGAATCCTTTGTGTTTATCGACAGTTTTACCATATATATTAACCGTTTGGAAAAAGAATTCTATGATTCCGAATTTACGCTGTATCGGAGTTTTGTTATTTTCATGCTTATTATTAAGTTGTGGAACAGGCTCTTCTATAAATGATGAGAAAAAAGATCCCGTCTTAGTTGAGTTTCCGGTTGTTTATATAGAGCGTCAACTCATTACCAACCCCGACAGAGAAGAAGGCGACGATGTTGAACGCGTCACTTTTTCTGCGCGCAACCCTTTTATCTTTAATCCAGGTGCACGCCTTGTTTTACAAGCTAATGCCTTTTCTGAATCACAAAAAGTAGATTTAACCTCGAACTTATTTGATGAAGGCGCGCGAATCGATATTCGAGATTTAGTGGTTTCACCAAAGGGCGATGAATTTTTAGTTGCACTTCATGCACCTCTTGACCCCGAATTAGATGACGATGAACAACCTAAATGGAATATATGGCGATACAAACACCTTGATAAGTCATTTGCACCGATAATAAATAATGAGCAAGTCGCCGGGTTAGGCCATGATCTAATGCCAGGGTATTTACCTGATGGGCGTATTATTTTCGTGTCTACTCGACAACGTACCTCGCGTGCTATTTTGCTAGATGAAGGAAAACCGCAATATACGGCATTAGATGAAAGAATGAGTTTCTCGGCTCTTAACCTTCACGTAATGGATGATGATGGCAGTAATATTAAACAACTCACCTTTAACTTAAGTCATGACTTTTACCCGTTAGTGTTACAAAGTGGAGAAATACTCTATAGTCGCTGGGATACCATGGGCGGCCATAACAAAATTAACCTTTATAAAATGCAACCTGATGGCACTGATAACCATTTTGTATATGGTTGGCATTCACATTCGGTTACTTTTGATAATGAAGATCAGAATATTGAATATATAAAACCACAACAACTTCCAGACGGAAAAATATTATTACTGGTTAACTCATCTAACGAAAATGCGTTACAAAAACGCCCGGTGATTATCAATATCGATGATTTTAATGAATCGCAGCGTCAAATTGACGGAACCGATTTAACTGATACCACGACCAATGCATTGTCTGATTTTGCGTTACTTAATTTACCTATTTTTGATTTTTCTAATGCGATTGCGGCGCAAGGTAAAATCGCGTCTATTTTTCCTTTAGAAGATGGTAGTGATAGATTATTAGTTTCTTGGGCGTTATGTCGAGCTACTGTTGCTGATGTTAATTATGTCTGTGGTCAATTAACCGCTGAGCAATTAGCGGCCGAGTCGACAACATTATCTGAGCCTATTTATGAACTTTGGATTTTTAGTCAAACAAGTGGTACACAACAAAAAGTGGCTTCGCCAGAATCTGGTCATGTGATTAGCCAAGCTATTGTTTTACAACCCAGTTTAACGCCCCCCGCTTTTATTCCTAATAAAGTGGTGGGCAATGAATTAGATGCTAATTTGGCAAATGAACAAGCCGCTGCTATTCATATTCGCAGTGTTTATGATTTTGATGGCATTGATTCAACGTCGCAAGGTATTCATGCGTTAAAAGATCCCTTGCAAACATCGGCAGATGAGCTATCCGCTCGTTTTTTACGTGTGGTGCGTGGTGTTCCAATGCCACCTCGTGATGTTAAACGGGTAAGAGGAACTGATTTTGGCCGCAGCAGTGGTCAGCGCATGCGCGAAATATTAGGTTATGTGCCAATCCAGCCAGATGGTTCTGTTAAATTTAAAGTGCCGGCTAATATACCGATTGCTTTGAGTGTATTAAATGCTCAAGGGGAACGTATCGGGGGGCGACATCGCCAATGGATTTCGTTGTTACCGGGTGAGCATCTTGAATGTGCCGGCTGTCATAACCAAAATAGCCATTCGCCACATGGGAGGTTAGACAGTAACG
This sequence comes from Algibacillus agarilyticus, assembly GCF_003286125.1. Lineage (GTDB taxonomy): Bacteria > Pseudomonadota > Gammaproteobacteria > Enterobacterales > Alteromonadaceae > Algibacillus > Algibacillus agarilyticus. The sequence goes on from NZ_QMED01000020.1 coordinate 16,686, forward strand.
TACCGACTATTAATATCGGAGCGCTATCTGATGGCGTGGCTTTTCCTAACACAGCCGATTCGATATTGCCTGCATTTGGTCAAACCATGGCTGAAGCTGATGCGAGTGTAAATGGCTTAAAAGAGCTGAATAAAGATTTACACTACGTCGATATTTGGACCGACCCTGCAATATCGACACCTAATGCCGACATCAATTTATCTTATGACAATTTACTTACACTACCGCCAAATGGGAGTAGTTGCTATATACAGTGGAATGCTTATTGTCGTATACAAATAAATTATGCTGAACACATTCAACCGATTTTTAGTTTATCACGTAAAATATCTGATGAAATAACAGGTGAAGTGCTTGAAGACAATACCTGCACCGCTTGTCATAGCACAATTGATGAAACCGGCGCGGCTATACCCCCTGCAGCACAGTTAGATTTAACTAACGCCCCATCGCCAGAGCAACCGGCTCATCTCATCGGTTATAGAGAATTATTTTTTACGGATTTAGAACAAGAAGTTATTGATGGGTTATTGGTTGATAGATTAATTGAAGTCGTGGATGCCAATGGTGATCCGGTTTTTGAATTAGATGAAGAAGGTGAACTCATTTTAGATGAGTTTGAACAACCCATCCCCGTGTTAACAACGGTTAGAGTAAACAATATATTAAGAACCGGCGGAGCGAATTCTAGTCGCGCGTTTTTTGACTTATTCTCGGCAACGGGCAGTCATGTTAATAGATTGTCTGCTGATGAATTACGGTTAATCGCTGAATGGTTAGATATTGGTGCTCAATATTATAATACGCCATTTTATCTAACGGATTAGGTTGCTAGCATGCTTATTAAAAAAATTATGTATATAAATCAATCAATAAAAGGGCTATTTACTTTTTTAAGTATCAGCTTATTATGCTCAGTGTCGTTTTGGACTCTGGCAGATGAAACCGTAGAGTTACTCATCGAATCGCCTTTTGTTGAGTTACATTCAGGCCCCGGTGTTGGCTACCCCATTTTATATGTCGTTGAAAAAGGTGAAAAGATTAGCATCCTTTTAAAACGCACATCTTGGTTGAAGGTTGCGGATAAACGAGGAAATATAGGTTGGTTACCACAAGCTTCCTTATTAAAGCTGTCTAAAAGTGGCCAACAAGTTGATTCAGAACAAGATTATGGCTTTGATGATTATCAAGCTCGTCACTGGGAAGGTGGTGTTTTATACGGCGATTTAGAAGGGGCTAACTTTTTTAATATTTATGCTGCGTATGCCTTTTCTTCGGTGATGAGTGCTGAGCTAATGCTAGGTAAAGCGCTTGGTGATATTTCTGATAGTGATGTCGCTGAATTGATGTTAGTTGCTCAACCTTTCCCAGATTGGTGGGTAACGCCTTATATGGGAATTGGCGCTGGGGTAATCAAAACGACACCACATAGTGTACTGGCTAAAGCTGAGAATAGAGAAAATACATTAATTAGTGGCGCGATAGGCATGAAATATCATGTAGCTCGTAACTTTTTAGTACGATTAGAATTTAAAAATGCGCTGGTTTTAACTGAGCGTGATGAAAATGAAGAGATCCAAACATGGAAAATAGGTTTCAGCGTATTCTTTTAATCTCTGCTAGCGTCTGCTTAGGGTTAGCATTAACCACATCATCTGCTTTAGCTAATAACAACGTGGGGTTAGCCGATGGCGTGCCTGTTAAACCGAGTGTTGAGCGAAGAGAAATATTAGAAGATGTGCTTGATAACGAGAATTTTGAACTAGGTGTTCAAGTCGGCATGATCAGCATAGAAGATTTTGGCTCTTCTACTTGGCAAAGTGGGCATTTAGCTTATCATATGACTGAATATTTTTATCTAAAAGCACGTTATGCTAAAGCTGAAGCTGGGTTAACTAGTTTTGAAAAACTAGTGACATCCGCGCCTTTGTTAACAGAAGAAGAGCGAGAGTTAACTTATTATGGTTTAAACGTGGGTTACAATTTGTTTCCAGGTGAAATTTTTGTTGGGCGTGGAAGTGCGTTTAATAGTGCTATTTCATTTGAAGTCGGGGCCGGTACAACAGAATTTGCGGGCGATGATAAATTTACCGTTAATTTAACCACCAATTTTAGAATCTTTTTTACTGATTGGTTAGCGTGGGATCTGGCAATGTCTGATTATGTTTTTGATACCCAAATTACGGGCGAAACTAAAACAACGCATAACTTAAATTTAACGACGGGCATTTCGGTCTTTTTCTAAATTGAATGACGTTTTACAAAGGGTTTTAAAATGAAATATTTATTATTAGTTATTGGGTTTGTTTTTTCTTTATCAGCTAACGCATTATCTGTAGGTGACATGGCCCCCGATTTTACTTTAAAAAATCTTGAAGGTAAAAATCAACGTTTAGCCGAGCAAAAAGGCCAAATAATTGTTTTAAATTTTTGGGCTTCTTGGTGTGGTCCGTGCCGTAAAGAAATGCCAATTTTAGAAACACTACACAATAAATATACCGATTTGGGCGTTGCGGTTTGGGCGGTAAATGTTGAACAAGAAAGTGAAGCCGGACGCAAATTCATCGCTGATATCGGTGTTAACTTACCTATCTTTTTTGATGAAACCAATACAATATCAGCAAATTATGATGTAAAAGCCATGCCGACCACGGTTGTTATCGATCGCGATGGAAAAGTGCGTTATGTATTTAAAGGCTACAAATCAGGCTACGAGAAAAAGTATGCTAAAGCAATTAAGAAACTTATTCGTGAATAAGCTCAACATTTTAGGTCTCGTTATTTTATGGGGTAGCTTGAGTGGGTGTGCCAGCATTGAACCTTGGGTTAAACCTTATGAACGTCAAAATTTGTCTAACCCCATAATGAAAGCAAGCCGACATGCTATTGCTAGTAGTCATGTAGCGCATGTTTATGAAGCGCGTGAATCAGCGCGTGGGGCAGAAGGTGTTGGTGGAGGCGGTTGTGGGTGTAATTAACCGTGTGTTGAGCTTAATTACGTGTTGTCTTTTTTTATTGTTTTTACCGGCTAGCCAAGCGGCTGTTTTAGATGACGATAGAGCCGATGTGCTTTATCACAGCTATGAAGGCGGCGGAATGAAAATTGATGGTCCCGCGGTGCTGGTTAGAAAAAAAGCCGGAGAATCTGTCGCTTTATCGGCTTATTATTATGTTGATACTATTTCTTCAGCATCTGTTGATGTGATGAGCACGGCTAGCCCCTATATTGAAGAAAGAAAAGAAGGTCAATTAGGTATTGAATTGCTTAATGATAAAACGATTATGGCTTTAAATTATCGCCAAAGTGAAGAAAGTGATTTCTTAGCGTCATCCGTTAGTTTTGATGTGAGTCATGATACTTTTGGCGACTTAACCAATCTAGCGATAGGGTTAACTTATGGTGATAATGAAATTCGCCGCAACGGTGATGAAACATTTTTAGAACAAAGCGAGCAATACCGAATCCGTGCGAGTATAAGTCAAATATTAACGCGAAACTTAACGGCATCTATTAATATCGAAGGTGTTGCAGATCAAGGGTATTTAAACAACCCTTATCGAACCGTTCGTTTTATTGATGAAGACATCGGCTCCGGCGTTGGTTATCAAGCAGAAGTTTATCCAAATACACGTAATTCATTTGCAGCTAAACTGTCGGCTAGTTATTTTTTGCCTTGGCATGCCGCATTATTAGGACATTATCGGCAATTTACTGACAGTTGGGCAATAAATGCCCGAGATATTGAGTTAGTTTATCGACAACCAATTTTCGATTTAGAACTTGAAATTAAAGGCCGTCATTATCAGCAAACGCAAGCTGATTTTTATCAAGATTTATTTCCATATCGCAACGCACAAAATTTTTTAGCTCGTGATAAAGAGTTAAGTGATTTCAATGATAAAACAATCGGCATGTCATTGACCTATATCCTACCTGAAAAATATTCATTCGAAGGTTGGCATTCTGAATTTTCACTTCAGTGGGATCATATTGTGTTTGCATATAATAATTTTCGAGACCCCACGGCGGACGCTGCAGTGGGTGAAGAACCGCTATATACATTTTCTGCCAATGTTATTAGAGCATTTGTCAGCATTAATTTTTAGGATTTAATCTAATGCGTTTACCCGTTTATTTTTCAAAACAAATTATGATGTTAATCATAATAGGATTAACGAGCTTGTCTGTGCCTTTCTCGCTTTATGCTGTAGATCAAGATAATGTAAAATTAAAAACCACTGAAGAGCCTGAACTGGCGAGTGAACTTGAAAAAATAAAGCAACAAGTGATTCAGTTAAATCGTGATTTGTTTGTGCTAGAAGAAGATTTGCTGTTTCCGGCTAATACGCAAGTGTCGGTATTTGTATCGGTTGATATTGGCCAGTTTTTTACACTTGATAGTGTTGAAATAAAAATTGATGACAAAAATATAGCGGGTTTTTTATACACCGATAACCAACGTAATGCGTTAATTCAAGGGGGTATACAACGTATTTATCAAGGTAATTTAAAAATGGGAGAGCATGAATTAACAGCTATATTTACCGGTGTTGATCATGAAAATCGAGCGGCGAAACGAGCCGTTGTTTATCAGTTTGAAAAGACCGATGAAGCAATTATGCTTGAATTGAAATTACTCGATAATGAAAGTGATTATCGTGCAGAAGTGGTTGTTGACGAGTGGGTTTTATAATCGCCTATGTTATCTAAGTTTATTTTGCGTACTCTGGTGTTAGGCTCATTAAGTAAAAACCTCGATTTAAGAGGTGTTTTTTGTATATTGTTACTTTGCCTTCCTATTCATTCTTGGGCGAATACCGATACTGTCGCCGTTAATGAAAACTTTAAATCAAACCGTACAACAGGTATTGAATTAGCCGATTTACTTGAAAATAAACAAGAAAAAATTAAAACGGATTTACAAGACAAAGCTTATCGCCAGGCTTTATTTTATTATTTTCAAGGCGAAAATAGCCAAGCGTTGAGTTTTCTTAATCAAACAAAACAACGACTCGGCTTTTTAGATGAAAAGGCCAGTTTATTTGAGGCGGGTTTACAAGTTTCACTGGGTTTACAGTATGAAGCTCAACGCGCTTTAATCCGCTTTGTTATGCAACAAGAACTTGATGATAAATATGATTATCGCAAAACGGCTAAAATTCAGAGTCAGCAAACGGTAAATGCGGCTCAAAAAGAATTATTGTTAATCGCTTTATTGCAACTTGCAGAACAAAAAGTAAGTCAAGCCGACTATAAACAAGCGCAACAAGCTTTAGCTAAAATTAGGCATGTACCGGCAATTTATTATGATCAATATCATGTGTTAAACCAACTTGCTTATTGGCCTAACACGCCCACATTACTGCCGGTTAGTGAAATAGAAGCTGGTGAATATAAACCTTCGTTGTTTATAATTATTAATCAAGCCATCAAAGCGTTAGAAGATAAACACTATTCAAAAGCTCTGTCATTATTAGCCACGCTAGATTCAGCAACATGGCACAAAACTGAACCTAATTTTTGGCAGCGTTTATTTACTTCTGGTTCGGGTGAAAACAAAATCTCAGCTAGTTCTGTTGTTAATTATCAAGTTAATTCTGACGAACAACTCCAAGCGTTAAAAGATTACGCTCAATTACTCAAAGCCAATGTATACTTTAAACAAGAAAGGTTTGATTTAGCCTTTGCTGAATTAAAAGCGTTTCCGCAAGAAACCCCTTTTAGTGAATCTGCTATGTTCTTATTTGCTAATTCAGCATTAGAGGTTAAAAATACTCAACAAGCCCATCTAGTTTGGCAAATTTTTGTTGAAAAATATCCTTATTCTACTTTAGCTTGGCAGTCTGCTTTAATGCATGCTGAAGTCTTATTAACAGAAAATCACGTTGATGAAGCCTATACCTATTATGATTTTGCGGAAAAACATTTTCTAACACGGTTAAAAGAATTAACCGTGTTTGCTAATGAATTCACTGACACCACCGATTTACTGAATTTCAAAGTACCTGATTTGGCCAACAAAAATAACCAATCTGTTGCTCAGGTTAGCAAACATAAATTTGAGTTAACATCTGATAAGGTATACCAAACTGATTCTGTATGGCTTAATCAAGCTTTACGCGATCCTGAATTGGCTTCTTGGTATCAAAATCTTATTCAGCTCGACTTGTTAACAGAACAGCTTCTTGCATTACAAGCCAAATTAAATTGGATAAACGAAATATTGGTACTCAATGTAAAACGCATTGAAGCAATAAAGAAAGCAGAAGCCACACAAAATACAGAATCACGGATCAAGCAATTAATAAAACAACGAGATCAATTAGCAAGTTTATTGATTTCGGCTAATAAACATAATTCGTTGTCTGTTTTTGCTAATGCCGATGAAAAAGCATTATTAACCCGTTTGGCAAAAAGTGAAGGTATTATAACGAACCTTAATCAGCATAATAAAAATACAGATGATTATACTGAACGCCTAGCACGCGTTAAAGGCGTTTTAACTTGGGATGTTTTGCAAAATAAACCAGAACGTTATTGGCAATATAATAAAGCGATTAAGCAAATAGATCAGGCGCTTAGTTTAGCTCAGCAACAAGTTCAAACCTTTCGTAAAGTAAGCAAACAAAATACTCGACTTGAACGATTAACAAGCCGGTTTAATCAAGCCAATGAAACCGTCCGTAATCTTTTAATTACATTAGGCAAAGTTAGAGTTATTAATACCACTAATATAAGACAAACGGTGATCAATAAAACGTTAGATGACAAAGCGATGCTGTCTGATTTTATATTAAAAGCACGTCGCGAACTGGCACGTATAATTGAAGCGCAAAACCAAGCTTCAACTACTGTACTTAACGAAATAGAGGCTTTATGAGTTCAATAATCAATCTAAGCCCTAATTTATTATTTGTGGTGCTCACATTCAGTTTTTTAACGAGCTGTGTGTTAACTAAACCAAATAAAACAGAGGCCTTTAAGCAACAAATTAACGCCCGTAAAACGTTAGCTGACTTAAATTTTGAACCTGATTTAAAACCCGTTAGTTTACGTGATATGACACCAACGCAAAAAAATGAAAAATTGGGTCACATATATCAACAAATTTTACAACTTGAACCTGATCCCAATGTGCGGGCAAAGGTTGAATATCGTTTAGTTCAGCTGAATATACAAAATTATGAACAAATTGAAATAGAAGACTCGTCAAGTGACCAAGCACTAGCGCAGTTAATTACTGAATATCAAGATTTGTTAGAACGTTATCCTGAACGTGAAGACAATGAATTTATTCAATATCAACTTGCAAAAGCGCTTGATCTGCAAGGGCGCACCGATGAAAGCTTAAAAGAAATTGAAACCTTATTAAGTGAATTTCCAGATACACAATATCGATCAGAATTGTATTTTAGACGCGGTGATATTTATTATAATTTACAAGATTATACCGCGGCACTTGATGCCTATAACGCCGTATTAACAACAGATGAACAAGACAAATATCGTTTAAATAGTTTGTATATGGCAGGCTGGGCTCATTTTAAAATGAATGAATTAGCGCAAGCCGATTTAATGTTTATAAAAGTGATTGATGCTTTAGTACAAGCTAACGAACAATTAAACAAACATGAATATTTTGATTTTACTTGGCTTTCAGGTGCTGCCGCTAGTATGGCTAATGATGCATTACGCGTTTTGAGTATTTCCTTAAGCCAACAAAATCAATCGGCGACTTTGCTTACGTTAATTAAACAGCATGAATCAAAAATGTTGAGCAAATATCAGCATATATTATTTGATAATCTAGCCCAGTTTTTGATTAAAAAAGATCTAAAGCTTGATGCTGAATTAACTTATGAAGATTATATTGATCTTAATACGCACAGCATTTGGGCCGCTCGTTTTAATTTAAAACTGATGGATTTATGGTTAAAACGCGGGGATTTTCCATCTGTACGTGAGTTAAAAGAAAACTATGTTTTAACTTATGGTCACGAAAGTGATTTTTGGTTATCAAGCAGTGAAACAACCAAAGTCGAACTATTGCCACACTTATTGTCTTTTAGCTTAGCGCATGCGCGCAGTTTGTATGTTAAAGCCCAAGCCATACCAAATAAACAAGATTTGTTAGCTGAGCGTCAAACCCAATTTTCTTTATCGGCTACGTGGTTAAAACGTTATTTAGATCTCGCTCGTTTACCTATTGCTAATGATAAACTGACTAGCCCATTTATTAATGAACTTTATCTATATGCAGATGCTAGTTTTGAAGCGGGAGCCTATTATCAAGCCTTATCGACTTATGAAGAAGTCGCCTATAAACATGCGTTACTGCCGGTATATACCCAAAGTGTTGATGTCGATGTTAAAGTCAGTCATGAAACTAAAAGTCGTGATTATTGGATTTTAGAAGCCGGGTATGCAACGACATTAACTACTCGTGAAATAATAAAGTCTCTTGATACAAATTCGACTTTATATGATCAAATGATTATGGCGCGTGATCGCTTTGATTCGTTATTTGTCGAAAATTTTTCTGATGATATACGAGCGTTAGATATTGCAACACAAGCTGCCCAATATGCATTTAAGCGTGATGATTTTAAATTAGTCTTTCATTATTCCGATTTTGTTTTACAAACACTTAATGCCGATATTGATATAAATAATAAACCGTTGCTTAAGCCTGATTTAAGTCACAAAGCGAGCAACCAGGTTGAAGTTGTTACCCAATTAATTGCCAATAGTTATTACACACAAGAGCAATATGCAAAAGCCGAAACCGCTTATCAATTAGCACTCGTGTATTTACCGGCCAATAAAGAAAAGGCTAAAATTAAAGAGCTTGAAGAACTCATTGCTTCTTGTATTTATTTACAAGCCGATGAACTAGCCAATACTGAGCCCATGTTAGCAGTCGATCATTTTTTACGCTTAGGCTTGGTTATACCCACATCAACGTACCGAAGCACAGCCGAATTTGATGCAGCTAACCTCTTACTTAAACACGAAATGTGGTCGCGGGCGATTGATGTATTGGTTGATTTTCAACAACGTTACCCTAAACATGAATATACGGCTTCTATTCCGGCCAAATTAGCAATGACCTACGAAAAAACGAATCAATGGGATCTAGCCGCTAAACAATTACTCGTGATGATTGAATCAGAGACGGATGAAGATTTAAAGCGTGAAGCTCAATACACTGCCGCTGAGTATTATTTAAAAGCGGGTGATAATCACAAGGCTTTACTCGCATTTAGAACCTATTCACACGCATACCCAGAACCTTTTGATGTAGCTCAAGAAGTCCGTCTCAAGATGAGTGAATTTTATAAAGTCAGTAAAGAGCCTAATAAACAATATTTTTGGTATCGAAAAATAATTGCTGAACATAAACGCTCTGCAAAAAAACAAAATGAAACAGTACAAATTCGTTCTGCGTATTTAGCGTCTTTTGCCGGGTATGAATTAGGGCAAGCACACCATCGCACATTTAAGTGGACTAAATTAAAAGCCCCGCTTAATAAAACCTTGAAGCGCAAACAAAAAGCAATGAAAGAGGCCATTAATTATTATCAAACAGTATTAAATTTAGCGTTAGCTGAATTTGTGCCTAAAGCGACTTATCATTTGGCCGAAATGTACCGTCAACTGGCCGTGGATGTGATGAAATCAGAAAAACCCGAAGGGTTAGATGAATTAGCTCTTGAAGAATACGACATTCTCTTGGAAGAACTCGCTTATCCTTTCGAAGAGAAATCAATTGAAATACACACGCGCAACGCACAAAGTGCTTGGCAAGATGTATACGATGAATGGGTAAAATTAAGTTTTGCGGCTTTAGCAAAAATTGAACCTGCGCATTACGCTAAACACGAAAGAGGGCAAGATGTTGTTACCTTTATGCATTAGTCGTTATATAACGATCGGCTTATTAATTAGTTTGTTTGCGGGCTGCTCATCATTACCGCAAAATATGAGTGAGCAAGATAATAAAAGACAAAATGCCGACAATACACAAGCGTCTGTTAATAACACGGATGAATTAAAAAAAATAAGTCAATCGCTACTCGATTTAGCTGGCACAAATGAGCAAAACTCGATTAATACTAATGGGCTAACCGCAAAACGACTAGAACCTGATCTAACATCTACTTCAGGTGAAAATGAATTAATAGAACCCAGTGTTTTAGCCAATGCATATTTAGCGCAACAATCACTGAAAATGCAGAAGGTCACAGCCGAAACTAAAGCGGCTTATCAGCTAGCGATTAATTTAATGGCCAAACAAGACTGGCCTGCGGCTATTGCCGCGTTTGATCAAGTTATTAAATCTAACCCTGAACTTTCAGGGGCCTACATTAACAAAGCGATCATTGCTTTTAAACAAGATGATGTTGAACAGGCTTTAAACTGGGCTAAACAGGCAGTCACGATCAATGATAAGAACCCCTACGGCCATAATTTGTTAGGCCAGATATATCGCTTAAAAGGAGAGTTCGATAAAGCCGAATCGCATTATTTAATTGCGATTGACATTTGGCCAGATTATGCCGATGCCTATTTAAATTTAGCCGTGCTATTGGATTTATATCGAGGTCGATTATTAGATGCACAATCGTTTTATCAAGCATATTTAGATTATAACCCTGATGATAAAGTCGTTAATAAATGGCTAGCGGCATTGAATATAAAAATTAAACGGGCACAACCATGATTAAACCAATGTGTGTGATCTTGACACTATTATCAACTACGCTAGTATCAGCTGAACCTAATTCAGTTGATAAAAAAACCGTAACTGAAACTAATATAACAAAACAAGAAACACAGACTACAGTTACCCGTTTGAATACAAATACGAGCAAACCAGAACGCAATAAATCAACGCCGTTGATTATTGAGAGTCGTGTGCAAGGTAGCCAAGAGCAGCCTAATGTGATTTATATTATGCCTTGGCAAAATGTAAATGAGCCGATACAAATTGAATCAAAAAAGATAAAAATAAAAATGCCTGAATTTAAACCCCTTGACCCCAAGCGTTTTAAACAACAAGTTCAAGTGTTTTATCAAATAAATACAACAACTAATTAATAAGCTAAACATTACGTTTTTAAATTAAGGAATTAACCATGAGTTTTACAGATATTTTAGTGGCATTTTTACAAGATGGCGGTCCATTTATTTATCCGATTGCATTAGTGTTAATCATTGGTTTGGCGATTGCGCTAGAGCGCTGGTTATTTTTAAGCTCAGCTTATAGCAATAACAAAAAAGCAATAACGTTAATTCAAGAGGCACTTAAAAAAGGTGATGTTGATAAAATTAAACAAGCCGCACAAGGCAGTAATGCACCCGTGTTACAAGTATTAAACTCGGGAATTGCGCGTTTATCACAAGTTAAGAGACGTGAAGATGTTGAATATGCGATGGAAGAAACGGTAATGGAATATATGTTACGGTTAGAAAAGCGCACTCCATTTTTAGCGACGTTAGCGAACATTGCTACGTTATTAGGTTTGTTAGGCACAATTATGGGCCTTATTGCCGCATTCTCTGCGGTTGCCAATGCTGACCCGGCCGAAAAAGCCAATCTACTCTCTTCTAGTATTTCAGTCGCGATGAATACAACGGCATTTGGTTTAATCACGGCTATTCCGCTTATTTTATTCCACACGAGTTTGCAAACAAAAACCGCTGCCATTGTTGATTCACTCGAAATGGCGGGTATCAAATTACTTAACTCTCTTTCATATGGCGCTTCATCTGACGAAAAACGAGGCTAATAGTTATGAGACGGCTTCGTCGAAAACCCACAGAAGATGCAGAACTTGATATCACATCATTCATGAACTTGATGATTGTTTTAGTGCCTGTGCTGTTATTGAGTTTAGTTTTTTCTCAAGTCCGAATTTTAAATTTACAGCTGCCTGTTGCCGCTTCAAGTGATCAACCTGCACCTGATGAAGAGCCTAAAATTTTAGAATTAGTCATAACGAATTCTGGTTTTGATGTAAATTATCCGGCGGGTGTTTTATTAAAACAATTTGCTATTACGGAATCAGGTTACGATTTCAAAGCGCTATCAACTTATTTACAAGACCTGAAAATGACGTTTCAACAAAACGAAATAGAAAAAGATGACATTCTTATTTTGTTAGCTGCAGATGTTAATTATCAAACAATTGTGAGTGCGATGGATACGGTTCGTTCTTTTAAGGCTGTTGTGGCTGCAAACTTAGTTGATGCTGAACTCTTTCCACGGATCTCATTGGGTGATGCACCTGTAGATGAACCGATAACAGAAGAAGGGGAGTCACCGTGAGGCAATCAGCTAGGGCTAAAAGGCTCGCCAAGCACCATAAACGTTTTGGTTCAGGGAGCAAGTTAAACCTTGTTTCGCTGATGGATATTTTTACCATTTTAGTTTTTTTCTTAATTGTTAATCAATCTGAAGTTCGTGTATTACAAAACATAAAAGAGATAAGTTTGCCCGTTTCTGTTGCTGAAGAGCTACCTAAAGAGAATTTATTAATTTCTGTATTTAGTGATGTTGTTTTGGTGCAAGAACGTGCAGTTTGGCATAAACCACAAGATCAAGCCTCGATCACCGAAGCTAATACGGCCGATTTAATTGAAGCCTTAAAAGTAGAGCTTGATTATCAAACCAAAAAACGACCTGACATGTCTGAATCTGAAATGAAAAAGGGCAGAGCGGTTACCATTATTGGTGATGCTTCTATTCCTTATTCAATTTTAAAACAGATAATGGCGGCTTGCGCTCAAAGTGATTATCGTGATCTATCATTGGCAGTCGAACAATTAAGCAAAAAAGCAGGAGATAAATAATGACCTCATCTGCTGTTGCGCCAATTGAAAATGCGATGTTTGAAACAACTAAGCAGGATAAGGTTTTTAGGCTAATTCTCGCTAGCTTATTTGTTCTTTATTTGATTGTAGGTATTGTTGTACCGGCAATGGAGCGTGTAGAGATCCCGAGAGAGATCAAGGAACAAATCCCCGCTCAGTTAGCAAAAATAATGATTGAAGAGAAAAAGATAGAAAAAGAAAAACCAAAGCCTGTAGAACCGGAAGATAAGCCAAAAGAAGATAAGGAACCTCCTAAAACGAAACGAGAAGCCGCGCGTGAAAAAGCCCAAACATCTGGTTTAGCCGCAATGAAAGATGAACTGTTTTCTATGCGGGATGCATTCAAAATGGAAGATGCACCCAAAACGAAACTCAATAAAACAAAAAGTGTTGAGACAAAAGTTCAGCGTAAATTACTTTCAGCCAAGGCGAATACACAAAGTACAGGCATTAATGCCGCACAAACAACTGATACCGTGGTCAGTGCCGAGCTAAGCACTAAACAAACACAGCAAGTTCGTTTATCTGAAGAAGAAGTTATTGCAGATGGTGATGCATTAGTGTCAGATGATGAATACGCAAGTTTAGAAGGGCAGCGATCTGAGATGGGCGTACGTCGAACTATCGAATCAAATAAAGCGAGTTTGTATGCTTTATATAATCGAGCGTTACGTAAAGACCCAACTTTGCAGGGTAAAGTGGTATTTGAAATTGAAATCCAACCAAATGGTTCTATTAGTCATGTTGCAATAACGTCGAGTGAATTAGGTGATGAGAAACTAGAACGTCGCTTACTTTTACGTTTAAAAGCCATTAATTTTGGTGCTGAAGACGTAGATGCAATGACAACTATTTGGGCAATTGAATTTTTACCTAGTTAGCCCTAGCCTTTCAACTATACTGAATTGATGCGCTGAGCTTGTTGTACTTGAAGTCATACCAATCTTCGTTATAGTCTTCTCGCTCAGGTTTTATGGTTCATCATATGCTCATGGGGTCTCGAAGCTTGACGGCTTTGCTTACATGGATGTAAGTACTTCGGTTTCGTCTGGAACTAGAAACCTGCCCCTAAAACCCGATCGCTTTGACTATAGTATCTGATCACCTTAGTGAATTAAAAACGTGATCATGTATTAACGGAGTTTGGTGTAAACACCGGAGTATAAAATGAAAATAATGATATTTTTTTTATTAACGATAACGTGTGTTTTATTGCAAGCTCAGACTCATGAAACAAGTTATGTATTTGAAAAAAGTGAAAAGCTGATTGCCATGACGGCATTTCCAGAAGATCATTTTAAAGAATTAACGGATTTAGATACACTTAAACGCCAAGAAACTCGGCGTGTGAGACAATGGGTTGATACTGAAAATGACAGCGGTACCGTTCGTTTGCGCGTTTTTCCGATAGAGAATAAACGGATCACAAATTATTTGACGGACGTTTCACGCTTTCAACAATATACATGTGCTCAACATGATCAAGAAATATTAAGCCAAACGGATGCTGAACTTAGCTTGTTTACCCAGTGTATTATGGCTTTTGACCAAGAAATTAATACGTTACACAAGGTTTTAGAGGGGCGATACGCGTTGTATATTTTTGAGCGAATTTTTAATAAAAATATGCAGCCTGAGCAGTTAGAACTTTGGCATCAGTTTTTACGTCGACTTGAAATTTGTAATAATAACATTGCGTACTGTCGTCAAATGCCTGGGTTGTAACCCGTATTATTGATTATTTTTATTGGCAGTTATTTATAGTCATTTATATTTTTTAAGCACGATGAGATAACACTCTGTCTATTTAGTTATCAATTATTCCCATCCACATCACTTACTGCTCACGTTAGCATTTAAATAAACTCGGTAACGGCATTATAAAACTTAATTTACAGAAAGCTAAGAGAGACAAGCTAAGCAATACAACAATGCTTGCCCACAACACCCGTTAATTAATAAGTTAATAAAATAACAATATATGATTATTAGTTACTTAGCATAAAAAAAGCCGCTTCATAAAGAAGCGGCCAAACATCTGCACACACAACAGATGAACACACAACACAGTGTAAGGGTCGAACATGAAATGGTTACAGTAATTTAGGGTCTAATATATATTGCTCATAACTATCATCAATTTGGCTGATCATCGGGTTTTTATATTTAAATATTTTTCGATCTTTTAAATTAGCAAACGCCATTTTCTCGGCATAGAACGACTTCCATAAGTCAAATAACTCACCGGATTCATAAGCCGCCACAAGACCTGATTGTATTCGGTTAGCGGCAGGTAAATTGCTAGGATGAGTAAAGAAAAATTTTGGTAATGGGTAATAAATACAAATTTCTCTGTCGTAATCTAAGCCTTCTACATACTTAAACTGATCCCAAGCACTTTTTAATTCAGATGAGCCAACAGGAAACATGTCTGCACGATTATTAGCTGCCATATAAAATAATCCTTCTATATTACGACCAAATACGACATTAAAGCCTTGAGATTTTAATATATCGCCATCAAGCCAACCTCGACCTTGGATCATGGTTAAATTGGTGGCTTGTTGTTTCGTATTTATTTGTCTGATTTTCGCCTTAGATTCTTTTGAGATTAAACCGAGTCGGTAGCCAATGGCGCCTAATTCAACAGGAAACTCAATGCCTTTTAACGATTCCATTATTTCGTTAGAAACTGAATCTTTATAAACCAGGTTTTTATATTCATTATTCTCCGCTTCCATTCTAAGGCGCGTAAAAGTAGGTAATACAGAGCCTGGTCTTATATCTAAACGATAGTTGCCATGGGTATCAATTGTCTTATCAAGCGCTAATTTTAATACTTTATATTCGTATAAATCGGTGGGATCGCCTGGTGCACCAGTTGCAAAAGTAATCACTGTTTTAGCGACAGTTGAGTATGCAACCGTTAATAAAAATAAGAACGTAATGTATTTCATTTTCATTTTGTATTCCTAGAACCGACTTTGTAACTAAAATGTTATTGTATATTGTCTACAATATCAAGTGGTGAATGTAAAATATATATAACTAATATCTAAGTACCTGAATTGTAGGACAAAAATATATTA
Organism: Algibacillus agarilyticus; assembly: GCF_003286125.1. Lineage (GTDB taxonomy): Bacteria > Pseudomonadota > Gammaproteobacteria > Enterobacterales > Alteromonadaceae > Algibacillus > Algibacillus agarilyticus. The sequence goes on from NZ_QMED01000020.1 coordinate 32,652, forward strand.
AGTGGATTTATTTTTATAAATATTAGTCATGATCTTGATTTATTGACTACAATTGTAAATATTATTCTTGTATATTGTTAACATTATATCTATATTGTTAACAATGTTGTGGAATATTGAGGTGAAAAACATGAAGAAAATGACACCTATTTTGACGGTCAGGGATCAGATCGCTGAGCAAATAAGGTTAGATATTATAAGTGGCGAGCTTGCGCCTACTTCTAAATTAAACGAGCAAGATTTAGCCACTCGATTTGGTGTTTCTAGAGGCCCCATACGAGATGTTTTACTGCAATTAACAAAAGAGGGTTTGCTCTCGTCCAAGAGTAATTGCGGGGTTACGGTCAGTAATGCGCTAGATCCAGAGTTACAAATATTAATGTCTAGCTTAAGAGAAAAAATAGAAATACATGCAGTTAGAAAATTAAAAAATAAATTATCTGACGATGATATTAATGAATTGAACAATATTCTGTTGGATTTAGAGCTCGCTTTTGAAAAAGAAGACTTTATAGGTGTAACGCAAAAAGATGTCGAGTTTCATCGCTATTTAATTTCGGCCGCTGGAGGAGAACAGTTGGTCAATATCTGGTATCCAATCATGTTAAGGCTGAGATTAAATTACGACCGAATAGCGCATGGTCAGGAGTGTGTTGACGAACATAAAGTGATTGTTGACAGTTTAGCGGCCGGAAATATAAGTCAGGCAGTAACAGGTTTAAAAGAAAATATTCGCTAAAAAGTTAACAAAGAGTGTTTATGTAAAAAAAAAGTTAAATAAACAGCTCATTGTTAACAATATACTATTGACATACATAAAGTGAAGTGCGATATTTAACTCAAGTTCTAGTTTGAACTTAATAAAAATAATAAATAAGTTATTTACATCATAATAAACAACCAATCGAAGATTGTTAACAATCTAAATTGAGTCTAAATAAATCTCTGAGGAGACAATTAACATGTCAATTACACGTAATACGTTTAAATTGAGTTCCCTTTCTTTAGCGGTATTAGCTAGCTTAAATATGTCAGCTTATGCGGCAGACGAAGCTAATGCTGAAGATGAAGTCGAAGTCATTGAAGTACAAGGTTTCCGTGGTAGCTTAATTAAATCTATCAATGATAAAAAGTTTGCTGGTAACATCGTTGATACCATCAATGCAGAAGACGTAGGTAAAACAACAGACCAAAATATTGCCGATGCCTTGGGTCGAGTAACGGGTGTGTCAATTGTTAGTCGTGATGGTGAAGGTTCGCAAATTACCGTTCGTGGGGCATCAGCAAATCAAAATAACATTTCATTAAATGGTCAACAACTTTCGTCAACTGACTTTAACCAAGCGGTTGATTTGAGTTCATTCTCTGCAGATATTCTATCTAAATTAGAAGTTGTAAAATCACCAAGTGCTGATCACGAAGAAGGTTCTTTAGGCGCAAATGTAAACTTAGTAACCACTAAGCCTTTAGATATTCAAAATGAAGTTATAACCGGTACACTACAAGGCCGTTATAATGACTTCTCTGAAAAATCAAATTATAAATTACAATTCTCAGGCACTAAAAAATTCTTAGATGAAACATTAGGTGTTGCTTTAACAGTTTATGATGAAACCAATGCCTATCGTAAAGATCAATATCGAGTAGGTGGCTTTGAAGAATCAGACATCATAAGAGTTGCTAAAGATTTAGATGGCAATGTTATTTCTAATTTTCGTGCCATCCAACAGCAAAGTATTAACTTTATTTCTAACACCAATACGAGTGACCGTCATGGTGGTTCTTTAGGTTTACAATTTATACCTAATGATGATTCAGAAGTTATGTATAATCTTACTTACAGCAAACAAACTCAAGAACGTAACTATGATCAGGTTACCGCACGTTTTGCTGGCCAAAATAACTTTGTTGAAGGTATTGATCCTAAAATACCAAGCAGAGAAGGTGTGGCGACATTAACTGACCCGCAAGAAGATTGGTTTACTGTTGATACTGATACCCATACGTTAGTAAAACGTTTACAACGTTTTGGTGCCGGTGATATCACAAATTCAGTAGGCGGTTCTGAAAACACAAACTTAAGCTCTAGTTTAAACTTAAAATATGCCTTTACTGATACCTTTAGAATGGAAGCACAGTTAGGTATATCAGCCAGCCAATCTGAAAGCTTACCTAGCTTATTCGCTAACCTGCAAAACTATAACCAATCACCGGCTGCTTTATTACACGATGCGGGCTCAGATATTCAAGAAGTGGGTTATGACTGTACGACAGGCTCATCAAACTGCCAAATGGTTACCGGTACAGCCTTTATTGGTTTAGGTGATCATGGGGCTGAATGGACAGATGCAGATGGGACATTCCACCCAGCTTGGGAAGATAATACTAACGTATTAACCGGTTTTAACCCTCGCGATAACGAAAGTTTCCATTTAGGTTCTATTTCTCAAAAAGATACGACAGTAGAAGATACGATTAAATCAGCACAAGTCGATTTCGATTTTGATTTAGATGCATTAGGTATTACGACTATTGAGTTTGGTGGCAAAATCACTAGTCGTAGTAAGTTAGTCGATGATCAAAACTACACCTTTAGCTCAATCGTACAAAGCGAAGCGATTATTGCTGAAAATGGTGAGCAAATTGGACGTCCTGCAGGCCCATTAACGCAAATTAGAGCATCAGCCGTTCTTGATGAATCAGGGCAAGAATACGATGACTTTATGCAATCATTAGGTTATAGCGAATCTTATGCAACGTCACAAATTACCACAATTGATGTTTGGAAAGCACTCGATTTAGTTCAAGGTGACGGTCGATTACAACGTGATATTGATAACAGTGAATCTCGTGATGCTGATATCGATACCCAAGCGTTATATTTAAAAGCTAACTTCTCATTATTTGACGATCGTTTAACCGGTGATATCGGTATGCGTTATGTTAAAACTGAAGTCGCTACAAATGGTTATTCGGGTGGTACTTGGCATGATTTCCCTGGTAACTCAGATGAATCAGAGTTTGATTGGTTAAGCTTACGTGATTTACGTGATACCAGTTTACCGGCTTGTCCTCAACCTAACTGGAGCGATCCAACTGATCGTCAAGCATATGAGCAAAAATTCAACCGTATAGATGGTACAGGTTGGGATACGTCAGCAGGCCCAGATCCATCAACTTGGTCTCGTATCGAGATGTTCGATCCAAATGGCGATGGTGTTCAAGATGCCTGTCATGATCCAGAATATGCAGCATGGGCTGATGCACAAAAAGCAGGTACTGAATTTGCTGGTTTACCTGGCTTTGCAGGCCCAGGTTGGGTCAGTTTGTGGCGTTATGCTGATGTGAGCACCAGTAGAAACCATGGTTGGAACGCCGACTTAACTACACCTAATGTTACTTGGGACGGTCAAGGTACACAATGGTCTAATTACACGGTTAGCGACCAAGTGAATAAAGCGACTTCTGCTTTTGCCACATCAGGTACACATGAATATTCAAATTTATTACCTAGCTTGAATTTAAACTATGCATTTTCAGATGAATTAATTGGTCGTTTTGCAATTTCAAAAACCATGACACGACCAGAAATTGAAGATATCCGTTCAGGTTTCAGCGTTAACGAATTATGGAAAACATACTGGGGGGGGGGTAACCGTATAAATGTTGCGCCTGGTGATCTTGATATGTTTAATACAAAACTTGAACCGTTAGAATCGAATAACTTAGATTTATCTGTTGAATGGTATTTCAATGAGCTGTCGATGATTAGTGTGGCTGTATTCTCTAAAGATATGAGTAATTTCGTTGATACTGAATCAGTGCAAAGTTATGTAAGCGATATGCGTTATATCGAAGGCACATTTGATGCAGATACGTTATTAAAACCAGATACAGGCGATGCGGCTTCAAACTATGGTTTAGACGGTTGTATGCCAGTGCGTACCACAACGGATTTAGGTTTTGGTGCCGGAGATCCATTGCTTGTATCGGAAGATTATCGCGACTTATGTCACATATTTAATGTAAATAAAGTAATTAATGGTCAATCTGCAAAAATTAAAGGTATTGAGTTAGGCTATCAACAAACCTATGATTTCTTGCCAGGCTTCTTAAGTGGTTTAGGTTTAGTGGCAAACTATACCTATCAAGATAGTGAGTATGGTAGCCAAGAATCTACGTTAGTTGCGGGTGAATTTTTACCTACATTCCCAGTTGCTGATACACCAGAGCATTCATATAACGCAAGTTTATATTGGGAACAAGAAGGTCATCAAGTTCGCTTAAGTTATCGCGGGTCGACTGATTCGTTAGTTGGCATGGATTGGGATACCGGTTTACGCGGTCGTACTTGGAACCAAGGTACACTTTGGAACGAAGGTCGAGATACGCTTGATTTATCAGCTAACTATCAACTTAATGATAACGTGAGTTTCTCATTCCAAGTTAATAACCTAACAAATGAAGATTACAGAATGTATTACACCAGTCGTACGTTGAGTGTTGTACCGGTAGCCAATGCAGATAACACAGGTTATGACTACGTGGATTTAGTTGAAGGTAACCCATTAGAAGGTGAAGCAACGAAATCACGTACTTACAACAACTACAAAGTGGGTACAAATTACCGTCTTGGTGTTCGCGTAAACTTCTAAGCAATTATTGAGTGGGTACGAAATATATTTCGTACCTCAACTAACGAATTATTGGTGTAAACATATGAAAAATTTTAACAAAACACTTTTAGTGAGTGCAATTGTAGCTGGCTTAGCAGGTTGTACTGATGATTATAAACCCGAAGATACAAGTTTTAACAATGCCCCAGTTCATGGTGGTGATATTGAAGTGACTTTAAGCGAGAAAGATGCGGGGACTTATTTACATTTATTAGGCTCAATTAAAGGTGAGTACGGTGAAGGTAATACAGGTGAAGGCGTGGTTATAGATTATGAAAGCGATCCCGTTTTCATACAAAATGTGACAACTAAAATCACTGATAGCACACTAGGTGAATTATCTGAAACGGTTGGCCATAAATTAGTTTCAGGTGTTCAAGTGGGTGTCGCACCGATGATGCTCATGGATGAGTTAGATTCAGGTCAAACACGCACCATTGAATATAATTATGAAATTAGTGATGGAAAGAAGTCGACATCACGTAAAATGACAATAAATATAGAAGGTGAAGATTTCGCCCCTGTTTTTGTTGATTCAAAAACATCTCATAGAACAAGCCAAAGTTCAGTTGTGGTTGATTTATTAGAAGGTGTTGTTGACGAAGATGGCGAAACGCTTTTTATCACTGATGTTACGGTTGATAGTGACAAAGCGATTTATACAATGAGTGGCTCAACGCTGACCCTTGATGTTGATGCAACAACGGCAGGTTTAGCAGTTGGGGCGGAAGAAACCTATGTATTTACCTATAAAGTTAATGACCATAATAATGCTTTAACACGGACTTCGACATTTATATTACGCAATGTATTAACCGAACCACGTGCGCCAGAAGTTGTTAAAAACTATGAAGCTGTAGTCAATACAAATGATTCTATTCAGTATGTTGACCTTTCTGGTGTTGATTACATCATCGATTGGAATGGCGATACAATTAATATTGATTTATCAAATATTTCTGCCGTTGGTGACGCGCCAGCCCTTAAATTTAATAAATCTTCAGGTGCAACACTTGCGGTTGACCCGATTGATTTTTCGAGTTATTTAACCGCGGGCGAGACAAAAACTTTTACTTATACGTACCCAGTCGATGATGGTGCAGCAGCAACCGAAGGACAAGGCGGCCATAATGTTGATGTTAACTTTAGTGTAACCGTAACTAAAGCAACACCGGTTAACTTAATTGCTAACGGCGGTTTTGAAACAGGAGATTTAACAGGCTGGACAGTTAACGATGATACCCTTATTAATGTGCAAGCGGTAGGCGACGCGTTTGAAGGCGGTCACATGCTTGTTTCTACAGCGGCCGATAGCACAGCAAGCACTTCTTTCAATGTAGAAGCGAATGCAGGCTACTACGTAAGACAAACAGATAGAAGTACATTGGCAGCCGGTGTTTGGGCGGGTAGTTATTCAGCTGTTTTAGATGATAAAGCACGCCCATTTAATTTTCATCCTTCATATAATGCTGACAATATAGCCCAACCTTGGAGTGATTATAAGTATCAAGCGTCTTCATTCACTGCAACAGAGAATGGTTCTAAAACGATCACTTATACTGTGAGTGCAATTGAATTAGATAGTGTGTTTGCTTACAAATATTCAACAGATCCTGCGAATAACTTAGTGATGCAAGCCGGTCAAAATAGTGTTGATTTTGAAGATGGTACTGTGGGTAGCTGGAGTGGCAGTTTTGCCGTTACAACGGATGCTGATCAAATATTATCGGGTACAACCAGTGCGGTTGTTTCTGCATGGGGCGGCACTTTAGCATTACCAGCTGGTACACTTAAAAATGATAAAAAATACTTATTAGCGTTTGATGCGCGTCATTCAGCATTTGATGGCGACGGTCAGAGCCCAATTCGTGTTGATATCGAAACGGCAGACGGCGCAAGCTCAGTTTTAGGTTCGCCTATCAGTACTAAAGCTTTTCCAAGAGGTCGTAATATTATTAAAGTTGGTTTAGGTGAAACATTCCGTGAAGAACGTTTTATTGATACAGCTAAATTTAATGACGTAGCTGATTGGGATACTAAAGCAGTTAGAATTAATATTAGCCCAAGCTCATGGACTGGTAAGGGTGAGTTAATCATCGACAACGTGATGTTGGTTGAAGTTGAATAGTTAACTTTAACTAAATAAAACTTAAAAGCCTCATAAACATATGGGGCTTTTTTATTTTAAAGTTTTAGTATATATGATTGATTTATATCATATTTATCACATACTTAATTTGTCCTGTTTTAGTGGAATAGTATATGAGTAAATTAATTAAAGACATTGTTATTATTGGCGGGGGAACTGCTGGCTGGTTAACTGCCGGTATTTTATCTTCTAAACTAAAATCTCGAGTTCAAAGTGGTGAATTGAGTATTACGTTGTGCGAATCACCGAATATTCCAATTGTAGGCGTAGGGGAAGGCACATGGCCCACAATGCCTGAAACGTTGCGCAGTTTGGGTATTTCGGAAACTGATTTTATTCGAGAGTGTGACGTTTCTTTTAAGCAAGGTTCGAAATTTGTTGGTTGGGGCAATGAGCAATCATCGGGTTCATATGTTCATCCATTTGATCTTCCTGAATTTGGCCTTGATGGATTTTTAGCCCATCAATGGAACTCAAATTTATACCCGCACTCTTTTGCTCAAACATTTACAACACAAGAAAATTTAGGTGATGCAGGCTTGGCACCTAAAACTATTTCAACGGCTGAATATGCCAAATATGCCAATTATGGTTATCACCTCAATGCCACAAAATTTTCAACTTTTTTACAAAAACACTGCGTTAAACATCTAAATATTAAACATATTTTAGCTGAAGTTGAAGACGTTAAATTAGCGACATCGGGGCAAATAACGTCTGTTTATTTAGCTGGAAAAGGGGATCTAACCGGTGATTTATTTATAGATTGCACCGGATTTAAATCGTTACTATTAGGCGAGTCTCTCGGCGTTAAATTTAAAAAAGTTGATGACATCTTATTTGCAGATACGGCTTTGGCGACTCATGTAGATTATACAAATAACCAATCACCTATTGCCTCATTTACTCTTTCCACCGCACAACGAGCTGGGTGGATATGGGATATTGGTTTGCCGTGTCGGCGGGGTGTCGGCTATGTCTATTCAAGTCAGTACACCGATCATCAAACGGCGACACAGGACCTTCACCAATATATAAAATCTAGCAGTTCAAATGTAAAAAATATTGAAACTCGAGAAATAAAGTTTACCGCTGGGCACCGTGAATTGTTTTGGAAAGAAAATTGTGTTGCCGTCGGTTTATCTGCCGGTTTTTTAGAGCCGTTAGAAGCCTCTGCGATTGTGCTAGTTGAATTATCTGCTGCCATGATTGCTGAACAATTACCGAATACACATGACGAATTACCGATTAGAGCAAAGCGATTTAATCAAAAATTTAATTATCATTGGTCGCGAGCGATTGAATTTTTGAAACTTCATTATTTAGTCAGCGAACGCAGCACTTCATTTTGGCAAGATAACCGGGCTGAGGCTTCTGTCCCAGAACGTCTAAAAGAGTTAATGCAACTTTGGCAATATGATGTACCTAAATACTCTGACTTTGAACAAGGTGGAGAGTTATTCCAAGCGGCAAGTTACCAATTTGTATTATACGGTAGCGCTTTTCGAAGCCGGCCTACCTATCAGCTTGACCCTAGACTCGATCAACTTATAGATAAACAAATTAAAGATAATCAGGCTAAAACGGCTCAACTGCTTAACGGGTTACCCACAAATAGAGAATTAATAAATAAAATTATGGAATTTGGTTTAGCTAAAATTTAATAAAAGAGATGAATATGAAAATTGAAACGGTAGAAATAGTAGATATAAATAAACACCGAAATCTTAAAGTAGATGTGACCAATTATGATGTTGCTCACAATCGAATTAATGCGGCTTATGTTACTGTTATTGAATTGAGCACATTAGTTAATGAATACCCGGTGTTTATCACTAAAAATCCACGAGATGGGCAATTTCAATTGAGTGCGATAATGGGGTTCAAATCGGGTGAAAACCTGTTTTTGCAAAATGGAAAGTGGAACGCACGTTTTATACCAACAGATATATTAAGAAGACCTTTTCAGGCGGCACTTGCGGGTGAGGGCGAGAATACAACATCTCGAATAGCGCTGGATATTGCAAGTGAACTCGTGCAAACAGAAAAAGGTGAAGCGTTGTTTGAAGATGACGGAAAACCGAGTGCTTACCTTAATCGAATTAATCAAAATTTCGCTCAGCTATATGCTGGGACTCAACAATCTAAGGCTATTTTACAAAAAGCCAACGAATTGAATTTAATAGAACCTGTCAGTATCGATTTCGAACTTAAAGGTCAATCCACTCCCGGTTTAAATGGCTTGTATTCGATTAATCGAAAAACCTTAGGTGAATTAAGCGGTCAAGATCTTGAAGAGTGCCACCAGTCAGGTTGCTTGCAAGTGTGTTATGCACTACTCAGCTCGGTTATTCATTTAGATAAATTAGTCAATTGGGTAAACGAGCAATAAAAAATAGACTTTAACCGTTTTTTTATTGCTTGCAATGCGATTCTGTTCTATATTTTATTTGTAAATTGTTTACAATGTTAATCGATTGTAGAAAGATACATATATCAATGCTTTCTAAATGATAACAACGCTCAAAAAGGTTTATATAATGCAAATTATTCATAATAGTAAAAGAGAGTTTAAAATACAGACCCTGCTCGCAGCTACACTTTCTGCTTTAGCCTTAACGGCTTGCCAAGGTGTTAATAATGAATCAACGGTTGAAAACACAGCGGCTGATGCAACAGATAACGAAGTTTCTATCTATAATTTTGAAACGGCAACCATTCCAACAACCGTCAAGTTTATAAATTCAACCGGTGAATTGGTTACAAGTTCAAAAGGTGTAACAGAAGGTAAACAAGCTTTACGTGTTAAAATGAACTCTAAAGCCCATGAGTACGCTGCGATAGATTTCAAACCTGAAAATCCATGGGACTGGAGCAATTTAGACGATTTTAGTATTGCATTTGATATAGCCAATGAAGGTGAGCATTCAACTCAGTTATTCTTAAACGTTTTTGATCATAATGGTAAGGTTTATACCCGCAGTGTATCGGTACCTGTTGGCGGCTCAAAAACCTATTATTCAAAATTAGAAGGGCATGATTTAGGTAGCCCAGGTGGTGATGACAAAGTTGAACTGAATTTAAGTTCAGGATTACGCTCAAACCCGGCAACCTGGGACTCAGATGACACTCAGTTTGTCTGGATGTGGGGAGCAAAACACCTTGATACAAAAGGTATTGCTAAAGTATCGCTAAGTGTGCAATTTAATTTGCATAATAAAGAAGTCACGCTTGATAACATTCGCTTAATGCCACACCCCAAAATGAATGAAGAATATTTAACCCATATTGTTGATAAATTTGGTCAAAGCACAAAACTAGATTTTGAAGAAAAGATCCACTCAGAAGCTGAATTGATTGCTCAGCGAGATCGAGAAGCCAAAGAGCTCAATGGTGGCAAGCCAATGGATGACCGTTCAAAATACAGCGGTTGGAAAAATGGTCCCAAATTAAAAGCAACCGGTTATTTTCGTACCGAAAAAGTAGGTGATAAATGGTCATTAGTTGATCCAGAAGGGTATTTATACTTTGCCACGGGTATCGATATTATTCGCTTAGCAAATTCAACCACATTAACGGGTTATGATTTTGATCAAACAGCAATCAATCAACGTTCAAGCGATGAATTAGTCCCTGAAGATTCACAAGGTTTAAACACCGCCCCTAGAGCCGCGCATCCTACCCGTCATTTAGTATCAAAAACGCGTGCGGATATGTTTGAATGGTTACCAAAAGATTATAACGATCCACTAGCTAACCACTATGGGTATCGACGTTCGGCGCATTCAGGGCCTTTACAACGTGGTGAAGTTTATAGTTTTTACAGTGCTAATCTTGAGCGTAAATACGGAGAAACAACGCCATTTTCATTTATGAAAGATTGGCAAGAAACCACCGTCAATCGTATGCTTAATTGGGGCTTTACGTCTTTAGGTAATTGGACTGACCCAATGTATTACGCGAATAACCGTATTCCTTATTTTGCTAATGGTTGGATTAACGGGGATTATAAAACGGTTTCGAGTGGTAATGATTTTTGGGGAGGATTACCTGATGTATTTGACCCATTATTTGAAGAACGCGCCTTAGCAACAGCAAAACAAGTTGCTAGTGAAGTTAAAAATAACCCTTGGTGTGTAGGGGTGTTTATTGATAACGAAAAGAGCTGGGGCCGTCCAGAATCTAAATCAACTGAATACGGTATTGTTATTCATACCTTAACACGTGATGGCGCGGATGTACCGACCAAGAATATGTTCACACAACGTATGAAAGCTAAGTACAAAAAGATTGAAAAACTTAACGCGGTTTGGGGAACCTCAATTGCGTCTTGGGATGCATTCCAAAAAGGTGGTTTTGATTCTAAAATTGTTAATGACGAGCAAGCCGCTGACTATGGCTTCCTTTTAGGTGAATACGCGTCTGAATACTTCCGCATTGTTGATGGCGCACTAAATAAATATATGCCAAACCATATGTATTTAGGTGTTCGTTTTGCTGATTGGGGTATGCCTAAAGAAGTGGTACAAGCTTCAGCTAAATATGCCGATGTTGTTAGCTTTAACTTATATAAAGAAGGTTTAACAAAGAACAAATGGAAGTTCTTAGAAAAGCTTGATATGCCGACCATTATCGGTGAATTCCATATGGGTACAACTGCATCTGGATTCTTCCACCCGGGGCTTGTACATGCAGCGAATCAAGAAGATCGCGCAAAAATGTATAAAGATTATATGCATTCGATCATTGATAATGACTACTTTATTGGCGCTCATTGGTTCCAATATTTAGATTCACCTATTACAGGTCGAGCATATGATGGTGAAAACTACAATGTTGGTTTTGTATCTGTAACCGATGTACCATATAACGCGATGGTTAAACGTGCCAAAGAAGTTCACGAAGACGTTTATACACGACGCTTTGGTGACTTAGAGAAAAAATAAAACGGTTTATAATGCTTTAATTAAAAAATAAATTATAAAGTTGTTTTATAAAAATCGCTTTTCATTAATTTGAAAAGCGATTTTTTATTGTCTGTGGTTTAGGTAAAGTTGTTCAGACTAGAATCGACATTCCGCACGTGTTTGAAGTTATAGTCTTCTCGCTCAGGTTTTATGGTTCATTGTCAGCGCTTACTCTCGACTTTGGCTCCTGCGTCGTTCTAACACCTAAATCCATTTAGGCGGCCCCAATCACATAGTAGAGCATATGCTCATGGCGTCTCGAAGCTTGACGGCTTTGATTACATGGATGTAAGTACTTAGGTTTCGTCTGGAACTAGAAACCTGCCCCTAAAACCCGATCGCTTTGACTATATTTACGCTAAGTATAAGTAGATAACAGGTATATATTGAGCGTGAATAGCTAAATGATAACGTTAAAAAATCTAGCGACTCAAATTAAGTCGCTAAAGGGGGGAGTTGATTAATGTCGTGGTTAAGTTTGAAAAGCGTTTTTAAGCCGACCGTGCACAGTTTCTACCGGCTCTTTTAGCTAAGTAGAGCGCTTTGTCAGCTTTATTAAATAACGCTTTAGGCTCAGTGTTTTCAAGTAACTGACTGTAACCAATTGAGACTGATACGCCCATTTTATTCATGAGTTCAGATGTATTAGTCGCTTTTTTAATTAACTTTGCTACACGGGTTGCCGCTAGTTCATTTGCGCCTTCAAGAATAATGGCAAATTCGTCACCGCCAAATCGAAAGGCTAAATCGGTTTTACGGATTGATTGCTCTAAAATTCTCGCAAAATGCATCAACACTTGATCGCCTTGCGCATGCCCCCAATTATCATTGGCTTTTTTAAAGTTATCTAAATCTAATAAAATCAACGTATAATCCGTGTTGCTCGCTCTCGCTTTATAGACTGACTTATCAAATTTTTCATCAAAAAATCCACGATTACCTAAACCGGTTAAGTGGTCATTTAATGCTTGCTTTTTCAATTCGGCAACGGCTAACGCGTTTCTGATCGGGTAAGCTAATTTAGTTTGAATTAAATTTAATATTTGCTGGTTTTCTTCATCTAACGGTTCATTACATGCATAGGTCATTAAACCTAAACGATCGTCAAATAAAGTAATTTCTGAAAGGTGACTCACAACACCCATTTTGTAATCAGGTGTTTGATAGGTTTCATCCGTCGTTTGAAAATGTATGCCGCTAATAGCTACATATTTTGCCGCTTCTTCGGCATACATCTGTAGTATGTCATTAACTAACAAGCTAGTATGCAGTCTTTCAACTAAATGATTGAAATTAGGTTCAAATTCAGTGCGAAGTGCTGCTACACTTGAAGTAGGCAAGTGCATTACATTGTCTGTACAATTCAAATTGAAATGGTTGCTGTTTTCCACATTGTCACCTTTTCGTTTAACTATTGAACTTTACAAAGCTAGAATCGTACCAATATTAAAAAAACCAATTAAAACAATATTTTAATGTGTAATGTGTTTTATTATTGACGCTGACTCGATAGTGTTTTAACCACTGTCAAAATTTTAATTAAAAAATAAGAATGTATGGAAGACTCAATTTTTCAAGAAATGTTATTATTGCTCGCCACTTCGGTATTTATGATTTCGCTTTTCAGGCGTATAAATTTAACACCTATATTGGCGTATTTAGCCGCAGGCTTAGTTGCTGGACCTTCAGTTCTTGGTTGGATTTCTACGTCTGATGAAATTAGCCACCTTGCGGAATTAGGTATTGTACTGTTACTTTTCTCACTCGGTTTAGAGTTTTCTTTTCCCAAATTAATTGCGATGCGCAAGATGGTATTAGGAACAGGCTCTGTTCAAGTATCTGTTACTTTGATTGTCATCATGTTGCTTTGTTTAACGTTAGGCTTACCCACAACAACAGCCTTTGCTATTGGCGCTATTTTAGCTTTGTCCTCCACCGCCATTGTTATTAAACAGCTCGCTGAAAAGTCAAACGGTTTAAAAAGTAGGAAAGGGCAACTAGCAGTTTCTGTGTTGTTATTTCAAGATATTGCGGTTGTACCATTTTTAATTACCTTTCCGATCTTAAGTCAAGGCGGTGATTCAGAAATTGCATTGGCTTTATTAATGGCATTACTTAAAGGCATCGGTGTATTTGTTTTATTAATTGGCGCTGGTAAATGGTTATTGCCCAGGGTATTTGCTGAAATTGGACAAGCGCGTAGTGATGAGCTTTTTGTGTTAACCACATTATTGGTTGCTTTATTAGCCGGTGGTGTAACGCATTTGTTTGGCTTATCAATGGCTTTAGGCGCATTTTTAGCGGGCATGATGTTAGGCGAAAGCCAATATAAACATCAATTAGAAGCCGATATTCGACCATTTAAAGATATTTTAATGGGGCTTTTCTTTACCACCGTTGGTATGCGATTAGATATTTATGAACTCTGGATGTCTCTGCATTGGCTAATATTGGCCGTGACCGGCTTGATATTGGTTAAAGCGAGTGTCATATACTTTACGTGCAAGCTAACAAAAGAAAAACCAACAGATGCATTAGCCGCTGCGATCATGTTATGTCAAATGGGTGAATTTGGTTTTGTTTTGTCATCGCTTGCTTTGGAGAATCAGTTAATTGATACGGCAACTGCGTCATTATTAATCGGTATTGGTGTTGTGAGTATGGCGATAACGCCATTCTTAGTGAGTAATGTTGAAAAAATCTGCAACCTTATTTTATTTGGTCATTTACAATTTAACCAAGAAGATAAGATGCCAGGTTTTCAATTTGAACAGAGTGACCATGTGATCATTTGTGGTTTTGGCCGAGTAGGGCAAACGGTTGCACGATTTTTGAAAGATGAAGCGATACCCTATGTTGCATTAGATTTTGATCCTGTACGTGTACAAGAATCACAGGTTGCGGGTGAACGAGTCCACTTTGGTGATGTGCGTAATACCACTATTTTAAAGGCCGCTAATATTGAATCAGCCAACCTTATTATTATTACGTTAGATGATGCGATTAAATCTAAAACCGTCGTGCAACAAGTTAAGGTATTAAATCCTGATGCCAATATAGTCGTCCGTACCTCTGATGATGAACATCTAGTTCAATTAAAAGAGGTGGGTGCAACAGAAGTGGTACCTGAGAAACTTGAAGGGAGTTTAATGTTAGTACTGCATGTACTTCATCGTTCAGGTGTACCCATTAAACGTATATTCAGTCGGATCCGACGTGAACGTCGCAACCAATACAATTTTATGCATGGCTTTTTTCCGGGTGAAAATTTAGATTTTAGAAATGATAAACGTGACCAAATTGAATTTTTACATGCGATTGCATTACATCAAAAAGCCTACGCAATTGGTAAAACATTAAGTGAATTAGACTTTACATCTCTTAAGGTTGAGATCGTTGGTGTTAGACGTAATAACGAAGAAATCGAAAACCCAGATCCGCATATGGAACTTATTGATGATGATGTATTAATTATTCGCTCTAAGCCGAGTAGAGTAGAGCGTGCTGAACGATTTTTGTTAGAAGGTTAATTCGTTTTGTTATCAACCATTAGTCATGTCAAAACTAACCTTATTACCGGTTTTTTAGGTACGGGTAAAACGACCGCTATTTTGCATTTACTTAAAACTAAGCCCAAAAACGAAACTTGGGCCGTTTTAGTTAACGAGTTTGGCGATGTTGGGTTAGACGCTGATATTATCCGGCAAAAGCTTGATGATGAATCGTCAACAAAAATTGTTATCAAGCAAATTGCGGGAGGTTGCATGTGTTGCGCTGCAAATGTGGTTATGCGCACACAACTTAACGCATTATTAAAATCGGCTAAACCTGACCGTCTCTTAATTGAGCCTAGTGGTTTAGGTCACCCCAAAAACGTTTTAGACATTCTAAATGACGATTTATATTCAGGCGTACTTCAAGTTGAAAGCGTTTTAACTTTAATCGATATGGCTCATTTAAAAGAACCACGCTACCAAAATCACGAGCTCTATCAGCAGCAAATACAAGTTGCCGATAGATTAATCATTAATAAACTTGATCAACATAATATGCCAATCGAATACGATACTTTATGTAACACTTATCATTTACCTAATATTCCGATCTCAGCTATTGCACATGGTAAGGTAGAATCCGCTTGGTTAGACAAAGTCTCCGTAAACTTGCCGTCTGATAAACTGGTTAATGAACAGGTGTTAGACATAACATCTAGTGAAATAGTCATTGCAGAAGGCAATAAGCTTAATTTTGATTTTATCACTCAGCCTTTTGAGTTTGAACACCAATGTGTTTTTGATTTCGAAAAGATAACGGCTTTAATTAATAACCTCTCTTTCGAACGTTTTAAAGGCATTATCCAGACAGATAAAGGTGTATACCTTTTTAATTTAACTAAAAACAAAGAAAGTTTAGGTCACAAATTAGACTCAAATAAGCCTAACGATACATCTATAGAAATTATTGCGCTATTTATTCCACCTGATCTAAAACAACGTTTTCAACGTTGTCTGGTTTATACCCATTCGTAATAATCAGTGCCCACTCAGCGATCACTTATTAATTCGAATTGGTATTAAACAAACGCTTGATTAAATCAGTAAAGGGTTGGGTATATAGCGCAAACAGACTGCGTTTAATCGTATTGTTATGTAAGCCAAAGGCTAAATCGGTCGGTTTTTTCTGAGTCGATTTTATGCTTGTACCGCAAAACTTGTCCCAAATAGATAATGCGGTGCCTAAATTACAATCAATGTGCATTTTATTGTCACTATGGTGTAACTGGTGTTGAGCGGGGCTGATAAAGATGTTTTCTAGAACCCCCCAATGCCACCATACATGTGAATGCCTTAAGTTAGAGCCCAACATATTAAAAATAAAAATGAATAAATTTGCACCTAATATATCGACCATTTTTAGTTTGGGTCCAAAGCCATAATAACAAATACCCACAGCTAAGCCTTGTGCCAATATCATTCTGGCTGCATAAAGTGCGTTTTCAATAGGATGACTCCGATAAACAGTAAACGGGGTGAGTGTTTCAGCTGAATGATGAACTTGATGAAATACCCATAAAACGGGCACTTTGTGTAGAGCTAAGTGTAATAAAAATCGAGTTAAATCATCAATAATAAACAGTACAAACGTGAAAACGAACCATATAGTTTCTCTTGGTAATTGTATTGCTCGTAGGTGACCAAAAATAAAAGTTAATCCATCTGTTACCGTTAAGGCAATGGGTAACATGGCAAATAAGAAAGGCGTTATGAATAAGGCTCTACATAATTTGTTTAAAATTAAAATAGCATAATCTTGTTTTGCTGTATGGCTTAGCCAAATCCGTTGATTAAACAATTTTTGCAGTGTTTGTGTAAAAGAATAGTCCCGAAGATATAAAACAAGGGCAATAATAAAGGCACTAAATACATAACCAAAATATAAACGCTTGTTAGCATCAGTAACGTATTGTGCTAACGACAAAAATTGGCTTTGTAAGAATTCAAATATCATAAAATAAAATAAACGTAGCACTGAGTGCTACGTTTAAATAGTTAAAATCTAAACTTATAGCCAATAACACCTTGGCGAGGTTTAGTTGGGCGTGCACCGTCAGGACGACGACTCACTAAGTGATCTTCATCGGTTAAGTTGTCAATTTTGGCATATAGCGAATGTTGTGCTGATAACGAATAATTGGCTGATAAATCAAATGTAGTATGGGCTTCTATTACTTTATCTGATAATTCAACACCACTCCCAGCGGCTTCTTGCATTTCACCCGTATACTTAGCCAATAAATTAAGCTGCCATTGGCCATGTACTATACTGGCTAATACCGATAATTGATGATTTGGCATATAAGGCACTTCGTCACCGGCGGTGATGTTGCCCCATTGCGGGAAATCAGAATTAAAACTTTCTTTAAATGCGGAGTGAGTGTAACTATAGGTAAAGACAATCGGTAATTCTAAATCTGTTGTTAATGCAAAGTTATGTTTAAGGTTGGCTTCTAAACCGTATACATCAACATTACCGCCATTAAAATCGGTATCAATAGGACATTGACTAGCTGACGCATTAGAGAAAGAGCAACTTTCTTTTAAATTACTATAATCATTAAAAAACGTGACAAACTCGCCACTGGTGTTTTGCATGGCGAATCGTAAGCCAAGTTCATAATTAACACTTTTTTCAGCGTCTACATCAACATCATTTTGTTTAGGGCTACTAGGCACAAAGCCTTGGTGTACACCGGCAAATAGACCCCAATCGTTATTCATTGCATAAAATGCACTGACACTTGGTAAAATAATACTAAACTCTTTATCTAACCAATCGTCTTTGGCGTTAGCATTATCCGATCTATTTTGATAGTGGGTTTTTATATATTCGCGTCTAACCCCGGTTGTGAGTGTTAAATTATCTAATTTTATGGTGTCTTGAATATACAACGCCAAGGTGGTTGATTTTTCTTGATCAACCGTTGTAAATATTTTATTTTGCGGATTTTGCATCGTGCCAGCAAGCATATTGAAGTCTTGTTCAAAATGGTCACGCAATATCTCGTCTTGATGAACTCTGATACCAGCATCAATTATGTGTTCAATATGAGCGGTATTAAATTTAAAACCAAAATCTGATTGTATGCCTTGCGAGACATAACGACGATCGTTATTGCCGACGACTATTTTACCGTCTTCTTGGCCGGATAAGCGTAAATAATAGTCTTGGTTACCGGATGCATCGGGGTCGAGTAAAACGGTTTGAATGGACGGCGCATTATTACCAAACCCTTTCACTTTTTGCCACGAGCGGCTGAATTTATGTCGATATACTCTTGTTGTCACATCAACTGATTGAAAGTCGATAAAGTGGGTTAATTGGATTGTATCGTGATCCCAATCCATTAAGCCAACTTGTGATGCGGCGTAACGGCGATACGGATTTTGGTTGAAGTCATCATCACTTAAACCTAGATAGGTTTCATTTGATGTTTCGGCTGTTTTAGACACTTTGAGTTCAATAAATTGATCGGTGTTTGTGCTCGATAAATCATATTTAAGTTTGGCCATTAAATCGGTTTTATCAAAGCCAGTATCGGCATCACTATTATCAATCGTTTTAAAGCCATCAGCTTGGGTTAATAAGCCTTCAACAAGATAACCCCATTTACCTGCCGTTTCGCCATGAAAAGCATGCGCCTTAGTATAATTATCACTACCGTAAGCTAGATCAATGCCCATATCAAAGTCTTCAGGTATTTCGCGGGTGACTAAATTAATAGCACCCGAAACCGTATTCGGGCCATACTTGATAGCGGCAGGGCCTTTAAAAACCTCTACCGCCGTCATTTTACTGATCATCGGAAAATAATAAGCTGCGGGTGCAGAATAAGGTGATGGGCCAATTAATACGCCATCTTCCATTAACGTGATTTTTTTACTGCGCTCAGGTGTTGAACCGCGTAAACCAATATTAGGGCGTAAACCGTAACCGTCTTCCTCGCGTATATTAACGCCAGGGACGGTTGATAATACTCGGTTAATATCGTCAAATTCAAAAGATTCTAATTCTAGTTCACCAATTAAACTCGCGGCTCCGCCTAACGTTCTAAGTTTGTCACTTGAACCTAAAATTCGAATGCGATCTGTATATTTGTCGTTGGCTTCATCTTCTTTTTGTTCTTGCGCAAAAACCGCTGAGCTTGCTAATGCCGCTAATATCGAGAGAGAGATCAAAGAATGTTGCATTAATCGTTATCTCCTGCAGACGTGGCGGGTAAATCAAGGGCTAAACTGGCAATAAATTGTGTTTTCATGATATCGGTAATTTGTTTGATGTCGGCATGTAAAGCAATAATGGCCGAATTATCAGTCAATATTTTATCGCTTAATGAGCCTTGTAATTGTTGGGTTGTTTGAAGCGCTTGTGCAATATTAGCCGTCATTGAGTCGACCGTTTCTTGATCAGTTAAACCGAGTAGCAAATCATCAAAGCCAACAGTACTGGCCGTATCACTACCGGTGCCTAAGAAAACAGCTTGTAATGTAATTAGGTTATTTTCTATATTTGATAATGAATTTTGGCTATGAAGAGATTCAACCGTGAGTTCACAGTTTACGGTGCCACAACTACCAAAATAACCAAGAGGGCTAGCAATTTTTAAATCTTTGGTCATTGAATCAATATAAAAAAGGGCATCACTTATTAAATTAACGGCTTCAGTTGTGGTGGAAAAGGGACTATTTTCTAAACCGGCTGTTTTAAATTGGCTGGCAAAACCGACAACTGAATCAGTGCCTAACCAGTGTTGTGAGAGGGTATTGGCGTGCGTTGTTAAATCGGCGGTAACGGTAGCTGCATATTCACAACGTGCAATGGTTTTATCTGCCTCACTCTGGTTATTCCAATCAGCCACGATCCCAGAATTAGCACTACAACTATGATTTAAATCGGTTGAAAAAAGTAAATATTCAAGCGCATCTAAACCACGGCGTGAAAT
Source organism: Algibacillus agarilyticus (assembly GCF_003286125.1). GTDB lineage: Bacteria > Pseudomonadota > Gammaproteobacteria > Enterobacterales > Alteromonadaceae > Algibacillus > Algibacillus agarilyticus. The sequence continues at coordinate 52,944 of NZ_QMED01000020.1, forward strand.
AGAACGATTATCGATGTTATAAGGTGTCGAATTAATAAAACCGTTTTTATGATATATCACATCTTGATCAACACCACATGAGCTAGTTGTTGGCCATGAGTAAATTAAGTTTCGCAATTCTTGGTCGTTCTGCAATAAAGGCGTGAGCTGAATAGCTTCAATTTGCTGCCAGGTTGCCATTGAATCACGCCATGCTGTTTGCGCACTCTTTAGATTGCTCTCAATATCAGCCGTATTATTGGTTAAAGCGTCGCAATAATGATTAACGGCTTGTTGAGTTGTCGCCAGTGAATTAACGAAATTTGTTTGGTTGGGTAAAATGATATTATCAACAACATTAGTCATAAATTCACGATGGGTATTGGAGTCTGCAACCGGTGTTGTCGACGTTGTGGATGAACAATGATTAAAAGCACTGCCACAAGTGCTGCTACTTTTCTCTCCACAGCCAGATAAGATCGAAATAGCAAATACGACAGCTAAAGACGATTGGTGTAAATTCATGGGTTTGATATTCCAGTTATTGATAATAATTACTATTTAAATACTCATTTGATTATATACCTAAACAAGTTAAACAATCTAGCTGAAACCTTGTTGAAAGAGAGGCTAGACAGATCGGCTTATTATAAGAAAGATGATTACTTAATAGTGGTTTAAATTGGGTATGAGTTTGCGTGGTTTTTTAGGGGTAACAATATAAAGAAAGCATATAAAAAGACTTGGTTATATAACCAAGCCTTTTAAGGAGTACTCAATTTGTCATTTACTATAGTCAAAGCGATCGGGTTTTAGGGGAAGCCGTCAAGCTTCGAGACGCCATGAGCATATGCTCTACTATGTGATTGGGGCGAGTAAGCGCAGACAATGAACCATAAAACCTGAGCGAGAAGACTATATTTACCAGTTTTCAACATTTTGTGAATCAAATGCATAAGCGGTTGCTAACAAGCCGCGAGCTGTTTTTAAGTCGGCAATATAAGCATCTACGTTAGCACTTTCAATAACAGGTGCATCACCCACTAAACTATGGAACTGTGTGAAGTCAGCCTCGCTAAGCGGTGAGAAGCGATTAAATTGTAAACCTAACGCAAAACCTTTAAGTTCTGACCAATGTTTTGCTAAGTTAGCAAAATCAGTTGCACTATATGCACCGGCTTTGATTAAAGGTAAATCGTCATTCACAACATCATTGATATAATGTACAACAGTAGACGCTATAGCTAATTCCCACGCGTTTGATGCTTTTAAAGACTCAGCTTGCATGGCTGCAATTTGCTCATCACTGGCTGGCTCACCAGCATTTTTTGCAAGATTATTAGCCATCGTTCTTAATGTTAAAAACGCATCAAAAGCATCTTGAGAAAAGTCAGTAGCGACCGTCGCCCCTAAATCACGTTTACCGGCATTGGTTGAGTTACCAAAATTATACTCTGAATTTAAATCAATTGAACCGTCTGTATCGGTGTCATGATAAAAACTACGTGCATTATCACCTGTTGATTTACCCGCTAAATCTGAATCAGTATAACTAGCATAATCACGTGCAGCGCCAAAGTAACCAAACCCTTCATCAACTTGATGTTCTAGTTTAGTATAAGGTTTCGTTCCGTCTTGAACATTATCAGATAATAAACCTTTACCGGCTAAATCGCTGTCGAGGTAATCATCAATACCTTGCGAGTACGCGACAGAACCTAATAAGAATTTTTGAGTTAATTGCTTTAAGTCTAAACCGCTAGTGGTTACATAGTGTGAAGTAATTGGATTACCGGCTGGATCAACTCGATCATTAACGCCATTTTTATTAACAATTTGGTCAGCAATTAAACCGATAAATTCTTCAACTAAACCTTGAGGTGTTACTGAACCTTTAGCGCCCCAACCAATAAGGTCAGTAGACCAATCTTTATATTGACCCGCCGTGTCATTACCTGCAATTTTACCAACGATGTTTTTACCATCAGAGATCTCTCTAACTGTTGCTTGTAAAACCCCTGGTGTTGTTGAGATTGTAAGCGGTTTATCACTTGCAGCATCATCGGTATCGATAAAATAAACATTTAAGGCGTCAACAGCCGCTTGTTTTGTTAAATAATCATCAACATTCATCGAACCAATAAAATTAGTTAATTCTTGAATTAACGCATGACGAGCGACTTGCCCACTATAAGAAACACTTGAGCCCGTTGTTAGCTGGCTTTCAAATGTATAAGTTGTTGGTGCTTCAACTAAAACGGTAATATCAAATGCTTTTGTAAAGGTAGCACCGGCTTTATCAGTAACGGTTAAATTAATTTGCTCAACCGCATCATCGGCAAATGATAAAGCAGCGTTAGTCGCTAACTTTAAAGTCGTACCTGAAACGGTAAAATCGGCATTATCAACCGTGATAGAAAAAGTATCATTGGCGTCACTATCTGTCACCGTAATAGTCGCTACATCAACACCAGCCATGTTTTCTTTAACGGCGGTAGCCGAAAGTTCGATATTACTTGGCGCTGTATTTTCAACGGTAGGCGAATCACTACCGCCACCACAGGCAACTAAATTTGCTGTTAATGCAGCCGCAACTGCTAATGATAAAATATTTTTTTGATTTTTAATGAATAACATCAGTAAACCTTAAACGAAGTGAGAATAGTTTTTATTTAATGTTTGTATTATATCCATATATTAATGAGAATCAATATCATTATTTATTGTATCCTTATTATAAGTGAGATGAATAACCAAATGTAACTGGCCGAAAGCAGTGATTAAGCTTAAAAACAGGGTTATAGTTTCTAGAATTATATTTTATTGCATTAAAGGGTTTAATAATTTGAGCTGGGCTGATAAATGGCATAACTTCATAGATGACCGAGAACGTTTGTTTTGGTTTTTACAAACATCGGGTTGGGTCGGTTACTGCTTAGTTCATTATTTGGGTTCTTTATTGCATGAAATGCGCGATATATTTTGGGTCGTGATCATGATGAGTGCTGGGGCGGGTTGGTTTTTAACACTGCCTCTTCGTTATATTTTCCAATCAGTGTGGAATAAAGCCCCGTGGAAAATAATCCTGACTATCTTGTTATCTTCTTATGTTATTGGTTCGATTTGGGCGGTCGTAAAAAATTTCTGGTACTGGGAAATTTATAAATATGGATATCGTCCCGATGCTTGGGTGCATTATTTTAGTAATGCAACGTGGTCTTTTTACAATATTTTGTGTTGGTCTGGATTATATTTTGGTATTAAATATTATCAACTGCTGCAGCTAGAGCGGCAAAAGGCGTTGCAAGCCACAACGATGGCGCATCAGGCACAACTTAAAATGTTACGATACCAATTAAATCCTCATTTTTTATTTAACACGCTAAATGCAATTTCAACGTTAGTGTTAATGCAAGAAAATAAAACAGCGAATAACATGGTCACGCGATTAAGCGACTTTTTAAGATATTCACTCGATAGTGACCCGATTAAAAAAGTTGAACTTTCTCAAGAAGTACAGGCCCTAAAACTTTATTTAGATATTGAAAAAGTGAGATTTGAAGATCGTCTACAAGTTAATTGGGATATTGAGCCATCTTGCAAAGACGCTTTAGTGCCTAGCTTGTTATTACAGCCATTAATTGAAAACTCAATTAAATACGGTGTATCACAATTAATTGATGGAGGAACGATAACGGTTTCTGCTAAACAACATCAAAACCAACTTTGGTTAGAATTAATGGATAACGGCCCTGGCACGCCGATAAGTAAAGGCCAGTTTGTTAGGCAAGGTGGGGTGGGGATACCGAATATCCGTGATCGATTATTGTCACTGTATGATAATGATCACAGTTTTGAAATTGAAAATAATAAACCGACAGGCGTTAAAGTAACGATAAAAATGCCTTTAGAATACACAAGGAATTCAGATGAATAAGATTAAAACCATATTGGTTGATGATGAACCGCTTGCTCGAAAAGGGTTGAGTATTCGTTTACAAGCCTTTGAAGATATCGAGCTGATTGCCGAATGCCGTAATGGACGTGAAGCATTGGTCGCAGTTCAAGAACATGAGCCTGACTTACTGTTTCTTGATATTCAAATGCCCGAATTAAGCGGTTTTGATATTCTTAAAAAAATGGAAGAGCTTGATCAACCTTTACCGTTAGTTGTATTTGTTACGGCTTTTGATCATTACGCTTTAAAAGCATTTGAAGTTCATGCACTTGATTATTTACTTAAGCCATTAGATGAAGTCAGATTAGAAGAAACCCTTGTTAAAGTACGTGGGTATATCGAGCAACAAGAAGACGCACAACACAAAGCTGATCTGGTTAAGTTAATCTCAGAGGTGACCGGTGAAAACAGTGAAGAAATACTACGCCAACTTGCAGAAGGCAAACCACTCACGGCACGTGAATATTCCGATGTGTTAGCGATAAAAGATGGCGGTGAAATTACACGCGTTAAGGTTCGAAATATAGAATGGATAGATGCTGCGGGTGATTATATGTGTGTTCATGAAGCGGATAAAACTCATATATTACGTAAAACGATGAAAGAGTTAGAAATTGAACTTAATCCTAAAACGTTTATCCGTATTCATCGCTCTGCTATTGTTAATATTAATCAGGTTGTAAAATTATATACCCATGAAAATGGCGACTATTATATCGTGTTAGAAAATAACAAAGAGCTTAAAGTGAGTCGAAGTTATCGTGATCGCATTAAGCAAGCGATAAAATAAATAACCGTTAGATTATTAACATCCGAGTTTATATCATTCGGATGTTAGCTTTATTCATCAATTCCCATCTTAATCATTGTGATCTGCAGTCGTAAGAAGTCAATATGATACGTGCCAATTTAAGAATACTTTACCTCAGTTTTATTTTGTTCTGTTCATTTAATTTTACTGTGTATGCTAATTGGGTCACTTATGATTTTAACGTGATGGGCACTGCAGCCCATGTTGAAATTTATTTAGACAATCCAGCCAACAAAGAGCAATTGATAAATTTAGTGGTCGATGAAATGGTACGGATTGATCATTTAATGAGCCCATACAAAGCCACAAGTGAAATATCATTACTTAATCGTTCCGCACATAAAGACTATACCGCGGTGAGTCTGGAGTTATTTGAATTATTTCAAACCGCACATAAAATATCTCAATTAAGCCGTGGTGCATTCGATATAACGTTTGCATCTGTCGGTTATCAATATGATTATCGAAACAGCGTAAAACCCAGCCAACAACAAATTGCTGACAATATCGCGGCAATTAATTTTAAAAATATTAAGTATAAAACCCTAAATCAAATTTATTTCACCCAACCTAATACTAAAGTTGATTTAGGTGGAATAGCTAAAGGTTATGCCGTTAAAACCAGTTTACGATTGTTGGAAAAAGCGGGAGTTAAACACGCAATGGTTAGTGCGGGTGGTGATACTGGCTTGCTTGGTGATAGACAGGGCAGACCTTGGTTAGTCGCCGTTAAACACCCAAGAAACGAGCTTAAACAAGCCGTTAAATTACCTTTACAGAATGAGGCAATATCGACGTCGGGCGACTATGAACGTTTTTTCATTAAAGACGGTATTCGTTATCATCATATATTAAACCCTAAAACGGGTCGGTCGGCACAAGCCGTCATCAGTGTGTCGGTTATAGGCCCTGATCCCACTTACACTGATGCGCTCTCTACAACGCTGTTTGTGAAAGGTTTAAATGAAGGGTTAGATTTTATAAACAAGTTACCAGACTATGAAGCGATTATTATTGATAAACAACTGACGATGCACTTTTCAAATGGGTTGAAAACACATTAATTTCCAACGTTATTTATAATCCATATTGGTAACCAAATAACCAAAGGATAAGTGCCAGGCGAAACTTGGCACTTATCTGAGTTTATATCACTTCACCTTTTATTGACCAAAACGACGTTGATATAACGTCGCGTTTAGTTTTTTGGCGGCATTAACCATCTCTTCATAAGGTACATCGGCCATCGTTACAAAACCAACATTGTAATTTTCGCCATCATACGCACGACCCGTGATAGGCGAATCAATGTATTGAAACCAATGAGCACCAACCATATATGGGTTATCAATAACGGTATTCATGTAATCGGTATACATTTTAGCCCGATCTTTTTGGTCTGACGCATGAATTAACCCAGGATGATATAAGCCTGTATCGTTAGTTGCACCAAAGTGAAATTCGCCAATGATACTTGGTTTATCAACCTCAGCTAAAAACGTCCAAGCTTTAGCGTGTAAACCTTCTTTATAAAAATTATAACTCATGACATCAACATATTTAGCGGCGGCTTTAACGGCTTCTGGTGTCATTCCCCAATGTGCCATTCTAACCCCCATATACATATGATTGGGTAAAGTTTGCGCTAAAGCATTATGTACAATTTTGAAATATTCAGTTGCATAGGCTTCAAGCAAAATTGAAAAGTCGGCCAGCATGGCATCTGACATATCGGCAACCGCATAGCCTTTATCAAGCGCTGACCAACTCGCAAGATTAAGTTGCCAAGCTGAATTTAACGCATTAATCGACGAATACTTATTTTTTAGTATTTTCATAAAATGTGCTTTAGATGGGCTCTCTGTGGCAGGTCTGTTTAAAGTATGGATCACGATCCCATAATGACCTCGGGGTGTACTTTGATTACCCCAGCTTTTTTCGTTGTCTATGAAAACCCCAACACACCATGGGTTATTTTTAACTTCTTGAGCAATCACTTTTGTTGTGACTAACGCCCGACGAGCAAATTCTGGATCAAATGGATCGGGCATGGGAGACCAAACATCGGCTCCTGAAGAAACCGTTTTAAAATCACCGATTATCCAACCGTTTGCAAAATAGGGGATACGATCCATCTGATAAAAACTTGCGTCAGTCCAGTTACCGGTTGACGTAAACCCCCAGTTTTTAAATCGTTTTATCGTCACATCTCGCCAATCATCTAAATAGGAATCAGTGGATGTTTCGCCATAACGACGCTCTAAGTTAGCTTGGTAAAAACTAAATGTTTCCCCATGATGCAATGGCCCTTTGTGAACAGTCCGACGGTAACTGTAATGATTAGCCAATTCATCATCGTAGCTTGGTAAATCTGTAAACATCTTATGTCTCATTTCAGATGCGACATAACGTGACTTTTGCGCTTCTTTTGATACAGGGCGAATACCTAAAGAATCTTCCGGAGTAACATCTTCAGGGTCTATATAACGAACGGAGTCGTCTTTAAAATCGATGCCTGTAATAGTGGTTGTATTGGCAATTCGGATATTGGCTAACGCTGATGAGAAGAATAAATGACCTTCTGGATCCACCATTGCCCATTTACCATTGATTTTTACGGTTCTAAAAAAGCCTGTTGCTTTTAATTTAGGCCCGCTTTTCCAGCCACCATATTGTGAGCGGTCAGCCATAGGACCTTCTTTTTCAAGTTGTGCTAACTCAGTTTGTGCCAGTTGTTTTAAATGTTTATCTGATTTCACTTTAGCGGGAAAATCAAATTTAGCACTTTGACCAAATTTATCTGACAGGCCAACTAAAAAATTGGGATCGGTAGCCGGGTTTTCTCGCAGACGAATATTATCTAAAATTAAGCGCTTGTCGAAATTTATCGAATCAACAAAATATTTAATGCTGGATATTTTATCTAAGGCTAATTGCTTTCGACCCCGTAACCAAAACATTTTATGATCGGTAGATTGCCATGATTTAGGATCTTCACGTAAACCACTGTTAATAGCTAACTGTTCACCTTTTAAGAGCGCATAATATGTACCTGTTGAATGCGCAGGGATACTCACAGAACGGATATGTGGCCAACCGGTATGGTCTGTAATTTCAATATGTAAGTTTACTGAAGCGGATGTTGGGTTAGTTATATCGGTGGCTAAATTTAAGGTTGAATAATGACTCCAGTCCCAATTATTTTGAGGTTTTAACAATACATGTGCGCGTTGCTCATCTGAACTAAAGTTTAACAACAGTGATTGATTGCCTGATGTAACGCCTCGATCAGTAATCAACGATGTTGTTGTGTTGAGCGTTGATAGCCAATTAGGCAGTGATGATTCAAAATCTAATAATGAAGTGACCTTTTTTTCTTGAGTTGTGATGTCTTTACTATGCTTTTGATTAGTTTTGTCTGGTGCGCTACAGCTAACGAGAAGTGTACCGGCCATAACAGTAGCTAATGCACTATTAATAAAAGTAGATTTATTCATTTTTTCTCCACGTTATTATAATTTAGCAACGATGATACCTGGATTATAAATCACTGGTAAATTATGTGATTTATAAATAATTGTTAACAATTATCAAGTTACGGTCGGTAAATGTCAAACTTTTATTAAATTTGTTAAAAGAGAAGTTGAACTTATACCGATTCATATAAAGAAGTGATCTCTCAGAATGCATCCAGCGGTTTTTGAACAAGGCGTCGGTGTACAGGAATGGTTGTTCCCTTTCAAATACCGATAACGCAGGTAAAAAGCCGCTGGGGCATTCCTTTCAGGCGAGTTTTAAATGCGCTTGCTCTGTGTTGCTCGAACTCAAAAGAGCACCACTATTCTTTCATTTAAGCGCTCGCTGAGTGGGCACTTATTATTATGGATTGGTATTAATAATGAAAAAAGGGGATTAAAAATAACAAAGCCCGCAGGTAGCGGGCTTCAAGTTGGTAAGGTCACTTATTATTTAATTGGGTTATTGTATCGTTTTCTTTCATAGTTTGTTTTGCTTAATTTATAATTCAAATACTTCAGTAGAAGAAAGCTCTGGAGAACCGCCTCGATTAGCGCAACCACTAGCAGTATAAAGCTTTTCGTTAACAACAACTAAACCAGTACCATGGCGACCTTGTATTAAAGAAGGGCCTATCATCCATTCTTCATTATTTAAATTAAGGATCTCCATTTGGGCATGTGCTTTAATGTTTGCACCTGACTCTCCGCCCGTTACGATCAAATTGTTTTTGAATACGGCAACAGAATGACCCGCTCGACCCGTAGGTAGTTGAGCTTCAAGTGTTGACCAGGTTTTATCTTCAAAGTCGTAAACATCAACATGTTTTTCGACTAATTCAAATAATTCACCCGTTCTAAATGACGTTCGACGTCCACCTACCGCGTATAATTTATTTTTATGAACGGCTGTTTGAAAGTGGTCTCGTACATAAGGAGCGTCTTCTAATACTGTCCAAGTGTCTGTTGCTGGATCATATTCATCGAACCAATTTACGGTTCCTCCATTGTGCCCGTCCGTTATTCCCGCGGTTATATAAATTTTATTATTATACACACTAACACCTGCGGCACCGCGTCGGCGATTTTCAGGAATAGTCGCACCTTGCGTCCATTCGTTGCTCCTCGGATCATATATTAATACATGATCTATTGGCTTTTCATTGGGAAATTGACCGGTTAATGCTCCAATAACATAGATTTTATTATCAAATTCTACGGGCTGAAAATGATGTATTTCAATGGGTGATGGACTTAAAGAACGCCAATGTTCTGCATGAATATTGAGCTCATCAACTGGTTTGATCCCTCGGCCACCGAGTAGGTAAATACGATCGTAAATGGCGACTAATCCGGCTTCGTGTCTTTTCGTTATCTTGCCAGAAGGACGATATTGCTGCCATGTACTGTCGCTATTAATACCGTTTAAACTGCAGCCACTCATCAAAACCAGTGACAGACTAACTAATAATGTTGGGATTATGGTTAGATTAATATTTGCTTTTAATTTGTGTTTAAATTTTATCATTGGGGACCTTAATTTATTTTTTGTCATTATATAAATTCACATTTAAATCAGGTTTATGTTTATTTATGTGTCCGTTAATTATTTTGCGGCTTTTTAACCTTTATTTTATTTAACAACTTAAAGTTAATGTTTTTAACATTATTTGTAAATGCTTTGTTTGGATTGATAAGGAATTAAGCACAATATGAATAAGCAATGAGATTGAGACACATTGCTTTCATAAGATAAAATAAGAGGACGATAGAAGCATTTGGTTTTCTTTTTGTGTGTCAATTGAAAACCAAATTCTGTGTTTAAATTGAATGGGCGTTCAATTATTTATCATTAAGCCTGTTTATAATTGACGAACCCAAATGTTGCGGTAACTGACTTTAGAGCCGTGATCTTGCAAATGTATTGGCCCACATTCATAGGCAGATGGATATTCAGGTAAACCACGATACCGAGTGCTTCCCTGGATTTCTGTATGATTTTGTATTAACACACCATTATGTAATACCGTTACATGGGCTTTTTGGGTTAATTGGCCTTGGCTATCGTATTTAGGTGCGGTAAATATAATGTCGTAGGTTTGCCATTCTAGCGGTGGGCGACTGGCATTAACCAGTGGGGCACTTTGCTTATAAATAGATCCTGCCTGACCATTAGAATAAGTTCGATTCTGATAAGAGTTTAAAACTTGTATTTCGTATCTACCTTGCAAAAAAATACCACTATTACCCAAATGTTGGCCTGATTTATTGGGGTCTATAGTCGGAGAACGCCACTCAATATGCAGTTGCATATCGCAAAATTGTTGCTTTGTTTTAATACCCTTAGTGCCAGGTTTTATAGTAAAAGCATTACCCACAATTGGCCATTGTACTTCAGTGCCATCTCCATGTTGCCATTCACTTAGATTTTGCCCATTAAAAAGTGAGATAGCGTCAGAAGGCACATTATTAAAAGTGCTGACGACTTGCGGTTCTGGCTCCCATATTTCGGTTTTTTTGGGATCAGGTAATGCTTGGTTATTAGCACACGCAATATGCGTGATTGATAAACTTAATACAAAGGTAACGAGTTGTGGTGTATTCATAAATAAAATTTTTATTAATTTATTAACAAATAATAACGATTGTTTACACACGAAGTCAATATTTAAATATAAACTAATAGAGTTATATATGAGGTTGCATATCTATAAACGCTTGCTTAAATTAATAAGTTAAATAAAAAAATAAATTCATTCATATAAGTTAATGTATTTTAGGGTAAATATTATATTTTTGTTAAGTTTTAAGCTATAAATACTAAATAGTTTATTTGTATAAAAAGCCTAATAAATTTAGACGTTTAGCAAATTATTTACCGGATATTATTTTAAGGTTGTATTTATGAGTACTGTTGGTAACAAGCCTTCAATTATTTTAGACAATGTCGAAAAGTTAATATTAGACAAAGTTGATGCTGAATATGCACAACAAGTGATAAATTTTTCTCGTGTTTTATTTCGTAACCTAGCACAAGATGATTTGGTTAATCGAAATGATAGTGATTTATATGGCGCCGCCTTAAGCTTATGGAACACTCTTAATGCGCATCAATCGTTATCAACTACGATCAGAGTTTATAACCCAGAGCTTGCTGAAAACGGCTGGGAGTCGACTTATACTATTGTTGAAATAATAACTAAAGACGTACCTTTTTTAGTTGACTCTGTTCGTATGGGCTTAACACGACTCGGCGTTACCGCACATTGGTTATTACACAACCCGCTAAAATTGAAACGTGACAAAAGTGGCAAAATTAGTGATCTAGAAGCCAAAACATCAAAAGAAACAGACAATACGACCGTGTTTTTTATTGAAATTGATCGATTGTCAGATCCTGATGCCATTGATTCTATCACGACTGAACTAAAACAAGTTATCAGTGAAGTCTTACTCGCGGTCAATGATTGGCAGCCAATGAAAGACCAACTGGCGAATGTAATTAAATCGCTTAACAAATATCCTAAAGTGATTGCTAAGCAGGCCCTTGACGAAGCGAGTGTATTTTTAAATTGGTTAGCGGATCATAAATTTACCTTAATGGGCTACCGTGAATACGAATTATCGGCCGTTTCGGGAGATCACGTATTAAAACAAGTTAACAAATCTAGCTTAGGCCTGATGAAAGGCTCGGTCAGCAAAAAAAGTCGCCGTTTGAGTTCTTTACCCGCTTCAGCTCGAGATTTTGCGTTAAATAAAGAAGTCTTAATTCTTACAAAAACCAATCAAGCTTCACGTGTTCATCGTCCGGCTTATCATGATTATATCGGTATTAAAATATTCAATGATGTGGGAGAGGTCATCGGTGAGCATCGATTTATTGGTTTGTTTTCATCTGATTTCTATAATAGCAGTGCCATCGATATTCCATTGATTAATGCTAAATTAAATCGCGTTATGGCCAATACCGGTTTAGACATGACGACCCACGCTTATAAAGCGGTTCTGAATATTTTAGAAACTTATCCACGCGATGAATTGTTACAAGCCTCAGAAAGAGAATTACAAAGTATTGCAATTGGTATTTTCCAAATGCAAGAGCGTGGTGTATCTAAGCTCTTTATTCGAAAAGATATACACGGACGTTTCTTTTCATGTATGGCCTATGTGCCAAGAGAGCGTTACAACACCCAATTAAGAAAAGACACTCAACAACTTTTACAAGCCAGTTTAAATAGCCAAGACGAAGTTGAATTTACAACCTTTTTTTCGGAGTCGGCATTAGCTCGAACACATTATCTTGTTCGAGTTGATAACAATAATATTGAAATCAACGTAAAAGATATACAAGACAATATGAAAGAATTAGCTAAGACTTGGGAAGATAAATTAGACCAAACGCTATTAGGTAACTTTAGCCAAGAACGCGGGAAAGCATTATTTCGAAAATATGAAAATGCATTTTCTCGAAGCTACAAAGAAAATATCTTGCCGACGACGGCGGTTGTCGATATTGCAAAGTTAGAAGCGCTATCGGACGAACGTCGCCTTGGTATGATTTTTTATCGTCCACAAGAAGAGCAGTTAGATTCACGCCGAGTTAAATTGAAGCTTTTTCATCGAGATGAACCGTTACATCTTTCTGATGTTTTACCGATGCTTGAGAACTTTGGTTTAAAAGTTGTTGATGAAAGACCTTACCAAATTAAAAGTCAAGATGGGCATGTTTTCTGGATCCTTGATTTCTCTATGTTGCTCACCAGTGATAAAGAACTCGATCTTGATAAATCACGTTTAAATTTTCAAACAGCCTTTGAGCAAGTTTGGTACGGCCACCTTGAAAATGACGGCTTTAATAGGCTTGTGTTAGGGGCTGATTTAACCGGAAGACAAGTTGCTATATTGCGGGCTTACGCTAAGTATAATAGACAAATTGGCACGAGCTTTAGTCAAACTTACGTTGAAGGTACATTGGCTAATTACCCTGCTATTGCTGAATTATTAATTCAACTTTTTGAGTATAAATTTAACCCTGCTGTTTATGATTCAGACAGCTCGATTATCACCACTTTATCTAGTGATCTCGAAGCCAAGCTTGATCATGTTGCAAATTTAGATGATGACCGGATCATTCGAAAATATAATGAAATGATTTTGGCGACCTTACGCACTAATTATTATCAAAAAGACGCACAACAAGACGAAAAACCTTATATCAGTTTTAAAATTGAGCCAGCCAAAATATCTGAAATGCCACGGCCATTACCAAAATTCGAAATATTTGTTTATTCACCCCGAGTCGAAGGCGTTCATTTACGGGGAGGTAAAGTGGCACGTGGCGGATTACGTTGGTCAGATCGTCGTGAAGATTTTAGAACAGAAGTCCTCGGATTAGTAAAAGCTCAACAAGTAAAAAATACCGTTATTGTACCGGTTGGCGCCAAAGGCGGTTTTGTATGTAAACAGTTGCCGACAACCGGTGGTCGTGATGCTTTTTTTGAAGAAGGTCAAACGTGTTATAAAACCTTTATCCGGGGGTTACTTGATATAACTGACAACATTTTGCAAGGGGAAATTGTTCCACCAACTGAGGTTATTCGTCATGATGAAGATGACCCTTATTTAGTTGTTGCTGCTGATAAAGGCACGGCGACATTTTCTGATATTGCGAACGGGATATCAGAAGAGTACAACTTCTGGATGGGGGATGCATTCGCTTCAGGTGGTAGTGTCGGTTACGACCATAAAAAAATGGGTATTACGGCACGAGGGGCTTGGGAATCGGTTAAACGTCACTTTAGAGAAATGGGCATTAACTGCCAAACAACAGAATTTAGTTGTATTGGTGTGGGTGATATGTCGGGTGATGTTTTTGGCAATGGCATGTTGTTGTCTGAAAAAACATTATTGTTAGCGGGCTTTAATCATTTACATATTTTTATTGACCCAACGCCTGACGCTGCAAAATCGTATGCTGAGCGTCAACGTTTATTTAACTTACCACGGTCTGGTTGGAATGATTATAACTTGGATTTGATTTCTAAAGGGGGAGGGATTTTTGAAAGGTCAGCTAAATCAATTAAATTAACGCCTGAAATTCAAAAAATGTTGCAGACCGATGTAACGTCAATGCCACCTAATGAGTTAATTAAATCGTTATTGAAAGCACCTGTCGATTTATTCTGGAATGGCGGTATTGGTACCTACTTAAAAGGTAAAAAAGAGTCTCATTTAGATGTAGGCGATCGAGCTAATGATGGTGTTCGTATTAATGGGGATGAATTTAAAGCTAAAATCATAGGTGAGGGCGGAAACTTAGGTTGCACGCAATTAGGTCGTATTGAGTACGCGCAAGCAGGTGGCCGTATTGACACTGATTTTATCGATAATGTGGGTGGTGTTGATTGCTCCGATAATGAAGTTAATATCAAAATACTATTAAATACCTTGGTCGCTGCAGGTGATATGACATTAAAACAACGTAATGCGTTGTTATATAGCATGACAGACGAAGTTGCAGAGATCGTATTAGAAGATTGCTACCGTCAAACGCATTCTATTTCGATTACGCAGTTAAAAGCCGTTGCTCATTTAAAAGAACATGTTCGTTTTATTCACGGGCTTGAGAAACAAGGCTATTTAGATCGAGGTTTAGAGTATTTACCCAGTGATGATGAAATGGCCGATCGTCAAGCTAATAGCAAAGGGTTATCCCGTCCTGAATTATCGGTGTTAATTTCATACGGTAAAATGGTACTCAAAGAGCAATTGCTCACCGACGAAATTACCAATAATACGTTTATTGCACAGGAATTAATTGGTTATTTCCCTAAGCCTTTGCAAGCCAAGTATCGTGATGCGATGCAAGCGCATCCTTTACGTGCCGAAATTATTGCGACCCAAGCGGCTAACCGGGTTGTAAACGATATGGGACTAAACTTTGTTCATCGTATGCAAGAAGAGACAGGGACAACCCCTGCAGAAATTATTATTTGTTATACCATCGCACGTGAAATTTTTGATATGCCGAATATATGGTCGCAATTAGAAAAACTCGACAATCAAATTCCTTCAATTGTGCAAACTGAGGTGTTATTTCAAATAAGACGCACCATACGGCATGCGACTCGATGGTTTTTAAGACACCGCAATCTTAATATGTCGATTGAAGAATCAATCGCATTTTTTAAACCTGTTTATGAAACGGTTAATGCTAATTTACCAAAGTATATGGTCAGTAAAGAGCATAAAGCGCTATTAGAATCAGAACAGGTTTTAATTAGAGAGGGTATAGATAAAACATTAGCTTGCCAGATTGCGCGATTTAGTAATTTATTCTCGGTTATGGATATTGCTCAAGTGGCAGATGAGACCAATAAAGATGTGGATATAGTCGCTGATGTTTATTATAAGCTTGGAGACAAAATGGATTTACATTGGTTCTTAGAGCAAATTACGGCTCAACCGGTGACTAACCACTGGCAAGCATTAGCAAGAGCCGCATTTAGAGAAGAATTAGATTGGCAGCAGCGTTCATTAACGGCGGTTATTTTACGTTATTGTGCCGATCAAACCGAAGCGCCAGCCATGCTTGATATTTGGGCGAAAGAGCATAAACAAGTGTTAGGTCGATGGCGTCAGATGTTAGCCGACTTTAGAACAACTAAAAGTCATGAATTTGCTAAGTTCTCGGTTGCGCTGCGTGAACTTATGTTACTGAGTCATCATTGTGATGCTAAAGGCATGAATTAATGGGAATCAGAGGAATGTAGTCAATTTAAGCTCGAACTTTTAAGTTACTCACGGTAAACTTAATATATGGTAATCAAATTATTAATTTGATTGAATAAATTACTAAAAAAACCTCACAGAGTGAGGTTTTTTTATGAGAGTCTATTTCATGTATAAGCTTTTACGTTCTATTTTATTTACCCAAGATGCCGAAAAATCACACGAATTATCTATTCATGCTTTAAAAGCAATGGGTGGAACGGCCTTTGACTTATTATACCAACAAAATGTTGCCCATAAACCGGTTGAATGTTTTGGTCTACAATTCAAAAACCCAGTTGGTTTAGCGGCTGGTTTAGATAAAAATGGCGAATGTATTGATGCTTTTGCCGCGATGGGCTTTGGTTTTATCGAAGTCGGTACGGTAACCCCTAGACCACAAGTCGGTAACGATAAGCCTCGTATTTTTAGATTACCAGAAGCCCATGGCATTATTAATCGCATGGGTTTTAATAATCAGGGTGTTGATCAGTTGGTTAAAAATGTTAAAGCCGCAAAATATAATGGTATTTTAGGTATTAACATTGGTAAAAATAAAGACACACCAGAAGAAAACGCCAAAGACGATTATTTACATTGCCTTGATAAAGTTTATGAGCATGCTGATTATGTAACCGTCAATATTTCATCACCTAATACGCCAGGTTTACGTAATCTTCAATATGGCGATGCACTCGATTCATTATTGGGGGCGATTAAAGAAAGACAGTATGCGCTGGGGCAAGAAGTGGGTAAACATGTGCCTATTTTAGTTAAAATTGCCCCGGATATGTCAGATGAAGAAACACAACAAGTTGCAGAAACTTTACTCAAAAATGAAATCGAAGGGGTTATAGCCACTAATACGACCCTCGCAAGAGATCGCGTTTCACACTTAAAATTTGGTAATGAAATGGGGGGCTTAAGTGGTGTGCCGGTTCGACAACAAAGTACACATATTGTGTCGGTATTAAAAGCATCACTTAAAGGTCAAATACCTATCGTTGGTGTCGGTGGAATAAATAGTGCTGAATCAGCGCAAGAAAAAATAGAGGCTGGTGCTGAATTAGTTCAGGTGTATACCGGCTTTATTTACCGAGGTCCTAAACTCGTAAAAGAGATTGTTGCTGCACTTTAAATACAAACCTTAGATTTTGCTAAGGTTATCAAATCATAAAAACAGGGTAATACTGCTATGTTACGACCAAATGCAGAATGGTATTGGTTTTTTGATGAAGAACAAGGAAAGCTGTGCACGGATATGGGGGACATGGTTTTTGTCTCTCCTTATAGTAAAAGGCACATTGTATTTACTGACGCTAAAGTCATGCTTTCGATTGATGATCTAAATTTGTATACGCATTTTTATAATGCACTTGAAGACGCATTAGCGCTCCCTGAACCCTTATGTGTTCAAATGGCTTTAAATGCGTTAGCCCTTAAGAAATTTAATAAACCTTCTGGCCCTAAAAGTTGGTTTTTTGAAGTCGATGGTGGGGTGCCGCCAGGGGATTTAGATCATATCGTTTGTTTACAGTCTATTGAGCAACAAGGTATTTTTTTGATTGTTGATAAATGGCAAGAAACGAGTGTTGTCATGTTACTTAGTGAAACCATGCAATTAAATGGTGGTAAAAAAATAAAACAATTTGAGTCGCTCAATGTATTAAACGATCGATTAAGTCTGTTTTTATTGCCTGAAGTTCAACAAGAAAACTACAAAATATCATGAATAATTACAAATTAGAAACCTATCTAAACACCTTATTATCCGCTAAGAAGATCAAAGATTATTGCCCTAACGGTTTACAAATTGAAGGCAAAACCGAAGTTAAAAAAATAATTACGGGTGTCACCGCATCAATGGAGTTGATTGAAAAAGCAATAGACTATAAAGCCGATGCCTTATTAGTGCACCATGGTTATTTTTGGAAAGGGGAAAATGAAAAAGTTATCGGCATGAAGCGTAATCGCTTTAAAGCCTTACTCAGTCATGATATTAATTTATATGCTTACCATTTACCGCTTGATGTTCACCCGACACTGGGTAACAACGCACAATTAGCGCAATTATTAAATTTAGACATTATTGATGGATTAAGTGCAGGTGATCCGCTTAGTATTGGTAATATAGCCACTACTAAAGCACCTATTTCAGCCGCCGATTTTGCTAAATTAGTGAGCGATAAATTAAACCGTCAGGTTTTACTTGAAGCCGCCGGGCCTGAATATGTTAACCGTATTGGCTTATGTACGGGCGGTGCACAAGATTACATCGAGCAAGCTCATGCGCGCGATGCCGACCTTTATATCACCGGTGAAGTTAGTGAACGCACAATTCACTCGGCAAGAGAGCTAGGAATTCATTTTATCAGTGCTGGCCATCATGCAACTGAGCGTTATGGTGCTAAAGCTTTAGGCGAGTATTTGATTACCGAACTTGGACTTGATGTTACGTTTGTTGATATTGATAATCCGGCTTAATCAAGCTTGTTCTTTTAAGCTTTTTTGATTTGCTTTACTAACCAGTATTTCGAAACGTCGTGTTTGTGTGTCATCCAAATTACCCGCGGTTAAAATATCGATGCATTTTGCATAATTGTCTTCATGATGGTCTTTAAATCCGTATTTTAATTTTTGATCAACAAGCACTTGCAAAAAGTTTAACGCAATTCGTGTATTTTTAGGCATTAAACGTAAAGCATCTTTAAACGTTTGGATCGCGGGTTCGTACTGATTCTTTTTATAAAAGCTAACCGCCATATTATTTAATTCACGCGGTGAATATGGGATTTCTTTTCGCTCTTTTACTTCTTGCGCTAAAAATTGAGACATGACTTTTTGATTGATCGGGTTACCTAAATCCGCTTCACCAATATGCTCTAAAATATCAATGGCAGCCTCTTTATGGCCGAGTTCATGAAACGCCTTAGCTTTATCTATATCATCTTCAATATTCTGCGAGGCAGAGTTGCCATAAAGCACAGTATGAATTAATTGTTGTGCGGTTGCTTGTTCATTTTTTAAATAGTGGATCCGTGCTTTTACCACATTGATTTTTTCTTTTGCTAGGGCAGAGTTAGGAAATTCTTTTTTAATATCGTCAATGTAGCGTTCTGATAATCGTAAGATGGCGGTTGATTCTTCTTCTGACAGCGTAAGAGCATAATCGACACCGGCACGCGCAACGGTTAAATATAAATCAGGCGAGTCGTGTATAGAACGTTTACCAAATTTAGCCATGCTTTTAGCGGTTTCAAACTGGGCATTGTGGTCATGTATTAAGCGAGCAATATTTAACACATTTCGATGACGGTCAATATTTCTGGGTGAAAGCTCAGAGGCTTGTTGGAAATCAAGGTAAGCGGCCTCAAAATTATCTTTACTTAAGTGATATTGACCAAGCAAATCGAGTGCCGCAAGTTTGCTCTCTGCCCGTGTCACTAAGCTTGCTAATATTTGCTCTGCTTCATTATCTTTATTTTGTGCTAATAATGCTTTTACTAAGCCGATTGATGCCCACGCAAAACGATACTTTTCAAGCAAGCCGCTGTAGTACATTTCAGCTTCATAAAATGATTCAGTTGCTAATAATGCGTCACCTTTAATTCGGACTAAAAACGGCGCTAGTTTAGCTAACTTGGGGTTTTCTAAATGTTTATCGATTAAATCGATAGCTCTACGGTATTTTTTATTTTCTAACGCAAAATAAACGGTGTTTAATTTCTCTTTACGACTTAAAACCCGTTCTAAGCGTATTTTCAACTCTTTTGGTGTGAAGGGTTTAACTAAAAAATCATCCGGTTGTAGTTCAATAACACTATTAACTAATTCGGGGCTGGTTTCGGCACTCACAAAAATAAAAGTCGTGGTTAATTTTATGTAATTTTTAACTTTCATTTCTTCAAATAAATGAAAGCCATCACGATCACGACTTAAATTAAATGAGCAAAGAATGATACTAAACTCCTGCTCTTCACAAAGGTGGATGGCGTGTTTAGCACTTTCTGCTATTTTAATGTGCTTAAAGCCTAATGACTCTAATGATTTCTTTAAGAAATTTTGCGCTAATGCTTGATCATCAATGATCAATACGTCTGAATTTGCATGGTCGATGTTCATTAAACTAACAAAACCCTTCTAATAGTCTAACTTAATCATAGCGTTCTAAATTGATATAAGCGATTAATTATCACGATTAAAAAGCTTAAAGTATACATAGAATATATTACAACCATCCATTCAGGCATTGATAATGAAAACATTTCCCAATTAACATCTCCACAACTGCCTCGCACTTCAAATAAATCAGGAAACCAAATATGTATTTGAAACCATTCGGGGAAATTAGGGATTGCCTCACAGATCGCGAAAATTGATAATGTATTTCGTTGTACTTCTATATGTTCAAACGCAATAATAAATGCACTGATAAGGCTTAAAACAAAGATGCCATAAGCCAATAGCCTAACCAGTAACTTGTTTGGCGCGATTAATCCAATCAACCCCGCTAAAATAAATCCAAAAACCGCTACACGTGTGTATATACATTTAACACAAGGTTCATAACCTAACACGTATTGAAAATAAAGCGCTGCGCCTTCTAAAAACAAAGCGCTGATAAACAATATCAACCAAAGCGGTCGTTTATCGACGTTTAAAATAGATAACATAATCTTCCTTATACAAAAACGCCGTGTCATGCACGGCGTTTAATATTCTAAACCTAACTATATGTGACTATAACATTAATGATGACCACTTGTTTCAGCTTCTGAACCCGGTACATGATGACTAATCAATTCCATATCATAAAGCATTTGAGTCATGTCTGGTAAAAGATACCAAGTTGCAGCTAAACCCACAAGAGATAAGACAATGGTGTAGGGTAAAGCCATTAATACCATCCGACCGTATGATAAACGAATTAACGGTGCTAAAGCACTTGTTAATAAGAATAAAAACGCAGCTTGGCCGTTAGGCGTCGCAACACTCGGTAAGTTTGTGCCGGTATTAATAGAAACGGCTAATAAATCAAACTGGTCGCGTGTAATTTGGCCAGCATTTAAAGCCGCTTTTACTTCAGTAATATAAACACTACCAACAAATACATTATCGCTGACCATTGAAAGCAAACCATTCGCAATGTAGAACATAACAAGTTGCATTTTACCTTCGAAGCTTAATACCCAATCGATTACGGGAAGGAATAGCTTTTGTTCAATAATAACGGCAACAATGGCAAAAAAGACACAAAGTAATGCTGTAAACGGTAGCGCTTCTTCGAAAGCTTTACCTAGTGCATGTTCTTCAGTTACACCACAAAAACTAGTCGCTAATATAATAATAGATAAACCGATTAATCCAACCGAGGCCATATGTGTGGCAAGGCCAATGACTAACCAAACTGCAATTAAGGCTTGAGCAATAAGCATAGCTCGATCGCGGTTATTCCTTTTTTTATCTTCGTGACGATCGTAATCACTTAAAATTTGATGTACTGCCGCGGGTAATTTAGCGCCATAACCTAAAATTCCCATTTTTTCTACCGCAACACAAGTTATGATACCTGCAAAAAATACAGGGATAGTGACAGGCGCCATTCTAATAGCAAACTCAGAGAATCCCCAGCTTGCTTTAGCCGCGATGATCAGGTTTTGTGGTTCACCGACCATTGTCATCACACCGCCTAAGGCTGTACCTACACCAGCATGCATCATTAAGCTTCTTAAAAAGGCTCTGAAATCTTCAAGTTCAGTACGAGTGAGTGATTCAAAATGTTCATCTTCACCATGGTTATGTTCAGTTTCGTGGAATGACTTACCTGATGCCACTTTATGATAAATAGAATAAAAACCCACTGCGACACTAATAATAACGGCTATAACCGTTAACGCATCAAGGAAAGCGGATAAAAAAGCACAACTAACACAAAATGCGAGTGAGAGAATAGTTTTGGACTTGATTTTGGTTATTAATTTAGTAAACGAGAGAAGCAGTAGTTTTTTTAAAAAGTAGATACCTGCAACCATAAATACCAGTAATAGAATAACTTCTATATTCTCTTGTATTTCATGTAAAACCAGATCAGGCGTTGTCATGCCAATGGCGATGGCTTCTAAAGCAAGTAATCCACCCGGTTGAAGTGGGTAACATTTTAACGCCATTGCTAACGTAAAAATAAATTCTAAAATTAATATCCAACCCGCTGTATAAGGGTCGATTGAAAAGATAATAGGGTTAATGGCTAGAAAAGCAATAATTGCTAATTTGTACCAAACAGGTGAGTGTCCAAGAAAATTCTTGAAAAGGGCAGATGCCATAGTTTGTTGCATAATGGTTGTATTTGTCTCAGTTCAATTTGTCATTGTATTTAAATGTGTTGTTAATTAATTTAACAGTTCATTCAATAGCTTCATATTAACGGACATTATAAACTAAATAGATACTGAGAATCATTAAAATGTAAGCACTTAAATTGATATAGGACAAATAAAACCTTCGGGTTTAACGGCCAGTACATCGCAATTTAATGCGTCTAATACTTGTTCTGCTGTATTACCGATAATAGCGGCAGACAAACCTGTTCGGCCAATCGTACCTAAAACGACGAGTTCCGCATCTATTTCTTCTGCAATTTCTGGTACAACCGATTCGGGTAGGCCTTCTCGAATCAGGCAATCCTCTGTTGGAATATCAAATTGGTTAGCATAGGTATGCACTCCCTCTATATGTAATGATTTTACCGATGTTAAATAAGTATGAGGTTCAAAATTAGGGATCTCGATACCTAAATTAACAGGCACACTCGGAAACGCATTAACAAGAATGGTTTTTGAATGTAAACAGTTAGCGATATCCCGAGCCGTTTTAATTATTTTATGGTTTAAAGATTGATGATATGACTGATCACTGCTGGCGTTGATAGCGGCAATTACACGGCTATGGTTTGGCCACGCGTGTTCTTTGACCAATAAAACAGCCGAAGGACATTTACGCAATAAATTCCAATCGGTGGGGGTGAAAATAACGGATTGAATAAGTGGGTGTTGATGAGTTGATTTAATGACGAGATCATAATTATTTGTTAATACTTTTTCTATAATTGCTTGGTAGGGGCTGTTATGCCAAATAACCTCGCCGTGTAGCTGACTAATCAAGTGAGATTGTTGTTCAAGCAAGTTATCTAACCATATTTTACTATTTTTTATAACGGCTTGTTGCATTAACGTGCGTTCATCCTGCGATAACATCGTCGTCATTTCGTATGAAAAATCATAAATTGTCATTAATGCGCTAACAGATGCACCTGTTTTATTGGCTAATTCGATGGCGCGCGCTAATGCTTTTTGCTCATCTTGCATAGGGTCAATTACGACTAATATTTTACTAAATGACGACATGTTTGATCACCTTAATTAAATAAACGATCTACCTATATTTTAGTCTATTTTTGATAAAGCATAAGAAAAAATACACTTTTAACAACAAAGAACTAAAGTAATTAATGAATAAATAAATAACGACTGAGAAACTTTTATGCAAATAAAAAATTTACTGATTTTCATAGGGTTAATTACCTTACCTTTAACGTTGACGGCGAAACCGCTATGGCAGGAGGCTAGAATTACCTATTTAAAGGGATCAAATTATTTAGTGGGAGATGCTAAAAGGCAGGTTATTACCGTTGAACATGCGATGTCGACAACCTGGGGTGACAGTTTTTTCTTTTTAGATCATATGCGAACAGAAAACAATAATAACAGCAATTACGCAGAATGGTCACCCAGAATCAGTTTATGCAAAGTAGAAGCGGTTTGTTTAAATGAGAAAGGGTTTTTATCTGAACTTTTTTTCGCGAGTACAATTGAAATGTCTAGTCAATCGACACATTTATTGTATGGTGTCGGGGCTAATTTTAAGGTGCCTTATTTTACCTTTTTCCAATTGAATGCTTATAAACGAAATAATGAAGCGCTTGAAAATAATTGGCAATTAACTGCAAGTTGGCTGTTACCCTTTAGCTTATTTGGACAAAACTTCGTTTATGATGGATTTATCGATTATTATGACAAAACAGCAGACCAATCTTTAAGTCGCAATTTTACATCTCAATTAAAGTGGCGTGTAACTGAGCTTCTCAATTTGCAAGACCCTGTGTATTTGGGTTTTGAATATGTACGATGGAAAAACAAATTTGGTATTGAATCTAGTCCGCTATTTAATACCAATGAATCCAATATAAATGTTTTATTCAAATGGCATTTTTAAACAACAAAACAATTTAGCTATTGTCCTTCAAAAATGATGAGGCATCTGATTAAAAACACATCTAAATTTGGCATTAGTTTATTAAATGGGTGTATAAAAAGCCCTTAGCTCTTCACAAAAGACTGCAAACTTGTTTTAATCCGTTTTTAAATAGCACTTTATAATGTGCTATTCGTCATATTTCGCTTCATCTATACAATAAAAAAGATAATTACACTATGTCAGATACTTTAGATATTAATCTTTCAAATGTTGAACAGCTTCCACTCAGAAAATTCACTGAAGATGCTTATTTAAACTATTCAATGTACGTGATCATGGATCGCGCACTTCCTCATATAACAGATGGTTTAAAACCTGTTCAGCGACGAATTATCTATGCGATGTCTGAATTAGGCTTATCTGCAGCCGCTAAATATAAAAAATCAGCCAGAACGGTTGGTGATGTATTGGGTAAGTTTCATCCACACGGTGATTCAGCATGTTATGAAGCTATGGTATTAATGGCTCAGCCTTTCTCTTATCGATACCCATTAGTTGATGGCCAAGGTAACTGGGGGGCACCCGATGATCCTAAATCATTTGCCGCTATGCGGTATACCGAAGCTAAATTATCTAAATTTGCTGATGTTTTATTAGGTGAATTGGGTCAAGGTACGGTGAATTGGGGGCCAAATTTTGATGGCACAATGAAAGAGCCATTAAACTTGCCTGCAAGGTTACCGCATATACTTTTAAATGGGGTTACCGGCATCGCTGTCGGTATGGCTACAGATATTCCACCCCATAATGTAAAAGAAACAGCAGAAGCCGCTAAATATTTATTAGATCACCCTAATGCGGGTATTGATAAAATAATGGACTTTGTTCCTGGCCCTGATTACCCAACGGAAGCTGAAATAATAACACCCAAAAATGATATTAAGCGGATATATACAACAGGCCGTGGTTCTATCAAAATGCGGGCGGTGTATGAAGAAGATCAAGGTGAAATTGTTATCACGGCTTTACCGCATCAAACATCAGGCGGTAAAATTCTTGAACAAATAGCAAGCCAAATGCAAGCTAAAAAATTGCCTATGGTGTCTGATTTACGTGATGAATCAGATCATGAAAACCCAGTTAGGTTAGTAGTTGTACTGCGTTCAAACCGAATAGATGTCGAACAAACCATGCAACATTTATTTGCTACTACCGACTTAGAGCGAAGCTATCGCGTCAATTTAAATATGATAGGGTTAGATGGACGCCCTAAAGTAAAAGGCTTAACCACCATTTTAAATGAATGGTTAACGTTTAGACGCGATACCGTGACTAGACGTTTACAATACCGTTTAGATAAAGTTTTAGCGCGTTTACATATTTTAGAAGGTTTATTAGTTGCCTTTTTAAATATTGATGAAGTCATTCATATTATTCGCACTGAAGAAAAGCCTAAAATTGTATTAATGGAACGATTTGAGATAACCGACACACAAGCTGAAGCTATTCTCGAATTAAAACTACGTCACTTGGCAAAACTTGAAGAAGTTAAAATACGCGGTGAACAAGCAGAATTGGAAGCGGAGCGTGATGCATTAGAAAAAATCTTAGGCTCAGATAGCGAACTAAAAAAACTTATTAAACGAGAAATAACCGAAGACGCGAAAAAATTCGGTGATCCTCGACGCTCACCTATGATCGAGCGCGGTGAATCAAAAGCGCTCAGTGAAAAAGATTTAGTGCCGAGCGAAGCCGTTACAGTTATTTTATCTGACAAAGGGTGGGGACGTTGTGCAAAAGGTCATGATGTAGATGCCGCAACACTAAGTTATAAAGCAGGAGATGGCTATTTAGCCTCAGCTAAAGGGCGTTCAAATCAACCCTCTGTGTTTATCGATTCTTCGGGGCGAGCTTTTTCAACAGAAACGCACACGTTGCCATCGGCTAGGAGCCAAGGTGAACCATTAACAGGTCGTTTTAATATGGGTGCGGGTGAAAAATTTGAGCATGCTTTGCTCTCATCTAATGAAGATAAATATTTAATGGTTTCGGATGCGGGTTACGGTTTTGTTACTGAATTTAGCAGTTTAATCAGTAAAAATAAGGCGGGTAAAGCGGTTTTAACCTTGCCGACTAATGCCAATGTATTGGCACCGATAAAGTTACCTGAGCAAACTGACTTGTTTGTTGTTGCAATAAGTAACGAAGGCCGTATGTTAGTGTTCCCAATTCAAGATTTACCCACATTAGCAAAGGGCAAAGGTAATAAAATAATTAGCATTAGTGCTGAGCGGGCGCGTAACAGAGAAGAATTTGTTAAGCACATTAATATTTTGTCAGCAGATAATGCCATTGTATTAGTTGCAGGCAAGCGACAAATGACACTCAAACCTAAAGATTGGGAACATTACAAAGGTGAACGAGGAAGACGAGGTAATAAACTACCAAGAGGGCTGCAACGAGTCGATGAGATGTTGATCGATCACGATATAGTAAGCCACGAATCAGATTTAGATTAGTAACAAAGCCCCCCCCTGAATTAGCCTCATTTTTTGTTGTTTTTTTTAAATGAGGTTATCTCTTTATGACTCACTATTTTATTCAACGATTATCTCATCAATTTTAAATCAAAAAAAAAGCCATAGAAATCTATGGCTAAAATCAACACAATAATAAAAGGAACATGTTTAAAACAACGCAATAATAGTAAGCGCTCAATGAACATACGTCCCCTAAGCACCTTGATCTAGATTTTTAAACTTCCAGGGGAGTAAGGCTTCTATTTTTTCGACCGTATCAGCGTAAGGTAAGGCTTTAAAAATTGCATTCAAGTAAGCGTAAGGCTCTAAACCATTAAGCTTAGCCGTTTCAATTAAACTGTAATGAATGGCGCTGGCTTGGGCGCCCGCGGGCGTATCGGCAAATAACCAAGCCCGGCGCCCAACACAAAACGGACGAACCGCATTTTCGGCAAGGATATTACTGATATTGAGTCGCCCATCCGTGCAGTAAACCTGCAATTTGTCCCACTGATTGTTTAAATAAGTTAATGCCTTGCCGGTTAAACTGTCTTTTGGCACTTTCGGTGTGGTTTGCGCTGCCCACTTTTTGAGTTTCTCTAGAGGGTGTTGATCTTTGCTCATATTTTAATCGCAATGCATTGGCAGCCACATCATCATGAAAGCTAGGGATACCACGCTGTGATAATTCCTAGCTAACTTGTCGTATCGAGTGGCTACCGCTCTATATTTCTTAATTTTCATAAATGCGTTTTCAACCAGATGACGGTATTTGTATAAGCACCAGTCCATATCTGCATTACCCACCTTATTGGTGCTTCGTCTTGGGATATAAGCAGTGGCTCCTCGCGCCTCAACGGCGTCGCGTAATGATTGGCCATCATAGCCTTTATCTCCAATAACACAGGTCGTCACTGGCACATGCTTAATTAAACTTTGTGCATGAACGATGTCATTGACTTGTCCTCCTGAGAGTTCGAAATAAATCGGCAATCCGCCACTATCCACCGCAAGATGGATTTTGGTTGAGTTACCCCCTCGACTTTTGCCGATAGCTTCTGCATCCTCACTGGCTGCACCGCTGCTGTCTTGATGCGCCTTGACAATACTGCCATCAATAAACAACCAGTCTGTATCAATCTCTGTCGCTAAAACTCGGAACAGCTTGTCCAGCACGCCTTTTTTTGACCACAAATTGAAACGTCTGAAGACGCTACTCCAGTCTCCGAATTCATTTGGCAAATCTCGCCACGGAATACCAGTCCGCATTCGATACAAAATACCTTCAAGCGTGTTTCTATGCTCGTACTTGTTGTAAACCCGGCCACTTTCCCTGAGTATTTGTTTTAGCTTTTTCCATGCATTGTCTGATAACATTGTTCTTGGCATAGCAACGTCCGTTCTCGGTGGTATGTTGATTTTTGGCGAAACTATTATACCTTGTTGCTATGTCTCCGCTCATTTTTTGTTCAAAGATCAACACCCTCTAGGATAGGGATACTTTTATTTTGCCGTACTTGGAAGATTTGCTCCGGTGATTGATTTTTAATGTCCCGCTCAACAAGATAGAGTTTATTGATATAGCTTAACGCCATATCGGCACGCGATACCTTGCTTTTGCCCTTTTTAGGTTGAGCTTGTTGGGCCTCTTTAAATTTACGGCGGGCGTGATCCCAACAACCCACCGAAATAAGGTTATTATTCTCACATACCGCGGGGTAAGCTGAATAACCATCACTTTGCAGGTAGCCGTCATTAAACCCATCGAGCAGGCGCGCGGCTACCTGACCTGAGCGTGAAGGAGCATAGTCGAATAAGACACTTTGTTGATCTTCAAGCCCGCCGAGCGATACCCACATCCATTTATCACCGGTTGCACTGTAACCGGGCTCTTTTAAAACTTGAACACGGGTTTCATCCATCATTATCAGTGGACCACTGTGTTGATGCTCTCTGAGTAAGTTAATCAGTGATTGCAGTTGTTTTGATAATGATATAACCCAGTTAGCCAGTGTGGCGCGGGTTATGTCGCCGCCATAACGTTTAAGCTGTTTCTCGATACGGTAAAGCGGTAAACCATCCGCGTATTTAGAGACAATGACATAGGTTATTAAGTTCACACTGCCCATGGCTTTAGGCAATGGGTGCTTTTTAACGTCAGCAACCTTAAATTCACGCCCACCTTCATCCGTTTTAAACACCGCTTTTTCTTGCATGTACTCTAATACTCGGACTTTTGCCGGTACAATGTCTAATTCTTCGCGTACTTTGATAAAGAAAGAGTCGATAGCACCGGCTTTTTCTGCGTCTGATAAATAGGCAAATACTTGTTCACGCGGTAGCTTTTTATCAAAAGGCTTACGACCGCGTTTGCTTTTATTATTTTGCGGTGGATCAGGCAGTAGCTCACTTTGCTCCGGCTCAGCGGTTATTTCAGCTTCATCAAACAATCGCCCTTGTTCTGCGGTTGTTTGCTCACTGCTGGAGCCAAAGCGTTTGTGATTGGATAAACGCAAATATTCTTCTAGCAACTCAATACGCTGTTTTTGCCACGTGATCACCTCAGATTTCTTATCGATAATATCATCTTTTTCAGACAGCATTGAGCTCACCTGAGTCATGATATCATCAAGTGATTTATCCTTATATTCTATGGGTTTCAGCGGTGTTTTCATGCCCGATATTATACCTGTTTCAGCCACTAAAATCGCTAAAAAACAGACTCATATTGCAACTTTTTATACCCTTGCATTGCACTAATATCATAGCCATCAAGCAACCAATTTATTTGCTGCCCCGTTAATGTTATGACCTCTTCACCGCGCTTGGGCCATTTGAATTTATCTTCCGCCAAACTCTTGTAATAAAGTACGAAGCCATTGTCTTCCCAAAACAAGCACTTGATTTTATTACGACGCTTATTAGTGAACGCGTAAAGGTGCCCAGTAAAAGGATTGTGCCCTAATTCACATTCAATCAATGCACATAAACCCAAATGAGATTTACGAAAATCAATTGAGGGTTGATACAAATAGACTTGAGTTAAACCGATATTCGGGCGCATCACCCCCGTCATGATAAAATGCCAGCCAGTTGCTTAACGACAGCAAGATTATGTTCGTTGATACCCGATAAGCGCACGCCATTACAAAAATTGAGTGTCAGCCCATCCGCGATCACCGCCGGCTTTACCTGAACACTCACAAAGCCCGAAGCAGGTTTATTCGGTGTTTGCACTGCTAATACGCGTTTGTAATAGCTAAATTTATCTTGGCAAAGTTGATGCTCACGGCAATAAGCAGCTTGGGTTAAGGCGCTTTGCTGCCATTGCTCAAGATGTTGTCGCCAAAAAGGGTGATCTTGAATTGGATTATTTGTTGTATTTTCTGTCGCTGTCATTTTATTTTCTCCTGTGCATGCGATGAGAAAATTATGCAACAGTAAAATTCAGCAGGTAAGTACGTCGGTTGATTAGGCGCTTACCAATAATACACTAAATGCACGGTAATTCAAATACAAACTTATAAATTCATATTTAACTAAAAGGTTGATAGGTTTTAAATACGGCCTCAAATAACGTTTATTGTGTAATGTATACAATAATTATTATTTATAATTAGTTGTTTTTTTCGGGGTAATGTTGATAATGCTTGAGTATTTTTCAATTATGAAATTGTATTAAACTTTTACGTTAGGATTTTAAATGGCTTCTTTATTCGTTATTGGCGAATGTATGTTGGAACTTAAACCAACATCTAATTCAAATTTACTCAAAAATTATGCTGGTGATACCTATAATTCAGCAATCTATGCAAAACGAATTAGCCCTGAAATAGATGTGTCTTATTTTTCTGGCGTTGGTGAAGACAACTTTAGTCAAGAAATGATCGAGCAATGTAAGCTTGAAGCAATTGATACTCAATTTGTATTTGCATCAAAAACCGCACAAATTGGTATATACGCTATTAGTATTGATGAAACGGGTGAAAGAAGCTTCAGTTATTGGCGTAAAGGTTCAGCTGCAACCCAAATGATGACATTGTTAGATGAATCTGTAACCAATTATGATGAGTTACCTAAACTTGATATTGCTTATTTTAGCGGAATATCACTTGCTATTTTAAGTGATGAAGAAAGACATAAGCTTATTAAACTGCTAACGCATTTGAAAGCTAACGGTACTCGCATTGCTTATGATCCAAACTATCGACCTAGAATGTGGAAAGATAAAGCAGAAGCTATTTATTGGTTAGAAGAGTCATATAAAATTAGTGATCTAGTTTTCCCTGGTTTAGAAGATCACGAAGACATGCTCGGTCATACGACACCTGAAGAAATTACAGAATATTTACAACAATTCTCAACATCAGAACAAGTAATAAAGTGTGGTTCGCAAGGTGTATATGGTTATCAAAACCATCAACAAGTGTTCCATCTACCTTTTACTCCAGCACCCGTGCAAGTTGATTCTACAGCAGCCGGCGATTCTTTTGCGGGGGGCTATTTGGCCGGACGATTATCAAATAAATCAATTGCTGATTCGATTGTGCAAGCCGCAACCGTTGCATCTTTTGTTGTTCAGCACCCTGGTGCAATCGTAGAAAAAACTAAATTTAGCGACTTTTTAACTAAAATTTAAAGTCCATAAATATTACGGTTACTTATATTTGTTGGCTATTAATAGCCAACAAATATAAACCTATAAACTGTAATTCCTATTTATGGCGCATTTAATCCAAATTCTAATAAACAAGTTGCTTTGCAATTTGTTGTCTATTTCAGTTTAAAAACTGAATATCAATTCATTATCTCGGGGGAGAAACATGAAAAAAACATCTGATATTGGTGTAGTCGGTCTAGCCGTTATGGGTGAAAACCTAATTCTAAATATGGCAAGTAAAGGCTTTACCGTTACTGCCTATAACCGGTCTTATAATAAAGTCGAAAATTTCATAAATGGTCGTGCAGCGGGTAAATCTATTCGCGGAGCGGACTCGATAGAAAATTTAGTAGCATCGCTAGAAACACCTAGAAAAATAATGTTAATGGTGAAATCGGGTCAACCGGTTGATGATTTTATTGAGCAACTTATCCCACACCTTTCAAAAGGCGATATTATTATTGATGGTGGTAATAGTCAGTTTGAAGATTCAAACCGTCGTACAAAATCACTCGCAGCACAAGGCTTATTATATGTAGGCAGTGGTGTGTCAGGTGGAGAAGAAGGTGCACTTTTAGGCCCCTCTATTATGCCCGGTGGCGCAAAAGAAGCGTGGCCACATTTAAAACCTATATTCCAAGCAATATCAGCAAAAGTAGCCGATGAAAATGGTGACTTAACCGTTCCTTGTTGTGATTGGGTTGGCAGTGACGGATCGGGTCATTTTGTAAAAATGGTACACAACGGTATTGAATATGGCGACATGCAATTAATTTGTGAAGCCTATATTTTAATGCGTGATTTACTCGGTATGTCAGGCGACGAAATGCAAGCGGTGTTTGCCGATTGGAATACAACCGATTTAAGTAGTTATTTAATTGAAATAACAGCTGATATCTTAGCTTATAAAGAAGATGGCCAACCGTTAGTCGAAAGTATTTTAGATACCGCAGGCCAAAAAGGTACGGGTAAATGGACAGGTGTAACGGCATTACATTTAGGTGTGCCATTAACGTTAATTGGTGAAGCTGTATTTGCCCGTTGTTTATCGGCCATAAAAGATGAACGAGTACAAGCTTCAAGCGTATTAGCTGGACCAAAACCTACCTTTACAGGCGATAAAGCGGCGTTTTTGGAAAGTTTAAAACAAGCTTTACTCGCGTCCAAGATCGTTTCTTATGCGCAGGGTTATGCCGTGATGCGCGAAGCCGCTAAAGAATATGATTGGGAGCTTGATTACGGTGCAATCGCATTAATGTGGCGCGGTGGTTGTATTATCCGTTCTGTTTTCTTAGACAATATCAAAACTGCTTTTGATACTGATCCTGAATTATCAAATTTATTATTAGATGATTACTTTAATAAAGTGGTAAGTGGAACTCAAACAGGTTGGCGTGAAGTTGTTG
The DNA here is from genome assembly GCF_003286125.1 of Algibacillus agarilyticus. Classification (GTDB taxonomy): domain Bacteria; phylum Pseudomonadota; class Gammaproteobacteria; order Enterobacterales; family Alteromonadaceae; genus Algibacillus; species Algibacillus agarilyticus. Next base: position 85,815 of record NZ_QMED01000020.1, read on the forward strand.
CAACAGCGACATTACAAGGTGTTTCAGTGCCTTGTTTATCTTCTGCTTTAAGTTATTACGATGGCTATCGTACCGCTAATTCACCGGCAAATTTATTGCAAGCTCAGCGTGATTACTTTGGTGCTCATACCTATGAGCGTAAAGATAAAGCGCGCGGCGAGTTTTTCCATACAAATTGGACAGGTCGTGGTGGCAATACGTCATCAACGACTTATGACGTATAACTTTTATTGAGTTATTAACGTTAAAAGCCACTTATCATGTTTTATAAGTGGCTTTTTGATTTTAGTCACTTTTAACTATCAGCAATATTCCGAATAAAGACCGGGTTGGCATCAGTCGATAACTCTTCACTATAACCATATCCAGCGCTATCAAATTTAAGTAAAGCGTCAATACTTTTTACTTCATTTTCTATCATGTATCTAGCCATTAAACCGCGCGCTTTTTTTGCGTAAAAGCTGATAATTTTGTATTGGCCATTTTTCCAATCTTTGAATTGTGGTGTAATAACTTTTGCTGTGAGTGATTTAATTTTTACTGATTTAAAATATTCATTAGATGCTAGATTGATCAAGTGGTCTGATTTAACTTTACTGATTGCGGTGTTAAGTTCATTTGTGATCACATCACCCCAAAAATGATATAAGTTACTGCCTTCATCATTCGCTAATTTAGTGCCCATTTCTAACCGATACGCTTGCATTAAATCCAGCGGTTTTAACAAGCCATACAAACCCGATAATATTCTTAAATGCTGTTGCGCGTATTCAATGTTTTTATCAGAAAGCGAACTTGCATCTAGGCCTGTGTATACATCACCATTAAATGCAAAAAGCGCTTGCCGAGCATTATCTGAGGTAAATGGTGGTTGCCATTCACCAAAACGGGCTGCATTTAGTCCTGCTAATTTATCACTTAAGTGCATCAAACTTGCTATTTCTTGTGGTGATAATGTTTTGCATATATCAATTAAGCGTTGGCTATAATCAAGAAGCGTTGGCTGAGTAAACTGAGTTGTTGGCGTTGGCGATTCATAATCTAAGTTTTTAGCAGGTGATACGACAAATAACATGACTCTATCTTATTTAGTTAATTATGTTGATATTGTACTAAAAACAAAGTGTTCGCTACAGCCACTTTATAAAATAGTTTTGAATTTATAAAAAACAATCCCCCCGCTTTAATTAAGTGGGGGTTGTATGAAGTTGTATCAGGAAAGGTGAGGGCTATTAAGCAATGAGTAATTCTCGAGCATTCGCCATCGCGGTTTCTGTGATTTTATCACCGCCCAATAAACGCGCTAACTCTTCAATTCGTTCATGCGAATCAAGTGAGTGCATTGATGTATGTGTTTGATGCTCATCCATGTTTTTATGAACTTGCATTTGATTGTGTCCACAAGCTGCCACTTGAGGCAAGTGAGTAACACAAATGACTTGAGTGTTCTCACCAATTTTTCTAAGCATCTTACCGACGATGGCAGCAGTTGCTCCACTGATACCGACATCCACTTCATCAAATATCAAAGTCGGCGTCGAAACTCGCTCTGCAGTGATCACCTGAATGGCTAAACTGATCCGCGATAATTCACCACCTGAAGCGACCTTACCAATAGTTTGCAATGCTTGACCGACATTAGCACTAACCAAAAAATCAATATTATCTGAACCATTTTTAGTTGGCGATCCTGATTGTGTAATTTCAATTTTAAATTGAGCTTGGGCCATATTTAACGCTTGCATTGATTCTGTTATTGCTTGAGATAAATGTTCAGCGGCTTGAAATCGTGCTTGGTGGAGCAAAGTTGCATGTTCCCAATAACGAGCTTCTGCTACATTAACTTCATTTTCAAGCGTTACTGAAAGCTCATTCGACGATTGAATGTCTTTAAGTTCAATTGTTAATGCTGAATGTTCTTGATGTAAATTTTCAGGTGTCGTTTTGTGTTTACGTGCGAGATCCATGGCTTGCGAAATACGTGTATCCAACTGCATTAACCGTTCAGGATCAGGTTCTAAACCATCAACATAATGCCGTAATTCACTGCTTGCTTCTTGTAGGTTGATCGACGCTTCAGATAACAAAGTTTGAATAGGGACCAGTGAGTCATCCATATTTGATAAATTAGATAACTTATTCGCTAAACTTTGCACCAAACTACAAGCACTGTGTTCATCACTATCAAAAAGCATGGTTAATGCTAATTGACTCTCATTAACGAGTCCTACGGCATTAGAGAGTATTTTATGCTCTGCTTCTAATTGTTCAAATTCACCTTCCGCTATAGCAAACTCGTCTAGTTCGGCCACTTGGTACTCAACAAGTTGTAATCTATCTTGGCGTTGCTGCTCAGCCTTTTTTAATTTAGCTAGTTCAGCTCGCTGCATAGACCAGTATTGATAAGCATTAAATGTATTTGTTATTAAATCAGAATGTGAGGCAAATTCATCTAACAATGCGAGTTGATTATCATTTTTTAATAATAATTGATGCGCATGTTGGCCATGAATATTAACTAAATGATTAGCGAGGAGTTTCAATTGCTGCAAGGGGACAGGTGTACCATTGATATAGGCTTTCGATCGACCTTCAGAATTTATTATACGGCGAATTATACAGTCACTTGGCAAGCCATCTGCGAGTTCGTTGTCTACTAGCCAATTTATTGCATTAGGTATTTTAGTAATCGAAAAACGCGCACTCACTTCTGTTTTATCAGCGCCATGCCTAACCATGTTAGCATCGGCTCTATCACCTAAACATAGGCCTAGCGCATCTATTGATATCGATTTACCAGCGCCAGTTTCGCCGGTAATGGTTGTCATACCGCTATTAAATTCGATGTCTAAATTTTCGACAATGGCAAAATCTTTTACATATAATTGAGTTAGCATATTCGTGAACTACTGTATAAAAATATATGTAATAATTTATACTGCACAAACACTGTATGTGTCAACAGTGTTTGTGCATTTTTTTAATATAATAATGTGTGCTTTCTAATTAATCGATTGGATATAAATTAATAGAGTTTGCTACCCCAATTCAACTTTCGTCTGATCACATTATAATAGCTATAATCTTTAGGGTGTAATAATTTGAGCTTTTGCTCTTGCATTTTAATTTCAACAACATCGCCTTTATCTAATGGTAATGATGCATGACCGTCACAAGAAACGCCCATATTGACTTGAGGTTTTGATATCACCAATTTAATAGTCGAATGCGCATCTACAACAATAGGACGATGCGATAATGAATGAGGGTACATTGGCTGCAAGCAAATAACTTCTAAACCCGGTGTCAGAATTGGACCACCACCCGAAAGTGAATAAGCAGTTGAGCCTGTTGGTGTGCATAAAATCAAACCATCGGCCCGTTGACTAAACATAAATGTATCGTCAATAAACACTTCGAACTCTAACATTCTTGCCACTTGACCTGAATGTAAAACGGCTTCATTAACTGCGCTTCCTGAACGAACACAGCCTTCTTGGTTTTTACAACAAATATCGAGCAAAAAACGTTCTTCAAGTTTATAATCACCTGCAAGAACTTTTTTTAATGCACTCTCAAAAGCTTCGGGATTAAGATCAGTTAAAAAACCTAAGTTACCCCTATTAACTCCGATCACGGGTACACCACATTTAGAAAATGCACGAGCAGCCCCTAACATGTTGCCATCACCCCCCACAACAATCACTAAATCGCATAAATTACCAAAAGAAAATAACATTTCTTGGTTTGCGTATTCATCGTCAGTGTGTGTTTTGTGCGCTATTTTAACCTCTATATCAAATGAAGTTAAAAACGCGTTGAGTTTTTTTAAGGTGTCGGTTGTTCCTTGGTGGTTAGATTTTCCTACTAAGCCGACGGTTTTGAATTTTGAAATCATATTGCTCAACAACTTTTTGTAATGTAAGTAGTTTACCTGATTTAATAAATTAAAATTAGATTTCAACAAGTAAATTGTAAAATTGATTTATAAAATAATACATGGGCAAATAATAGACAAATAAACCTTAAAATAAGTAATTAATAAACCGATTTTATTTTTTGACTTGAATCATTAAAAATAATCCCCACATATGCCAAAAGTTGTCTTTAAAAAAGTTACTGTTGCGTACAGTAAATTAATTGGCTGTTATAAAAGGAGCATTTGGTCTCTTTAACATTAAACATATTTACTAGCTTATTCACCTTATAACGATGAGTAAGTCAAATACAGAAATGAATAACCTGAGATAGGTCGAAATAAATTGGAGTTTTAAAATGAGCAATGATCAACAAGATATCAATAACGATGCGCAAGAAGAAGTCGTGGTTGAAACAGCTGAGAATGTTGAAGTTGAAGCATTAAGTGAAGAACAATTACAAATTGAAAAACTTACACAACAATTAGCAGCTGCAGAAAGAACCGTTGCAGACCAACAAGAATCAGTTTTGCGTGCTAAAGCTGAGGTTGATAATATTCGTCGACGTTCAGCTCAAGATGTTGAAAAAGCACGTAAATTTGCATTAGAGAAATTCAGCTCAGATGTACTTGTTGTCGTTGATAACTTAGAACGTGCTCTTGAAAGTGCAGATAAAGAAAATGACGACTTAAAACCGATGATAGAAGGTGTAGAACTAACGCTTAAAAGTTTTACTGATGCACTTGAAAAACACGGTGTTAAACAAGTTAACCCTGAAGGTGAAACCTTCAACCCTGAATTGCATCAAGCAATGTCAATGGTTCCTAATCCTGACGTGCCACCGAATACCGTTATCGCAGTCATGCAAAAAGGTTATGAATTAAATGGTCGTTTAGTTAGACCTGCAATGGTTATGGTTTCTGCTGCAGGTGTAAACACACAAGCCTAATGCAAACTAATTTATAAAATAGCCCAGCATTATTATGCTGGGCTTTTTTTTAGAATCGAATTACGGTTGATAACCATGGTATAAATGATAATAGTTAATATTCACAAGTTATTGTTTTTAAAAGAAAAAGTTGATTTTATGCTATTTCTCATTATACTCAATTGATGAATTAAATTATTATCTGCTAATCCAATAAATGGATAGGAGCAACACATGAAAACCCAAAGCCAACTCATTGTTTTACTTAATGAAGTTTTAACTAGCGAACTCACTTCAATTAACCAGTTTTTTTTACATGCGCGTATGTATAAAAATTGGGGGCTGTCGGCACTAAATGAAAAGTGCTACAAAAAATCAATTAAAGACATGAAACAAGCTGATGTACTCATTGAGCGTATTTTATTTTTGGAAGGATTGCCTAATTTGCAACGTTTAGGCAGTTTAAAAATAGGTGAAGATACCGTTGAAATGATCGCTTGTGATACCGAGTTTCAATTAGAGCAAATCCCCTTACTCAAGAAAGCGATAGCAATTTGTGAAAAAGAACAAGATTACGTATCACGCGATCTTATTCAAGAGATTTTAGAATATGAAGAAAATCATTTAGATTGGCTTGAAACACAAGCTTATCAAATTGACAATTTAGGTATTCAAAATTATTTACAAGCACAAGTTTCAGGAGACGCATAATGAAAGGTAACACTAAAGTAATTGATGCATTGAATGTATTACTCGCTAATGAACTCTCTGCGATGGATCAATATTTTATCCATTCTCGTATGTACGACGACTGGGGATTAAGTAAACTATTCGAACGCATATCGCATGAATCTGATGATGAAAGACAGCATGCCTCTTTATTAATCGAGCGTATTCTCTTTTTAGAAGGTAAGCCAGATATGGTTACCCGAGATGGTTTGCAGATCGGTGATGATGTGCCAACCATGTTAGAAAATGATTTAAAAGTAGAATATGCGGTAGGCAATTTACTGAAACAAACTATTCTGCTTTGTGAATCAGAGCAAGACTATGTGACTCGCGATATGCTCACAACCTTACTTGAAGAAACTGAAAACGATCATGCACATTGGTTAGAACAACAGCTTAGATTGATTAAAATGCTTGGCTTGCCAAATTATTTACAATCACAAATGTAAATTTTCAGTAATAAACACTTTAAACCTTTACATAAAAACCGCTTATCAACTTAGCGGTTTTTTATTGCTTAATAAACTTAACCGATAAAAGTGTATACCATGGCTTTTGGTATCGTAACCAAGCTAAGTATGTGGCTTTTATACCACAATGATTAATACGTACGATCACTTCATGATCACTTGGTAACACTTCACTGTCGGGTTTAATACTTTGCTCTGAATCTGCAAATAACATTGTACTTTGAATCGTGACTTGTCCGGTTTTACAAGCCGTTAGACTATTAAAATAAACACTAAGCGTTTGGTTAATTGTTTTTTCATACCCAAGGGTAGGGCAAGCCAATAGCATAAAAGACAAAGACAAAGACAAAGACAAAGACAAACCGAGTTTTCTGAAGAATATATTCATAATGAAGAATAATACTAATTATCGTCAATAACAGAGCCGCTATACGTGTTCAAAAACTCAGTAACGGCGGTTAAAAATCAACCGGTAGTATCACAACGTAGCTAAATTTTACCTAGCTTTGTGCATTTATTGAGAACCGTGATTACGCTATTGAAAATTATATATAGTCAAAGCGATCGGGTTTTAGGGACAGGTTTCTAGCTCCAGACGAAACCTAAGTACTTACATCCCTGTCTCTTATACACAAGTTTTAAATGCGAGTTAAATATGATCTAATACCCATTACATACTGTTTCGTAATGAATTTCAATGCAGCAACTTACCTCGCAACAATGGGCAAATCAGATTTTTGGCAATGCTAATTTAGGAGACCCTCGCAGGACTCGTCGGTTAACACAATTAGCATCGGACCTATCCAATAATGTTGGAGATTCCATTGTTAAATCCTGTGATAGTCCCGCTCACATTGAAGCTGCATATCGTTTTATCCGTAACGACGCTATCTGCCCGGATGATATTGCCGAGTCTGGATATTCGCATACCTGTCAGCTCTTGCCAGACTCTCCTTTAGTTCTTGCTATTCAAGACACCACGGAACTGAGTTATGAGCATAGTGTAGCTAGTAAGTTAGGTAACGTGAGCAACTCAAAAACAAAGACCAGTCGAAAACGTTCATTGCATGTTCATTCGACTTTGCTCCTTGATGCTCAATCAGAAAAAACGATTGGACTGGCTAATCAAAAATACTGGTTTAGAGAAAATAAAAATAAAGGCACTCGAGAAGAGCAGCAAAGACGTAAGTTTGAAGATAAAGAATCTTCTGTTTGGATGAAGTGTTTTGAATCGGTAAAAGCCAGAGCCAGTAATGTAAGCAATATTATTGACGTCTGTGATAGAGAGGCCGACATTTACGAATACTTAAATTACCATCATACACATGCGCATCGATATCTAGTCAGAGCCAAGGCCAATAGAAATTTACTAGAACCACGAGGCAAGCTATCTAAATTGAGTGAAGATGTCATTGGACAGTGCTGTTATACCGTGGATATCGCACAACGAGGAAATCGTCCCGCTAGGCAAGCCAAAATGACTCTGAACTATCAATCAATAACGATTGGCAAACCTAAACGAGCAGAGGGAGCTGATTCGTTGACGTGTAATGTGATTATTTGTGACGAAAAAGACAGTGATGATAAAGAAGCGTTGCGCTGGGTATTATATACGAATGAAACGATTAAGAATGCTGAAGATGCGCAGCGATTAGTCAGATATTACGAATTACGTTGGCGTATAGAAGAGTTTCATAAGGCATGGAAATCGGATGGAACGGATGTCGAAGGTTTGCGTCTTCAAACGGTTGACAACCTAAAACGAAT